>NZ_JAZEXK010000003.1:0-3994 GCF_047306725.1 Microbacterium sp. OR16 | reverse complement strand
CGGGGGGGGGTGCCCCTATGTGGTTAGTCAAGCGAAGTGTTCTAGAGCAGCGATCCGAGGTCGGAGCCGAGGGACGGGTAGGTGGCGGTGGCGGATTTGAGTTGCTGGGTGGTGAGGCCGAGCTTGATGGCGAGTCCGAAGGTGTTGATGAGTTCGGAGTAGTCCAGGCCGAGGAGATGTGCGCCGAGGATCCGGTCGGAGGCGGTGTCGATTATGATCTTCGCGGCCGCGGTGGTTTCGGCGACTCGGTAGGTGGAGTACCAGTGGCTGGTGTCGGTGAACCGGACCGCAATGTCGTGCCCGGCTTCGACCGCTTCGTGCTCGAGGAGTCCGACACGGCTCAGTTCGGGGATGGTGAACACAGTGGTGGGCACGCCGGTGTAGTCGGGAGCGATCGTGGTGCCTCTGATCATGTTGGATGCGGCTACTTTGCCTTCGAACACGGCAACGGGGGTGAGGGGGTGGCCAGGAGTGTCTGCGGCGTCGCCGGCGGCGTACACGGCCGGGTTGGTGGTGCTTTGCAGGTGGGGGGCGACCGTGACGCCGCGGCGGCCGCTGGCGATCCCGGCGGCGTCTAGATGCAGGCTGGCGAGGTTGGGGACCCTGCCGGCGCCGTGAACGACGAGGCCGGTGTCGATGCTGCCCGCGCTGCCGGTGGTGTCAATGCCGACCCGGTGGCCGGCCGGCGTGGCTTCGATTCCGGTGACGGTCGTGTTGCGAAGGACACGGATGCCGGCCTGCTCGGTTCGGCTGATGAGGAGTTCGACGAGGTCTGGATCGAACTGGCGCAGCGGGCGCGAACCTCGGTCGATGATCACGCAGTCGGCGCCCGCACGGGCGGCGATGTGGGCGAATTCGAACGAGATGAAGCCGCCGCCGATGAACACGATTTTTTGCGGTAGCTGATCGAGATCGAGGAACCCGGTGCTGTCGATGAGATTCCCGGCACCGGGGAAGTCCAGGGGGCGCGGGGTCGCACCGGAGGCGATGAGGAACCTGTCCGATCGATGGGCGGTGCCGTCGATGGTGAGCTCGTTGGCCCCGGTGAACTCGGCGTGCCCGTGGAAGGTGGTGACGCCATTGCCGGTGAGTTCGTTCTCCATCCGCTTCGGGACACGATCCGTGAAACCGCGTTTCCGCTCCATCAGCGCTGGCCAATCCAGGGCCATCCCGTTCTGGTCGATACCGGTGCCGCTCATCAGCTGAGCTGAGTCGATGACCTCTGCGCCGCGGCGCAGGATCTTTTTCGGATCGCAGCCGCGCAGCGCGCATGTTCCGCCGTAGGGGAGTTCGTCGACGATCCCGACCCGCCATCCCTGCGCGGCGCACTTGTTGGCCGAAGCGATTCCCGCCATGCCCGCGCCGATCACGATTAGGTCGAACGAGTCGCTCATTCCGCAGCTGCTTCCGCGTGGGCGATCGCGTCGCGCAACTGTTCCAGCGTCGGGGATCCGGCAAGACCGTTCGGGGTCAGGTAGACCCGGCAGGACAAGCCCGGCGGCGCATCTGGTGCCGGGAACAAGGCCGCCCCGTCGAGGAGAAGCGTGGGGGAGCCACGGAAGTCCAGCGCTTCCGCGTCCGCCTGCGTGGCTACGCGCTGACGTTTCACCGTGAGCTCAGAACGCTCCGCGGCGATCATTGCCACGCGTTCCGCGGCGGTCTCCCAGTTCGGACAGCCGTCGAAGTACTGCACCGTGATTTCCATGCACCGACCCTAAACGTTGTAGTCAGATGCAAGGTCAAGTGGTGTGATGGAGACATGCGCATCGGAGACCTCGCCGAAATGTCCGGCGTCAGCACACAGACCATCCGGTTTTACGAACGCGAAGGTCTGCTGCCGGCCCCCCACCGAGAGAGCAACGGATACCGGTCGTACGAAGACCGTACGGTCGCACGAATAGGGTTCATCCGTGCTGCGCAGGCCGCCGGCCTCAAGCTGACCGATATCGCAGGAGTTCTCGAGCTGCGAGAGGCTGGACAAGCTCCCTGCTCACATGTGGAATTCCTGCTGGCCGAGAAGCTCTCCGAGGTCCGTGCGCGGCAGGAAGAGCTTGCCCGACTCGAAGCGGAACTTGTCGGCATGATTGCGGCAAGCCGGATGCTTGACCCGGCGGAATGCTCCGCAGGCAGCGTCTGCAACCTGATCCCGCAGTAACTGCCTGCGCCATACGACGCTCTCCACGTCGAGGCCATAGACCTGGCGCCGCCTCAGCTGGCGTCTTCCCGGAGCGAGCAGCCCATAGAGTCGCGAAGCATGTTCGCCGGTAGCATCTGGCTTGTGCAGAATGCCGATATCGATCCGAAGCCAGCGGTCGCACCATGGTGCTCATGCTGCGGCCGAAGCTATCAGCGTTCGAAACTTCACGCACTGGGGGACTCGGGGGCCCTCATCTGTCGGCGCTGCGGTCTATACGTCGCGCTCCGACTTAGACACGATCCCGTCCCGCGAGCGGACAAGTAGCCCACCGCTAAGCCGGATTGTCGTGACAACCATTGCATCTCACTGTAGGCGGCGGCCCAGCGGTGCGTTTGCAGTTGATGTGCCTCAGGCGACCAGTCTCGTCGGAGACGGCTGGTAGAGGCTCCCGTCCCGGAGCATCGCGTAGAGGACGTCGCATCGTCGGCGGGCGAGAGCGAGCAGCGCTTGGTTGTGGCGTTTGCCCTGGCTGATCTTGCGGTCGTAGTAGGCGCGGGATTCGGGGTCGCGTAGCGCGGCAAAGGCGGAGAGAAACATCGCGTTCTTGAGGATCTTGTTCCCGCGGCGCGATGAGTGCTCACCCCGGATCGAGGACCCCGATCTTCGAGTAACGGGTGCCAAGCCGGCGTAGGCGGCGAGGTGTCCGGCGGTGGGGAAGTGTTTGCCGGCGACTTCGGTGAGGACTCTGGCTGCGGTCCTGACGCCGACTCCGGGCATGCTCGTCAGCACGGGCTGAAAAGGGTGCGCATCAACCATCTTCTCGACCTCCGCCGCGACATCGTCACGTTGCTTCCGCAACGTCGCGAGCTGCGCGGCCAGTCGCGGGACCACCATGGCTGCCGCGTTCGTGCCGGTGACCACGACCGTCTGCTCGCCGAGTGCGGCAATGATCTCGTGCGCCCAGTCGCGACCTTTGCGCGGTGCGTGTTTCAGCATTCGCGTAGCGACCCGTTTCTCGCCGGCGGCGCGCATCGCGGCCGGTGAGGGGTATCGCTGCAGGAGGTCGAGGATCGCGGGGTGATCGAGCCGTGGCCCGATGGCGCGTTCCAGTGCGGGATGGATCTGGGTGAGCAGCCCACGGACGCGGTTGCCGACTTGGGTGATCTGGGCGGCGAGGTCGTCGTCGAAGCCGCAGAGCATCGATAGTTCCGCGACCTGCTCGTCGGTGACCTGGATCGACCGCAGGGTGTGCGGCATCGTCCGCGCGGTCTCCGCGATGATCGCCGCGTCCCTCGCGTCGGTCTTCGCTTCGCCTGGGTGAAGGTCTGCGATGCGTCGCATCGCCAGTCCCGGCAGATATCCAACCAGCGCGCCTGCGGCTTGCGCGACCGCGACCGGCAACGCGCCGATCGTTGCCGGCTGATCGACGATCAAAAGCACCACGCCGTGCCCCTGCAGGTCGGCGAGCACCGCTCTGAGTCGGCGTTCGTCGTTGGGCAGGGGTCGGTCGTATAGCTTCTTCCCGGCCCGGTCCAGAGCGACCGCGTGGTGCTCGCCCTTGCCGACGTCGAGGCCGACGAACACGTCGACCTGGTCGTAGTTCTCGATCTGGGTGACCACAGCTCCTCCGTTCGCCCGGGTTGACAGCTGCGACGGTGCGTCTCGGCATCCACGTTACGAACGACCTCGAGCGTGCTCGGGCCTGGCCCCTATCAGCGATCACCCACCGCCAACCAGGTTCGGTGACAACACCCCCCGGATCATGCGTACGACAGGGGGGACCAATCATGCCGAGCCCGGCAGGCTGCCACCGCCCAGCATGCTCACCGAACGGCTACGAAGAAAGTAACGGGGGGG
>NZ_JAZEXK010000002.1:0-582184 GCF_047306725.1 Microbacterium sp. OR16 | reverse complement strand
GCTGGCCGGGAGCATCCGCGTACGGCGCCGGGGGAGCGGCCGCGTACGGGGCAGGCGCGACCGGAGTCGTGCCGTACGGCGCGGCGGGCGGTACGGGAGGCTTGAGCGGGTGCGGGAGGGTTGGGGATCGACATGGGTGTCTCTTCACGGAGGTGCGCGCAGCACCGGATTGCCCAACGGCGGCTTGCCGCAGGAGTGCTCTGCATGCACGCCGAGTACCGCCCAGGAGTGATCGGGCGTGAGACTCGGAACCCGGGGCGTTCCTGTCGTCCGTGCGGAGCAACTAATCCAGATACCAGCGTTCGGGTGTGACATTCGAAGTCGCGGAATGACAACGATCTACCCGGATGGCACTACCGTGCTGCGACTCGCGTGCCCCTATGCGTTTTGGGAAGGAATCGCGCACGTCTCGACGCTACGGTGGCACGGAGATGGCGCGGATGCCAGACAAGGGAGAGGAAATCGGATGGCTGAGGCACAGGCGGGCTGGTACGACGACGGATCCGGAACGATGCGGTGGTGGGACGGTCAGCAGTGGACCGACTCCGTGCAGCCGCCCGCTCCGAAAGAACCCCGCCTCGACGGGATGATCAACCGGGCACGCGCCGACGCAGAAGCCGGAGCCCAGCCGCGCCCCGCGCCGCAGGGCATGAGCTACGTCGTGCTGCAGGTCGTGCTGAAAGAGAAGTTCTTCGGCAGCGGATCGGGCAATCTCACCGAGCTCGAGAAGGTGATCAACAAGCAGGCCGCTCTCGGGTATCGACTGCACACGATCACCACCTCCTCGTCGGGCAGCACCGGCTTCGGCGGCGGTGACCGCATCCAGGCGACGATGGTGTTCGAACGCCTGACCTGAGAGCTCGCGCTCCGCAGATGCGGAAGCAGCAGTGTTCAGGAGGGGCGTTCGATGTCCCCCTCGCGGGGGATTCCCGCCGCCCGGCTCCCGCGTACAGTCGCGGACATGGATATCGCATCGATGATCATGGGCGGTTCGATCGCGTCGGTCATGTGGATCGCCTTTTACCCCTGGGCGAAGCTCCGCCGGCTCAGAGACCTGGAGTCCGAGGCCGACGGTACGGCAGCGTGAGAGCATGAGCCTTGACGTCCCCGCCTTCACCGGCGCGCAGGTGCGGGCTGCGGAGGCGCCGCTGCTCGCCGCCGGTGTGCCGCTCATGCGCCGGGCGGCCACTGCGCTCGCCGAGGTGATCGCCGAGCACCAACCCGAGCGGATGCTGGTGCTGGCAGGTCCCGGTGACAACGGCGGCGACGCGCTGTTCGCCGCTGCCGCCATCGCGACGCGCGGGGTTCCCATCGACGTCCTGCGCACCTCCGACCGCGTGCACGAAGAGGCGCTGCAGGCGGCGATGGGTGCCGGGGCGCGCAGCATCCGTCTCGCCGATCTCGACCCGGCCGTCTATGACGTGATCGTCGACGGCATCCTCGGCATCGGCGCGCGGGGTGCCCTGCGGGCGCAGGCCCGCGATGCGGTGACCGCGCTGCTGCCGGCATCCGCCGTGGTCACCGCCGTTGACCTGCCCAGCGGGCTCGACGCCGACACCGGCGCTGCCGACGAGGCCGTGCTCACCGCGACGACGACGGTGACGTTCGGTGCAGTCAAGGCCGGCCTCACTCGCGGTGAGGGGCCTCGGCTGTGCGGGCGCATCGTGCTGGTCGACATCGGGCTGAGGCTCGACCCGAACGACGCGGTGGGCCAGGCCATCGTGGCCGAGAGACGGGCCGGATAGCCGGCAGTCCTGCCGACCGATTCCGCGCGCCCGCCGCGAACTAGGCTCGAGGTCGTGTTCGGTTCATCTGTCGAGGTGCATGTCGATCGTGAGAGTGTCGCTGCGGGCGACGACGTCGTCTCGCATGCTGCGGTGGTGCGCGTGCGACGGGGCATGCGTCTCAGCGCCGTCATCGAGCAGGTGGCGCCGGATGTGCGAGCGCCCGGATGGTCGTGGGTCGTGAAGGTCGACGGGGCGACCGCCGCGGTGTGGTCGGTCGATCACGGCGTGCAGCTGCTCATCGACGACCGGCGGGTGACGCAGAAGTCGGTGGCGATCCTCTTCCGCTACTTCCTGCAGATCGACCCGGCTTGGCTGTTCGCCCGCCTGGCGCAGGGCGCCCGGCCGAACCGCGAGGCGCTGCGCGCCGAGTATCAGGCGCGCTGACCACTTCTTCACCGGGCCGGTCTCTCTGCACGGTGGCTGGTTCTGAGATGCCGAAAGTGCGGCGGATCTGCTCGGCTCGTTCGCGCGGCGTGCGGGGCTCGTCCGGCGGTGAAAGGACGGGTCGTGGTCACTGCACTCGGAAAGCAGCTGATTGCTGATCCCGTCGAGGCATGGCGCGATGGGTAGTGGGGCGCGACGTGGGTGGCTCGAATTTTTTCGAAGAAAGATTCGAGAAAGTGTTGACATGGGTATCGAACAGATCTACTATTGGTGCATGTCGAAGCTCACGCCGTTGATCGAAGCGATGTCGTCGCTCGATCGATCGTGGGGCGAGGCGGAAGATGCCACGGATCTGACCCGTGAGCAGTTGATCGCCATCGACAGCGCTATCGGGATGGTGAAGCGTCGATTGGATGCCGTGCACGCCGACGTCGCCGCGGGGATCTCCGGAAAGTGTCAAGGCGGGTGAGACAGATTCCGTCAGGCGGTCTGTATGAGGGCCTCCTGTGAGGGCTGGTTGATCCAGGCGGCCTCGGGCAGCTTGGGCGCCTGGGGTCGGCGGTGGCCGAAGCGCTCGGGACGGGCGGCGTAGGCCGCGTCCAGGGTGGCCTGGCGCTGGGCGCGGACCTGCCCGGCGGTGCCGAAGTGGACGCTGGCGGGGGTGTGCAGCCCGATCCCGCAGTGGCGGTGCTCGTGGTTGTAGTAGGCGAAGAACTGCTCGGCGAACGCGCCGGCGTCGGCCAGGGACCCGAAGCGCTCGGGGAAGACCGGGGCGTACTTCAGCGTCTTGAACGCCGCCTCGCTGTAAGGGTTGTCGTTCGACACGTGCGGGCGGGAGTGCGACCTGGCCACCCCGAGGTCGACGAGCAGCTGAGCGACCGGTTTGGAGGTCATCGAGGTCCCGCGGTCGGCGTGGATCGCCTCCGGCACGCCATGGATGCCCATGGCGTGCTCGAGCAGGTTCTTGGCGATCTCGGCGTCCTCGCGGGCCGCGATGGTCCAGCCCACGACGAACCTGGAGAAGATGTCGAGCACGACGTACAGGTCGTAGTACACGCCCCGCTCCGGCCCCTTGAGCTTTGTGATGTCCCAACTCCACACCTGCCCCGGCGCCGTCGCGACGAGCTCGGGCCGGGTCCGGGGCGGGTGGCTCGCCTGCCGGCGCCGTTCCCCGGCCATGTCGTGCTCGCGCAGGATCCGGTGCATCGTGGACATCGAGCACAGGTAGGTGCCCTCGTCCAGCAGCGTGGCCCAGACCTGGGCGACCGACTTGTCCGCGAACCGCTGGCTGGTCAACACGGCCAGCACGTGGGCCCGCTCGGCGGCGGACAGCTTGTTCGCCGGTGCCGGCCGCGGTGTCCGTGGACGTGGCGGTGGCGGGTTCTTGGCCCGGTAGTGACTGGCGCGGGAGCGACCCAGCAGCGCGCACGCAGCCGCGGTGCCGACGTGCTCGGCCAGCCCGTCGACGGCCGGGTTGATCACCGCGGCGACCGCGGCGGCTTGTCCGCGCTCTCGGAGAGCGTCTCCAAGAGCGCGTGTGCTTTTCCCATCAGGTCCAGCGCCGCCCTGGTCTTGGCCAGCTCGGCCTCGGCCTTCTCCGCCCGGGCCCGTAGCGCCTGCAGCTCCCGCTCGCGCCGGTCCCGCGGCTTGCTGCCCAGCCCGGACAGCGAGCCGGCGGCCGCGGCCTTGCGCCACTCGATGATGTGGGAGGTGTACAGGCCCTCCCGGCGCAGGATCTCCCCACGCCCAGAGCGGTCCGCGGCGTCGTACTCGGCCAGGATCGCCGCTTTGAACTCGGCGGTGAACGTCCGCCTCTTGGGCCGGTCAGCACGAGGAGCCATAGCCCCATCATCGGTGCCGACGTCAGCAACCGTCATCGTCATCTCAGTATTGGTCCGTTCTCGCCCCGTGCAGTGCGAAGGTCAGCAGTGCTGGTGTCTCACCCCATCCTGACGCACAGGGCTCTCGCGAGTCGCGTCCTGAGCTCGGAGCAGGCAGCCTGGCCAAGCAGCAGGGGTACCGCACGCCGGCGAAACTCATCGCGGCGACCACCGGCGTCTCGACGGGGGATGCGATTCGACTCATCAAGGTTGGGGAGGCGACGGCTCCGCGGGCGGATCTGCTCGGTGATCGGCTTCCCGCGCGCTATCCGCTGGTGCGGGAAGCCCTGTCTGACGGTGCAGTCAGTTCGCAGGTGGCCGGGCTCATCATCAGCCTGCTCGATCGGTGCCGTATCGCTGCAGGGCCTGAGCGGACGAGCGAGGGCGAGCGGATCCTCACTGAGGCCGCGGTCGGGCTGTCTCTGGACGACGTGCGCAAGCTGATCGTCCGTGCCGAGGCGTGGCTCGACCCGGACGGAGTGGAGCCGCGCGCGGAAGAGCAGCGCGCCAAGCGGTCACTGACGATGTTCGAGCGTGACGGGATGGTTCACCTGAACGCGCTGCTCGACCCCGAGAGTGCCGCCCCGGTGATCACCGCGATCCGCGGATACGTCACCGCCGCATTCGCGGCCCGACAGGATGCACCGGATCCCGAGGCGCCGGATGCCGATCGCCGTACTGTCCCGATGCTGCAGGCCGACGCTCTGAGCCTGTTCGGATCACACATGCTCGGCTGCACCGCGCAGACGCCCGCGCTCGCAGGTGCGACGGTGGTGGTGCGGATGACTCTGCAGGACCTTCAGGCGGGCACCGGTTCGGCGACGATCGACGGGATTGATCAGCCGATCAGCATCAGCGCCGCTCGCCGCATGGCCGCCGACGGCGGGATCATCCCGTGCGTTCTCGGCGGAGACAGTGAAGTGCTCGACTGGGGGCGTAGGCGACGGCTGTTCACCCCGGCCCAGCGTCTCGCTCTCGCCGAACGCGACGGCGGATGCGCCATGTGCGGGCTGCCTCCCGGCATGGCCAAGGCGCATCACGTTCGATGGTGGCAACGCGACGCCGGACCGACCGACCTGGCGAATGGAGTCTTGCTCTGCGAGACCTGTCATCATCGCATCCACGACAACGGATGGGACATCCGCATCGACCCACCCGGACACGGCAACACTGTCTGGTTCGTGCCACCACCACACGTCGACCTTGCCCGCGCGCCGCGCCGGGGTGGTCGAGCACGATTCGACATCGCAGCCTGATCCTGCGCGTCGGTGATCGTCCGCGCTGTCACGGCGCATCCGCTACCTCTGGTGCCTGCCGCATGTTGGGCTAGGGGTACTTCGGCACGCTCAGTGCGTCAGCAGGGGCCAGGCGTCGCAGCGCGACGGCGCGCCGGCGCGGGCGGTGGCGTTCGTGCAGGCGTGAGTTCTTCCCTACTCGAACCCGCCGCTCAAGCGCCCGTGAAACACCCCGCTCGCGTCGTTCATCCCCACGATCTCCACCGACTTCCCGTACGCGGCGTACTTCGTCTCGATGGCATCCAGCGCCGCGACGGTCGAGGCATCCCACACGTGCGATCCCGACAGGTCGATCACCACAGACGAAGGGTCAGAAGAGTACGAGAACAGCGTCGTCAGGTCGTTGCTCGAGGCAAAGAACAGCTCGCCCTCCACGACATACCGGGCGACCCCGTCAGACACCGAACGCGTCACGGTGACCAGGTGCGCCACTCGCCGCACGAACAGCACCGACGCGACCAGCACGCCGCCGACGACGCCGACGGCGAGGTTGTGGGTGAGCAGCACGAGCACGACGGTCGAGACCATCACGAAAGTCTCGCTCTTGGGCATCCGCTTCAGAGTCGACGGGCGCACGCTGTGCCAGTCGAAGGCGCCGATCGCGACCATGATCATCACCGCGACCAGCGCCGCCATCGGGATCGTCGCGACGAAGTCGCCGAACACGACCACGAGCAGGAACAGGAAGACGCCGGCGCAGAACGTCGAGATGCGGGTGCGCGCCCCCGACTCCTTCACGTTGATCATCGTCTGACCGATCACCGCGCATCCGCCCATGCCGCCGAACGCGCCCGACAGCATGTTCGCCACTCCCTGCGCCCACGCTTCGCGGCCCTTGCGCGAGTGGGTGTCGGTGATCTCGTCGACGAGCTTCGCGGTGAGCAGCGACTCCATCAGCCCGACCAGCGCGACGGCGAGTGCGAACGGTGCGATGATCGTGAACGTCTCCCAGGTCAGCGGCACATTCGGGATGAACAGCGACGGCAGGCTGCGTGGCAGCTCGCCCTGATCGCCCACGGTCGGCACCGCGATCGCGAAGGCGAGCACGACGCCCGTGACGATGACCACCGAGACCAGCGGCGCGGGGATCACCCTGGTGATGCGCGGCATCACGATCATCACCGCGATTCCCAGCGCGACCAGCGGATACACCAGCCACGGCACGTCGATCAGCTGCGGGAACTGCGAGCTGAACACGAAGATCGCCAGCGAGTTCACGAACCCGACCATCACGCTGCGCGGAATGAACCGCATCAGCTTGGCCACGCCCAGCACGCCGAGGAGCACCTGGAACACCCCGGCGAGGATCACCGTCGCGATGAAGTAGTCGATGCCGTACGTCGGCGCCACCGGCGCGATCACCAGCGCCACGGCGCCCGTCGCCGCGGTCACCATCGCGGGCCGACCGCCGAGGAACGCGATCGACACCGCCATGATGAACGACGAGAACAGCCCCACCTTCGGGTCGACCCCGGCGATCACCGAGAACGCGATCGCCTCGGGGATCAGCGCCAGACCGACGACGAGACCCGCGAGCACTTCGCTTGTCAGCATCCGCGGGCTCTTCAGCGCGGTCAGCACCGACGGGTTCGGCCGGTAGCGGGCGGGGTCATCGACGGATGCGGTGGACATGCGGCTCCTGAGCGCGCCTCGCAGGGATGAGGCAGACGTTCCAGAGTAGAGCGGATGCCACGGATGCTGCTCGTGCTCCGCGCTCCCGGGTCACGCCGGCGGCGTCTTCGGAAAGTATTCCGCGACGATCCATCGGCTGATCGCCTCGACGACGTACTCGCGCTCGCCGTCGGTGAGCGCGTGCCCCTTGGGAATGCCATGCCAGCGCGACAGGCAGGTGCGGCAGCAGGTGGCGGTCGCGTGTTGCGCGACGAAGACCGGATGCCCGCGGTACGGCGTCTGCTTGCCGTCGTTGCGCGGCTCGGCCGGCGCGAGCCGCTGATCGATGATCTCGCGGGCGTGTCGGCGGATGGTCTCGATGCCGCGCAGATCGACGATCGCCCTGTCACGCCCGCGCAGATGGAACCGCGCCCGGAACGGATGCTGCCCGATCCGGCGCAGCCGGTCATCCAGGTCGTCGCTCATCTCAGCCATTGTGACGGGCGGCGCCGACATCGGCGCCGATGACAGAGGCGATTGTCAATCCCGCTCGGGGTGTCGGTGACGCGGCGTACGCTCGCCGCATGTCTGACACCAATGATTCCGAAGAGACCCTCGGCGCCGAAGACCCGCAGAACCCCGCGGCGAAAGATCCGTCCGACTGGGTCACGGGCGATGAGCCGATGACCGCGCCCCAGCGGAGCTACCTCGACACCCTCGCTCGCGAGGCCGGCGAGGAGCTGCCCGGTGACCTCAATAAGGCCCAGGCATCCGAGCAGATCGAGCGTCTGCAGCAGAAGTCGGGCCGCGGCACGTCGTGAGGACGCCGGCGCACCATCGGTGCGCCGGCGACGCGGCCATCAGTCGATGTTCGTGTACTTCTCGCCGAAGTCCTGCTGCTCGGCTGCTCTGCGGTCGCGCATCTGCTCGTCGTGAGTGGGCTCGCGGTCGTCGGGGCGGTCGTCGTCTGCTGTGCCGGATGCCTGACGCGAGTCGTCATCCTTGCTCAGGTCGGGGTCGGTACCCTCGGCCTTCATCGGGTCGGTGGGGAACGGCGTGGGATCGGACATCGTGACTCCCGTCTGTCGGTGGAGGTTCAGCCTGTCATCCCGGGGATGCGCTCCGGATGCCCGTTGACAAACCCTCTCGGGTGATGGGGTCATTTGTCGGCGGCGTTTCGACTCGCTGGCGCTCGCTCAACGACCGCCTGCTCAATGACCGCGATCGGTCTTGCTCGCTCCGCCCTCCGCTTCGGCGGTGATGCGCGCGGCCATGCCGGTGAAGATGAACCCGTGGAACGGCAGCACCGCCAGCCAGTACAGCCGGCCGAGCAGGCCACGGGGGAAGAACACCGCGCGCTGCTCGTAGCGGGTGCCGTCGGCATCCGGAACAGCTCGCAGCTCGAGCCATGCCGACCCCGGCACGATCATCTCGGCGCGCAACCGCAGCAGACCACCTCGAGAGCCCTCGCCCGACTCGAGCACCAGCGGCTCCTCGACCGCCTCGACTCGCCAGAAGTCGACGGCATCGCCGGGACGCACCGTCGAGCGGCTGCGCCGCCCCCGACGCAGACCGACACCGCCGATCACGCGGTCCATGACACCGCGCACCGCCCAGAGAAACCGGGAGGAGTACCAGCCGTTCTCGCCGCCGATGCCGGTGATCACGCGCCACACCTCGGCCACCGGCGCCGTCGTGTTCACCGACCTCTCGTCGGTGAACACCGTGCGCCCGGCCCAATCCGGGTCGCTCGGCAGCGGATCGCTCGGCGCGCCAGACACCTCGGCATCCTGCCAGCTGGTCTCGACGCCGTCGGCATCCACCCGGCCCAGCGCCATCGCCACCGCCTTCCGATAGGGCGTCAGGCCGCCCTCGGGCCGGGGGATCAGGTCGTCGATCGCATGATTCTTCATCACGCACTCGTTCTGCAGCGATTCGACCAGCGGTCGCGCGATCGACCGCGGCACCGGCGTGACCAGATTCACCCAGTGCGACGCCAGCCGCGGAGTCAGCACCGGCAGCGACGCGATCGCGCGCTGCCGCAGGCCCGCCTCGAGCGCGTATCCGTTCATCATCTGCCCGTAGCGCAGCACGTCGGGCCCGCCGACATCGACCGCCGTGTTCACCGACTCGTCGATGCGCGCCGCGCCCAGCAGGTAGTGCAGCACATCCCGGATCGAGATCGGCTGGATGTGGTTGCGCACCCACTTCGGCGCGGGCATGTACGGCAGCACGTCGGTGAGATGGCGGATCATCTCGAACGACGCCGATCCCGATCCGATCACGACCCCGGCTTGCAGCACCAGCGTCGGCACTCCCGATTCGAGGAAGATCTCGCCCACCCGCACCCGCGAGCGCAGATGGGGCGACAGCTCGACGTCGTCCGGATGCAGCCCGCCGAGGTACACGATCCGGCTCACGCCGGCTGCGGCCGCGGCATCCGCCACCGACTCCGCAGCCGCGGTGTCTTTCTCTTCGAAGTCCTTGCCGCCGGTCATCGAGTGCACCAGGTAGTAGACGACGTCGACATCGCGCATTGCCTCGGCGACGGCATCTCGATCCTGCGCCTCGCCCTCGACGATCTCGACGTCGGGCCCCCACGAGAACGACTGCGCGCGCGCGGCATCCCGTGCCAGCACCCGCACCCGGTACCCGGCGTTCAGCAGCCGCGGGGTGAGCCGCCCGCCGATGTATCCAGTCGCGCCGAACACCAGCACACGCGGTGCCGAGCCGTCGTCTCGGGGGATGGCGCGCAGCGCCGGTTCGCGTCCGGTCGGGGCGGTGAGCTCACTCATGAGAAGAGAGTAGGTCGGATGCCCGGGCCGGCGGAATGGGTTGACGCCGAACGCCGCGTCTGCCATCCCGCCGTCCGAGGCGCTCGCCGCTCATCCGAGGTAAGCGAACGACCCGAGGCAGGCCGAACCCGGCCGCAATCTCCGACGCTGGCGCGGTCGCCTACCTCCGCGCGGCTCGCTCGCAGGCGATCTTGTATGCCGGTTCGCCACGCCTCCAGCACGTGTAAAGCGACATCACACATCCCTTAGACGTGTAAAGAATCGGCCCGATTTTTTGCACGTAACTGAGATCTGTCACTATCTTTGACACATGCCGTGGAAACCCGACGCTCCGTACAACGAGTTGCCGCTCTTGCCTCCCCGCGTCGACTTCGAGACAAGGCCGGTGCTCAAGGCAACCACGCGCGCTCGCGCTGCCTTGGCAGCCATGGACGAGGCAACCAAGCGGATGCCGAACCCCATGGTGCTGGTGAATTCGATCTCGCTTCTCGAAGCGCAGGCCAGTTCTGAGATCGAGAACATCGTCACGACGACAGACGAGTTGTTCCGATTCGCTCAGGAGGCAACGGACTCGGCTTCAGCAGAGACCAAGGAGACGTTGCGCTATCGCACTGCGCTCTTCGGCGGGTTGGAAGCGATCCGAAAGCGTCCGCTGTCGATCAACACGGCGATCGAGGTGTGCACCAACATCCACCGTCGCGATATGCGTGTGCGCGATCTGCCCGGTACATACATCGGCGACCCCAACACACGCAACGCGATCTACACTCCACCTACCGGCGAGAGCGTGATCCTTCGCAAGCTCGACAACTGGGTCGACTTCGTGCACACCACAGCAGACATCGACCCGCTCGTGGTTATGGCGATCACCCATTACCAGTTCGAGGCGATCCACCCTTTCGCGGACGGCAATGGGCGCACGGGGCGCATTCTCAATGTGCTGCAACTCGTCGAGGCTGATCTTCTACGCGAGCCGATCCTCTATCTCTCGCGGTTCATCATCCGGAACAAGAGTGCTTACTACCGCCTCCTGCTGGGGGTGACGGCAGACGCCGCATGGGAAGAGTGGATTCTCTTCGTGCTGCGGGGCATCGAAGAGACGGCGTTGCAGACGTTGTCGAAGATCGACCGAATCCAGGCGCTGCAGAACGTCATGCGAACGGAGATTCGTGAGCAAACCACGGCCGGGAGCAATGCAGATCTACTGGATGTGTTGTTCGAGAACCCGTACGCCCGTATCAACGACATCGTCCGACGGTGCGGCGTCTCGCGTCCCACCGCGACGAACTGGCTGAACGCGCTGGAAGCGATTGGCGCTCTGGTCGACCTACGCGTCGGGCGCGAACGGCTGTTCATCAATCAGCGCTTCATGCAGATCCTGTCAACTGACGAGGCGCTACCGAGCGCAAGCGCAGATCGCTTGTTCTAAGCAGGGAGCGACGGTTGTGTTCATCCGCTCGCGTCTGAAGCGCTTCGCCTACTCAATGGACACAGAAGGGGGCGGATGCCGCAGCATCCGCCCCCCAAAGCGAACCGACCTCAGGCCGACGCCTGCTCGGCCTTCTTCTCGCGACGCAGGCCGTGCAGCAGCGGCTCGGTGTACCCGCTGGGCTGCGCGGCGCCCTCGACGATCAGGCGACGGGCCGCGGTGTACGCGATGCCCGGCTTCTCGCCCTCGGCGAAGGCGAGCTTCTCGTAATTCGGGTCACCGGCGTTCTGCTCGTCGACCACGACGGCCAGGCGGCGCAGGCTGTCGTCGATCTGCTCTTCGGTGATCACGCCGTGGGTCAGCCAGTTCGCCAGCAGCTGGCTCGAGATGCGCAGGGTGGCGCGGTCTTCCATCAGGCCGACGTCGTGGATGTCGGGCACCTTCGAGACGCCGACGCCCTGGTCGATCCAGCGCACCACGTAGCCGAGGATCGACTGCACGTTGTTGTCGATCTCCTGCGCGACGACCTCCGGCGTGAGGTCGCCCTCGCCGGCGAGCGGCGGCACCAGCAGCGCGTCGAGCGCGTCGTCGCCGGTGGGGGTGAGCGTCGCGCGCACGGCGATCGGGTCGACCTGGTGGTAGTGCAGGGCGTGCAGGGTTCCGGCGGTGGGCGACGGCACCCAGGCGGTGGATGCCCCCGACTGCGGGTGGGCGATCTTCTTCTCGAGCATGTCGTGCATGAGGTCGGGCTCTGCCCACATGCCCTTGCCGATCTGCGCGTGCCCGCCCAGCCCGCACTCCAGACCGATCGAGACGTTGCGGTCTTCATACGCCTTCATGAACGGCTGCTGCTTGATCAGCGCCTTCGGCAGGAAGGGTCCCGCGTGCAGTGAGGTGTGGATCTCGTCGCCGGTGCGGTCGAGGAATCCGGTGTTGATGAAGGCGACGCGGTCCGATGCTGCAGCGATGGCCGCCTTCAGGTTCGCCGACGTGCGGCGCTCCTCGTCCATGATGCCGATCTTCATGGTGCGCGCAGGCAGGCCCAGCAGCTGCTCGGCGCGGCCGAACAGCTCGGCGGCGAACGCGACCTCTTCGGGGCCGTGCATCTTCGGCTTCACGATGTACATCGATCCGGTGCGCGAGTTGGTGCCCTTGTTCGGGCCCTCGAGCTCGGGCAGCGAGCCGAGGGAGGTCATGATGGCGTCGAGGATGCCCTCGAACACCTCCTCGCCGTCGCGGTCGAGCACGGCGGGCGTGCGCATGAGGTGGCCGACGTTGCGGATGAACAGCACCGCGCGACCCGGCAGGGTGATCTCGCCGCCGTCCGCGGTCGTGTAGACGCGGTCGGCGTTCGGCACGCGGGTGAAGGTGCGGCCGTTCTTGGTCACCGATTCGCTGATCGAGCCGTCCATGAACGCACGCCAGTTGCGGTAGCCGAGCGCCTTGTCCTCACCGTCGACGGCCGCGACCGAGTCCTCCAGGTCGAGGATCGTCGTGATGGCCGACTCCAGGATGATGTCCTGCGCACCGGCGGCATCCGTCGCGCCGATGCGGCCCGAGCGGTCGATGACGATCTCGGCGTGCAGACCGTGGTGCACCAGCAGCACGGCCGCCGGGGCATCCGCCTCACCGGTGTACCCGACGAATCCCGACGGGTCGGCCAGGCGGCGGTCGCCGTCGGCGGTGCGCACGATCAGGCCGTCGGCGGCGATGGCGTAGCCGGTGGCGTCGCGGTGCGAGCCGTCGGTGAGCGGGGCGATCTGGTCGAGCAGCTCGCGGCCACGCTCGACCACGGCGGCGGCGCGGGTGAAGTTGAACTCCGTGCCTGGCGCGAGCTCGCCGGACTGGTCGATGGCGTCGGTGCCGTACAGGGCGTCGTACAGCGAACCCCAGCGGGCGTTCGCGGCGTTGATCGCGAAGCGGGCGTTCAGCAGCGGCACGACCAGCTGGGGGCCGGCCATCGTGGCGATCTCGGGGTCGACGTTCTCGGTGGTCACCGTCACGTTCTCGGGCTCGGGAACCAGGTAGCCGATGTCGGTGAGCAGCGCGCGGTAGGCGTCCTTCTCGGGCACGCCGGGGTTGGCGCGGTGGAACTCGTCGATCTTCTGCTGCAGCTCGTCGCGCTTCGCCAGCAGCTCGGCATTGCGCGGACCGAGGTCGTGGATGATCGCACTGGCGCCGGCCCAGAACTCGTCGATGTCGCGCCCGCTCTCGGCGAGCGCCGCCTCGGCGAACTCGACGATGGGAGCAGCGACCGAGAGATCGGCGCGACTGAGGTGCGAGGTCATAGTTCCATTCCTTCTGTTCGAGCGCCGATACGGCGCAGGGTCTCCAGGGCGATCTCCGCGTCCTGCGCGGGGGTGCCGCCGGCGACCCCGAGGCCGCCGGCGTGCTCGTCGCCGAAGTAGATGGGCAGACCGCCGTCGATCGTCGTCAGCAGGCCGCCCGTGCCCAGCGGCAGCGCGATCGCGACCGCGTCGGGGATGAGGGCGGTGCGGCGACGCGTGGATGCCGCGGTCGCGGCCTTGCGGCGACTCGTCTCGACGCTGTGCGGCGTCGCGCCGTCGGCCATGCCGAAGGCGATCTCGGTCATCGACGGGTCGGCCACCGACACCACCGGGCGGACGCCGCGTTCGGCGCCGATCTGCATAGCGAGGTCGACCGCCTGTGCCGCCGTGGCATAGGTGATGGCGACGATCCGGCGCGTGGTCGTCATGTCATTCCCCTCCAAAAGTGCAGTTCCAGATTAGGCACCCGTGCATCTTTTGGAGCGGCGATTTCATATGATGGAACTCATGGAGGGAACAGCTGCAAACCCAGGCCCACGCACCCCTGCGACCGGCACGGCCCCGGCGGGAACCGTGCAATCCGTGGCGCGCGCCTTCTCGCTTCTCGAGGCGCTGTCGGCATCCGGAGGCGAGGCGTCGCTGGCATCCATCGCCGGCCGGACCGGACTCGCGGTGCCGACGGCGCACCGTCTGCTCGGCACGCTGCACCACCTCGGCTATGTGCGTCAGCTCGAAGACCGCCGCTATGCGCTCGGCGCGAGCCTGATCTCGCTCGGCAGGCACGCCGTGCCACCGCTTGCCGATGCCGCCCAGCCGCTGCTGCGCCGGCTCGAGGAGCGGTTCCACGAGACGGCGAACTTCGCCGTGCTCGACGGTGACCTCGTGCTGTACGCCGGGCAGGTCGCGTCGCGCCAGCGCATGCGCATGTTCACCGAGATAGGCAGGCGCGTGCTGCCGCACTCGACCGGCGTCGGCAAGGCCATGCTGTCGACCATGCCCGAGCGGCAGGTGCGCGCACTGATCACCCGCACCGGTCTGCCGCGCTTCACGCCGCAGACGATCACTGACGAAGAGGCGTTCATCACCGACCTGCGCCGTGCGCGCGGGCGCGGGTTCGCCGCCGACGACAGCGAGCAGGAGGTCGGCGTGCGGTGCATCGCGGTATCGGTGCAGGGACTCGGCCAGCCCGCCGCCGTGTCGGTCTCCGGTCCTGCGGCGCGGATCACCGACGCGACCGTCGTCGAGGTCGTGCGTGCGCTGCGCGAGGCGGCCGCCGAGCTGACCGAGCTCGCCGCCGAGCGCGGGGGCGCAGACGGCGCCTGACCGAGCGAAGACCCCCTTGCCGAACGACAGTAAGCGACATATCGTTGACTATCGTTCAACAACAGGAGGTCATCATGAACGGATCGTTCCCCTCCAGTGGGTTCAACTTCGGCTCGAGCAACGGCGCGGGCAATCCGCTCGCCGGCGTGTGGGAAGCCGTCGAGCAGCTGCGCACCGGCTTCGAGCAGCGCACCGGCGGCTCGCGCATGGCGCGCGGTGACGTGCGCGCGGCGGTCATCTCGCTGCTCGCCGAGCGGCCGATGCACGGCTACCAGATCATCAGCGAGATCAGCGAGCGCTCGGGCGGGGCGTGGAAGCCCAGCGCGGGCTCGGTCTACCCGACCCTGCAGCTGCTCGCCGATGAGGGTCTCATCAGCGCCGACGAGCAGGGCGGTCGCAAGACCTACTCGCTCACCGACGCCGGGATCGCCGAATCCGAGGCGCTGGCCGCGAAGCCGGCCCCCTGGGAGGGCGCCGGTCAGCGCGGCGGAAGCGGGTCGAGCCCTCTCGGCGGCCTTCCCAAGGCGGGCATGGAGCTCGCCAGCGCGGCCGCGCAGCTGGGCCGCACCGGCACACCCGAGCAGGTGAAGGAGGGCGTCGAGATCCTCGAAGACGCCCGGCGTAGGCTGTACGCGATCCTCGCCGAGGGGTGATTCCGGGGGAAGGAGTCTCGGCCGTGCACGAGACCCGCTACCACCGCGCTCGCTATCGCCGCATCCTGCGCTTCGCGGCACGCGCGTTCGCGCAGATCTGGTGGTTCGAGCTCGTGCTGCCGCGCTTCGGGCTGGGCCGCGTAGCCGACCGCACGCGGGATGCCCGGATGTTGCGGCTCGCCCGGCGCTTCCGCGCGCTCGCCGTCGAGCTCGGCGGGCTCATGATCAAGGTCGGGCAGTTCATGTCGTCGCGTCTCGACGTGCTGCCGCCCGAGATCACCGCCGAGCTCGCCGACCTGCAGGACGAGGTTCCCGCCGAGCGGTTCGACGACATCCGTGCCGCCGCCGAAGCGGAGCTCGGGATGCCACTCGCACAGGCGTTCGCGTCGTTCGACCCGGAGCCGGTGGCCGCGGCATCCCTCGGTCAGGCGCACCGCGCCACCCTGTCGGCGGCCGACGCGGCCGACACCGGCCTCGAGCGCGTGATCGTCAAGGTGCAGCGCCCCGGCATCCACGAGATCGTCGCGGTCGATCTCGCGGCGCTGCGCCGGGTGTCGCGCTGGGCGTCGCGGGTGCGCGCCGTGTCATCGCGCGTCGATGCGCCCGCGCTCGTCGAGGAGTTCGCCGCGACCTGCCACGAGGAGATCGACTACCTGCACGAGGCGGCCAGCGCCGAGCGTTTCGCCGAGGACTTCGCAGCGGATGCCAGGGCTGCCGCGCCCGCGATCGTGTGGGAGCGATCCACACGACGGGTGCTCACGCTCGAAGACGTCACCGCGATCAAGATCAGCGACACGGTCGCGCTGCGCGAAGCCGGCATCGAGCCCGCCGATGTCGCGCACGTGTTCGCCCAGGTGATGCTCGACCAGGTCTTCACCCACTCGTTCGTGCACGCCGACCCCCACCCCGGCAACGTCTTCGTGACGCCCCTCGACGGCGGCGACTGGCGCCTCACCTTCATCGACTTCGGGATGATGGCCGAGGTGCCGGACGGCATCCGGGCGGGCCTGCGCACCCTCGTCATCGCCGTCGCCGCGCGCGACAGCCACGGCATGATCGTCGCCGCGCAGCAGATCGGCGTGCTGCTGCCCTCGACGAACACCGTCGAGCTCGAGCGCGCCCTCTCAGTGCTCTTCGCACGCTTCGGCGGCATGGGGTTCAACGAGCTGCGCGATGTCGACCCGCGCGAGCTGCAGCGGTTCGGGTTGGAGTTCGGCGAGACGGTGCGCTCGCTGCCCGTGCAGTTCCCCGAGAAGCTGCTGCTGCTTCTGCGCGCCGTGTCGCTCACCTCGGGCATGTGCAGCGCACTCGACCCGGCCTTCAACATCTGGGAGCCCGTCGAGCCGTACGCCACCAAGCTGCTGCGCGACGAGAGCGGCAACTTCATGCAGGACCTCGGCGCGCAGGCGATGTCGAACATGTCGTCGATGTGGCGGCTGCCCGCCCGTGTCGACGGCGTGCTCGACCGCCTCGACTCGGGCTCGCTGACGTTCGACATCTCGAGCCTCGAGCTGCGGCTCGACCGCATCATCCGGGTCGCGTACCGCGCGGTGTCGGCCGTGCTGTTCGGCGGGATGCTGATCGGCGGCGTTCTGCTGCTCGAGCCCGCATCGGGCTGGGGTGTCGCGCTGATGTGCGTGTCGGTGCTGCCGCTGCTGCACGCCCTGTTCGGGCGGCGCTAGCGGGCGCGAGCGTCGGGCGCCTCGGTCGTGACTCACCACGCAGCTGCGCGTCGTCTCGCGGTGGAATGACCCCTGTTTGGACTTGCGGAGATCACCGGTGCCCGTCCAGACTGACCACTCGAACGCGGCCGGAACGGGCCGGCGCCCAAACCGGAGGAACCAGATGCCCACGTCCCGCCCCCTCCATGTCATCGTGGTCGGTGGCGGCATCCTCGGAGCGTCCACCGCCCTTCATCTGGTGGGCGGTGGTGCGAAGGTGACACTGTTGAGCGCCGGGACTCTGGGCGACGGAGCATCGGGTCGCTCTCTGGCGTGGATCAACTCCTCCGGCATCCGTTCGCGCGACTACCACACCTTGCGCATGCTCGGCATCGATCGGTACCGCAGCTGGCAGGCCCGACGCCCAGGCAGCGAACGCTATCTGCGTTTCGAGGGAGCGTTGAAGTGGGCTGACCGGGGCGAATCGCTGCGCGACATCTTCGAGCACGAGCGCTCACGTGGCTACGACACCGTCTGGGTGACCCGTTCGGAGATCGCCGCTCGACTGCCGGATGTCCGTGCACAAGCCGTTCACGAGGAAGGCGCCATCTTCAATCCGGGCGAGGGCTGGATCGACTTGCCGCACATCATCCGGGAGCTCCTCGCGCAGGCAGTCGCCGGTGGCGCGACGGTGCTCGAGCGCGTCGGGCCTGCTGACGTCGAGCGGGATGAAGACGGCGTGCGAGGCGTTCGACTGCATGGCGGGCGTCTGGTTCGCGCGGACCGGGTGGTGCTCGCCACGGGCGCCGATGCGCCTGCTCAGCTCGCCTCCCTCGGTGTGTCGGTGCCAGATGCGACGGTGCCGGCCTGTCTCGTCGTGGCCGATCCGCTGGCCGCGCCCGTGCGCACTGTGCTGAACACTCCGCGGGTCGCCGTCCGGCCGATGCCCGACGGGGGCGTGGCGCTCGACTCCCGATGGGCCGAGGAGTCCGTCGTCCGCGGGGGGAACGGAGAATTCACAGTGCCGGAAGGAACGGTGACAGGCCTGCTTGCCGAAGCAGCAAAGGTGCTTGCCGGCGCTCCGCGTCTCACAGTTCGTCGCATCGGCCTTGGACCCAAGCCGATCCCCGGCGACGGTGAACCGGTGGTCGGCGCCGTGGAGGCGGTGCCCGGTCTCTCGGTGCTATTCACGCATTCCGGCGCCACGCTCGGCCTCATCCTCGGATAGCTCGTGGCCGAGGAACTCCTGACCGGACGCCCCGCCCCGGTGCTGCAGCCCTTCCGCATCGATCGTTTCTCCTAGCGGTTTCGGCGGACGGTGCAGAGCCGCCGCCAAACCCGCACACCTCGCTATTGACACCGTTCCCAATTTAGGCAAGAGTATCGGTGTGGGAACGTTCCACATCCGCCTGGACGGCGAAGTGACGCAGAGAAAGCGATAGCGATGAGCGAATTGATTCCGGTCCCCGACGACTTCGAAGCGTGTGTCCAGCACGCGATCGACCAGGATGGCAAGGCCCGCTCCCTGGTCGAGCGCGCCGTGGAGCGCGGCGTCGAGCGCGTCTACCTCGTGGGATGTGGTGGTTCGCACTTCGGGACCTACCCCGCCTTCGACCTGCTAGACCGCTACGCATCCGGGATCGTCTCGCAGCGGATCACCAGCGCCGAGCTGACCTCACGTGCGCCCATCGGCCTGAACGAGAAGTCGCTCGTCGTCGCGGCGTCGCACTCGGGCAACACCCCCGAGACGGTGGCCGCAGCGACGTTCGCCAAGGAGCGCGGCGCGATCGTTGCCGGCATCTCCCGCCAGGGTGAGAACGGGCTGTCGCAGATCGGCGACGTTCACCTCGACTACCCGGACACGATCTCCATCACCGAGCCCAAGCTCGTCCACAACGAGCAGGTCGCGGCAGCGCTGCTGGACGCCTTCGGCGCCCCGGAGAAGGCGTCAGAGCTCCGCCGCGGCATCCCGGCACTTCCCGGCGCGCTGCGCGCCGTCAAGGACGAGGTCGCCGAGGCGGGCGAGCGCGTCGCCGACCTGCTGTCGGCCGCGGACGCGCCCCTGAGCTACATCGTCGGCGGCGGACCGGCGTACGGCATGGCCAAGATGATGGCGTGGTGCTACTTCCAGGAGATGAGCTGGATGAACTCGGCGGCCATCAACGCCGGCGACTTCTTCCACGGCCCGCTCGAGATGGTGCTCGAAGACACCACTGTGGTCACCCTCGTCGCTGAGGATGCCAGCCGAGAACTAGGCGAACGCGTCGTTCGCTTCGCCGAGAAGCAGACACGCAACTCCGCCGCCGTCGACACTGCGCGATTCACTCTGCCTGGCATCCCCGCCGAGTCCCGACCGGACCTAAGTGTGCTGGCTCTCATGAGTGCCGAGCGCCGTGTGCTCGATCACGTGGCCGCGCGACGGGGTCACGACACCTCCCAGCGCCGCTACATGTACAAGATCGCGTACTGAACGGCGGGCGGGAGCTTCCCATGAGAGTCCTCGGTGCCGGTGACAACGTCGCCGACAGATACCTGCATCAGGCGATGATGTATCCGGGCGGCAACGCGGTGAATGTCGCCGTGTTCGCCGCCAGGCTCGGGGCACGAGCCGGCTACCTCGGTGTGCTCGGCAACGACGCTGCGGGCCGACAGATCCTGCGCGCGTTGCGGGCGGAGCACGTCGACACCACGCTCACGCGCGTCGTGCAGGCTCCCAACGCGACAGCAGATGTCGAACTGGTCGGCAACGACCGGGTGTTCCTCCGATCCGATCGCACGACAGCGCTCTTCGAACTGGAGGACGCTCACCTGAAGGCGATGGGGGAGTACGACATCGTGCACTCCGGGTACGCGGGCACCCTGCTCAGCCGGGTGCCCGAGATGGCAGAGCGCGCACAGGTGTCGTTCGACTTCGGCAGCCGGTTCGATCCTCGCGACGCCGAGCCCTACCTCCCTCACCTGCATCTGGCGAGCTTCTCCGGCGGTCATCTCGGCGAGGAGGAGGCCGGACTGCTGGTCCGTCGCGTGCTGGACGCCGGAGCGGAATACGCTCTGGTGACACGCGGATCCGAGGGAGCGCTGCTCGGGTCCGCCGACGGCATCCTGCACCAGGAGGCCGACCGCGTGCACGTGCGCGACACGCTGGGCGCGGGCGACGCGTTCATCGCGGGCGTGCTGGTCGGCATCGGGGCGGGGCGCGATCTGCGATCGACCCTCGTCGCCGCCAGCGCGCAGGCTGCGCAGGTGTGCCAGGTGAACGGAGCGTTCGAGCGGGGCATCCCGTTCGACGCGGAGGCCGTTCGGCGTGAGCATGGAACGAATGACAACAGCAACGACGATCAGGAAGCGGTGACGGCATGAGCTTGCGCATCGGAGTGGATACCGGCGGCACCTTCACCGATGTGTGCGCCTTCGATGAGGGCACGGGGCGCGTGCACGTGCGCAAGGTCTCCAGTACGCCCGACGACCCGGGACGCGCGATCGTCGAGGGCGTCGAGGCCATCCTCGACCAGATCGGCTCCCGGACGATCGACGAGGTCGGGTACTTCGCCCACGGCACGACGGTCGGCACGAACGCTCTACTGACCGGACGAGGCGCGCGGACCGGCCTCATCACCACGCGCGGCTTCCGTGACCTGCTCGAGCTCGGACGCGGCCGCCGCCCGAGCATGTACGACCCCCAGGCGGACAAGCCCGAACCGCAGGTGCCACGGCATCTGCGCAAGGAGGTCACCGAGCGCGTGCGTCACACCGGCGCCGTCGAGACCCCGCTGGATGAGGACGACGTCCGCCGTGCGGTCCGGGAGCTGAAGGATGCCGGGGTCGAATCGATCGCGGTGTGTCTGCTGTACAGCTACCTGAACGCCGACCACGAGCGACGCATCGGCGAGATCATCAGCGAGGAGATGCCCGAGGTCTATGTCTCGCTCTCCTGTGACGTGCTCCCTGAGTTCCGGGAGTACGAGCGCCTGTCCACTGTCGTCACCAACTCCTACGTGGGTCCGGTCGTCGCGAACTACCTCGCCCGTCTGCGCGGGGTGCTCGCCGACCGCGGCCTGACCGCCGTCCCGCATGTCACGCAGAGCAACGGCGGGGTGATCCCGTTCTCGACCGCCGAGTCGCTGCCGGTCCGCCTGGTCCTTTCCGGGCCCAGCACCGGTGTCGTGGGGGCGGCGCAGATCTGCTCGGCCGCCGGTTTCGACGACATCATCACGTTCGACATGGGCGGAACCTCCTCCGACATCTCGCTCGTTCAGGAGGGACGCCCGAAGGTCACCGCGGGGATGGAGCTGGATGGGCGACCGGTGCGCTCGCCCATGCTCGACATCCACACGGTCGGCGCGGGTGGCGGCTCCCTCGCCTGGATCGACAGCGGTAACCACCTGCGGGTGGGGCCCCAGAGCGCGGGCGCCTTCCCCGGGCCTGCGTGCTACGGCAACGGCGTCGACGCCGCCGTCACCGACGCGAACGTGGTGCTGCGGATGCTCAACCCTGAGTATCTGCTCAACGGACAGATGAAGATCGACCGTTCCGCCTCGGTGGCCGCCGTCCAGCGCCTGGCCGAGCCGCTGGGACTGTCCGTGGAGGAGACCGCCCTCGGCATCCTTCGCGTGGTCACCGCCAACATGGCGCGCGCGATCCGCGTGGTCAGCGTGCAGCGCGGATACGACCCGCGCGACTACGCGCTGGTTCCCTTCGGCGGTGCCGGTCCTCTCCACGCCTCGCGTCTCGCGCGGGAACTGGGCATGCGCACGATCGTGATCCCCGAGATCCCGGGCGCGCAGTCGGCGTTGGGCCTGCTCATGACCGACGTCAAGACGGACTTCATGCGCACGCTGATCACCGCGGTGGACGACACCACGGCGGCAGCCGTGGACGACGTCTTCGACGAGCTCGCCGCTCGCGCGGCGGAGTGGTTCGTCGAAGAGGAGGTCGAAGAGAGCGGACGCACCCTGCGTCGACGCATGGACCTGCGGTACCGCGGTCAGAACTTCGAGCTCGCCGTCGAGGTTCCTGCGGGCCACCGCTTCGCTGCGGATGGGGCGGATGCCGTCATCGAGCTGTTCCACGAGGCGCACGAGCGCGTCTACGGATACCGTTCAGAGGATGCCGCTGTCGAGGTCGTCACGTTCCGACTCGAGGCCTCCGGCTCCGCGCCGCACGTGGATCTGCGACGCGACGAGATCAGTCCGTCCGACCCGGCGAAGGCCGTCGTCGAGACTCGGAGCACCTGCTTCGACCCCGTCGCCGGATACGTCGACACACCGGTCTACGACCGTGCACTGCTCACCCCCGGCGATGTCTTCACCGGGCCGGCCATCGTGGAGCAGATGGACACCACGACCGTCCTGCTGCCGTCGGACGTGTGCCGTGTGGACGAATACCGCAACCTCATCGTGGAGATCGGAGAGCAGAAGTGACCGCTATCGAATTGGATCCCGTGCTCGTCGAGGTCGTCGGGTCCGCCCTGTCGACCATCGTCGAGGAGATGAGCGAGACGCTGGTGAAGGCGGCCTTCTCGCCGAACATCAAGGAGCGCCGCGATTGCACCGCGAGCCTCTTCGATGCCGAGGGGCAGGCCATCGCCCAAGATGAGGGTGGCTCACCCCTGCACCTCGGTTCGCTCATGGGCATCGTGTCGGCGCTGCGCGAGCAGTACTCCCTCGACAAGATCCGCCCGGGCGACGTGTTCATCGGCAACGACCCGTACACCGGCGGAGGCTCGCACCTCCCCGACATCGTGCTGGCGACGCCGATCTTCATCGACGGCAAGCTCTCCGCGTGGGCGGCGACGCTGGCACACCACGCCGATTTCGGCGATCGGGGTCACGCGCACATCTTCCAGGAGGCGATCCGCATCCCTCCGGTCCACCTGGTGCGCGAAGGGGTGCGTCAGGACGAGCTCCTTCAACTCATCCTGCTCAACTGCCAGATCCCCGAAGAGCGCATCGCCGACCTGCGTGCGCAGGAGGCGGCGCTGCGGGTGGCCGTGACGCGGTACACCGAGCTGTGCGAGCGCTACGGTGCCGACGTCGTGCGTGCCATCGGGGCGGAGCTGCTCGACTACACCGAGCGCCGGACGCGCGTCGCGATCTCCGAGTTCCCCGACGGCGAGTACACGTTCGAGGACAAGTTCGACTGCCCCGAGCTGGACGAAGAGCTCACGTTGCGGGTGCGGATCGTGGTCAGCGGCGACAGGATGCTCTTCGACTTCGCCGGCAACCCTCCCCAGGTCCGGGCGAGTGTGAACGTCGTCTGGACCGGTCTGTACGCTGCGGTGTACTACACGATCAAGACACTGATCGATTCGGATATCGCCCCCAACGCGGGGCTCTACCGACCGATCACGATCGAGGCGCCGGAGGGGTCGATCATCAACTGCTCGGCCCCCGCCGCGGTCAACGGCCGCAGCGAGACGTGTCAGCGCATCGTCGATCTGATCCAGGGGGCGCTGGCTCCCGCCGTGCCCGAGCGCGTGACCGGGGCGTCCAACGGCGCCAACACCGGGGTGCACTTCTCCGGCCGTGACAACGCACGCGGGCGCGACTTCGTGTACCTCGAGACGATCGGCGGCGGTAGCGGAGCCCGGTACAACAAGGACGGCCTGGACGGCGTCCAGGTGCACATGACGAACACCTCGAACCTGCCGGTCGAGAGCCTGGAGACCGAGTACCCGCTCATGGTCGAGGCGTACGAGTTCATCGAGGACTCCGGCGGCACCGGTGAGTACCGCGGCGGCATGGGCATTCGGCGCCGGATCCGGGCCGAAGCCGAGGACGTGCACTTCTGGCTCGACACGAGTCGTCAGAAGTCGCAGCCTTGGGGAGTGTTCGGTGGCGGTCCCGGCGCTTCGGCACGCTGCGTGCTCAGCGAGGATGCGCGGCCCATCGATCACGGCTACACGGTTCTGCAGCCTGGTCAGTGGGCGTCCATCGAGACGGCCGGCGCCGGCGGCTATGGCGATCCTTCGGCCAGAGTGGACGAAGCCCTTCAGGCCGATGTGCAGGATGGCCGCGTTTCCCCGGAGACGGCCCACAGCTATCGGAGCTGACTCGTCGCCCGTGCGGCGGCGGCGACGGAGTCGCGCACCAGAAGCTCAGCAGTGAGCATCTGCGGGCGCGACTCCGCCGCCGCTCCCCGGATGATCCCGATCAGCGCCGTGGTCGCCGTGGCGCCCAGCCGCTGACGCGGCTGCTCCACCACGGTGACCGCGGGTTGCACCATCGTCGTCCAGTCCTGATCGTCGAACCCGATGAAGGAAAGGTCATCGGGGATCGCCAGGTCCCGAGCTCGCAGCGCTCGATAGGCACCCGAACTGAGCACGGCGTCGGTGGCGTGCAGCGCCGAGGCCTCGATTCCCGTCTCCAGGAACGCCTCCACCGCCTTCTGGGCATCCGCCGTGGTGTAGCTGGAGCGGATGATCAGGCGCTCGTCGATGTCGAGCCCGGCGCGACCCAGCGCGCGGAGGTACCCCACCAAGCGCTGGGCTGAGGGTCGGAGCAGCGACAGATCGACGTCCTCCGCCGGCCGGTCGGTGAAGTCCTTCAGGGTGGAATGCACCTGAGAAGCCTCGGTGACAAGCGCGATGCGCCGGTGCCCCTCGTCGATGAGCGCCTGGACGGCGCGCTCGGACGCGTCGACGTGGTCCACCGAGACCAGCGGAAGGTGCTCGAGCCCCGGCATCCGGCGATCGAGAAGGACGATCGGCATCCCCTCCTCGCACAACCGCGTGATCGCGGCGGGGTCCGGCTGGAAGACGGGCGCGATGATCACGCCGTCCACGCGCTGCTCAGCCAGCAGTTCCAATGCGCGATCCTCGATGTCGGCGTCGTTGTCGGTGTTGCTGACGAGCACCTCGAACCCGGCAGCACGGGCGGTGTCGGCCGAACCGCGCAGCACCGCCGAGAAGAAGGGGATCGCGACGTCCGGGACGACGATGCCGATGATGTTCGTGGTGCCCGACTTCATGGCGCGAGCCAGTTGGTTCGGACGGTACCCCAGGCGATCCGCCGCCTCGAGGACCTTGGTCCGCGTCTTCTCGCTCGCCGATCCCTTCTGCGCGAGCACCCGGGCGGCCGCCGATTTCGACACCCCTGCTTCTCGCGCGACGTCGATGATCGTCACTGCTCCGTGCGCCATGCATCGCTCCTGTTCGGTCGATGGCATCGTAGCGGACGGGCCATTCGCAGCCGCCCCGACGATCACCGTCTGGTAAATCTTCCCTCATGATATTGACATCGTTCCCAACGTGCGTAAGAGTGGGACAAAACCTACCGGGAACGTTCCCAAAAAGAGCGTGTCCCACTTTTCTCCCGAACCGACGAAGACAGGAGGAGGTTCACCGCAGAACCCCGGCGAGCGGGTGAGTGAGCGCCCGAACAGCTCATGACTCCCTGGTCCCGGCACTCGGCATCGCAGCCGAGCACTACTTTCTCTTCCCCTCGGCCCCTTCGGGCCCTCAAGAGACGGATTCACGGCATGAATACTCTCAACATCCGCCCTCGGCGCGGTGCACGGCTCGGCGTCGTCGCCGGAGCCACCGCACTCGTGCTCGGCCTGGGCCTGACCGGTTGCGCCGGCGATTCGAGCGCCGGCGGCACGGATGCAGCTGTCGACCAGACCCTCACGATCGGCTTCTCCGCCGAGCCTCCCGGTTTCAAGACCGGCGTGGACCAGGGCTCCGCCAACCGCCAGCTCATCACGCTGGTGCGCCGCGGCCTGCTCTCGTACGGCCCGGACGGCGACGTCGTCCCCGCGCTCGCCTCCGACTACGAGGTCTCTGAAGACGGCCTGACCTACACCTTCACGCTTCGCGACGGGCTCGCGTTCTCCAACGGAGACCCGCTGACCGCAGCCGACGTGAAGCGCACCTACGAGTACCTCGCGGTGCCCGAGAACGGCGCCGCAGACCAGACGTCGTTCGCGAACATCGCCGCCATCGAGGCCCCGGACGACACGACGGTCGTGCTCACGCTCGCAGAGCCGCAGACGGCACTGCCCAAGATCATCGCCAACCCGCTCAACGCGATCGTTCCCGAGGAGCCGGTCGACGCGAACGGCGTTCCCGTCGGAGCCGGCCCGTTCATGGTGACCGATTACAAGAAGGGCGTCTCGTACACCCTCGAGGCCGACCCCAACTATTACGAGGCGGACTCCGTCGAGCTCGAGGAGATCGAGATGATCTTCATGGCTGACGCGCAGACCCGCGTGAAGGCTCTGGTCAGCGGCCAGGTGCAGTTCATCGACTATGTGCCGGCCACCGATTACGCGACGATCGAGAAGACGAACGGCGTCACGCTCGACACGGCCCACGGTCTCTATGGTGCGCTCCAGTTCAACCTGACCGAGGGTCCGGTCGCGATCCCCGAGGTGCGCCAGGCGATCGCATACGCCCTCGACCTGGACGCCCTCAACGAGGTCGGCACCCTCGGGTACGGCACCGCCAGCGGCGGACTGCCCATCTCGGAGGACAGCGAGTACTACGACGAAGAGCAGGCCACGCACTACGCGCAGGACCTCGACAAGGCGAAGGAGCTGCTGGCGGAGGCCGGCTTCCCCGACGGCGGCATCGACCTCACGCTGCTGACGAACTCGCAGTACTTCGGTCACAGCGAGCGCGCGCAGGTCGTCAAGAGCGACCTCGAGAAGATCGGCATCACCGCGGAGATCGAGACGGGCGACTACGCCAACCTGATCGCCAAGGGCAACAACGGCTCGTACGACCTGATGATCGGCGGTCCGCCCGCGGCGATCAACGACCCGTCCTCCATCACCGGTGCGTTCATCGGCGGTCCGACCTTCGTGCGCAGCTTCGGCATCAACCAGGACCTCTACGCCGAACTGCTCGACAAGGGCGCGCAGACCCCGGACGGCCCCGAACGTGCCGAGATCTACCATGAACTGGGAGAGATCTACCTCGAGGACGTGCCGTTCGTGACGTGGGGACAGGGGACGGCGGCCTACGCCTACACCGACGCGCTCGAAGGCTTCGAGATGCTCAACGGACCGATCGTCTATTCCTCGATGTACAGCCTGGCCGGAGCGCGTCTCACCGAATGAGTCGCGCTGCGCACGGCACCCTCTGATTCGAATGGGTTCTCAATGATTCGCTACATATTGCTTCGACTCGGACTGGGTGTCGTCACCGTCTGGGGCGTCGTGACACTGGTCTTCCTGGCCGTGCGCGCCGTCCCGGGCGGCCCCGCATCGATCATCCTGCAAGGTGGCGCCGGCGGCGGGGACGTCAATCCCGCCGCCGTCGCCGCCCTGGAACAGGAGCTCGGGCTGGACCGTCCCATCCTGCTGCAGTACGTCACCTACCTCGGCGATCTGCTGCGCGGCGACCTGGGCAGCTCCATCAAGTACTCCACCCCGGTGACCGAGATCATCGCGTCGCCGCTGGGCAACACCGTCACTCTCGTGTTCATCGCGCTCATCATCGGCGGCATCGTCGGCCTCGCGTTCGGCGTTCTGTCCGGCAACTGGCCGGGGAGCGTGCTCGACCGCGTGCTGTCCGGACTCATCTCGGTGGCGGTCTCGACGCCCGGCTTCGTGATCGCGATCTTCCTGTCGCTCATCGTCGGGCTGAGCCTGGGCTGGTTCCCCTCGCTGGGATACCGAGCCCCGGAGGAGGGGATCGGGCCGTTCCTGTACCACGCGTTCCTGCCCAGCCTGGCGTTGTCCTTCGGGTTCCTCGCCATCGTCGGGAGGGTCGCGCGGACCTCCATCCTCTCCGTTCGTCGTGAGGACTGGGTGCGCACGGCCCGCGGCATGGGACTCCCGCGTGCACGCGTGTTCCGCCGCCACGTCTTCCGCAATGCGATCAACCCGGTGGTCACCGTCTCGGGGCTGCAGCTGGGCGGACTGCTGGGCGCGACCGTGCTGATCGAGCAGGTCTTCAACTGGCCGGGTATCGGAAGCACGCTGCTGAATGCCATCAACGGTCGCGACTATCCGCTGGTCCAGGGCATCGTCATCCTGTTCGCCGTGGTGTTCATCCTGACCAACCTCCTCGTCGACCTCCTTTACCGATTCCTTGACCCCCGAGTGGAGGGGTGATTCCGATGAGAAGCGCCTTCCGAACGATCTGGCACAGGTCCAGCCCCGGACTCTTCATCACGAGCTGCGTGATGACCCTGGTGGTCCTGTTCATCTTCATCTACCCGCTGTTCAGCACCGTCAACCCGTTGGCGCAGGACGTCGCGGACGCCTTCGCACCGATCGGCGCCGCAGGGCATCCACTGGGAACCGACAACCTCGGGCGCGACACGTTCGCCCGCCTCGTGGTGGGTCTGCGCACCGAGATCATCGTGTGCGCATCGGGTACGCTGCTCGCCGCCCTCGTCGGCACGCTCATCGGCATCCTCGCCGCGTACTTCCGCGGCTTCGCCGATCTGCTCCTGATGCGCGTGGTCGACGTCGTGCTCGCGTTTCCGAACCTCGTCTTCGCGATGCTCATCGTCTCGCTCTACGGCGCCAGCGACCTCACCGTCGTGGCCGTCTGCGCGATCGCGTTCTTCCCCACGTTCGCGCGGCTCGCATATGGTGAGGTGCTCTCGCTGCGGCAGTCGCTGTACGTCGAGTCGGCCGAGCTGTTCGGCGGTACGCGCTGGCAGATCATCAGCGGGCCGCTCCTGCGCGGCGTCGGGCCGCTGGTGCTCGCTCAGGGCTTCCTCACGCTCGCGTTCGCCGTGGGTCTGGAGTCCGGACTCAGCTTCCTCGGTCTGGGCATCACGCCACCGCGTCCCTCGCTCGGTCTGATGATCGCGACCGGACAGCAGTACTTCATGCAGAGCCCGTGGCAGCTGCTCATCCCCAGCATCGTGCTCGTCGCGCTGCTGGTCTCACTCGGATACGTCGCGGATTGGGTTCGGGATCTCCTCGACCCTCGCGGGGTCACACGGAAGCGGCGCCCGGCACGGAAGAACGCAGCCGCGCGCCCGAACGACATCTCGCTCGGACAGGGAGTCAACGCATGAACGCGCGCGACGAGGTACTGCTCTCGGTCTCGGACCTTCGCATCGACGTCGCCGACAAGCAGCTCGTGCGGGGCGTCTCCTTCACGGTCTCGCCCGGAGAGGTCGTGGCGCTGGTCGGCGAATCCGGCGCCGGCAAGTCCATGACGGCCATGGCGATCCCCGCTCTGCTGCCGCAGGGCGTGACCCGCCACGGTTCGATCCGCTTCCAGGGCACCGAACTGGTCGGTGCCTCCGAGGGCGAGATGCGCCGCTACCGCGGCGCCGAGATCGCATGCGTCTACCAGGAGCCGATGACAGCGCTCAACCCGCTGCACACCATCGGCGACTTCTTGGCCGAAGCCATCGGCGCGCATCAGGACCACACCGGCGGACCGCGCCGTGAGCCCCAGGAGCTGCTCGACCTCGTCGGGCTGGGTGGCTACGACGACCTTCTGCAGCGCTATCCGCACCAGCTCTCCGGCGGGCAGCGCCAGCGGATCATGGCTGCGGGCGCGGTCGCCTGGAAGCCGGCGCTTCTCATCGCCGACGAGCCGACCACAGCACTCGACGTCACCACCCAGCGCAACCTGCTGGCCATGTTCCGTGAGCTCGTCCAGCGTGAGCGCATGGGGATGGTCTTCGTGACGCACGACATGGGCGTCGTCGCGGACATCGCCGACTCCGTGGTCGTGATGCGCAACGGTCAGGTCGTGGAGACCGGCGACGTCTACTCGATCTTCGAGAACCCGACGCACGAGTACACCCGCTCACTGCTGTCGGCCGCCCGGGCCCTGCACGGCGAGGATGAGCGGCAACCCGCCGTTCGCGAGCCGGACGTCGTCCAGGAGGCGGCTGTCGAGGTGGATGCCGCGGAGCCGGTGGCGTTGGAGGTCAGCGATCTGCTCGTGGAGTACCGCCGCTCGGGTCTGCGTCGCCCGCGGACCGAGGAGAACCGCCGGGCCGCCGTTCGCGGGGCGCATCTGAGTGTCGCGCGCGGCGAGACGCTGGGCATCGTCGGCGAGTCCGGTTCGGGCAAGTCCACGATCGCTCGGGCGATCCTCGGCCTCGCTCCGGTGACCGGTGGATCGGTGTCGCTGTCCGGCGTCGAACTGGTGGGGCTGCGCGGACGCCGCCGCCGCAAGGCGCTGTCCCGGCTCGGAGTCGTGTTCCAGGACCCGACGTCCTCGCTGGATCCGAGCCTTCCGCTCTGGCGGGTCGTCACCGAGCCGCTGTGGCGCAGCGGAACCGTCCGCGACAAGGGCGAGTTGCGTCGGCGCGCCGGCGAGCTGCTCGCGGACGTGGATCTGGATCCCGCGTGGATCGATCGCCGGCGCCACGAGCTCTCGGGCGGTCAGCGCCAGCGCGTGGCCATCGCGCGCGCGGTCTCGCATCGGCCGGACGTCCTCATCGCGGACGAACCGACCTCGGCGCTGGATGTGACGGTGCAGGTGACCGTCCTCGAACTGCTGGCGCGGCTGCAGCGGGAGCACAACTTCGCATGCATCTTCATCAGCCACGACCTGTACGTCGTCTCCACGATCTCCGATCGAGTTCTGGTGATGAAGGACGGGCAAGTGGTGGAGAGCGGCGCGACCGACGCCGTCATCCACGATCCCGAGAACGAGTACACGAGAACCCTGCTCGGAGCGATTCCCGTGCCCGACCCGGTCGCGCAGCGTGCGCGGCGTGGTGTGGGCAGCGTGTGATGAGCTCGGAAGCGTGAACACGAGGAGACGCCGTTGAAGAGCGAGTATGCGACCCCCGGCCGGTTCGGTCCGAAGCCGGTCGCTGTCGGCACACGGGGCATGGTGGTCAGCTCCGAGCCCATCGCCGTCGAGGCGGGTGCCGCTGTGCTGCGGGAGGGCGGGAACGCGCTCGATGCGGCTCTGGCCGTCGCGGCGACGCAGCTGATCACCGAGCCCCACATGACCTCTCTCACCGGCGGCATCTCGCTCGTCTACCGTGAGGCCGCAAGCGGGCGGGCGTCGTACCTCTCCGGCAACATCAACGCTCCGCTGGCCGAGCTTGCGGACTTCGGCGGCGCGGATCTCACCCGCGCCCGCGGTGTGCCGGTGCCCGGCTGGTGGCCGGCGTTCGCCGCCGCGCACGATCGCTTCGCAACGATGCCGGTGGGCCGACTGCTCGCTCCGGCGATCGACGCGGCGCGGGAAGGTTTCGCCGTCTCTCCCTACCTGTTCGGGGAGATGTACAACGCACGACAGAACCTCGGCCGGCATCCGCAGTCCCGCGAGATGTTCTTCCGCGACGGTTCGCTCATCGGGCCGGGACAGCCGCTCGTGCAGGAGCGCGCCGCCCGCACCCTGGAGAGGCTGCGCGACGAGGGGATGAGCTACTACCGGGGCGACTTCGCCCGCGCATTCTGCGCGGAGAGCGATGGAGACGGCGGTGTCATCACGCTCGCCGACTTCGAGGCTTACGAACCCGAGTGGGCGAACCCGGTGCGCGGCTCGTATCGCGGCTTCGAGCTCATCGGCTCGGCACCCCCGGATGACGGAGGTCTTCAGCTCGTCGAGGCGTTCAACATCCTCGAGAATCTGGATCTCGCCGCGCTCGGACCGGCCAGCTCGTCGCCGGAGACCCTCTCCGCCCTGATGGCGGTGCACAACGCCGTCTATTACGCGGCGCCGCGGGAACGGCGCTTCCGTGACGATGACCGACTCATGGACGTGTTGCTGTCGAAGGAGTACGGCCGTCAGCGCTTCGCACTGTTGAACACGCTCGCCGGCCCCCTCGGTGCGGCGCCGCCCACGCCGGGGACGATTCACCTGTCCGTCGTCGACGCGGATCACAACGTGGCCACACTGACGCACTCGCACATGGCGTCTCCCTGGGTGAACGGCCTGTACGCGGAGGGCTTCCAGCTCGCCGGCGGCGGCTCCTTCTTCCAGCGCGTGATGCCGCAGCCGGGGGAGCGGGCGACGATCTACCTCGCTCCGAGCATGGTGCTGCGCGACGGAGTGCCGGTGATCGCCTCGGGCTCCCCCTCGGTGTCGCTGGTGGCGTGCGTCCTTCAGAACCTCGTGAACCTGATGGACTTCGGCATGCCGATCGAGCAGAGTGTGGCCGAGCCACGTTTCGGCGCGCGTCCGCACGATCCGGCCCGCGGTTGGGTGCCCGGTACGACACTCGAGTCCGGGTTCTCGGCGGACGTGCTCGCTGACGTGCAGCGGTGGGCGCAACGCAATCGCCTGTGGACGCGCGAGATCGGACCGTGGAATTCGATGACCGGGAACTTCGACGGCATCACCATCGACCCGGCGACAGGCGAGATGCGCTCCTGCGGAGACCCGAGGCGTATGGGCGTCGCCGTCGCGGCCTAGGCTGATTTCCGTCCGCGTGGTCGCGCGCCCGGCGAAAGCGGGAGCGGCGGCCACGACCCGCCGCCCCCGCGGTCTGGTTTCGACTACTGCGTCACCCGTCGATGCCGCCGCGCGCGTGACGCCCGCGGAAGAAGACCGTCGTGAGCAGTGCGCCGAGCAGGGCCAGCGCCCCCGCGGCGATGAACGCCGCCGAGTACCGTTGAGTGAGCGCTTCGGCATCCCCCAGCCGGCTGGCGCCGAAAGCCGCGGCGATCGCCGAGACCACGGCGAGGCCGACCGCCGATCCCACCTGGTAGCTCGTGTTCACGATGCCGGATGCCAGCCCGCCGTCCTCCGGCGGCGCAGCTGATGATGCCGAGCACGCCGAACAGCAGGAAGAGGCTGGCGGTGACGACCGAGTACGTCGACGTGCGCTCGCGGACGCGCTTCAGCCAGCCGGCACGCAGCCAGCGCAGTTCTTCCGCGTCCGCGACATGGATCGCTTGAGTGACCATGCTTCCCTCCCGTTCGTCCCGCTCTCAGTTCTGCCGCGCTCGACGCTTCGGATTCCGATGAGGGCGCATGTGCCTGACGTTGCCATCAGGCGGCGCGCCCCCTCCCGTTCGTCGCTACCGCCCTCGAGGACACGGTTTCCCAAGCCGTCTCCCCGACGCGGCTACACCACGGAGGCATGATGTCCTGTCTCAGCTCGGCGCGGTCCCCAGTCCCCGACGAGCTGAGTCTCAGGTACGAATGCAACGTACAAAGAATCGACGACTTTGTCCCCCTTTTTGGGGACAAGATTGGCTGTGTCGCCCCGTGGGCGCATGCTCGATCGAGAAAGTTCTTGACACGGGCATCCGTCGGGCATAACGTACAACCAAATGGTTGTACGAACAGAACTCAGCGAAGCGGAGATCGACCGTGTGTTCCATGCACTCGCGATCTCGACCCGGCGCGACATCCTGCGCCGGACCATCGAGCGCGAGTACTCCGTCTCCACGCTCGCGGGCGACTACGAGATGTCGTTCGCGGCGGTGCAGAAGCATGTCGCCGTCCTCGAAGAGGCCGGCCTCATCGTCAAGCGCGCCGAGGGACGCGAGCGGCTCGTGCGCGCGAACCCCGAGATGATCGCCCGTGCGCGGGCGCTTCTCGCCCGATACGAAGAGCTGTGGCGGGCACGCGTCGCCCGGCTCGATGACCTGCTGGCCGAGACGCCGACGTCGGCCGGCTCGGACGAATCCAATGAAGGAGTCTGACATGCCTGTCACCGACATCATCACCGACCACGAGAACCTGACGATGACCGTGATCGCCGATCTCGCCGCACCCGTCGAGCGCGTCTGGGCCGCTTACAGCGACCCCGAGCAGCTCGGCCGGTTCTGGGGCCCGCCGAGCTGGCCGGCGACCTTCACGTCGTGGAACCACGAGGTCGGCGGGCGCGCCACCTACACGATGCACGGACCGCGCGGCGAGAAGGCATCCGGGTACTGGGAGTTCCTCGCGATCGATCAGCCGCACCGCTTCGAGGTGCTCGACGGCTTCGCCGACGAGCAGGGCGACCCGAACGACGATCTGCCTGCGATGCGCATGGAGTTCACCTTCGAGTCCACCCCCACGGGCACCCGGATGCGCAACACCAGCCACTTCGCCTCACTCGAGGCGCTCGAGCAGATCGTCGCGATGGGCGCCGTCGAGGGCACGCGTCTGGCGATGTCGCAGCTCGACGCCGTGCTGCAGGATCTGCGCGACTACGCCCAGGGCAAGGGCACGCGCGTCGAACTGCTCGACGACACGCACGTGCGCATCACCCGGCTCGTCGAGGGCCCGCGCGAGCTGGTCTGGCGCGCGTACACCGAACCCGAGCTGATCAAGCGATGGATGCTCGGACCCGACGGATGGGAGATGACCGAGTGCGTCGTCGGCAACGAGCCAGGCGAGAGCTTCCGCAACTCGTGGGCGCCCGTCGGCGACACCGAGGGCGAGCCGTTCGGCTTCGAGGGCGAGACGCTGCTCGTCGACGCCCCGCGTCGCGCGGTGACGACCGAGCGGATGCAGGGCACAGACGGCCCCGAGACGCTGAACGACCTGAACCTCTACGAGGAGGACGGCGCGACGCTCGTCACCGTGCTCATCGAGTACCCCGACAAGGAGACCCGCGACATGATCCTCGCCACCGGCATGGCCGACGGCATGGAGGCCTCGTACCGGCGGCTCGAGTCGGCGGTGCTCACCGTCTGACCGACACGGGTCCGCTCAGCCGCGGCGGGTGCTCCACAGCGCGAGCCACACGAGCACGGGCTGGAAGAACAGTCGCGCGAAGCGCTTCATGTCGGTGTCGAGCCCGAGCCCGTCGCGGTGATGCGTCCACTGCGACACGTTGCCGGGGAAGATCGCGAGGAAGAACAGCGCGGTCAGCACCCCGACCAGCCGGCGTCGGCGCCAGGCGAACAGCAGCGCGGTGCCGAGGCCGATCTCGACCGCACCCGACGCCACCACCGTGGTGTCGGGGTCGAGCGGCACCCAGTCGGGCACCTGCGCCTGGAACTCCTTGCGCGCGACGGTGAGGTGACTGGCCCCGGCGAAGGTGAGGAATCCACCGAGGGCGATACGGGCGAGCATGCGAGCGGGAGACGTCATGCCCCGATGGTACGCGCCGTGCGGAAGCCGAGGCCGGCCCGACGGCCGGTCACCGGGCACACAGCTTCGCGCCCGGACTGCGCCTACCGTGGAGGGATGCTCGATTGGACCTCGTGGACCGGAACCGCCGTCGCCGTCGGCATCGCCCTGGCGGCCGCGACCGCCGCCGTGCTCGCCCCGCATGCCATCACCTCGCTGGTCGGACGCAGGGCCGCCTGGACGCGCGACCTCTACCGTCGTGCCCGCCGCCCGTGGGCGGTGGTCGTGCTCATCGTCGCGCTCTGGATCGCCGCGTCCGTCACTCAGCCGGCGCGGGAGGACTGGTGGCCGGGCGTCTCGCACCTGCTGCTGATCGGCACGATTCTCGCCGGCGCCTGGCTGCTCGGCACCGTCGCCTCGTTCGCGTTCGAAGGCCTGCTCACACGCGAGAAGGCGACCTTCACCGGCGCCGACCTGCGCCGCCGCCGCACCCAGATCCTCATCATCCAGCGGCTCACCGTCGTCCTCATCGCGGTGATCGCGGTCGGCATGGCGCTGTTCTCGTTCCCGGCGCTGCGAGTGGTGGGCACGAGCGTGCTGGCCTCGGCGGGCATCGTCTCGGTGATCGCGGGACTCGCGGCGCAGTCGATCTTCGGCAACCTCATCGCCGGCATCCAGATCGCCTTCACCGACTCGATCCGCGTGGGCGACGTCGTCGTCATCGAAGAGCAGTTCGGCCGGATCGGCGAGATCAACCTGTCGTACATCGTCGTGTATCTCTGGGACGAGCGCCGCCTGGTCATCCCCTGCAGCTACTTCACGACCAACGTCATCGAGACGTGGACCCGCCGCTCGGACGCCATCCTCGGCACCGTCTACCTCGACCTCGACTGGCGGGTGCCGATGGATGCCGTGCGCGCCAAGTTCGACGAGATCGTGGCGGCCTCCGAGGCCTGGGACCGCCGCAGCAGCGGCGTGGTCGTCACCGACTCGCAGGGTGGCTTCGTCACCGTGCGCTGCACGGTCTCGGCCAAGGACTCCGATGACCTGTGGACGCTGCGCTGCGACGTCCGCGAGCAGATGATGACCTGGCTGCAGCAGGAGCATCCGGATGCTCTGCCGCGCACACGCGTCTCGCTCGAGAGCTGAGCGTCAGTCGCGGGTCGACCACAGGGCCAGCAGCACCAGCACCGGCTGCAGGAACAGGCGCCCGAACCGCTTCATCTCGGTGTCTAGGCCCGGGGCGCTGCGGTGATGCGTCCACTGCGACACGTTTCCGGGCAGCACGGCGATGAAGAACAGCGCGATGAGGCGGCCGATGCCGCGCCGGCGCCGCCGCGCGAGCAGCAGCGCCGAGCCCAGTGCGATCTCAGCCCATCCTGACGCCACCACCGTCGTGTCCGGATCGCCGGGCACCCAGTCGGGCACGGCGACGCGGAACCCGCGTCGGCCGAAGGTGAGATGCGCCACTCCGGTGAACAGCAGCAGCCCGCCGAGAGCGGTGCGGGTGATCGTCTGCGGAACGGATGCCATTCCGCGAGTGTACGCAGGCAGCGTCCGCTGTCGGGTCGCACGAGCTCAGATCAGTCGGCGCAGCGCCTCTTCGAGCGAGACACCCTGCGCGTCGGCGCGGTCGCGCAGTCGGGCGTGCTCGGCCCCGGTCAGCGAGATGGTCAGCTCGAGCGGAGCGGATGCGGCTCCGTCGAACTCGTCGAGCCCGTCGAGAAGATCGGCGGGCTCGGCCCACAGCAGAGCGGCATCGGGAGTGGCACGCGCCGAGCTGGAGCCCGACACCGCCATCGCCCCGGCGAGAGCGGCACCGGCATCGGCGGCGGAGGCGAAGCCGGGTCCCCGACGCGGCTCCTGTTTCTGCTGATACGCCTTCGCGGCGGCGTTCGCGCGCTCGTCGGCAGCTTCGTTGAGCGGATGCCCGGCGTGCCCCTTCACCCACGAGAACTCGACGTCGCGGCCGCGCATCGCCTCGTCGATGCCCTCGAGCAGGTCGCGGTTCAGCACCGGAGCGCCGTCGGCCTTGCGCCAGCCGCGGCGCTTCCATCCCGGCATCCACTTCGTCACCGAGTCGATGACATAGCGCGAATCGCACTCGATGACGAGCTTCTCGTTGACGCCGGCGGTCGCGCGCAGCAGCTCGAGCACCGCCTGCAGCTCGCCCTGGTTGTTGGTGCCGTGCGGTGACCCACCGGCGGCCCAGCGGTCGTCGTCGATGTACCAGGCCCAGCCGTTCGGACCCGGATTGCCGAGAGCGGAGCCGTCGGCGGCGGCGGTGATCGTCATCCTTCAACCGTAGGGCGTCGGTGAGACACCGCCCGCAGTCGGTACCCTCGAAGAGTGACCGGATTCGCGCTGAAGACCGTGATCATCGTGGTCGTGATCGCGCTGGTCGTGATCGTCATCGCGCGCATGTTCCACCGGCCGAGCCCCGGCAGCGGCCGACAGCAGGGCGCTACGCGGCGGATGCCGTTGCTCACCTGGCTGGGATCAGCGGTGCTGCTCGCAGCCGGGTTCTTCCTGGCGCTTGTGTCGTTCACCTCGCGCTACACCGAAGACCTGCTGCCCATGCGGATCGCGGCCGTGGCAGCGCTGCTGGCCGGCGGCGCGGTGCTGTTCGTCGCATCCCGACGCGCCCGCAAGCGCTGACCGCTATTCGGGCGTCACTCTCCCGCGTCGGCGACGTCGGCCGCCTCCGGCGCAGGCGCCTTCACGGGGAAGACGATGGTGGAGTACTGCGCGCTGAGGCCCACATCCAGCAGGTCGAGCGAGGGGGCCTCGTCGAGCTGCTCGGTCGGGTTCGTGTCGTCGATCGGCTCACCGGGCAGCGCGGACCACGCACTGGGCTCCTGCGGCTTCTGTGTGAACAATCCCATGTCTACATTCTCCTCCCCGCCTGCGCTGTCGGGCTCACCGCGTGGGTTCGTCGGCGTGGGCGTCAGCGTCGCGCACCGCATCGACGAGCTCGCGCCAGGCGCCCTCGAGACGTGTGTCGGGGATGACCTGCTCGCGCTGCTCGTCGCGCACTCGCGCATGGATGCTCCACACATAGCGGTCGGCGCCACGGGCATCCGGATCCAGGTGCTCGTCCCACGGGCAGCGGTCGACGAGCTCGATCCAGCTCGGCGTCTGCTCGGGTGCCGGCTCCGCCCGCCACCGGCGGCGGAGTCCGGCGATGCCGCCGGTGCGCACCACGGCGACGACGATGCGATCCTGCGCATCACCGGTTCCGGCCCCGTCAGCGGGGGGTTCGATCTCGTGCACCATCGATGACTCCGACCGCGGTCCACGCGTCGCGGACCGCTGACTCCACGGTAGCCCCGATGCCGGCCGCCGCGGTGATGGTCTTCTCGGCGAACTCGCTGAAATCCGCCGTCGACAACAGGTCGCCGGTGAGAGCGCGGTACCAGGCGAGACCTGCGCCCTCCCACGCGTGCCCGCCGAGGGCTGTCGCCGCAAGTGCAAAGGCCCGGTTCGGGATGCCCGAGTTGATGTGCACGCCACCGTTGTCCTCCACGGTCTGCACGTAGTCGCGCATATGCGCGGGCTGCGGGTCCTTGCCCAGCTCATCGTCGTCATAGGCGGTGCCGGGCTCGAGCATCGAGCGCAGAGCCCGGCCCTGCACGGCGTCGGTGAAGATGCCCTCGCCGACAAGCCACGACGCCTGATCGGCCGTCTGTCCGAGCAGATGCTGCTCGGTCAGAGCCCCCAGCACGTCGGCGATCGATTCGTTGAGCGCGCCGAACTGGTCGCGGTAGACGAGCCCGGCCGTGCTCTGGATCACCCCGTGACCCAGCTCGTGGCCGATCACCGAGACTGAGCGGGTGAAGCCCACGAACACCTCGCCGTCGCCGTCGCCGAACACCATGCGCGAGCCGTCCCAGAAGGCGTTGTCGTAGTCCTCGCCGTAGTGCACGGTGGCGTGCAGCTGGGCCCCCGCACCGTCGAGCGAATCGCGCTCGAACGCGTCGAGCAGCATCTGGAAGGTCGCCCCCAGCCCGTCGAACGCCTCATTGACCGTGTCGTCGGCCACCGGCTCGTCGTCTTCGGTGCGCACGACCAGCCCGGGCAGGGTCTCTGTGTTCTGCGCGTCGAAGATCGTGCGGGTCGGCGCCGAGGTCACCTCGGCGACCAGAGCTCCGTTCTCGTCGATCGACAGCTCGAGCGCCGCATGGAAGGCCGGGCGGCCCGCTATGAGCGTCTGCCGTGCGGCCTGGGCGGCGCGCGGATAGCGCTCGGAACGCGCCAGCCGGGCCAGCAGATAGCCGGGTACGATGCCCTGGCGGATGGTCGTGTACGCAGCATCGGAGGTGCTCATGTGCCGACCATACGCCGGGGTGCCGACAACGCCCAGGGGGTCTCAGCCGGGCCGCGTAGAATCGGCCCAATGACCGATGCCCCCTCGCTGCCTGCCTCCGGCATCGACCCCGACGACCTCGCCACCACCCTTCGGGTGCTCGCATCGCTCGATGAGGTCGATCAGCAGCATCCGGACTACCTCGCCGTCCGCCGCGCCACCGCCAACATGTTCAAGGCCGTCAAGCGCGCGCGCCGCAAGGAGATCCGGGATGCCATCGCTGAGGCCGACAAGGCCGTCGTCGCGCGCACCGCGACCGGAGCGCCCGACCGCATCGACGACGAGACCCGCGGGCTCGACCTCAGCTCGCGGGTGACCGACGCGCCCAGCGCCGGTGAACTGCTCAAGCCCCGCAACTGCTACATCTGCAAGCAGCCGTACACCCGGGTGGATGCGTTCTACCACCAGCTCTGCCCGGAGTGCGCGCTGTTCAGCCACGGCAAGCGCGACGCCCGCACCGACCTCACCGGCCGACGCGCCCTGCTCACCGGCGGGCGCGCGAAGATCGGCATGCACATCGCGCTGCGCCTGCTGCGCGACGGGGCGCACCTGACCATCACGACCCGCTTCCCGCGAGACGCCGTGCGGCGATTCTCGTCGCTGCCCGACGCGTCGGACTGGCTGCACCGGTTGCGCGTCGTGGGCATCGACCTGCGCGACCCGGCGCAGGTGATCGGCCTCGCCGACTCGGTCGCGGCCCAGGGGCCGCTCGACATCCTCATCAACAACGCGGCGCAGACCGTGCGGCGCTCGCCGGGTGCGTACTCGCTGCTGGCGGATGCCGAACTGCAGCCGCTCCCCGACGGGCCGCTGCCCGAGATGGAGACCTTCGGGCACACCGCCGACCCGCACCCGCAGGCGCTGCAGGCGTCGGTCGACGCGCATCCGCTGCTCTCGGTGGCCGCCCTCGGCGGCACGGTCGCCGAGCAGGGCGGGCAGGCGCTCACCGCGGAAGACCTCGCACGCCTTGCCATGGCGCCAGGCTCGTCGTCGCTCGTCAAGCACGCCGACGGCACGGCGATCGACGCGGGCGGGCTGGTGCCCGACGTGAACCGCGTGAACAGCTGGGTGCAGTCGGTCGAGCAGGTCGACCCGCTCGAGATGCTCGAGGTGCAGCTGTGCAACACCACGGCGCCCTTCCTGCTGATCAGCCGGCTGCGGGCGTCGATGGCGGCGTCGACCGCGCGGCGCAAGTACATCGTCAACGTCTCGGCGATGGAGGGGCAGTTCTCGCGCAGGTACAAGGGTCCGGGGCATCCGCACACCAACATGGCCAAGGCCGCGCTGAACATGCTGACCCGCACGAGTGCCGGCGAGATGCTCGAGACCGACGGCATCCTGATGACCGCCGTCGACACCGGCTGGATCACCGACGAGCGCCCGCACTTCACGAAGGTGCGCCTGGCGGAAGAGGGCTTCCACGCCCCGCTCGACCTCGTCGACGGAGCCGCGCGCGTGTACGACCCGATCGTGCAGGGAGAGGCCGGCGTCGACCTGCAGGGCGTGTTCTTGAAGGACTACCGGCCCAGCCCCTGGTGACCCGGGCGGCCGTGACGGCTCGGCGGCCCGTGCGCCGTTACGTTCTGGGGGCCGACACGCCAGATGCCGGACGTTCTCGCGGGATGTGTCCGACATCTGGAGTGTCGGCCCCCGAAACGCACCGCATCGCATCGCGCATCGCGCATCGCGCATCGCGCATCGCGCGGCCGTCGCCCGCCCGCAGCGGGGTGCGGGTCAGGACGACTGGGCGAGCACGCGCTGCAGGGGCGCGTAGTGCTCGATGACGGCTCGGCGGTACGCCTCGACGTCTCCGGCGCGCACCGCGTCGAGCATGTCACCGTGCGCCTTCGCGGTGCTCTGGATGTCGGCCGGGGGAGCGATCTGCAGCTGCGGCAGCACAGCCGTGTGCACGTCCCAGAACGCGCCGACGAGCTGGCCCACCAGGTGGTTGCCGGTGCGCGCGAACAGCTGCGTGTGGAAGGCGCGGTCGGCTTCGAGGAAGTTCTCGCCGCGTCCGGCCTTGTCGACCATCTCGTCGACCAGATCGGTGAGTGCCGGATGTTCGGTCTGCGCCGTCCCGGCTTCGACGACCCGCTCGGCCATCGAGAGGTCGAGAGCGAGACGCACCTCGACGACTTCGCGCAGCGCCTGCAGCGACCCCTCGGGCGAGAGCACGCCGCGGAAGACCAGGGCCTCGACCATCGGGTCGAGCGACATCTCGCCCACGAAGGTGCCGTGGCCGTGGCGCACGTCGACGATGTCGAGCGTCGACAGGGTGCGGATCGCCTCGCGCACCGACGAGCGGGAGACGTCGAGCGTCTCGCACAGCTCGGACTCGGTCGGCAGCGGGTCACCGGGCCGCAGGCTGCGGGTGAGGATGAGCTGCTTGATCTGATCCGCCGTCGTGGCGCGGCGCATACGGGACGCGCGTGATCGGGTCGGGTTCAACTCGCACTTCCTCTCACATCGCGTCGATCATCTCATTGCCGTGAGCGCGCACCCTCTGTTGTGAATGCGGCCCATCTGTGTCTATAGTACATCAGACATCTGATGTCCTCGACGATGTCGTCCCTCCCGAAAACTGGAGCATCACATGACGCAATACATCCCTCGCAGGCGCGGGACCCGATTCGCGGCGGCCCTGGCCGGCTCGATCGCCGTCGCCGTCGCGCTCTCCGGCTGCGGCGCCGCAGCCACCGACAAGAACGACTCGGCGAGCAAGCCGGGCGAGGTCGATCCCGACGCGATCATCGAGGCGGGCATCTCGTACTCGCTGAGCGGCAGCTTCGACCCGATGGTCGCCTCCGGCGCCGTCACCGTCTCGGCCAACTGGCACATCTTCGAGGGCCTGGTCGACCTCGACCCCGTCACGCAGGAGCCGGCTCCCGCCCTCGCCGCCGACCTCCCGAAGAAGGTCGACGACACCACCTACGAGATCGACATCCGCGAAGGCGCGACGTTCCAGAACGGCGACCCGGTCACCTCCGACGATGTCGTCTTCAGCTACCAGCGCGTGCTCGACCCGGCGAACAACTCCCTGTTCCTGTCGTTCGTCGACTTCATCGACACGGTCACCGCCGTCGACGAGGACACCGTGCAGATCACCACGGACTACCCGTTCTCGCTGATCAACGACCGCCTCGGTGTCGTGAAGATCGTGCCGAAGGCCGTCGTGGAGGCCGACCCCGAGGCCTTCGCATCGAAGCCCGTCGGCTCGGGCCCGTACTCTCTCGTCTCGGCCGTGCCCGAGGACAAGATCGTCTTCGAGCGCTACGACGACTACAACGGCCCGCACCCGGCCCTCGCCGCCGGCATGAACTGGAACCTGCTCGCCGACCCGTCCGCTCGCGTGACGGCCATGTCGACCGGCACGATCCAGGCCATGGAGGACGTGCCCTACATCGACGTCGACTCGCTCGCGTCGGCCGCCGAGGTCGAGAGCGTGCAGTCGTTCGGCCTGCTGTTCATGATGTTCAACACCAAGGCCGCGCCGTTCGACGACCCGCGCGTGCGTCAGGCGCTGCACTACGCCCTCGACATGGACAAGATCATCGAGACCGGCATGCTCGGCAACGCCACCGCTGCCACCTCGTTCCTGCCCGAGAACTACAAGAACTACAACAAGGCCTCGACGGTCTACACCTACGACCCGAAGAAGGCGAAGGAGCTGCTCGCCGAGGCGGGCGCCTCCGACCTGTCGATCACGCTCCTCACCACCGACACCGGCTGGGTCAAGGAGGTGGCGCCGCTGATCAAGGAGTCGCTGGATGCCGTGGGCGTGAAGACCACGCTCGAGATCGGCCAGTCCGCTGCCATGTACGAGAAGGTCGACTCCGGCGACTACACCGTCGCCGTGGCCCCCGGTGACCCCTCGGTCTTCGGCGTCGACCCCGACCTGCTGATGAACTGGTGGTACGGCGACAACGTGTGGTCGAAGACCCGCACGGCCTGGGCTGACTCGCCCGAGTACGCCGAGCTGACCGGTCTGCTCGACCAGGCCGTCCAGCAGGAGGGCGACGAGCAGCAGGAGACCTGGAACAAGGCCTTCGACCTGCTCTCCGAGCAGGCGGTGCTCTACCCGCTGTTCCACCGCAAGCTGCCCACCGCGTGGAGCGACCAGGAGCTGGTCGGCTTCAAGCCCGTCCCGACCACCGGCCTGTCGTTCCTCGACGTCGGAGTCGCTGCCAAGTGATCCCCCTCCGGGCGGCGCGCACGCCGCGCCGCCCGGAGATCCTCCTCGAACAAGAAGGCCCCCGTGTCCAGCACGCTCAGTCTCATCGGCCGCAGGCTTCTGCAGCTGCCCGTGATGATCCTGGGCATCACGTTCCTCGTGTTCTTCGTGATGTCCTTCTCGCCCATCGACCAGGCCAGGGTCGCGCTCGGCGAGACCGCCTCGCCCGAAGCCCTCGAGGCCTACCGTGAGAAGAACGGGCTCAACCTGCCGCTGCTCGCGCGCTACTTCGGCTTCCTCGCCGGGCTGTTCCGCGGCGACCTCGGCACCTACTCCGCGCGCAGCCTCCCCGTCATCGACGAGGTGTCCCGCGCCTTCCCCGTCACCCTCTCGCTGACCTTCTTCGGCCTCATCATCGCCGTCGTGCTCGCCTTCGCGATCGGCGTCATCGCCGCCGTGTACCGCGACCGCTGGCCCGACCAGGTGATCCGCTTCTTCGGAGTGGCGGCGCTCTCGACGCCCTCCTTCTGGCTGGCGATCCTGCTCATCCAGGTCTTCACCCTCGGGCTCGGCGCGCTTCCGGCATCCGGTCCGCTACCCGACTTCTGGACCGACCCCTCGGCCTGGCTGGCCCGCATGACCCTCCCCGCCGTCGCCCTCGCCGTGCCGGTGATCGGACAGCTGTCGCGGGTCGTGCGCACCTCGATGGTCGAGGAGCTCGACAAGGACTACGTGCGCACCGCGCTCGGCGCCGGCATCCCCCGCGTGGTGGTCGTCGGACGCAACGTTCTGCGGAACGCCCTGATCACCCCCGTCACCGTGCTCGGCCTGCGCATCGGTTATCTGCTCGGTGGCGCGGTCGTGATCGAGATCATCTTCGCCATCCCGGGCATGGGCACGCTCATCCTCAACGGCGTGACCAACAACGAGCCCAACCTCGTGCAGGGCGTGACGCTCGCCGTCGCCCTCGCCTTCGTCGTGATCAACATCATCGTCGACCTCCTGTACGTGCTCATCAATCCCCGAATCCGGGCGGTGTGACCCATGCGACGCAAACTCACTGAACGACTCTCCGTTCCCGGCCTGCGCTTCGGCGGACTGTCGGTCGGCTCCCTCATCTGCATCGCCATCCTGGCGATCATCGCGCTGGCCGCCGTGCTCGCGCCGCTCGTGACGGCGTTCGACCCGCTCGCCTCGGGCACCCCGGTGCAGGCGCCCAGCGGCGAGCACCTCTTCGGCACCGACCGGCAGGGCCGCGACATCTTCTCGCGTCTCGTCTACGGCGCCCGCTACTCGCTGGTGATCGGCATCGGTGCGACGCTCGTGGCCCTGGCCGTCGCCTGCGTGCTGGGCACGATCGCCGCGACGGCGCCCAAGTGGCTCTCCGAGACCCTGATGCGCGTGATGGACGTCATCATGTCGTTCCCCGGCATCGCCCTGGCCGCCGTGTTCGTGGCGGTGTTCGGCAAGTCGCTGCCCGTGCTCGTGCTCACCATCGCGTTCCTGTACGTGCCGCAGCTGACCCGCATCGTGCGGGCCAACGTGCTCGACCAGTACGGCGAGGACTACGTCTCGTCGGTGCGCGTGATGGGCGCACGCACCCCGCGCATCATCATCAAGCACGTCGCCCGCAACGCCATGGCGCCCGTGCTCGTCTTCGCCACCGTCCTCGTCGCCGACGCGATCGTCTTCGAGGCCTCGCTGTCGTTCCTGCAGGCCGGCGTCCCCGACCCCGAGCCCAGCTGGGGCAACGTCATCGCAGCCGGACGCAACCTGCTGATGTCCGGCGCATGGTGGGCGACCTTCTTCCCCGGCATCCTGATCATGATCACGGTGCTGTGCCTGAACATCCTCTCCGAGGGGCTCACCGACGCGATGGTCTCGCCGCGCGCCCGCAAGATCACCGCCGACGCCGCGGGCACCGAGGAGTCGACCAGCGACCTCGAGCGCGCCGGCTTCGACGACACTCATGTGGTGCCCACCGTCGACACCTCGGTGAATCTGTCGGTGCCCAGCGGCGTGCCCGAGCTGCGCGCCCCGCAGGCGGCCGCGGTTCCGCTCGGCGAGCGCCTCGCCGAGCTGCGCACCCGAGAGCTCGCCCGCACCGACCGGCTGGTCTACACCGGTGACGACGCCCCGCTGCTCGAGGTGCAGGACCTGTGCATCTCGTTCCCGCGGCACGGCGACGTCGACGTCGTCGATCACGTCAGCTTCACGGTGCGCCCCGGCGAGACCATGTCGCTGGTCGGCGAATCCGGATGCGGCAAGTCGATCACCTCTCTGGCGATCATGGGCCTGCTCGACCCGAAGGCGAACGTGCGCGGACGCATCATGTTCGACGGGCAGGATCTGCTGCAGATGGCGCCCGCTCAGCGCAACGCGCTGCGCGGACACGACATCGCGATGATCTACCAGGACGCGCTGAGCTCGCTCAACCCCGCCATGCTGATCCGCTCGCAGATGAAGCAGCTGACGCGCCGCGGCGGCACCCGCACGGCCGAGGAGCTGCTCGAGCTCGTCGGTCTCGACCCGAAGCGCACCCTCGCCTCGTACCCGCACGAGCTCTCGGGCGGCCAGCGCCAGCGCGTGCTGATCGCGATGGCACTCACCCGCGACCCGCGTCTGGTGATCGCCGACGAGCCCACGACCGCCCTCGACGTGACAGTGCAGGCGCAGGTGGTCGAGCTGCTCATGCGGCTGCAGCGCGAGCTGGGTTTCGCGATGATCTTCGTCTCGCACGACCTGGCTCTCGTCGCCGAGCTGACCCACCGCATCACCGTCATGTACGCCGGTCAGGTGGTCGAGCAGGGCACCACGCGCGAGGTGCTCACCCAGCCGGTGCACGAGTACACCCAGGGCCTGCTGGGCGCGGTGCTCTCGATCGAGGCCGGCTCCGACCGGCTGCACCAGGTGTCGGGCGTCGTGCCCTCCCCGCGCGACTTCCCGCGCGGAGACCGCTTCGCGCCGCGCTCGTCGGATCCCGCGCGCTACGCCGGGGTCACCCCGGTTCGCAGGCAGATACCCGGCACCGAGCACTTCTACTCCGCGCATCCCGACGATGCGCCCGTCGAGCCGATCGGAGCAGGGCGATGAGCGAACCCGTCATCGAGCTGAAGGACGTGCACGTCCGCTACCGCACGCGCACCTCGTCGCTGTTCAAGCCGAACTACGTCGACGCGCTGGCCGGCGTCTCGCTCACCGTCAAGCGCGGTCAGACGCTGGGCATCGTCGGCGAGTCGGGCTCGGGCAAGTCGACCTCGGCCAAGGTGCTGATCGGGCTCGAGAAGCCCACGAGCGGCCAGGTCGTGTTCGCCGGAGAGCCGGTGCGCTCGTTCACCCCCGCGGTGCGCAAGCGGCTGGGCCGCATCCTGTCGGTGGTCTTCCAAGATCCGGCGACCGCGCTGAACGCCCGCATGACCGTGCGCGACGCGCTGCTCGATCCGCTGCAGGTGCACGGTCTGGGCGATCCCGCCTCGCGTCAGCGCAAGGTGCGCGATCTGCTCGGACTGGTCGGTCTTCCGGCATCCGCTCTCGAGGCACTCCCCGGCCAGCTCTCCGGCGGCCAGCGGCAGCGCGTCGCGATCGCGCGCGCTCTCGTGCTCGACCCGCAGGTCATCATCGCCGACGAGCCGACCTCGGCGCTCGACGTGTCGGTGCGCGCGCAGATCCTCAACCTGCTCACCGACCTCAAGGATCAGCTCGGGCTGGGCATGGTCTTCATCTCGCACGACATCCAGACCGTGCGCTACCTCTCCGACGAGATCGCCGTGATGAACCGCGGCCGGATCGTCGAGTTCGGCGACGCGAAGAGCATCTTCGACAACCCCTCCGACGACTACACCCGCACACTGCTCGGCGCCGCGCCATCGCTGCTCGAGCCGGCATCCCACTGACGAACGAACGAACCGGAACACTCATGTCCTCTGCATCCCCCGCCTTCGCAGGCATCGTCCCCCCTGTCGCCACGCCGCTGCTGCCCGACCACACGGTCGACCACGCCTCGCTCACCCGCCTCGTCGAGTACCTCGTCGACGCCGGCGTCGCCGGCCTGTTCGCGCTGGGCTCGACCGGTGAGACGGCGTACTTCACCGACGACCAGCGCGTGGCGATCCTCGAGACCATCGCGACGGCGAACGCCGGCCGCGTGCCGATCATCGCCGGCGCGATCGAGCTCACCGCACCGCGGATCATCGAGACCGCGCGCCGTCTGGTGGATGCCGGTGCCGACGCGATCGTCACGACCGCGCCGCTGTACACGCTGAACTCGCAGGCCGAGATCGCCGACCACTTCCGCACCATCGCCGCCGCGATCGACGCGCCGCTGTGGGCGTACGACGTGCCGGTGCGCGTGCACAAGAAGCTCGGCCTGGAGCTGCTGATCCAGCTCGGCACCGAGGGCGTCATCGCGGGCGTCAAGGACTCGTCCGGTGACGACGTGGGCTTCCGCCGCCTGATCGCGGCGAACGAGGCGGCAGGCCGCCCGCTGCAGCTGCTGACCGGCCACGAGATGGTCGTGGATGCCATGCTGCTGGCCGGCGCCGACGGCGTGGTGCCGGGAGCTGCGAATGTCGAGGCCGAGGGGTACGTGCGTCTGTTCGACGCCGCCCGCCGCGGTGACTGGGACACGGCGCGCAGCGAGCAGGAGCGCATCAACCGCATGTTCGACATCGTCTTCCAGCCGACCGGGCTCTCGGGCGACGCGACCGGAGTCGGCGCCTTCAAGGCCGCGATGAAGGCCCGCGGACTCATCGAGCACGCCACCATGGCGCACACCGTGACCCCCCTCGACGCCGACGCCGTCGACAAGGTCAGCGGCGTGCTCGCCGGCGTGGAGCTGCTGCCGGCCGCGACGCGCTGACGATGCGATTCACCGACATCTCCGAACGGCTCGCCGGCCGCCTGATCGTCTCGTGCCAGGCCTATCCTGGTGAGGCGATGCGCGACCCGCGCACCATGGCGCAGGTCGCGCAGGCCGCGATCGTCGGCGGAGCCGCCGGCATCCGGGTGCAGGGCATCGCCGACATCCGCGCCGTCGCCGACCTCGACGTGCCGATCATCGGCCTCTGGAAGGACGGCGACGACGACGTGTTCATCACGCCGACCCTCGACCACGCGCGGTCCGTGATGGATGCCGGTGCCGACATCGTCGCCATCGACGGCACCCGCCGCACGCGTCCCGACGGGCTGACCCTCGCCGAGACGATCCGCGGCCTCCGCGTGCACGGCGACGTGCTGGTGATGGCCGACTGCGGTTCACTCGACGACGCGATCGCCGCCGAGGCCGCAGGCGCCGACTTCCTCGGCACGACGCTGTCGGGGTACACCGGCGAGCGGACGAAGACCGACGGCCCCGACCTCGAGCTCATCTCGCTGATCTCGGCGGCCTGCGAGCGTCCGGTCATCGCCGAGGGCCGCCTGCACACGCCCGCGCAAGCCGCCGCGGCCATCGCCGCCGGAGCCTTCGCCGTGTGCGTGGGCACGGCGATCACCCATCCCGCGACGATCACCTCGTGGTTCGCCGGCGCGGTCGACGACGCATCGCGCACGGCGCGCTGATGACCCGCCCCGTCGTCGTCAGCGCGTATCCGCTGTCGCCCGCCTTCGCGAACTGGGACCCCGCCGTCGAGCACGAGGTGCTGTGCGGGCTCACCGAGCTGCCGGGCGTCGCGGCGCTCGAGGTGCCATGGATCGACGGCATCCATCCGCACGACTCCGCATGGTTCCTCGCGAATGCGCCCGCCGTCGCGCTCGCCCTCACGCCGCTGCCGTTCGTCATGCGCCGCCTGGCGACCCCCGGATACGGCATCGCCTCCACCGACGCCGACGGCCGGCGGGCGGCCATCGCCGATCTGCGCCGTGTGGCCGCGGATGCGGCCGAGATCGGCGAGCACAGCGCCGCGCACGTCGCCGTTGTCGAGCTGCACACCGCGCCGCGCGGTGAGGCGGATGCCGACGCGCTGGCGCGCTCGCTCGCCGAGCTGGGCGAGCTCGACTGGTCGGGTGCCCGCCTGGTGATCGAGCACTGCGATGCGCACGTGCCGGGTCAGACCCCAGAGAAGGGCTTCCTGCCGCTGCACGGCGAGATCGAGGCGATCCGGGCATCCGGCGCCGACGTCGGACTCTGGATGAACTGGGGCCGTTCGGCGATCGAGCTGCGTGACCCGGATGCCGTCGCCGAGCAGATCGCGGCCGCTGCAAACAGCGGACTCCTCGATGCGCTCGTGCTCTCCGGAGCGTCCGACCGGGAGGGCCCGTACAGCGGGCCGTGGATCGACGCCCACCACCCCTTCGCATCCCTCGACTCCGACGCCGAATCGCTGCTCACCGACGACCGCCTGCACGCCGCCGTGCGCGCGGCCGGTGACGCGCCGTCGCTGGGACTCAAGGTGAGCCGGCGCCCCGACGCGACCACCGCAGCCGAGGTGCTGCGCGTCGCCGAGCGCCACCTGCAGGTGCTCTCGGGCGCCGCGCCCTGACCAGACCCCTCCCCCCGCACGAACAGAAAGGCCTGTCCATGCAATGCCGTACTGAGTCCTCATTCCGCCACTCCCGGCGGGGCAGGATGCTCTTCACCTCCGTCGTCGGAGCGCTGGCGCTCGCGCTCAGCATCCCGGCGCAGGCCGCCTTCGCGGCACCCGCCCCCGGCTATCTAACCGATCCCACCCTGCCTCCGGGCAGCTACCAGGAGCAGAACCTCGGCGCCGACCGCACGGCCGAGAACTTCTTCTACCGCATCCCCGCGCTCGCCCACCTCGGCGACGGCGTGATCCTCGCCTCATGGGATGCGCGCCCCGGCAGCGCGGCCGACGCCCCCAACCCCAACTCGATCATTCAGCGCCGCTCCACCGACAACGGCAAGACGTGGAGCGATCTGCAGATCATCGCCGCGGGCGACGCCGCCGCGCCGAAGTACGGCTACTCCGACCCCAGCTACGTCATCGACCACGAGACCGGCCGGGTGTTCGCGTTCTTCGTCTACTCGAAGGACGTCAGCTTCCAGGGCAGCCGCTACGGCAACGACGACGCCGACCGCAACATCATCAGCGCCGCCGTCGTCCACTCCGACGACCAGGGCGTCACCTGGAGCGAGCCCGAGCTGATCACCGACGTCGTCAAGCCCGCCAGCGGCACGGTCGTGAACGGGACGTACCAGCCCGTCGCGGGTGACGTGCGCGGCGTGTTCGCGACCTCGGGTGAGGGCATCCAGCTGCGCTACGGTGCACACGCCGGGCGTCTCATCCAGCAGTACGCCGCGCACGTGCGCCAGGCCGACGGCAGCGAGGCCATCCAGGCGTACTCGGTGTACTCCGACGACCACGGCGCGACCTGGCAGCGCGGCGCCTTCGTCGGCACGGGCATGGACGAGAACAAGACCGTCGAGCTCTCGGACGGCCGCGTCATGCTCAACTCGCGAGACAGCTCGAACGGGCGCCAGCGCAAGGTCGCTATCTCGACCGACGGCGGCGCGACGTACGGCGCGGTGACGCGCGACGCCGAACTGCCCGACCCGACCAACAACGCCTCGATCACGCGGCTGCACCCGGATGCCCCGCAGGGCAGCGCGGATGCCCGCAAGCTGATCTTCACGAACTCGAACAACGGCGCCAACGGCGACCGGGTGAACGGTGCCGTGCGTCTCTCGTGCGACGACGGCGAGACGTGGCCGGGCCTGCGCACCCTGAAGACCGGCTTCTTCGCCTACTCCTCCGCCACCGCGATCGACGACGGTCGCATCGGCGTGCTGTGGGAAGGGAACTACACCGACCAGATCCGGTTCTCGTCGTTCGACCAGGCATGGCTCAACGCGGTCTGCGCGCCCCTCTCGGTGCCCGAGACGGCGGTGCAGCCGGGCGTCGCCAAGACCGTGCCTGTGACGGTCACGAACCAGGAGGACACAGCGCTCAGCGGCACCGTGTCGTTCCACACGCCGGCCGGATGGACGGCATCCGACGTCGCCGTCGCCGACCTCGCACCCGGTGCGAGCGTCACGGTCGACGTGACGGTCACCGCGCCCGCCGGCGCCGAGGGCGCGCAGCGCCTGCAGGCCGCCTTCACCGCCGCGGACGGCCGGGTCAGCCAGGGCACGGCCACGCTGCAGCTGCCGCTGAACGCGAAGCTCGGGGCGACCCTCAGCGTGACGAGCACCTCGCCCGCCCGTGACGTCGTGGCCGACCCGTACACGGCGGGCGAGCAGCTCGCGTTCACCGTGCGCGTCGTCGGCACCTCGAACGTGGTCAGCACGCTCACCCCGGCTGCGAACACGTTCACGACCGGTTTCGCGCCGACCGCGTGCCGCTGGCAGAACCTGGCCGTGGGCGGTTCGTACAACTGCACCACTCCGCGCCGCACGCTGACCCAGGAGGACATCGACCGCGGCTGGTTCGCTCCCGAGTTCTCGTTCACGATCACGGGCGGCTCCCTCGCGCCCGTCACGGTGAGCCACACCGGCGCGGCGGTTCTGCTGCGCGACGGCCTGCTCTCGGCCGAGATCAGCGGACAGCGCACCGACACCGGCCGCGACCTGACCGCCGACCCGTACGCCGTCGGCGAGCAGGTGCCGTACTCGTTCCGGGTCGACAACGCGACTCCCGGCACGGTCACCGTGGCGCCCGTCGCCGGTCCGTTCGCGCCGTTCGTGGCGCCGGGAGCCGGAAACTGCCGCTACCAGAACCTGCCGAAGGACGGCGGGTACACCTGCGCCACCCCGCGTCACACCGTGACGCAGGACGACGTGGACCGTGGCTACTTCACCGCCGACACCACCTGGCGGCTGGAGGCCGCGGGTCAGACCGCGAAGGACATCGCGGTCACCGGCGGAGAGGTCGACGTGATCACGCGCGCCCCGGCGCTCGCCGGCTCGGTCAGCGGCGAGTGGACGGATGCCAACGGCACCGGCGTCGCCGATGCCGGAGACACCGTCACCTGGACGCGCTCGGTGCGCAACACCGGCAACGTCGTGCTCGACGACGTCGTGGCCGACGGCGCCGAGCTGGGCGCCCTCGCGAAGGGCGCGACCGGGCACCTCGATCCCGAGGTCGTGACGCTGACCGTCGACGACATCGCCGCAGGCAAGGTCTCGGCCGACGGGTTCGCCGCAACAGCATCCAACGGCAGCCGCGACGTCACCGCTCAGGCGGGGGCGAGCGAGCTGACCCTGCCGATCGCCCCGCTCTGGGCATCCGGATCGGTGTACCTCACGGGCGACCGGGTCACCTACCTGGGCAGGCTCTGGCAGGCGGGCTGGTGGACGCGCGGGGAGAAGCCGGGCTCGAAGGCCACCGGCGCCTGGCAGGAGATCGCGGTGAACACCGACGGCGACGTGCTGTGGACATCGACGCGCGTGTTCCTCGCCGGCGACGTGGTCGTGCACGACGGACACCGCTACGAGGCGCGCTGGTGGACCCGCGGCGACGAGCCGGTCGCGAAGCCCTCGGGCAAGCGCCCGGGCGCCTGGAAGCTGCTCGGCTGACACCCTGACGGCGCGTCGCCCACAGCGCGCGCAGGCACCCCGTGCCGCCAACGGATCACAGGATCCCGCGGCGGCACGGGGTGCTTTTCGTGCGGCGGCGGTCAAGCAGCCGTCCGGCGGTAGCCGCCGTCGTGGGGTTCGACCGCGCCCGCGGCGACGAACTCGTCGATCCAGCCGCCCATCGGCCATTCGGCCCATCGCTCGGCGAACAGGGCGCCATTGCGCAGGATGTCGTCGAGGTGGCGCCACGGGGGAGTGCCGGCGGGATGCCACTGGTGGTACGCGTGCGCGCCGCCCACCCAGTGCAGCGGGATGCCCAGCGACCGCGCCCGTCGACCCAGATCGGTGTCTTCAGCGCCATAGCCCTCGTACCGCTCGTCGAACCCGCCCAGCCGCGCCCACGTCGCCGGCGTCACCGCGAACGACAGCGACCAGAAGAGGTCGTACTCGTCCGCCTCGGCGGTCGACACGACGCCGGTCGCCGGGTTCGGACGCACCGGATGCGGCCGGGTCATCGCCTCGAGCTGGTCGGGCGCCGAGGGTCGCTGCACGCTCTCGAGGTAGGTGACCGGGCCGCAGAGCAGGCCGTCCGGATGCGAGCGAGCCGCTGCCACGTATCCATCGAGCAGCTCGGGCCCCGGCAGGCAGTCCACGTCGAGGAACACGAGCAGATCGACGTCACGAGAGAGGGCGATCTCGGCGGCGGCGTTGCGCCCCGCGCCGACACGCATCCCGTCGCGCCCCGGTGGCACGTGCACGTGAACGGCGCCGTCGAACGGCGGCGGTGGCTCGCTGTCGAGCCAGGCTTCGATGCGCACCACATCGTGATGGGGCCCAAGCACCTCGCGAAGAAAGCGGCGCTGACGGTGCAGATGCGCGAGGCGGTTCTGCGACGCCGGCGTGATCACGGCGATCCGTGTCATGAGGTGACCTCCTGTATGGCGTGGGCTGCGCGCGCGGCGGCGCCGGTGGCGCCCCATCGACTCCAGTCGGCGGGCACCGTCGCGGCAGCACGCTCCACGAGCTCGACCACCTTCGCAGGTGACGATCCGGCGGGCGCCGTCGAGGCGAGGCCCGCGGCCTGCAGGACGCGAGCCGTGTGCTCCTGCTCGCCGAACGGCCGGTCCTGGGGCAGCACGACCGCGCGCGCCCCCGCGGTCGCGATGTCGGCCACACCGTTCAAGCCGGCGGCGCTGATCACGACGTTCGCGCGACAGAGCAGCGGCCAGACGTCGTCGACGCGATCGTCGTCGCGAGCGCCAGCCGTATCGACCACCCAGCCCCGAGCGGTCAGCAGATCGATAGTCTCGGCGAGTCGCGACGCGTCGAGCGTGCGGCTGAGGAACAGCGCCCGACGGGCGGCATCGTCAGCTGGGCGGCGGGTGCGCCCGTCGTGCCGCGAGATCGCGCCGACATGACGGACGCGCTCGTGCTGATCGGACAGCTCGGCGGCATCGAACAGACCCTCCGGCCATGGCGCCACGATCCGATCGGCGAGCGCATGGCCGAGCCGGTGCGGCCGGTCGGACCGCTCACCCGGCTGCGCGAACACGACGGTGGGAACACCGAGAAGGCGAACGAACGCGGTGACCTCGACGCTGACGTCGACGACGAACGCCGCGACGGGATGGCGGGCGATCCAGTCGGCGATGGTCGCGAGTCGCCTCTGATGGCCGGGATGCCCGATCGGCGCCCAGTGCAGTGCCCCGCCCGCGGTGACGTCGCCCAGCTCGTGGGCGGGGCAGAGGGCGCCGTCCGCAGTAGGCACCGGATCGGCGTCCGCAGGCAGGCGGATCCAGGTGGTGTCGTCGCCGAGATCGGCGGGAGCGGGAAGCGACGAGAACACGGTGACCTCGTCGTCGAGATGAGGGCGGATCGCCTGCATCCGCGTCAGATGACCCCATCCGTGATGGTGCACGTACCAGCCGATCATGCGCCGACCGCCGCCTCATCTGGCGTTCTCGTGCCGACCTCAGCCGCCCGACTGTGCGCGGCGACGGTGAGCACGCGCTCCACCTCGCGTTGGCGGTGGGCGAGCGAGTGGCGGGCGGAGGCCGCCGCGCGAACCCGGTCCCGGAACACGGGCGACGCCGACCGCGCGGCGAGGGATGCGGCGGCTTCGGCGAGGGCACGTACATCGCGGGCGGGCACGACCGTGCATCCGGGCAGCCCCGCCAGCACTTCGCTCGCTCCGCCTGCGTCGAACGCGACCACCGGGGTGCCCGTCATCAGCGCCTCGGCCAGCACCAGGCCGAACGGCTCCGACCAGACCGGAGTGACCAGCGCGACCGACGAGGCTCCGACCAGATCGCACAGCTCGGGCTGGCGCAGCGGCCCGACGTACTCCACGCCGTCTCCGAGAAGAGGTTCGACCTCACTGGCGAAGTACCGCGGGTCGCCGATGCGGCCGGCGATCCGCAGGCGCGCGCCTGCCAGCCGGGCCGCCCGGATGGCCAGATGAGGAGCCTTCTCGGGCACGATCCGGCCGAACCACACCCACTGCTCGCCGCCGCGCCCTCGTCGCCACTCGCTGCTGTCGACACCGTTGGGGAAGACGAACGCGTCGACGCCCTCGTCTGACCACGATCGCGCGGTGTACTGGCTGACGGCCAGAAAGCGGTGCGGCGCGGCCGGGGGCAGGGAGCGGGCCGCGTTCACCATGTCGGGAAGGGGCGGCGTGTGCAGGGTCGTCACGACCGGGATGCCCGCGTCGCGGCTCCACAGGATCGGATCGCCGTGCAGGCTGTGGTTGTCGACCACATCGACGCCGTCGAGCGGATCGGTCAGTCGTCGACGCACGCGGGCGAAGGCATCCGCCATCCGTCCGCGGTGCCCTGCCGGATTCTCGGTGTCGGATGTCTCGTGCCTGCGACGCCAGCGAGGGCTGGGCAGCTGCAGGTCGGGGCACGAGCCGAGGAAGTCCGATCCGGCGGCGGCGCACAGTTCGACGTGGTGTCCGCGGCGCCTCAGCCATCGCACGCGATTCCACACGACCGCCTCGAGTCCGCCGGCATGGGGCTGCCGCAGAGGATGCCGCTCGGGCGCCACGACGAGTACGCGAAGGCGCTGCGCGGCCCTCACGCCGGAACTCCCGCAGCGGCATCCGACGCGACTCCCGCGGCGGCATCCGACGGCACACCAGCGGCATCCGACGGAACGCCTGCCACGGCATCCGCATAGAGGCGGGCGTGCGCCTGCCGGATCTCACGTCGCTGCTCCTCGCGCTCGGCGCGGCGGTTCATCAGGCGCGTCGCCTTCGACGAAGACGGCTCCTGCGCGCTCTGAGCCCATGACACCGCGGCGGCCAGCGTGCGGGGCTCGTCGAGATCGATGACGTAGAACTCGGACGGATGCTGCGACCGGATGTGGCCGACGTCAACTCCCGCCACCGGCACACCCAGGTCGTAGCACAGCTCCACCCAACCCGAGTGCGTTCCGTGTCGGTACGGCAACACGAACAGGTCCAGGCCGCCGAGCCACTCCTCGATCTCGGCGTCGCTGAGATACGGGGCTCGACGCACCCGCACAGCCGCATGCCCGTCGGCGGCGTCGATCACACGCTCCGCTACGCGATCGTCGCGTACGCGGTCGTTCATCAGCACCTCGATCTCGACCGCCTGGCCCGCCGCGTCGAGCAGCCGGGCTGCCCGCACGGCTGCTCGCACCGCGCTCTCCGCGTCGATGTTCGGACGCAGGTCGCGCAGCGCGATGCCGACGCGCACGGCGTCTGCACCGCTCCCCCGGCTGTCTGCGGCGGTCCGCTCGAGCAGCGTCGGATGGGCGAGCACCGTGCTCGTTCGACGCCACCGGTGCTCGATCTCCGCCGCCGCGGAGGGGGTGAGCGTGATCAGGTGATCGGCCGACGGGACGATCACATCGAGCAGCTCGCGATAGGGCTCCTGGTCGACGATCTGCGGATTGTCGAGGTCGTGCACCGTGAAGATGACCGGGCGGCCCGCGAGGCGAGCAGCGTCGAGGCCCGCGCGCAGCTCTTCAGGGGTGAACGATTCGAGCCCGAAGTGCACATGCAGCAGGTCGTACTCGTGGGCGTTCTCGCTGAGCCACTGCGCAGTCATCGCCACCGGCGGCCACCACTGCTCGGCTGGTGCGCCCGGCACGGTCGGGTCTGCCAGGCGTGTGACGCGCTGGGGATCGGTGATCGCCCGCACGTACGGGTGTGCGGAAGGGACGGAGGCGACGCGGATGCGCGCAGAGGTTGCGGCGATGGAATCCTCCTCGTGTAGACGGGCGCTGCGCGCGCATCGAAGCGATGGATCTCGGGAAAAGCAACGGGGTCAGACGAACAAATCCAGAGGTATACGTTCGAAGCATGACTCCCACCCCGCCTGACGTCACCACCGTTGCGCCCGCCGAGTCGGCGGTGCTAGGACGACGTCGGCACTACGGGGAGTTCTATGCGATCGCCCCGCTGCCCGAGAGCTTCGGCGTGGTGCTCGGGAACTGTCAGGCAGAATCGCTGCGACTGGTGATGGATGCAGAGGATCGTCGATTCATCCGGGTTCCGCCGGTGCACGAGATGACGGCCGACGATGCGCGGCGCCTGCACGAGGTGGTGGCCGCCGCCCACACGATCGTCACGCAGCCGGTGCGCGACGACTACCACGACCTTCCGCTCGGCACACGCCAGGTGGCTGCCGCGACCACGGCAAGGGTGCTCACGGTGCCGCCCGTGCGGTTCGCGGGGCTGCATCCGCTCCAGGCCGCCATCCGCGTTCCCGGCGTCGACGAGGATCCACCGCTCGTCGCGTACCACGACGTGCGCACGCTCGCGGCGGCCGCGGGGCTCCCGGTGGCGTCTGCGCTGGCGCCGGATGCCGTGCGGGCCGTCGGCCGGGCCTCGGTCGACATCCTGCGTGAGCGCGAGCGGTCCACCGACATCCCGGTGTCCGACCTCTTCGAGACCGTGACGGCCGATCACATGCGCACCGTGAACCACCCCGGCAACGCGATCTGGCTGCCGCTCGGTGCCCGCATCCTCGACGCGCTGGGGCCGGGGGAGGCGCCCGTCGACCCCGGGCGTCCGCTGCTCGACTCGGTGCGCGCCCCGCTCGCTCCCGAGGTGATCGAGGCGTGGGCGCTGAGCGACGAACCGCAGGAGCACTGGAGCGTCGAGGGGAAGCTTGTGAGCGATGCGGCGGTGCGCGAGGCGCACCTGGCCTGGTACGCCGAGCATCCCGGGTTCGTCGCCGCGGCGACCGAGCGGCTCGCCGCGCTTCTGGCCGTCTGGCGCGCGGCATGACCGGTGCGCCCCTGCTGCTCGTTCACCCCGGTGACCACGGCGTCGCGGTCTACGCCCGTGACATGGCGGACGCCGTTCGCGACGTCGCCGAGGTGCGCACCGTCGACGCGGCCGGACTCGCGCGACTGCCCGCCGGGACCAGTGTGCATGCCCATTTCACCGACCGGCTCTGGGGTGACTCGCCCGAGCAGGCATCCCGCACGTTCGCCGAGCTCGCATCACGCCTGCGGGTGAGCGTCACCCTGCACGATGTGCCCCAGGCATCCGACGGTCAGCAGAATCGGCCTCGCCGCCGCGCCGCGTACGCGCGCGTGGCGGAGGCCTCGAGCGCAGTGGTGGTGAACAGCGAACACGAGCGCGAGCTGCTGCGCGAGGAGGACGTCTGGTCTGGCGCGGTCGAGGTCATCCCGCTGCCGGTGGAACTGGAGAAGAACGCCGGGCGAGGGCGACCCGATGGGTCGGTCGGGGTGCTCGGGTTCTTCTACCCGGGCAAGGGCCACGACGAAGTGGCGGAGGCGGCGGCCGCCGCGGGGATCGGCGCGCTCACGGTGCTGGGACGCGCGTCCGACGGGCATGCGGCCGAGCTCGAGACCTTCGTGCGGCGCTCGGCGGCCATCGGCGTCGATGTCGACGTGACCGGGTGGCTGGACGACGCCGAGATCGCCCGCCGCGGGCGCGCGGTGAGCGTTCCGGTGATCGCGCACCGGCACATCTCGGCATCCGGATCGCTCGCCTCGTGGATCGGCTGGGGCCGGCGCCCGGTCGCCGTGCGCAACCGCTACGTCGATGAGATGGCCGCCCTGCGTCCGGGCACGCTCTACCCCGTCGGGGAGAGCGACCTGGTCGGCGCGCTGCGTCATGCGTGCACGAACCCCGACGCGACCTGGCACGGACTCGCACGGCTGCCCATGTCGCGTGCCGACGTGGCACAGGCGTACCTCGGCCTGTGGGCGGGGAGGGCTTCGTGACCGCGGGGTGGGTCGTCGGCAATCGATGGGATTCGCTCGACGGCATCCACCCCGATCCGCTCCCCACCGTGTCGGTGATCGTCGCGCACTACGACCAGCCAGGGCAGCTCGCCCGCACCCTGCACGCCCTCGCCGCGCAGGACTACCCACCGGAGCTGCTGCAGATCATCGTCGCCGATGACGGCTCGCCCGACGTGCCCGACGTGCCTGACGGAGTGGCTCTGGTGCGGCAGGAGGATCGCGGGTTCCGCTTGGCAGCGGTCCGCAACCTCGGGGTGCGGGCGAGCAGCGGCGAGGTGCTGTGCTTTCTCGACGCCGACACCGCGCCCGCGCCCGGCTATGTGCGGTCGCTGAGCAGGCTGCCCGCGCTGCTGCCTGAGGCGGTGGTCGTCGGTCGCCGCCGCCATGCGGATCTCTCTGCGGTCGCGCCGGACGTACCGATCGTGCAGGCGGCGGCTGGGCGGGAGCTGCCGGAACCTGCCTGGCTGGCCGAGGAGTACGCCCGCAGCGGCGATCTGCTCGACTCCGACGACCGGTCGTACCGGTTCGTGATCGGCGCGGTGATCGCCTGCTCGCGACGCATGTTCGACGAGGTCGGCGGATTCGACGAGACGTTCACCTCGTACGGGGGCGAGGACTGGGAATGGGCGCATCGCATGTGGCAGGCGGGGGCGGTGTTCGCGCACGTGCCGGACGCGGTGGCATGGCACGACGGCCCCGAGTGGGCCGATCGCGACGGCTCGGGGATCGACCGCGCGAACGCGCAGACGCTGCGCATGCAGTCGAGCATCCCGGTGCCGGGATCGTCTCCGCGGGCGCTCTGGCCCGGCGTGGCGGATCTCGTCGTGCAGGTGCGCGGCGAGCACACGCCGGCGGCGGTGTTCATCATGGCGGATTCGCTGTTCGCGGCGTTTCCCCGGGCGAGGCTGCTGCTCGACGTCGTGCCCGAGGAGCTCGCGGACGATCCTCGGGTCTCGGATGGGCTCGATGCCCCGGACGCTGCCGACGCGCGGGTGCTGTGGGAGGTGCACCGGCCCGTCGTCGTGCTCGATCCCGACTGGCTGGTCGACCTCGTCCTCGGGCTCGGCACGGGCGATCTGGGCGGGGTCGACCTCGTCGACGGCGACGGCTCGCCGATCGGAAGGCTGCGCTCCCGACGGGCGAAGCGACGTGCCGCACGCTGGGGACACGACGATGCGTTCCAGACCCGGCGGATGACGGCCGTCGGAACTCACGTGCTGCGACCGGATCCTCGGGTCGAGGCCTGGGTCGGCGGGTGGGGCGGTGTCGAGTCGTTCTGCTGACCGGTGAATGGGTCTAGAGTCGGCCGACCCCGGTCACCGTGACGACGGCCTCGCCGGCCTCGTCGGAGGCTGCGAGGTCGACCGTTGCGGAGATCCCCCAGTCGTGGTCTCCGGCGGGGTCGGCGATGATCTGGCGCGCCGTCCACTGCTGCGCGCCCTGCTCGATGAGCAGCAGCTGCGGGCTGCGGGCGTCGGCGCCGGTGAAGATCTCATCGTGTTCGGCGAAGTAGGCATCGAGGGCGTCGTTCCAGCCCTCGCCGCCGAGGTGGGGGTCGAGGGATGCCAGTGACTCGACGTCTTCGCGCGCGGCGAGCAGCACGCGACGGAACATCTCGTTGCGCACCAGCACGCGGAAGGCGCGGGTGTTCGCGGTGAGACGCTTCGGGGCGGGCGGTACGACCGGCTCGTCGTGCCGGTCGAAGGCCCCGTTGTCGACGCCGGCGACCAGCTCCTCCCACTCGTCCAGCAGGCTCGAGTCCACCTGGCGCACGAGCTCGCCCAGCCACTCGATGAGGTCGCGCAGCTCGTCGGTCTTCAGCTGCTCGGGGATGGTCTGCGACGCCGCGCGATAGGCATCCGACAGATAGCGCAGCACGACGCCCTCCGAGCGTGCCACCTTGTAGTACGCGACGTATTCCCCGAACGACATGGCGCGCTCGTACATGTCGCGCACCACTGACTTCGGGTGCAGCTCGAAGTCGCGGATCCACGGCTGCGACGAGCTGAACGTCTCGAACGCCGCGCTGAGAAGCTCGTCGAGGGGCTGGGGGTAAGTGATCTGCTCGAGCAGCTCCATGCGCTCGTCGTACTCGATCCCCTCGGCCTTCATCGCGCCGACGGCCTCGCCCCGAGCCTGGAACTCCTGCTGGCTGAGGATGGCCCGCGGGTCGTCGAGCGTCGCCTCGACGATCGAGATCATGTCGAGCGCGAAGGTCGGGGACTCGGGGTCGAGCAGCTCGAAGGCCGCCAGCGCGAACGGCGAGAGCGGCTGATTGAGCGCGAAGTCGGGCTGCAGATCGACGGTGAGGCGAACGGTGCCGTCCACGCGCTCCACGACGCCGGACTGCAGCAGCGTGCGGTAGATGCCGATCGCGCGAAGCGCCAGCAGCCGCTGGACCGCGCGTGACTCGTGATTGTCATATATCAGTGAGCGCATATTCGCGAACACGTCGCCGCCGCGGGCGATCACGTTGAGCATCATCGCGCTGGTGATCTGCATGTGCGGGGTCAGCGTCTCGGGCTCGGACGCGATGAGCTTCTGGAACGACGGCTCGCCCCACGACACGAACCCGTCCGGCGCCTTCTTGCGGATGATCTTGCGCTTCTTCCTCGGGTCATCGCCGGCCTTCTTCACGGCGGCGATGTTCTCGGTCTCGTGCTCCGGCGCCTGCGCCACGACAGTCCCGGCGGTGTCGTATCCCGCGCGGCCGGCGCGGCCGGCGATCTGGTGGAACTCGCGGGCGTTCAGCTGCCGCATCCGGCTGCCGTCGAACTTCGTCAGTGCGGTGAGCAGCACGGTGCGGATCGGCACGTTGATGCCGACGCCGAGGGTGTCGGTCCCGCAGATCACCCGCAGCATGCCGCGCTGGGCGAGCTGCTCGACGAGGCGGCGGTACTTCGGCAGCATCCCCGCGTGATGCACGCCGATGCCGAGGCGCAGCAGCCGCGACAGGGTCTTGCCGAACGCGGTCGTGAAGCGGAACCCGCCGATGAGCTCGGCGATGGCATCCCGCTGCTCACGGGTCGCGACCTTCGCACTCGCCAGAGCCTGTGCGCGCTCCATGGCCGCGGCCTGCGAGAAGTGCACGATGTAGACCGGGGCCTGCCCCGTCGAGAGCAGCTCGTCGATCGTCTCGTGGATCGGCGTCGTCTCGTAGTAGAAGTGCAACGGCACCGGGCGTTCGACGCCCGTGACCACGGCCGTCTCACGGCCCGTCCGACGGGCGAGGTCGGCGGCCAGCTCGCTCACCTCGCCGAGCGTGGCCGACATGAGCACGAACTGCGCCTGCGGCAGCTCGAGCAGCGGAACCTGCCACGCCCAGCCCCGGTCGGGGTCGCCGTAGAAGTGGAACTCGTCCATGACGACCTGGCCGACATCGGCATCCGCCCCCTCACGCAGGGCGCGGTTGGCGAGGATCTCGGCCGTGCAGCAGATGATGGGCGCGTCGCCGTTCACCGACGAGTCGCCGGTGATCATGCCGACGTTCTCGGCGCCGAACACGTCGACCAGGGCGAAGAACTTCTCGCTGACCAGCGCCTTGATCGGGGCGGTGTAGAAGGTGCGGCGTCCGGCGGCGAGGGCCGCGAAGTGCGCGCCGATGGCGACGAGCGACTTGCCGGTGCCGGTTGGGGTGGAGAGGATCAGGTTCTTGCCCGACACGATCTCGATGACCGCCTCGTCCTGCGCGGGGTAGAGGCTGATGCCGGTCGACTCGGCCCACTCGACGAACGCGAGATAGACGGAATCCGGATCGGCGCCGCGCACCGCGGTCGGGTCGAGGGCAGTCATCCGTCGATCCTTTCACGCGCGGTCAGCGTGCACCGCCCGCGCCGGGCCGGCACCGTCTCAGGTCTCGTCGCGCAGCTCGCCGTGGATGCGCCGCAGGTCCTCCATCAGCGACCCGACGAGGATCCAGTGATCGGATGCCGGAGGGCGCACCACCAGTGGGGTGGTGAGGGCAGGGATCGGGGCGGTGCGGGCATCCGGTTCCTGAGCCGCCTCTCGTACCGCCAGGCGCACGTCGTGACCTGCCCGGTGCAGCTGCTCGGCGATCGCCCGCACCGTCGGGTCGGTCGCGAGCGAGCCGTCGTAGTGGTCGATGTACGCGCGGGTCATGCCGATCACCTGCGTGACGACGGGCGAGAGCCGCTCGAACACGGCCTGCAGCTCGTCGACGTCGTCACGGTGGCGGCCGCGGCGCGGGTTGAGTGAGAGGGATTCGGTGGCGGCGGTGAGGGATGCCTCGGCGGCGTCCTTCATCGGCCGCAGCAGCCGCGCCTCGAGCATCAGCTCCTGCAGCTGCGCGCCGGTGCGGGTGGTGGGGAGCGCGTCGGCGAGACGGTCGAGGGATGCGGCGAGCTCGCGGCCCAGCATCCCGATGTCGCGGCGCGCCGGGGCGGACAGCACCGGCGGGACGATCGCGACGTTCACGACGAATCCGATCGCCGCGCCGATCAGCGTCTCGAGGATGCGGTCGAGCGCATAGTCGGGGTTCGACGAGCCCAGCGCGAGCACGAGCACAGCCGAGATCGCGACCTGGTTGCCCGTGCCGGTGGATGCCCGCAGCGACCACGCCACGAGCATCGCCACCACCACGGCGGCGAGCACCACCCAGCTCTGCGCGCCGAGCAGCAGGCTCAGCAGCACGGCGATGACCACGCCGAGGATCACACCGGCGCTGCGCTCCAGCGCCTTCGACAGCGACTGGTTCACGCTCGGCTGCACGACCAGCAGTGCGGCGATCGCGGCGAACACCGGCAGCGGCCCCGGGATCAGCCAGCCGGCGATCAGCCACGCCGCGATCGTCGCCGCGGCCGACTTCAGCACCTGCAGCAGGGGAGCCCGGCGTGCGGAGCGGATCGCGGCGGGAAAGCGCATGGCTCAACGGTAGCGTCGGCGCGGGAGCGGCGGCGGTGTCGGCCGGGAGTGGTTCGATGAGGGTATGAAGAGCGGAGTGCGCGAGCTGGAGCGGATGCTGTGGGCCACCGCGATCTGCTTCGTCGTCGGTGCTCTCGCGGGCGCAGTCGTGCTGTGGGGCGCCACCCGTCCGTTCAGCGGAGACGGCTCGGTCGTCATCCCGATCGCGCTGGTGGCGGCGGTGATCGCCGCGGCGGCCTTCATCGTCAGCACGCGGATGCACAGGGCCGGCGAGACGGCGCCCATGCCGCCGTGGCAGGCCTCCGTCTCGCACGTCAGCGCGGTCGCCGTGACGGTCGCCGTCGCCGGCGTGACGGGCCTGGGCGTCCTGCTCGCCGGAGAGGTGCTCGCGACCGGGCTGGAGGGATTGACCCTGCCTGCCGTCGCCGGCGGAGTGTTCACCGGGGTCGCGTCAGCCATCGGCGGGCGACTGGCATTCCGGATCGGCATGCGGCTCGGCACGCAGGACATCGCGCGTCTGCTGACGTCGTTCCTAGTGATCGGAACGCTGTTCGCCATGCTCACCGCCGCAGACCCCGCCTGGTGGGAGCGCAGCTTCTCAGAGCTCGGCATCGGGGCGGGCGGATGGGCGTTCAACGGCACGGTGGTCGTCGCAGGGCTGCTGATCGCGACGACCGGCTCGTACCTCGGCCGCGACCTGCACCGGATGCTCGGCGACCCCGCGCTGCCGCGCATCGCCGCTATCGTGCTCACCTGGGCCGGGGCGGGGCTCGCACTCGCCGCGGTCGGACTGCTGCCTCTTGATCGGGTGCCGGTCGCGCATGCGGTCGCGGCGTTCTCGATGCTCGCACTGATCGTCGTCGCGGCCGTGCTGACGACCCTGCTGCTGCGGGATGTCGGCTCGCTGCGGGCGCTGACCATCGTTCTCGTCGTCAGCGTCGTAGTCGCGGCGGTGCTCGCGTTCGTGTTCAGGGTGCTGTCGGTCACGGCGCTCGAGGGCCTGGTCGTCGGCGTCGTGCTGCTCTGGCTGACGACTCTCGTGCAGCTGCTCGCCGTGCTCGCACCCGAGGCCTCGCGCCCGTCTGCCCGCCGGTCGCCCCTGCGCGCCTGAGCCGCGTCGTCGCGCTGCTCGACTGGTCCCATTCGGTCGCTTCGCGGCCGGCGAGGCGGCCATTCGGGCCCACTGGGTGCGGGGGTGCGTCGCGAGCGCGGAACGGCGAACTCAGCCCTGGCGACGCACCATCTCGGCGATCCAATCCGGGGCGAAGGGCGAGGTGCAGTTCGGCGGCACGGGATAGTCGGCGAGCACCTGCAGGCGCTCCCCGATCGACACGGCGCGCTCGCGCAGCGCCGGGTGATGGATGCCGATGTACGCCAGCGTCTCGTTCATCGCCCACTGCTCGCGGCCGGGCGCGTCGCGCAGCTCGCGCTCGATGCGGTCGAGCAGGGCATCCAGATTCAGCTCATCGGGCGTCTTCTGCACCCGCACCGAGGTCAGCGACCACGCGGCCGCGCGGGCGTCGGCATCCGGATCGTCGATCCAGCGCAGCCGAAGCTCCTCCGCGAGCGGCGACTTCTTCGCGATGTAGTTCACCAGCCAGTCGTGGGCCTTCGCGCTGCGCGTCGAGCGCAGCATGGCGTCGATCTCGTCGGCAGAGAGCTCACGGGGCTTGGCGACGAGCAGCGCGACCAGCTGCGCGGCGACCTCGTCGGTCGCCCAGAGAGAGCGCGCCAGGTCGCTCGAGAGCCCTGCGCTCTTCGCGACTCCGCGCAGCTTCGACAGCTTCACGCCGTGCGCGTCGCCGTGCCGTTCATTGACCGCACGTGCCTTCGGGTCTTCCAGCGCGGCGAGCTCGGCGAGGATGTCAGCGGTCGTGTTCGGCATCTCGAAAGCGTAACCGCGGGTCAGGTCGGCGGGCGGGGAGACCGCGTTGTCGCCGAGCTCGGCTGGGCCCACACGGCTGCTTCGCGGGCGGCGAGGCGCGGTCCGAACTCGGGCGACGGGGCGACAGTCCGCAATGATAGCGGTGCGTCCGCGCAAACATTTCCTTCGACCGGGAGCCGCATGTCCACCCCCACCCTCACCTGGCGCGACGGCCAGATCCTCCGTGACGGAGCACCGCACCGCATTCTGTCCGGCGCCGTGCACTACTTCCGGGTGCATCCCGATCAGTGGGAGGACCGCCTGCGCCGCCTGGCGGCGATGGGGGCGAACACCGTCGACACGTATATCGCGTGGAACTTCCACGAGCGCGTCGAGGGCGAGCACGACTTCACCGGCTGGCGCGACGTCGCACGCTTCATCAGCATCGCGGGCGAGGTCGGGCTCGACGTGTTCGTCCGCCCCAGCCCGTACATCTGCGCGGAGTGGTCGAACGGCGGCATCCCCTTCTGGCTCAGCGGACGCACGCGCGCCCTCCGCACCGTCGACGCCGACTTCATCGCCGCCGTCGATGCGTGGTACGACCAGCTGATCCCGCAGCTGGTGCCGCTGCAGGCGGCGCACGGCGGCCCGATCAGTTTGATCCAGGTCGAGAACGAGTACGGCTCGTACGGAACGGATGCCGGCTACCTCGCCCACCTGCGCGACGGTCTGCGCTCGCGCGGCATGGTCGAGATGCTCACCACCGCCGACGGCATCACCTCCGACATGATCGAGCACGGCAGCGTACCCGGCGCCATGGGCACCTTCACGTTCGGCACCGGAGTGCCGCGCGCGATCGAGCTGCAGCGCGAGGGCGAGCACCTGATGTGCAGCGAGCTGTGGGGCGGCTGGTTCGACCACTGGGGCGAGCAGCACCACATCCGATCGGCGGCCAGCATGCTCAGCACGGTGGACGAGCTGCTCGACGCCGGCGGGTCGGTGAGCCTGTACATGGCGCACGGCGGCACCAACTTCGGGCTGTGGAACGGCTCGAACCACGACGGCGTGATCCAGCCGACCGTCACCAGCTACGACTCCGACGCCCCGATCGGCGAGGACGGCACGCTCGGCGAGAAGTTCCACGCGCTGCGCGAACGGTTCGCGCGCTTTCACGACGGCGAGCTGCCGCCCGTTCCGGATGCCCCGCGACGGCAGTCCGCGGCGTCGGCAGACCTGCGCGCCGACGCCGCGCTGCTCGAGGTGATCGACGCGACGCCCGTGCGCGCCGAGTCGCCGCAGCCGCTGAGCTTCGAAGAGCTCGGCGCGGAGGATGGGCTGGTCGCCTACGAGAGCGATCTGCTCTTCCCGGCGGGGGCCACCCTCGGCATCCTGCAGCTGCACGACCGCGCGACGATCTTCTTCGACGGCGAGCGGCTGGGCACCCTCGAGCACGACGGTGAGCACACGCTCGCGCTGCCCGCCGCGGGCGGCAGCGGCCGGGTGGTGATCGTCGTCGAGAGCCTCGGGCGGATCAACTACGGGCCCCTCACCGGCCAGGCCAAGGGCATCCTCGGCGGCGTCGTGGTCGACGGACGCCGGTACCAGCACGGCTGGACGCATCGCGTTCTCGGCGAGGGGATCCCCACGGCGGATGCCGGCGTGCACGCCGGCATGGCGGTCGCAGACCCCGCCGGGCTCGCCTCGGGCGTGCTCGACGTCGCCGAGCCGCTCGACGCGTGGCTCGCCTTCCCCGGAGGAGCGAAGGGCATGGTGTGGCTGAACGGCTTCCTGCTCGGCCGCTACTGGGAGCGCGGCCCGCAGGAGACGCTGTACGCACCCGCGCCGCTCTGGCACGCGGGCGAGAACGAGATCGTCGTTCTCGACACCGACCGTCTGCCTTCGCGCGTCGAGATCCGCGAGCGGCCGGCCTTCGGGCCGACCGAGGAGTTCATCGGCACCTGACCGACCGCCTCGCTGGGATGATGGGCGGGTGAGCTCAACCTCCGATGCCGCCGACGTGGCCGATGCCTCGCGCGCCGATGCCGTCCGCCCCGATGCCGTCCGAGGCGATGCCGTCAGAGCCGCTGCCGAGTCCCGCGCGATCGTCGCCGCAGGCCTCGGCGGCCTGAGTGGGCTGATCGGCGGACTGATCGTCTTCGCCGGGCGCCTGGTCGGGCTCGCCGACGGGGCGCTGCCGGTCGGCTCGTTCGCGGCGCTGGTGGCCGGCATCGTCGGAGTCCCCGTCTTCGCGATCACGTACGTGCGCGCCGACTCGCGCCGAGGGAGAGGCCGAGAAGTCGTGCGTCGCTCCCGACTGCGGCGCGCGATCGACGTGATCGGACTCACGCTGACGGCCTCCGCGATGGTGATGCTGCTGATCGCCGCCCTGTTCTCCATCGCGCAGCTGGCGTTCCGCTCCCTCGAGATCGGGGCGTTCGCGGCGGCGGTGCTCACCGCCGGCGCGGTCGCTGCGAGCACGTACGCGCTGTCGCTGCTGGCATCCGACATCACCACGCAGCGCGTTGCGACCCTGCTGGCGCTGTTCCTCGCCGCCGGCACGCTTTCGAGCATGCTCTCGGCCGAAGACGAGCTCTGGTGGCAGAACAACTTCTCGGCGCTGGGGATGCGAGGGGTGAGCGGATCGTACTCGTTCAACGTGACCGTGATCCTGTCCGGTCTCGTGCTGATCACCCTCTCGGGTTACCTCACCCGGGATCTGCGGGTGCGCAGCATCCGCTATGCGGTGCCGGCGCGCGGGGTGGGCATCGTGCGCACCCTGCTGGTCGTCGTCGGAGTGGCCTTCATGGGCGTCGGCGCGGTCCCGGTCGATGTCAGCCAGCTGCTGCACAACATGTTCTCCGTCTGCCTGATCATCGCCTTCGTCGTGCTGATCGCGGCGTGTCCGACCCTGATCGCGGGGCTGCCGCGTGCCTTCGTCGCGGCCAGCGCGGTGTTCGTCGCCGGGATGGTGCTGATCGTGCTTCTCTGGGTGCCGTTCGGCTACTACAACCTGACGGCGGTCGAGCTGCTCGCTGTGGTGGTCGTCTTCACGTGGCTCGTGCTCTTCACGCGAAACGTCTCCACCGGGCAGATGCCCGACGGAGACGCTCGACTCGATGCGTGAGGGGGCAGCCCTTCACTGCTTCGGCGGTCAGGCCCGAGCGCCAGTAGCGCTGCAGGGTGAAGAACAGGATACCCCAGGGGGGTACATGGTAGTACTCTGGTGTGAGTACCCCTCAGGGGTACGCGGACGAAGGAGGAACCATGAGCACCACCGAATTCCAGGTCACCGGCATGACATGCGGCCACTGCGAGATGTCCGTGCGTGAAGAGGTCGAGAAGATCGCCGGCGTCGAGAGCATCGATGTCAGCGCGCAGACCGGCCGCCTCGTCGTCACCTCGGTCGCCGCTGTCGACGCCGACGCCGTGATCGCGGCAGTCGACGAGGCGGGGTACCACGCGGTCACGGCCTGACGCGCCACGGGGTGACCAGATCGTGAGAGACGACGCGGCGCCGTCCGGCGCCGAGCAGACCCGTATCGACCTCGAGATCGGCGGGATGACCTGTGCATCGTGTGCGATGCGCATCGAGAAGAAGCTGAACCGCCTCGACGGCGTCTCAGCGAGCGTGAACTATGCGACCGAGAAGGCCCAGGTGGTCGTCGACGGACCCGTCGACGCGGCAGCGCTGATCGCCGAGATCGAGAACGCGGGGTACTCGGCCGTGGTTCCTGCGCCGCCCGCCGACCACGGGGCGGACGGGCCGGATGCCGAGCCCGCCGCCGACCAGGAGCTGCGCTCGCTGCGTCAGCGCCTGATCGGCTCGGTCGTGCTGTCGATCCCGGTCATCCTGCTCGCGATGATCCCCGCGCTGCAGTTCACGTACTGGCAGTGGGCGTCTCTCGCGCTCGCCGCCCCGGTGATCGTGTGGGCCGCGTGGCCCTTCCACCGGGCGGCGTGGGTGAACCTGCGGCATGGCGCCGCCACCATGGACACCCTGATCAGTCTCGGCACGTCGGCCGCGTTCCTCTGGTCGCTCTACGCGCTGTTCCTCGGCACAGCGGGCATGCCGGGCATGACGCACGGCTTCTCGCTCGCGATCACGCGCAGCGACGGTGCCGGCAACATCTATCTCGAGGTGGCCGCGGGTGTGACGATGTTCGTGCTCGCCGGCCGCTACTTCGAGAAGCGCGCCAAGCGTCAGGCGGGGGCAGCGCTTCGCGCCCTGATGGAGCTCGGCGCCAAGGACGTCGGGGTGCTCGACGAGGGCCGCGAGAAGCGCATCCCGATCGACGACCTGCGTGTCGGCGACGAGTTCGTCGTGCGCCCGGGCGAGAAGATCGCCACCGACGGCGTGGTCGTCTCGGGCACCTCGGCGGTGGACCAGTCGATGATCACCGGGGAGTCGGTCCCCGTCGAGGTCGCGGCGGGCGATGCGGTGACCGGCGCGACGGTGAACGCGGGCGGGCGACTCGTCGTGCGCGCGACGCGCGTCGGCGCCGACACGCAGCTCGCGCAGATGGCACGCATGGTCGAGGATGCGCAGACCGGCAAGGCGGAGGTGCAGCGCCTCGCCGATCGCATCTCGGGGGTGTTCGTGCCGATCGTCATCGGCATCGCCCTCGTCACGCTCGCCGTCTGGCTGGTGCTCGGCTTCCCGGCATCCGTCGCCTTCACCGCCGCTGTCGCGGTGCTCATCATCGCCTGCCCGTGCGCCCTCGGCCTCGCGACCCCCACGGCTCTGCTCGTGGGAACGGGGCGCGGTGCGCAGCTGGGCATCCTGATCAAAGGACCGGAGGTGCTCGAATCGACCCGTCGGGTCGACACCGTCGTGCTCGACAAGACGGGAACGGTCACCGAGGGACGGATGTCGGTCGCAGCCGTCGTGCCCGAGCAGGGCGTGGATGCCGCCGATCTGCTGCTCCTGGCGGGAGCCGTCGAGCACGCCAGCGAGCATCCGATCGCGCGTGCCATCGCATCCGCCGCGTCGGAGATCTCAGCTGATCCGGATGCCCGGCGGCGAGCCGCCGCGTCGCCCGCCGACACCGGTCCGGATGCTCCGACGACTCCGACCTCGCAGCGGGTGCTGCCATCGGTCGACTCGTTCCGCAGCCACGACGGCCGCGGTGTCACGGGTGTCGTCGACGGCCGCGCCGTGGTGGTCGGGCGCCTCTCGCTGCTCGAGGACTGGTCGATCCACCCCTCCGCCGATCTGCTCGCGGCGAAGGCGGATGCCGAGGCCACCGGGCAGACGGCGATCCTGGTCGGCTGGGACGGCGCCGCCGCGGGCGTGATCGTCGTCGCAGACGAGGTCAAGGCGACGAGTGCCGAGGCGGTCGCGTCTCTCGTCGCGATCGGGCTGCGGCCCGTGCTGCTGACCGGAGACAACGAGGCCGCGGCACGGCACATCGCCGCGCAGGTCGGTATCGAGGAGGTCATCGCGGAGGTGCTGCCGGCAGACAAGGTCGCTGTCGTGTCGCGCCTGCAGGCCGAGGGGCGGGTCGTGGCGATGGTCGGCGACGGCGTGAACGATGCCCCCGCGCTGGCTCAGGCCGACCTGGGCATGGCGATGGGCACCGGCACGGACGTCGCGATCGAGGCATCCGACATCACGCTCGTGCGGGGCGACCTGCGCGCCGCGGCCGACGCCATCAGGCTCTCGCGCCGCACGCTCGGCACGATCAAGGGCAACCTGTTCTGGGCGTTCGCGTACAACGTCGCGGCGATCCCGCTCGCCGCGCTCGGACTGCTGAACCCGATGCTCGCCGGGGCCGCGATGGCGTTCTCGAGCGTGTTCGTCGTGGGCAACAGTCTGCGGCTGCGGGCGTTCCGCTGATCAGAAGGATCCGTCATGAATGCGCACGAGACACACCCCGGGAACCACGACCACGGCGACCACACCGCCGGATCCGGGGGCCATGTCACCCACGCCGGCCATGGTGACCACCACGGCGGGCACGGCGACCACCACGGCGGGCACGGCGACCACGTCGGGCAGTTCCGCCGGCTGTTCTGGATCAACCTGCTGATCGCCGTTCCCGTGGTCGCGACGAGCGGCATGTTCGCGATGATCATCGGCTACGAGGTGCCGGGGTGGGCGCGCTGGATCGCCCCGCTGCTGGGCACGGTGATGTACGTCTGGGGCGGCCGCCCGTTCCTCACCGGAGCCGTCGGCGAGCTCAGGAGCCGCACGCCCGGGATGATGCTGCTCATCGGTCTGGCCATCACCGTCGCGTTCCTCGCGTCGTGGGGTGCGGGCCTCGGCATCCTGCACCACGAACTCGAGTTCTGGTGGGAGCTGGCGTTGCTGATCGTGATCATGCTGCTGGGTCACTGGCTCGAGATGCGCTCGCTCGCGCAGACCACCTCGGCGCTCGACTCGCTCGCAGCTCTTCTGCCGGATGAGGCCGAGCGCGTCGACGGCGACGAGGTCACCGCCGTCGATCCGGCCGACCTGCGCATCGGCGACGTCGTGATCGTGCGCCCCGGCGGCAGCGTGCCGGCCGACGGCGTGATCGTCGACGGCCGCGCCAGCATGGACGAGTCGATGCTCACCGGCGAGTCCCGCACGGTCGGTCGCGGGGTGGGCGACCGCGTCACCGCAGGCACGGTCGCCACCGACTCGGGACTCCGCATCGAGGTCGACGCCATCGGCGACGACACCGCCCTCGCCGGCATCCGCAAGCTCGTCTCCGACGCACAGGCGTCCAGCTCGCGCGCGCAGCGCCTCGCCGACCGCGCCGCCGCCTGGCTGTTCTGGTTCGCGCTGGGTGCCGCCGCGATCACCGCCGTGGTCTGGACCCTGTTCGGGATGCCCGACGAGGCGGTCGTGCGCACCATCACCGTGCTCGTCATCGCCTGCCCGCACGCCCTGGGGCTCGCCATCCCGCTGGTCGTCTCGATCGCGACCGAGCGGGCAGCCCGCGCCGGCGTGCTCGTGAAGGACCGGCTGGCGCTCGAGAGCATGCGCACCGTCGACACGGTGCTGTTCGACAAGACCGGAACCCTCACCAAGGGCGAGCCGACCGTCACTGCCATCGCCCCGGTCGACGGCTGGGACGATGATGCCGTGCTGGCGCTCGCCGCGGCCGCTGAGGCCGACAGCGAGCATCCGCTGGCGAAGGCGATCGTCCGGGCGGCATCCGCCCTTCGACGAGCTCAGGGACCCACCGGTGCGTTGACGGCGACCGGCTTCAGCTCGTCGCCCGCCGTCGGCGTCACCGCGACGGTCGACGGCGCCGAGATCCGCGTCGGCGGACCGCACCTGCTCACCGAGGCCGGTGTCGACGAGGTGCCGGATGCCGAGCGCTGGCGCTCCGAAGGGGCGATCATCCTGCACGTGCTGCGCGACGGACGGGTCATCGGTGGGTTGAAGCTGGCCGACGAGATCCGTGTCGAGTCGCGGCAGGCCGTCGACGCGCTGCACTCCCGCGGCATCGAGGTGGTGATGATCACCGGCGACGCCGAGGCCGTCGCGCACGCGGTGGCCGACGAGCTGGGAATCGACCGGGTCTTCGCCGGGGTGCGCCCGGAGGACAAGTCGGCCAAGGTCGCCGCGCTGCAGAGCGAGGGCAGGAGGGTCGCGATGGTCGGCGACGGCGTGAACGACGCTCCGGCACTTGCGCAGGCGGATGTCGGCATCGCGATCGGCGCCGGCACGGACGTGGCGATCGGGTCGGCCGGGGTGATCCTGGCATCCGACGACCCGCGAGCGGTGGTCTCTGTGATCGAGCTGTCGCGGGCCGGCTACCGCAAGATGACGCAGAACCTGTGGTGGGCCGCCGGGTACAACCTGATCTCGGTGCCGCTGGCCGCCGGCGTGCTCGCGCCGATCGGATTCGTGCTGCCGATGTCGGTGGGCGCCGTGCTGATGAGCCTGTCGACCATCGTCGTGGCGCTCAACGCGCAGGCGCTGCGCCGGCTCGACCTGCGCCCCGAGGCCGTCCTCGACCGCTGACGGGCTGACGGGCTGACGGGCGCGGTCGGGCGTCAGCGCTCGACGGGCCACTCCTCGGCGAGCAGCGCGTAATTCAGCCCGTCCATCCACTCGCCTGAGCGGTGCAGTCCGGTCTTGCGGCTGCTCTCCTCGCGGCGCATCCCGAGACGCTCCATCAGTCGCCACGACGGCTCGTTGACGGCGAAGCATCCCGCGTGCACGCGCCGCAAGCCCAGCGTGGTGAAGCACAGATCGATCACCGCGCGCACCGCCTCGGCGGCGTAGCCCTGCCCGGTGTGCTCGGGGGCGAGCGCCCAGCCCAGCTCGGCCTGGGTCGCCGCCGCCTGCGCGGCGACCTCGGCCTGCGCCCAGGCGTCTTCGATGCGGATCATCAGATCGCCGATGATGGGCTGCGCGCCGGTCTCGGCATCCGGTCGGACGATCACGAAGGTCATCGCCCGCCGGCTCGGCTCGGAGTAGGTCTCGTGGAAGGCCTCGCGGGTCGCCGGGGCGCGCCCCAGCCACCGGTTCACCTCCGGAAGACGCCGGATCTCCCACATCGCGTCGAGATCGTCGAGTGCGAGCGGGCGGATCTCGAGCCGCTCGGTGCGCACCGGCCAGGCGACGTCGTTCAGAGAGAGCATGTCGACAGCGTAATCCTGGGTTCGTCCGCTCATCCGGCGTCGGGGGGTCCGGCCGGCCGCTGCGCGCGACGACCGTGCGGTGCGTCGCCGTAGAGCGCCACGGGGCGTCCGGCGCGCTCCTGCCCGGGCACCGGGCGCGACCGGCGCCCGTAGATCAGCTCCGACGAATCGAGCAGCCACGGCACGAGGGTGATCGTCACCCCGTGCACGAGCATCAGCTGCGAGGCGATGCGGCGTGCGCGTCGGTTGTGCAGCAGGCTCTCCCACCAGTGCCCGACGATGTACTGGGGCAGGTAGACCGTGACGACCGACGGGCCGTGCTTCTCGCGGTACTCGCGGATGAAGTGCTCGATGGGCTGCGCGAAGGTGCGGTACGGCGAATCGACGATCACCAGCGGCACCGGGATGCCGTGCTGCTCCCACTCGCGCTGCAGCACCTTGCCGTCCTCCGGCGTCAGGGCGATGTGCACGGCGATGGTCTTCTCGTGCTGTGCGGCGATCGCGTAGTCGAGCGCCTTGATCACCGGCTTCTGCAGGCGGCTGACGAGCACGATGGCGACGTCGCCCTGCGAGCCGAAGTGCGTCGTGTCGTCGATGCTGATCTCGTGCTCGACGTCGCGGTAGTACCGCTTCACCCCCAGCATCAGCACGGCGAGCAGCGGGATCGCGAAGAACACCATCCAGGCGCCGTGCGTGAACTTGGTGATGGTCACGATGACGAGCACGGCGACGGTCATGCTCGCGCCGAGCGAGTTGATCACCAGCCCCACATGCGCCGAGCGCCGTTCGGCTGCGACCTCCGACAGTCGCCGGTGAGTCGTCTCGCGCAGCGTGCGTCGCCAGTGCCGCACCATGCCGATCTGTCCCAGCGAGAACGACACGAACACCCCGATGATGTACAGCTGGATCAGCGCTGTGAGGTTCGCCTGGAACGCCACCAGCACCGTGACGGCGCCGATGCCGAGCAGGATCATCCCGTTCGAGAACACGAGCCGGTCGCCGCGGGTGTTCAGTGCCTTCGGCGCGTAGCCGTCGCGGGCGAGCACGGCTCCGAGCAGCGGGAAGCCATTGAACGCGGTGTTGGCGGCGAGCAGCAGCACGCAGGCGGTGGCCGCCTGGATGACGAAGAACAGGATGCTGCCGCCGCCGAACGTCGCGGCGGCGATCTGCGCCATCAGGCTCGGCTGCGGGCCCGAGCAGTCGAAGCCCTGCAGGTCGCACGGGTTCTCGGCGTAGCGCACGCCGGCGATCAGCGCCATCGCGGTGAGGCCGGTGAACAGCACCGCCGCGACCCCGCCCATCATCGTCAGGGTCAGCTGCGCGTTGCGGATCTTCGGGCTGCGGAACGCCTGCACGCCGTTCGACACCGCCTCGACGCCGGTCAGTGCCGAGCATCCGCTCGAGAAGGCGCGCAGCACGAGGAGCACGATCGCCGCCTGCGAGATGCTCTCGGCCTCGACGGTGTAGCCGGCGCTGGCCGCGACCGGCGCATCGCCGAGGAAGGTGCGGATGAGCCCGGTGCCGATCATCAGCACGACCGACCCGATGAACACATACGTCGGGATGGCGAACACGGTCGACGCCTCACGCACGCCGCGCAGGTTGACGACCACGATGAGGATGACGAAGCCGACGGCCAGCTCGACTCGCCACGGGTCGAGCTGGGGCACGGCGGAGATGATGTTGTCGACGCCGGAGGCGATCGACACGGCCACGGTGAGCACGTAGTCGACGAGCAGCGCCGCGGCCACGACGACGCCGGGCACCTCGCCGAGATTGGTCGACGCGACCTCGTAGTCGCCGCCGCCCGACGGGTAGGCCTTGATGAGCTGCCGGTAGCTGAGCACCACGACGATCAGCAGCAGCACCACGGCTGCTGCGACCCACGGGCTGAGGGTCAGGAACGAGACCCCGCCGATGAGCATGATCATGAGCATCTCCTGCGGGCCGTAGGCCACCGAGCTCAGTGCGTCGGATGCGAAGATCGGCAGGGCCATGCGCTTGGGGAGCAGCTGGTCGTCGACCTGCTGTGTGGTGAGTGGTTCGCCGAGGAGGATGCGTTTCGCGAGTTGCGGGGCGTCCGCGTTCTCACGCATTTCATTTGCCACGAGCGGCGACACTACGCCTGCCGCCCGCACTGCGCAACAACGGCGCGCGAGGCGAATCCGGTCAGGCGTCCGCGGTGTCGCGCAGGTAGTCGCCGAGGCGGCCGAGGCGCGGGCGCGAGCAGGGATCTTCCACGGCGGCGGCGCCGACCGCGTTGGCCGCGTGCAGGGCATCCTCGTGGCTCAGCCCGGAGCGCAGCGCGATCGTCAATGCGGCGCAGAACGCATCGCCGGCGCCCACGGTGTTCACGGGGCGGGCGCGCTTCGCCGGGGCGAACGCCAGACGCTCACCTCGCGCGAACAGCGCCGAGCCCTCGGCACCGTACGTGACCGCGACGAGTGCGGCGTCGGCGAGCTCGGGGATGAGCGCGTACTCGGTCTCGTTGACGATGACGAGGTCGGCTCGGTGCAGCAGCTCGTCGGGCAGCGGCATCGCCGGGGCGGCGTTGAGCACGAAGAATCCGCGGCAGCGGCGGGCGAGCTCGGTCACGGTGTCGATCGAGATCTCCAGCTGCGCCATCACCGTCTCATCGTCGGTGAACTCGATGCCGTCGAGGGTGACCTCGGCGTTCGCGCCCTCGCACACCGAGATCTGGTTCTCGCCCTGGGCGTCGACCATGATCAGGGCCGTGCCGGTCTCGCGCTCGGCGGTGATCACACCCGAGACGTCGACCCCGGCATCCGCCAGCGCTCGCCGCATGTCGTCGCCGGAGGCATCGGCGCCGACCGCTCCGATCATCCGCGTGCGCGCGCCGAGACGGGCGGCCGCGGCCGCCTGATTGGCGCCCTTGCCGCCGGCGTCGCGCGTGAGCACACCACCGCCGACGGTCTCGCCGGCGCCCGGCAGCCGGCTCGTCGTCGCGGTGATGTCGCTGTTGATGCTGCCCACGACGGTGAGTGGGATGTCGACGGTCATGTGCGATCTGCCTTTCCGGGGATCTCATTCAATCACGCGCGTAGCCACGTGCCGGGCGGTCGAGCGCGCCCCCGCGGCAGCGATCCCAGCCGATTCCGAACGCGGGTGCGTAGCGTCGGGAGTATGACGATTCTCCCGGTCGACGAGGCCGCGCTCGCCGAGGCGAAGCAGCTGAGGGATGCGTTCCAGCGGTTCCTGCGCGAGTACGAGTTCGGGATGCGCGAGGTCGAGACGAAGATCTCGATTCTGCGGGACGAGTTCACGCACATGCATGCCTACAACCCGATCGAGCACGTCAAGAGCCGCGTGAAGACACCGGACAGCATCGTCGAGAAGGTCGCCCGCAAGGGCATCGACGCCGACTTCGAGGTGATCCGCCGCGAGATCACCGACATCGCCGGAGTGCGCGTGACGTGCAGCTTCGTCAGCGACGTGTACCGACTGTTCGATCTGCTCACACAGCAGGACGATGTGACGGTGCGCAGGGTCAAGGACTACATCGCCGAGCCCAAGGCCAACGGCTATCGCAGTCTGCACGCGATCGTCGAGGTGCCGGTCTTCCTCTCGACCGGACCGGTGGCGATCCCGGTCGAGGTGCAGTTCCGCACCATCGCGATGGATTTCTGGGCGAGCCTCGAGCACAAGATCCACTACAAGTTCGCCGGCCGGGTGCCGGCGCACCTCGTGCAGAGCCTCACCGACGCCGCCGGTGCGGCCGGCGAGCTCGACCTGCGCATGGAGCGCCTGCACCGCGAGGCGCACGAGAGCAATCAGCGGGCGATCCAGGTCTGACGGATTCAGGACGAGCGCGATTCTGAAGATGCCGCGGGCGGCAGCATCCTTCAGAATCGCGATCGTCCTTCAGGGGTGAAGCGGGTCTTACTTCGCGAGGAACGAGGTCAGTGCAGCGTTGACCTCGCCGGCGTGGGTCCAGAGCAGTCCGTGCGGGGCGCCCTCGATCTCGACGTAGTCGGCGGCGGGCACAGCCTGGTGGAACCGGCGGGCGGTGGCGTCGATCGGCAGGATGTTGTCGTTCGTGCCGTGCAGGATCAGCGTGGGCTTGTCGGCCTCGCGCACGGCGTCGACATCGCCGCGGAAGTCCTCGATCCAGGCGGGCACGACCGCGTAGGCGGCGACCGGCGCGCTGGTGACCGAGAGGTTCCAGTTCGCGTCGACGACCTGCTGGCTGATGCGCGAGCCGAGGTTCTCGTCGAGGTTGTAGAAGTCCTTGTAGAAGTCGGTGAACCAGGCGTAGCGGTCGCCCCTCGCCGCGGCCGCGATGCCGTCGAAGACCGACTGCGGCACACCCTCGGGGTTGTCGTCGCGCTGCACGAGGAAGGGCTCGAGCGAGGCGAGGAAGGCGAGCTTCGCGACGCGGTCGTGACCGTAGCGGCCGACGTAGCGGGCGAGCTCGCCGGTGCCCATCGAGAAGCCCACCAGCACGACGTCGCGCAGGTCGAGCGTCTCGAGCACGGTGTTGAGGTCGGCGGCGAAGGTGTCGTAGTCGTAGCCGGTGTCGACCTTGGACGACTGGCCGAAGCCACGGCGGTCGTAGGTGATGACGCGGTAGCCCTGGTCGAGCAGCTCGCGGGTCTGGCGCTCCCAGCTGTGGCCGTTGAGCGGGTAGCCGTGGATGAGCACGACGGGCTGACCCTGTCCCTGGTCTTCGTAGTAGAGCTCGATGGGGGTGCTGTTCTCGGTGCCAACGGTGATGGTGCCCATGATGAGATCCTTTCCAGTGGGAGTGAGAACGGTCGTTCTCGCTGCTGTGCTCAACCATAGGGGAACGATCGTTCTCGTGTCAACTAGACTCGTCACATGACCGCAGATGACGCACGCGAGCAGGTTCTCTCCGCCGCCGAACGGCTCTACTACCGCAAGGGATACGCGGCCGTGGGCATGGACGAGCTGCGGGCCGCCGCCGGCGTGTCGCTGCGCCGGCTGTACGCGCTCTTCCCGTCGAAAGACGACATCATCGCGGCCGTGCTGCAGCGCAAGCACGAGGAGTGGGAGACGACACTCGCCGCCGCGGTGGCCGATGCGGGCGACGACCCGCGCGCCCGGCTGCTCGCGGTCTACACCTACCTCGAGAACTGGTTCTGCGCCGACGACTTCCGCGGCTGCGCGTTCATCAACGCCTTCGGCGAGCTGGGCGGTACGAACCCTGTCGTGGCCCGGCTGGTCAGAGAGCACAAGGCGTCGTTCCAGAGTCAGATGGCGACCCTCGCGGCCGAATCCGGTGGCAGCGCCGCGCTCGCCGCTCAGCTCTCGATCCTCGCCGAGGGCGCGCAGAGCACCGCGGCGATCTCCGCAGACCCGCAGGTCGCAGCTCAGGCGCGAGCCGCAGCAGAGGTGCTCATCAACGCCGCTCTCAGCTCGTCGAGCGCGCGGGCCTGACGGAAGTCGTCAGTCGAGGAACTCCCGAGCCGCGGTCACCAGCGCCGAGACGCCCACCTCGATCGTGGGGTGGATCACCGGGGCGTAGAACGGCGAGTGATTCGTGGGGACGTCCTTGTCGACCGTGCCGCCGGCCAGGGCATCCGCGTACACCTTCGGGTCGACGCCGCCCCAGAACCAGAACACCAGAGGCACGCCCGCATCGCGGGCGAACCACGACACGTCCTCGCTGCCCGTGAACAGCCCCGGATCGATCACCGACTGCTCGCCGAAGACGCCCTGGAACGCCGAGACCACCCGGGCGGTGGCGTCGGCGTCGTTGATGGTCGCCGGCAGCCGGTGCAGGGTCGAGATCTCGGGCTCGCGTTCGGCCCCGGATGCCATCGCCTCGGCGCGGATGACGCGTTCGACCCGCTCGAGGACCTTCTCGCGCAGCTGCTCGTCGGGATAGCGCAGGCTGAGCTGCAGCGTGGCGTCGGCCGGAATGATGTTGTTCTTCGTGCCGGCGTGGATTGCGCCGACCGTCACGACGGCGAGGTCGCGCGGGTCGACCTCGCGTGAGACGACGGTCTGCAGCCGCATGATCGTCGCTGCGGCCATGACGATCGGGTCGACCGTCGAGTGCGGACGCGACCCGTGACCGCCGCGACCGTGCAGCACGACCTGGATGCCGTCGGATGCCGACATCTGCGGCCCCGGTCGCACCCCGATCGTGCCTGCGGGCAGGGGAGTGACGTGCTGACCGAGCACCACGTCGGGCCGCGGAAAGCGGTCGAGGGCCCCGTCGTCGAGCATCGCGCGGGCGCCGGCGCCGTACTCCTCGGCGGGCTGGATCACGACAACGACCGTCCCGTTCCACTGCTCGCGCTCGGCGACCAGACGCTCGACCGCGCCGATCATGGCGGTCACGTGCATGTCGTGCCCGCACGCGTGCATGACGCCCACGGTGTTGCCGTCGGGGTCGACGCCGGTCGCGGTCGACGCATAGGCGAGTCCGGTCTCCTCGACGACGGGCAGGGCATCCATGTCGGCGCGCAGCCAGACCGTCGGCCCCTCGCCGTTCCTCAGCTCACCGACGACGCCGGTGATGCCGACACCTTCGGTCACCTCGAGCCCGAGATCACGCAGGTGCGTCGCGGCGATGCCGGCAGTGCGCGTCTCCTGGAACGACAGCTCCGGATGCCTGTGCAGATCCATGTAGAGGGCTTCGAGGTCGACGGTCATGCGATGAGCCTAGCCCCGGGGCGCAGCCGGGCGAGCCGTCGGGCGTGGTACGGTTGGGTGTCCCTCCGCCGGAGGGCCCACTCTCACAAGGCTCGCGAATCTCGCTGCAGCCCATCACCCCGATCCCATCCCGCGTGTGAGTTCCGCGGAACAGGATCCCCACGATCCCGTCGGGTCGCACGCATTGCGTCTCCTCATCGGCATCGTCGTAACGTACCCGCCGGACAATTCAGCGGGGGCACTTCGGCTGCGACAGCGGCCACATCGAAAGAAAGCAGAAGCACATGGCCACTGGCACTGTGAAATGGTTCAACTCCGAGAAGGGCTTCGGCTTCATCGCTCCCGATGACGGCTCCGACGACCTGTTCGCGCACTTCTCGGCGATCGAGGGCTCCGGCTACAAGGAGCTCACCGAGAACCAGAAGGTGGAGTTCGAGCCCGAGCGCGGCCCCAAGGGCATGCAGGCGGCGAAGATCCGCGCGCTCTGATCTGAGCGTCTACAGAACCGGCCGGGACCCACGTGGTTCCCGGCCGGTTCTTTTGCGTCTGGTCAGGTCGCCGCGTTCTTCCGGTAGCGGCGGTTGCGCAGCCCCAGCAGGGCGGACGCCAGCACGGCGGCGCCCACCGATGCAGTGAGGATCGCCACCTTCGCCTGATCGTGGTGGGGGTCGGCGACGTCGAAGCTCAGCTCGGCTACGAGGAGCGAGACCGTGAAGCCGATGCCGGCGAGCAGCCCCACGCCGATGATGTCGATCCACTGCAGCGAGGGATCGAGATCGATCCGCCGCACCCGGGTGACGGCCCACGTGGCGACGGCGATGCCGATCGGCTTCCCCACGATCAGGCCGAGGATGATGCCGAGCACCACCGGGTCGCCGAGCGCCGAGAGCCACCCCTCGAGACCGCCGATGGCCACGCCGGCTGAGAAGAAGGCGAAGACGGGCACCGCGACGCCGCTGGAGAGCGGACGGAACCGGTGCTCGAAGATCTCGGCCAGACCAGGGCCGCTCTCGTCTTCGTGCGCCGCACGACGGTGCAGCACGGGGATCGTGAAGCCGAGCAGCACGCCGGCGATCGTCGCATGCACACCAGACGCGTGCACGAGCGCCCAGGCGACGAAGCCGATCGGCAGCAGGATGAGCCACGCCGCCGACGCGTGCAGGCGGAACAGCCTCCGGTAGCGCTGCGCGATGACGCCGTACGCGAAGATCACAAGCGCCGCCAACAGCAGCGGGATGACGTCGATGCTGTCGGTGTAGAAGATCGCGATGATCGCGATCGCGACGAGATCGTCGACCACGGCCAGCGTCAGCAGGAAGATGCGCAGCGCGCTGGGCAGATGCGAGCCGATGATCGCGAGCACCGCCACCGCGAACGCGATGTCGGTGGCTGTGGGGATGGCCCACCCCCTGGCAGCATCCGGCGTGCCGCTCGTGACAGCGACGTAGACCAGCGCGGGCACCACCACGCCGCCGAGCGCCGCGACGACCGGGATGATCGCGGTGCTGAATCGCCGCAGATCCCCGGCGACGAACTCGCGCTTGAGCTCGAGGCCGACCATGAAGAAGAAGACCGCGAGCAGGCCGTCTGCCGCCCACTGCCCGAGCGTGAGGTCGAGGTGCCACGGCTCGTAGCCGACTCGCATATCGCGAAGGGCGAAGTAGCCGTCGGCCCACGGCGAGTTCGCCCACAGCAGCGCGACGGCCGCGGCGACGACGAGCAGGACGCCACCGGTCGTCTCGGTGCGGAGGATCTCGCCGATGCGGCGCGACTCCGCGCGCGACGACGTGGGGAACAGCGGGCGGAAGCGGGAGGAGGAGCGCACCATTCGGGGCCTTCCGGGTCGACGGACGATGACGTCGACCAGGCTTCCCGACACTCCTCCTCCAGCCTATCGGGGCGTGCGCGCCGTAGCAGGGTGCCGCCTGAGCGGCACCGCGCTCAGCGTCTCCGGCCGGCGACGGGGATCGGTCCGGTGACGCTCAGCTCGTCCTCCCAGCACTGGATGCCGGTGACCTCGGGCATCCGCTCCCGGGTGAACACCGGGTCGAGCCCGGCCCGGCGCTGGTCGAGGTAGTCGCGCAGCAGCTTGAACGCGACGCCGGAGAGCAGCGCGATGGCGATGAGGTTGACGATCGCCATGACGCCCATGATGCTGTCGGCGGTGTTCCAGATGAGGTCTGCCGACGCGATCGAGCCGAGGAAGACGACCAGCACGACCAGGGCGCGGTAGGTCTGCAGCACGCCGCGCTTGGCGCGGATGAACTCGATGTTCGACTCGCCGTAGTAGTAGTTGCCGAGGATCGAGCTGAACGCCAGCAGGAAGATGATCACGCTCAGCACGATGTTCGACCACGAGCCGAGCGAGCTGACCAGGGCGTTCTGCGTGAGCACGATGCCCTGCTCGGCGTTCGCCAGGTCGGGGGTCGCGACGAGCACGATGAACGCGGTGATCGAGCAGACCAGGAACGTGTCGAAGTAGACGCCGAGCGTCTGCACCAGGCCCTGCTTGACCGGGTGCGTGACGGCGGCGGTCGCGCCGGCGTTCGGCGCCGAGCCGAGTCCCGCTTCGTTCGAGAACATGCCGCGCTTCGCGCCGATCATGATGATGGTGCCCAGGGCGCCGCCGGCGACCTCCTTCGTGCCCCACGCCTGTGTGTAGATCGAGGCGAAGACCTCGGGCAGGCGGTCGATGTGGATCGCGACGATCACCAGACCCAGCAGCAGGTAGATCAGTGCCATCAGTGGCACGACCCTCGACGAGACGCTGGCGATGCGGCGCACGCCGCCGAAGATGACGAGCGCGGTGAGGGCTGCGAGCACGGCGCCCACCACCCACGGGATCCATGCGACGTCGCCGCCGAAGCTGCCCGAGACGGTCGCGCTGATCGTGTTCGCCTGCAGCGAGTTGAACGAGAACGGGAAGCACAGGATGAGGATGACGGCGAAGACGATGCCCATCCAGCGGGCCTTCAGGCCGTGCTGCATGTAGTACGCGGGCCCCCCGCGGAAGCCGTCCTGGTCGCGCACCTTGAAGGTCTGCCCCAGGGTCGACTCGATGAAGCTCGACGCGCCGCCGATGAACGCCATCGTCCACATCCAGAACACCGCACCCGGACCGCCGAGCGCGATCGCGGTGCCGACGCCGGCGATGTTGCCGACGCCGACCCGGGATGCCGCCGAGATCGTGAACGCCTGGAACGCCGACACCGACTGCGGCCTGCCGTCGGCATCCGTCGGGGTGCGGTCGGTGAGCGTGCGGAACATCTCGGGGATGAGGCGGAACTGCACGACGCCCGAGCGGAAGGTGAAGTAGAGGCCGAGCAGCAGCAGGATGGGCAGCACCGCCCACGTCCAGAGCTTGTCGCCGAAGAAGAGCACGAAGTCGTTGAGTGCGTCCATCCGACCAGTATTCAGGCAGCGGTCCGCCAACCGAGCCAGCGCCGGGCCGAATCGCCCGGATGGATGTGTTTGTGAAGTCAACCGCGAGACTTGCGCTCCAGCACGAAACCGACGTCGGGGCGCCCTGTCTCGTGCTGAAACTCAAGTCTCGCGCGGGGTGCAGGTCGCGGGTCGCCGGATGCCGGATGCGGGACGCTTACGGTCGCGGCCGCGGCGGCGCGGTCGTGCGGCGCACGATCAGCTCGTAGGGCAGGTCGGCGGGCGCGGCATCAGCAGCGCTCTCGAGCTGCGCGAGGATCGCCGCCGCCGCGCGCTCGCCCTGCGCGAGTGGGAACTGATCGACCGTCGTGAGGTCGAAGAACTCGCCCAGTTCGTAGCCGTCGATGCCGACGATCGAGACGTCGTCCGGTACATCGATGCCGAGGTCTCGCGCCGCGAGCAGGGCGCCGATCGCCATCTCGTCCGACGCGGCGAAGATCGCGGACGGCCGCGGTCCCGGGCGGCTGAGCAGCCGAATGGCGGCGCGGTGCCCGCCGTCGACGGTGAAGTCGGCGGGTTCGAACAGTGCGGGATCTGCGGGGATGTTCGCATCCGACAGCGCCTGCTCGAAGCCGAGACGCCGGCGGGAGGGCACCCGGAAGTCGGCCTCGAACTCCGCGGCGGCGCCGATGTGCGCGATGTCGCGGTGTCCGAGCCCGATCAGGTGCTCGGTGGCCAGGCGCGCGACGGCGGTGTCGTCGAACGTCAGCGTGCGCAGCCGCGGATTCGGGCCGCCGACGCCGATCACCGGCAGGCCGAGATCGAGCAGCTGGGCGGTCTCGTCGCCGTCGAGCTCGATGGCGACGGCGATCACGGCATCCACCCGCTGGCGACGCAGGAAGGTCGAAAACACCTCTCGGCGCACGGCGGCGTCGGCCGTGATGTTGTACAGCGTGACGTCGTAGCCGGCGCGCATCAGCGCGCTGGTCGCGCCCGAGAGCACGGTGCTGAAGAACCAGCGGTCGAGGAAGGGGACGATGACCCCGACGTTCTGCGTGCGTCCGGATGCCAGGCTCGACGCGCGCGACGACACGACGTACCCGAGGGAGTCGGCCGCGGAGCGCACGCGCTCTCGTGCGCGCTCCGACACGTGCCCGCGCCCGCTGAGCGCACGCGAGACGGTCGCCGTCGACACTCCGGCGAGCCTTGCGACCTCGTCGATGCTCACCACGACGTCAGCCTATCCCGACCGCCGACCCGCTCAGGCGCGTGTGAACCAGGCGGCCGTGTTCGGCGGCAGCGCGGTGCCTGTGAACGGCTCGCTCTGCACGACGAAGGTGACGTCATCGCCGAGCTCGATCGGCTCGTCGCCGAGGTTCGCGACCACGTGCAGCTCGCCGCGGTGGAAGGCCACGGCCGAATCGGCCACATCGTCCCAGACGAGCGAGCCGCTGCCCAGACCGCGCGCGGCGCGCTCGCGAAGCAGGCTCTTGTAGAGGTTCAGCGTCGAATCCGGCTCGCGCTCCTCGGCATCGCGCGCGAAGCTCGCCCACTCCGCCGGCTGCGGCAGCCACGAGGCGCCGGTGTCGTTGAATCCGAACGCGGGGCCCTCGGCCGTCCACGGCAGCGGAACGCGGCAGCCGTCGCGACCGTAGCGCTCGCCGTTCGTGCGGAACCACGTCGGGTCCTGTCGGAACTCGTCGGGGATCTCCATCGCCTCGGGAAGGCCGAGCTCCTCGCCCTGGTAGACGTAGGCCGAGCCGGGCAGCGAGAGCATCACGGTGGTCGCCGCGCGACCGCGGGACAGACCGATGGCCGGGTCGGGCTTGCCCTGCGAGTTCGGGCCGATGCCGTCGCCCTGCGGGCTGTCGGCGGTCAGTGCGAGTCGCGAGGCGTGCCGGATCACGTCGTGATTCGACAGCACCCAGGTGCTGGGTGCGCCCACCGCTCCGAACGCATCGAGCGATTCGCGGATGACGAGGCGCAGCTCCTGGGCATCCCACGGCGTCATCAGGTAGGGGAAGTTGAAGGTCTGGTGCATCTCGTCGGGACGCACCCAGAGGGCGGTCTTCTTCAGCGTCGGCAGCCAGGCCTCGCCGCACAGCGCGCGGTCGCCGTCGTATTCAGCGAGCACGTTGTGCCAGTCGCGGTAGATGTCGTGCACCTCGTCCTGGCCCCAGTACGGCACGTTCTCCTCGCCGCCGCCCATCGAGTCGGCGTCGGCGACGGGCGCGTAGTCGGGCAGCCCCGCCTCCTTCATCATCCCGTGCGCCACGTCGACGCGGAATCCGTCGACGCCGCGGTCGAGCCAGAAGCGCAGGATGCTGCGGAACTCCTCGCGCACCTCGTCGTTCGTCCAGTCGAAGTCGGGCTGGGTGGCGTCGAAGATGTGCAGGTACCACTGGCCGGGAGTGCCGTCGGGCTCGGTCACGCGCTCCCACATGCCGCCGCCGAACACGCTCTGCCAGTTGTTCGGGGGCAGCTCGCCGTTCTCGCCTCGGCCGTCGCGGAACACGTAGCGGGCGCGCTCGGGGCTGCCGGGGCCCGCCTTCAGCGCCTCCTGGAACCAGACGTGCTGGTCTGAGGAGTGGTTGGGCACGAGATCGACGATGACCCGGATGCCGCGGGCGTGCGCCGCGTTCAGCATGACGTCGAAATCGTCGAGCTTGCCGAACAGCGGGTCGACGTCGCGATAGTCGGCGACGTCGTATCCGGCGTCGCGCTGCGGGCTCGTCATGAACGGGCTCAGCCAGATGGCGTCGATACCGAGGCTCTTCAGATCGTCTAGCCGGCTGGTGATGCCGGGCAGGTCGCCGATTCCGTCGCCCGAGGCGTCGGAGAAGGACCGGGGGTAGATCTGGTAGATGACGGCGGTGCGCCACCACTCAGAGCCGGGTGCTGCCATCTGCTCACGCTGTGCCATGATCCCCACCCTAGTGCAAGCGCTTACAGGACGATGTTCACGGGCGGCTCGCCCGCGAGCATTCGATCGATCTGGCGGCGGATGAGCCGGGCCATGCGCGGATTCATCGCCGTCGACGCCCCTCCGCCGTGCGGCGTGATCAGCAGGTTCGGCGTACTCCAGAGCGGATGCCCGGCGGGCAGCGGCTCCTCTTCGAAGACGTCGGATGCCGCGCGGATCGCGCCTGAGTTCAGCGCGGCGACCAGCGCATCCGTGTCGACCAGCGGCCCCCGCCCGACGTTCACGAGCAGCGCGCCCGGGGCCATGCGCGCGATGCGCGCGGCGTCGAACAGGTGATGCGTCTCGTCGCTGGCGGGCAGGCTCAGGACGACGATCTCGGCACCGGGCAGCAGGGCGTCGAGATCGTCCATGCCGTGCACGCTGATCTCGCCGATCCCGTCGACCTGCTCGGTGCGGGCCGTGCGGGCCACTGCGGTCAGCTCGACCTCGAACGGCGCGAGGCGCCGGGCGATGGCCGTGCCAACTCCGCCGAAGCCGACGAGCAGCACCCGCCGGTCGGCGAGGCTCTCGGCGAAGACCGGTGACCATTCTCCGCGCTCCTGCGCGCGCACGAATCGGGGCAGCTGCCGCTGCGCGGCGATCATCATGCCCACCGCGAGCTCGGCGGTCGATGCCTCGTGCACGCTCGCGGCGTTCGCGAACGGGATGCCCTCCGGCAGCGCGTCGGCCACGCCGTCGTAGCCGATCGACTGAGCCTGCACTAGGCCCACGTCGACGCCCTCCAGTGCGCTGAGCACGCTGCTGCCACCCATGTACGGCGGCACGACGATGTCGATGCGGTCTGCGGGTGCGGGCGAGCGCAGATCCCAGATCCGCAGGTCGACCCCCTCCGGCAGCGCGCCCAGATTCGCGGCGAGGCGTTCGGTCGGCACGGTCACGAGCAGGGTCACGCTACGACCCTACCGGCGTGCGCCTCCGAGGTTCGCGTGCTACGTTAGGCAAGCCTTACCAAAGTGCACACCGGATCTCGGTGCCGCCGCCACCCACTCGAAGGAACGCCCGTGCGATCTTCCCGTCTCCTCGCCCTCGCCGCCGCCGCGGCCCTCGCCGTCGGTCTCGCCGGCTGCGCGTCCGCAGCCGATGACAGCACCGACTCGAACGCCTCCACGGGGTCGTCCGGCGAGTCGTTCCCCGTCACCATCGAGCACGCCTTCGGCGAGACGGTGATCGACGCCAAGCCCGAGCGGGTCGCCACCGTCGCATGGGCGAACCACGAGGTCCCCCTGGCGCTCGGCATCGTCCCGGTGGGCATGAGCAAGGCCACCTGGGGAGACGACGACAACGACGGCATCCTGCCCTGGGTCGAGGAGAAGCTCGACGAGCTCGGTGGTGAGAAGCCGGTGCTGTTCGACGAGACCGACGGGATCGACTACGAGGCCGTCGCCGACACCGCCCCCGACGTGATCCTCGCCGCGTACTCCGGGCTCACGCAGGAGGAGTACGACACGCTGTCGAAGATCGCTCCCGTCGTCGCCTACCCCGAGGTCGCGTGGGGCACCTCGGTCGAGGACATGATCGAGATGAACTCCGAGGCGCTCGGCCTCGAGAAGGAGGGCGACGCCCTCATCGAGCAGCTCGATGCCGACGCAGAGGCCGCACTGGCCCAGCATCCGGAGCTGAAAGAGGCGAAGGTGCTGTTCGGCTACTTCGATATGAGCGACCTGTCGAAGATCGGCTACTACACCGCCGCCGACACCCGCCCCGGCTACCTGCACGAGCTCGGCCTGCCGCTGCCGCAGATCGTCGCCGACAGCGAAGACAGCGACCAGTTCTACCTCGAGGTGTCGGCCGAGGAGGCGCAGCGCTTCGACGACGTCGACCTGTTCGTCACCTACGGCGACGACTCCACCGTGGCGACCCTGCAGGCCGATCCGCTGCTGTCGAAGATCCCCGCGATCGCCGAGGGGCGCATCGCGATCCTGCCCGACGCGACGCCGATCGCCGCATCCGCCAACCCGTCGCCGCTGTCGATCCCGTGGGGCCTGAACGACTACTTCGACATCCTCGCCGCGCCGCTGGCGAAGTAAGTCCCTTCCGCCTGCGGAGACCCGTTCGTGACCTCCACCACCGCCGCACCAGCACCGGCCGTCGCGCACCTGCGCCGGCCGGTGCTGGTGCGCGCGTCGTGGCTGATGGCGGGCGTGGTGGCGCTGGTCGTGCTCAGCATCCTGTCGATCTCGTTCGGCGTGCGCGCGGTGACGATCGACGATCTGTTCGCCGCCCTGTCGGGGCAGAGCGACACGATCGAGCAGGCCGCGATCATCAAGCGGATGCCGCGCACGGCGCTGGCCCTGCTGATCGGCGCCGCGCTCGCCATGGCGGGGGCGGCCATGCAGGCCGTCACCCGCAACCCGATCGCCGAACCCGGCATTCTCGGCGTCTCCAACGGCGCCTCGCTCGCCGTGGTCGTCGGCATCGCCTCGTTCGGGTTGAGCGACCCGTTCGGGCAGATGGCCTTCGCGATCTCGGGCGCCGCGGTGGCTGCGGTCTTCGTGTACGCGGTCGGCTCGCTGGGCCGTGGCGGTGCCACCCCGCTCAAGCTCGCCCTCGCGGGTGCGGCGACCTCGGCCGCCTTCGCTTCCCTGATCAGTGCGATCATGCTGCCGCGGGTCGATCTGCTGCAGGCGTTCCAGTCGTGGCAGGTGGGCGGCGTCGGCGGTGCGGAATGGCCGCGCATCGCGGTCACCGCGCCCGTGCTGGCGCTCGGCGCCCTCATCTGCCTGCTGAGTGCACGGGGGATGAACTCGCTCGCGCTCGGTGACGACATGGCCAGGGGCCTCGGCGAGAACGTCGCTCGCACGCGGATGCTCGCAGCGCTCGGCGCCGTGATCCTCGCCGGCGCCGCCACCGCGATCGCCGGGCCGATCGGCTTCGTCGGTCTGGTCGTGCCGCACGTGTGCCGGATGCTGATCGGCACCGACCATCGCTGGCTGATGCCGTTCTCGGCGCTGGCGGGAGCGGTGCTGCTGACCGCGAGCGACGTCATCGGCCGCGTCATCGCCCCGTCCGGGGAGGAGATCCAGGTCGGCATCATCACGGCGATCGTCGGTGCGCCCTTCTTCATCTGGATCGTCCGCAGGCAGAAGGTGCGCGAGCTGTGAGCACACGCGAGCGCACGGCAGGCGCACATGCCCCGATCGAGACCAGCATCCCGACCGCGCACACGCTCGAGCGGTCGGCCGACACCGGCGCGCAGCGCGTCGTGCGCATCATCGCCGGCCGCCGCGCGCGACACCGTCGCCACGCCGTCGCCACGATCCTGCTGGGCGCTCTGGTGTGCGTGCTCTTCGCCGTCGCGCTCATGGTCGGCGACCGGTTCTACAGTCCCGATCAGATCGTGCGGGTCGTGCTCGGCGAATCGGTGCCGGGGGCCTCGTTCACGGTGGGCGAGCTGCGGCTGCCCCGGGCTGTGCTGGCGGTGCTGACCGGACTCGGCTTCGGGATGGCCGGCGTGACGTTCCAGACGCTGCTGCGCAATCCGCTCGCCTCTCCCGACATCATCGGCATCTCGCACGGCGCCGGTGCCGCAGCGGTGATCGGCATCATCGTGCTCTCGCTCGACGGGCCGGCGGTGTCGCTGCTCGCACTCGGCGGTGCGCTCGCCACGGCCGCGCTCATCTACGCCCTCTCGATCAGAGGCGGCTTCGCCGGCACCCGGCTGATCCTCATCGGCATCGGGGTCGCCGCGGTGCTGCAGAGCGTGATCTCGTACCTTCTCTCGCGCGCGGCGAGCTGGGACATCCAGACCGCCATGCAGTGGCTCAGCGGCAGCCTCAACAACGCCTCGTGGGAGCGCGTGCTGCCGATGGCGATCGCCGCCGTGGTCGTGATGCCGTTGATGCTGTCGCAGGGGCGCTCGCTCGGTGCCATGCAGCTGGGCGACGACTCCGCCGCCGGCCTCGGGGTGCGGGTCAACGCGACGCGCATGCTGTTCATCCTCGGGGCGGTCGCGCTGCTCGCCTTCGCGACTGCAGCCGCCGGACCCATCGCCTTCGCCGCGTTCATGGCCGGGCCGATCGCCGCGCGCATCACCGGCCCCGGCGCGAACCTGCTGCTGCCAAGCGCCTTCGTCGGCGCGGCGCTCGTGCTCGGCAGCGACCTGCTCGCCCAGTTCGCCCTCGGCGCCCGCTATCCGGTCGGAGTCGTCACCGGCGTGCTGGGCGCGCCCTTCCTGATCTACCTGCTCATCCGCACCAACCGCTCGGGAGGCTCCCTGTGACCGCGGCGCACACTCTCGCGGCCGAATCCGTCACGCTCGGGTACGGCGACCGCACGGTGATCGAGGGGCTCGATCTGTCGATCGCGCCCGGCCGGATCACCTCGATCGTCGGGGCGAACGGATGCGGCAAGTCGACGCTGCTTCGGGCGCTGGCGCGCCTGCTCAGCCCCGCCGACGGCCAGATCGTGCTCGACGGCACCTCGGTGCACGCGCGCCCGTCGAAAGAGGTCGCGCGCGTTCTCGGGCTGCTGCCGCAATCGCCCGTCGCACCCGAGGGGATCGCAGTGGCCGACCTCGTGGGCCGGGGGCGACACCCGCATCAGCGGATGCTCGCGCGCTGGAGCGCCCAGGACTACGCGGTCGTCGCCGATGCTCTCGACGCGACCGGCATCAGCGATCTCGCCGATCGCAGCGTGGACGAGCTGTCGGGCGGCCAGCGCCAGCGGGTGTGGATCGCGATGGCGCTCGCGCAGCAGACCGACATCCTGCTGCTCGACGAGCCGACCACGTTCCTCGACGTCGCCCACCAGGTCGAGGTGCTCGATCTGCTCACCGACCTGAGCGCCTCGCGCGGCACCACCATCGTGATGGTGCTGCACGACCTCAACCTCGCCGCTCGGTACAGCGACGAGCTGGTGGCCATGAAAGACGGCCGGGTGCACGCCGTCGGCGCCCCGGAAGAGATCGTCACCGCAGAACTCGTCCAGGAGGTCTTCGGCCTCGCCAATCAGATCACCGTCGACCCCGTCTCGGGCAAGCCGATGGTCACCCCTATCGGGAGGCATCATGTCCGCTGACACCACGACGAAGACCCGGCCCAGCTACCTGCTGGCGCTCGCCGAGGTGCGCGCGGTCGAGCGCGTCTCGCCGAACTTCGTGCGGATCACCTTGGGTGGCGACGACCTCGACGAGCTCGGCACCCCGGGCGACACGTTCGACTCGCGCATCAAGCTGATCTTCCCGCCCCGACCGGATGCTGTGCCGCCGATCGACCGTGACGGCGATGACTGGTGGGGATCCTACCTGGCCGTGCCGGAGACCGAGAGAGGCTCGATGCGCACGTACTCGGTGCGCGAGCTCACCGTGACGGATGCGGGCACCGAGATCGTCATCGACTTCGTGCTGCATCTGAGCCCCGGCCTCACCGGCCCGGCCTCGCGATGGGCGGCCGACGCACGCGTGGGGCAGCCGATCTTCGTCGTGGGCCCGCGCCGCGGGGTGTCGGCCCGGGAGCACGGCGGCGCGGAGTTCGCGCCCGGCGAAGCGCGCTCGGTGCTCCTCGCCGGTGACGAGACGGCAGCGCCGGCGATCGCGCGCATCCTCGAGGACGCCCCGCGCGACCTGCGGGGCACCGCGTTCATCGAGGTGCCCGAGCCGGCCGACGTGCTCGAGATCGCAGCACCGGCGGGCGTGGAGATCACCTGGCTGCCCCGCGCCGACGGCGACGCGCACGGATCGGCGCTCATCCCGGCGGTGCTCGCCCATCTCGGCGACGCGCACACGCACGTCGACGTGCGCGATGTCGACACCGAGGACCTTCTCTGGGAGACCCCGGCGTACTCCAGCCTCGGCGAGCAGATCGCCGCGACCCACGCGCCCGCCGACCGGTACTTCTGGATCGCCGGCGAGAGCGGAGTGGTGACCACGCTGCGTCGTCACCTCGTCAAGGACATCGGGGTCGACCGTGCGCAGGTGGCGTTCATGGGGTACTGGCGACACGGCGTCGCCATGCGCGGCTGAACGACCTCGAACGCCACGGCGTCCGGGAGTAGTCTGAGCCGCATCCGATGAAGGAGGCGTCATGACGGTTCCCGAGATCAACTACTGGGCGGTGCTGGTGGCGACCGCGTCGAGCATGGTGGTGGGCGCTGTCTGGTACGCCCGCGGCGTGATGGGCGAGCGGTGGGCTCGGCTCGCGGGCGTCGACCTCGAGCATCCCTCCCGCAGCCCGCTGTGGCCGATGATCACGACGGTGCTGGTCGGCTTCGTCACCGCGTGGGTCCTCGCCGGCGCAGCCACGATCGCCTGGCACTTCTACGAGGGCTCGTACTTCTGGGCCCCGCTCGTCACCGCGGTCACCCTGTGGGCCGGGTTCACCGCGGCGCGCTTCATCACGCACGACGCGTTCGAGGGGCGCTCGACCCGGCTGACCACCGTCAACATCGGTCACGAGCTCGTGACGGTGCTCGTGATGGCCGTGATCATCGGCGTCTGGCCGCCGGCCGGTCTCTGAGCCGGTCGCGTGCCCACGCGGCGTCAGGCCGCGGTGAGTCAGGCCGCGACGCGCGCGACGGCGGCGATGGCGCTCTCGAAGAAGCCCAGCCCATCCACGCCCGAGCGCATGGCGGCCCGGGTGTCGGGGCCGAAGCCGGCCTCGGTGGCGTGCTCGGGGTGCGGCATCAGGCCGACCACGTTGCCGCGGTCGTTCGTGATGCCGGCGATGTCGCGCAGCGAGCCGTTCGGGTTCACCCCGGCGTAGCGGAAAGCCACGAGACCCTCGCCCTCGAGGCGGTCGAGGGTGTCGTCGGCGGCGATGTAGCCGCCCTCGCCGTTCTTGAGCGGGATGACGATCTCCTGACCCTTCGCGAACGTGTTCGTCCACGCGGTGTCGTTGTTCTCCACCGTCAGACGCTGGTCGCGGCGCACGAAGTGCTGGTGGTCGTTGCGGATCAGGCCGCCCGGCAGCAGGTGCGCCTCGACGAGCATCTGGAAGCCGTTGCAGATGCCCAGCACGGGCATCCCCTTCGCCGCGGCGTCCTTCACCTCGGCCATGATCGGCGACAGAGCCGCGATCGCGCCCGAGCGCAGGTAGTCGCCGTAGCTGAATCCGCCGGGCAGCACCAGAGCATCCACGCCCTCGAGATCATGCGAGCCGTGCCACAGGGCGACGGGCTCAGCGCCGGCGATGCGCACCGCGCGCTGGGCGTCGCGGTCGTCGAGCGAGCCCGGGAAGGTGATGACGCCGATGCGCACGCTCACTGCGCGACCTCGACTCCCACGACATCCTCGATGACGGAGTTCGACAGCACGTCCTCTGCCAGGCGCCGCGCTTCGGCCAGCACGTCGTCGGTGACCTCGCCGTCGACGGTGAGCTCGAAGCGCTTCCCGATGCGGACCTGGCTGAAGCTCTCGACACCCAGGCGGGCGAAGGCGCCGGAGACGGCCTTCCCCTGCGGGTCGAGCAGTTCGGCCTTGGGCATGACGTCGACGACGATGGTGGGCATACCCCCGATTCTAGGCGATGCGGCCGCACCCCACGCCGCGTGAGTCGGGACGAGAAAGCGCGGCCCGAACGTTGTCAAGGGGGCGCCTGAAAGTGGTCGCCGCCCAGGCGCCTCGCTATGGTCGGCGCCATGAGAAGACGTCGGATGACGGGTGCGGCAGCGCTCGTGCTGCTCGTCGCGCTGACGGGCTGCGGGCTGCGGATCCCCGCTGATCCGCACGGCAGCATCGAGCGGATCGAGGGCGGCACGCTGCGCGCGGGCGCCACCGAGCAGCCGCCCTGGGTCGATGTGCACGACGACGGGGAGCCGACCGGCTCCGAGCCCGAGCTGGTGCAGGAGTTCGCCGAGCAGCTCGACGCCACGGTGGAGTGGACGACGGGCAGCGAGGCCGATCTGCTCACGGCGCTCGAGCGCGGCGAGCTCGATGTGGTCGTCGGCGGTTTCCTCGACGACACACCGTGGACCGATCGCGGCGCGGTGACGCGGCCGTACGCCGAGCGCAGCACGGAGCACGGCACGCAGAAGCACGTGATGATCGTGCGGATGGGTGAGAACGCCCTGCTCACCGAGCTCGAGACGTTCCTGCACGAGGAGGTCGGATCATGACCACCCGGTTCGGGCGCGCCGAGCTGCCCCCGCGGCAGGAGCAGGCGCTGCGCAAGGCGATCCGCTTCGAGTGGTACACGCTGATCTTCCTCGCCGTGGCCATCACGATGGTCTATCTGGTGATGGGCAGCTCACAGGCGATGAAGGCGGCATGGATCGAGGATCTGCTGTCGCTCGCCCCGCCGATCGCCTTCCTCATCGCGGTGCGCATCGTCAACCGGCCGCCCAGCGGACGCTATCCGTACGGCTTCCACCGCGCGGTCGGCGTGGCCCACCTCGTGGCTGCCGTGGCGCTGATGGCCATGGGCGCGTTCCTCGTCATCGACTCGCTCACCGGACTGATCGGCGGCGAGCATCCGCCCATCGGCACGGTCGTGCTGCTCGGGCAGCCGATCTGGCTGGGCTGGCTGATGGTCATCGTGATGGCGCTCACCATCCCGCTCCCGATCTACTTCGGCCGGGTGAAGATGCGCCTCGCGAAAGAGCTGCACGACAAGGTGCTCTACGCCGATGCCGACATGAACAAGGCCGACTGGCAGACTGCCGTCGGATCCATCGTCGGCGTGCTCGGCATCGGCATCGGATGGTGGTGGACGGATGCCGTGGCGGCGCTGCTCATCGCCGGCAGCATCCTCTGGGACGGCATCCGCAATATGCGGGCGGCCATCACCGATCTGATGGACACCGCCGCGACGACGTTCGACGACGGGCGGGTGCATCCCCTGACCGGCGAGATCGACGAGCTGCTGCGCCGACTGCCGTGGACAGAGCAGGTCGGATCGCGGGTGCGCGACCAGGGGCACGTGCTGCACGTGGAGTCGTTCGTCGTGCCGCACCGGGGACGCACGCCAAAGCTGAAGGATCTGATCGAGGCTCGCGATGCCTGTCTCGACCTGGACTGGAAGGTGCAGGACATCGTCATCGTGCCGATCGATCAACTGCCCGAGGAGGTCGGCGGAAGCCGCGAGCACCAATCGGAGCGCAGCGAGTGAGAGGCGCCGCTCAGGCCGAGCGGAAGACGGTGTGCAGCTCGCCGATCACGTCGCGGCCGCCGAGGCCGTCGATCTCGAACAGCACGGCGATGCCGGCGACGGTGTAGCCGAGGCTCTTCACGATCTCCCGTCCCGCGGCGAGCGTGCCGCCGGTGGCGAGCACGTCGTCGATCAGCAGGATGCGCGTGCCGGCCGGCAGATCGTCGTGCATCTCGACGGTGGCCGTGCCGTACTCGAGGGCGTAGTCGACGGCCGCCGCCGGGCGCGGCAGCTTGCCGGCCTTGCGGATCGGGGCGAAGCCGACGCCGGCGGCGATCGCCGCGGCACCGGCGAGGATGAATCCGCGCGCCTCGATGCCCGCGACGACGTCGAACGAGCCGGCGAAGGGCTCGATCAGCGCCTCGGTCGTGGCGCGCAGCGCCCTGGCATCCGCAAGCAGCGGCATGATGTCGCGGAACAGGATGCCCGGTTGCGGGTAGTCGGGGATCGAGGCGATCAGGGACTCGGCGCGCGCCAGTTCGGGACTCACCTGGCAAGGTTACCGAATCGACTCGATGCCGACCCGTGGGAGCGCTCCCAGCAAGTCATGGCATCATGAGTTGCATGACGCGAACCTTCCCCGACGGCTTCCTCTTCGGCGCGGCCACCGCGGCCTACCAGATCGAGGGCGCTGCCTTCGAAGACGGACGCACGGCATCGATCTGGGACGCCTTCGCGCGAGTGCCCGGAGCCGTCGTCGGCGCCGAGAACGGCGATGTCGCCTGCGATCACTATCACCGCTATGCCGACGACGTCGCGCTGATGAAGCGGCTCGGCCTGCAGACCTACCGGTTCTCGACCTCCTGGTCGCGCGTGCGTCCCGACGGCGGGCCGGTCAACGGGAAGGGCCTGGACTTCTACAGCCGCCTCGTCGACGAGCTGCTGGCCGCCGACATCGTGCCCTGGCTCACCCTGCATCACTGGGACATGCCGCAGGCGCTCGAAGAGCAGGGCGGCTGGACCAGTCGCGACATCGTCGAGCGCTTCACCGACTACGCACTCAGCGTGCACGACGTGCTCGGCGACCGCGTGCAGCACTGGACCACCATGAACGAGCCGTGGTGCTCGTCGTTCCTGTCGTACACGGCCGGCGTGCACGCGCCGGGGCGCACGAGCATCCGCGACGGTCTGCTCGCCTCGCACCACCTGCTGCTCTCGCACGGCAGCGCCGTGCGGGCGCTGCGCGAGCGCGACTCCTCGCTCGATCTCGGCATCACCCTCAACCTGACAGTCGCCGACCCGGCCAACGTCGACGACCCGCTCGACGTCGACGCCGCGCGCCGCATCGACGGCCAGTTCAACGGCTGGTTCCTCGGCCCGATCTTCCACGGCGAGTATCCCGCCGACATCGTCCGTGACTTCCGCGAGGTCGACTCGGCCGCGGTCGCCCAGTGGCAGGCCGCCGTGCAGCCCGGCGACCTCGAGATCATCTCCGCGCCGCTCGACGCGCTGGGCGTGAACTACTACCACGGCGAGCTGCTCTCGGGGCATCCGCAGCCCGGCGGGGGCGACCCGCACCAGACCGAGGGCCAGCAGCGTGAGACGCGCTCGCCGTTCCCCTCCAAAGAGGGCATCTACTGGGTCGAGCGCGGCCTGCCGCGCACGGGGATGGACTGGGAGGTGCAGCCCGAGGGGCTCACCCGGCTGCTCGTGCGCGTCGCGAACGGCTACGCCGGCGACGTGCCGCTGTACGTGACCGAGAACGGCGCCGCGTACGACGACGAGGTGGGCGCCGACGGCGAGGTGGCAGACGTCGAGCGCACGGAGTTCCTGCGCGCGCACGTCGCGGCGACGCTGGACGCCATCGAGCAGGGCGTGGACGTGCGCGGCTACTTCTACTGGTCGCTGATGGACAACTACGAGTGGGCCTGGGGGTACGCCAAGCGCTTCGGGATCGTGCGCGTCGACTACGAGACGCAGCAGCGCACGATCAAGCAGAGCGGTGCGGAGTACGCTCGGATCATCGCCGCCCACAGCGGTCGTTGAGCGAAGCAGCCCAGCGACTGAGGCGAAACGCAGCCCGCATCACCGAAAGCACGCACAGGATGCCCCGAGCCACGATCGAAGAGGTCGCCGCACTCGCCGGCGTGTCCCGCTCGACGGTGTCACGCGTCGTCAACGGCTCGACCTCGGTCAGCGCCGAGGCGCTCGCCGCCGTGCAGAACGCGATCGCCGAGCTCGGCTACGCGCCCAATCGCGCCGCGCGCTCGCTCGCGAGCCGGCAGACGCACGCGATCGGCCTGGTCGTGCCCGAAGACACCACGCGGTTCTTCGGCGATCCGTTCCTGGCGTCGGTCGTCGCGGGGATCAGCTCGCGTCTGTCTGAGTCGGAGTACATCCTCAACCTGCTCATCGCCAGCGACGACCCCGACGGCAAGATGACGCGGTTCGTGCGCAACGGCGGGGTCGATGCCGCGATCATCGTGTCGCACCACGCCAGCGACTCGTTCATCGAGCGCATCGCCGAGGCGGTGCCCGTCGTCTTCGGCGGGCGGCCGGCGAGGGTGCGCGAGAGCGACATCATCGTCGACGTCGACAACGTGGCGGCGGCCCGCGCCGCTGCCGAGCACCTCATCGCGCTCGGCCGCCGGCGCATCGCGACCATAACCGGCACGATGACGATGGCCGTGAGTGTCGACCGTCGTGACGGCTTCGTCGCGGCGCTGGCGGATGCCGGACTGCAGCCCGCCGGAGAGTTCGACGGCGACTTCAGCGAGCACGGCGGTGCGGAGGCGGCGCGTCTGCTGCTGCAGGGCGGGAAGCATCCGGATGCGATCTTCGTGGCGAGCGACCTGATGGCCCGAGGAGCGATGGGCGTGCTGCGCGCCGCCGGGCTGCGGGTGCCCGAAGACGTCGCGATCGTCGCCTTCGACGACTCGCGGGTCGCCGAGTCGTCGGACCTCACGAGCGTGCGCCAGCCCATGTTCACGCAGGGGGAGATGCTCGGCGGCATGGTGATCGACCTGCTGGCCGGGACGCGGCCGGATCCGCTCACGATCCTGCCGACCGAGCTGGTCGTGCGCGGGTCCGCGCCGGCGGTCTGACACGGTCGATCGTCCGTAGCGTCCGAGGCATGGCATCCATCATCGGCGTCGTGATCGGTGCGCATCCGCTTCCGCGTGGCGACGATTCGTCACGCAGGCGAGGTGACGGGCGACTGACTTATCCTGACGCAGGAGGGGTGACGGGCGCGACGATCTCTGACGCAGCCGGCGTGACGGGCGAAGATTCCGCCGCGGGTGCGCGATCCCGTCAGCGGCTCCCGGCGCTAGCTGCCCGACCGGAGCCATCCGCCCCGCCGAGGCCTTCCGCCGTGCCGGCGCGCGAGATCAGCAGCTCGACAGCCGCCTCGACGGTCGAGTCGAGCACGTCCTCTGGCTCGCCGTCCAGGTCGAGCCTGCGGTGCCCGGCCTCGTCGCGCGTCGCCCATCCGAGGAACACGGTCCCTGCGGGATGCCCGTCTTCGGCATCCGGACCACCGACCCCGGTCGTCGAGACGCACAGGTCGGCGTCGAAGAGCTCGCGGGCGCCGCGGGCGAGCTGCTCCGCGCATTCGGCCGAGGTCGGATCACCGTCGGAAGGGAACCCGAGCACCCGCTCCTTCACCTCCGGCAGGTAGGCGACGATGCCGCCGCCGAACCAGGTGCTCGCCGCCGGGCCGGCGCCGATGGTGCTGGCGAGAGCCCCCGAAGTCAGTGATTCGGCGACCGCGACGCGCAGCTCTCGGCGTCGGGCGAGGTCAGCGAGAGGTGTGACGTCGAGCATGCGCCGACGATACCGCGCAGACCGGATGCCGCGGCGGGGCCTTGACAGACCCGGGTGGCGGGGCGTTCAGCCGCCGCGACGGATGCCCGAGCGGGTACCGGAAGCCCCAGCCGGATGCTCCAGAGCGTGCCGGAAGCCCGTGCCGGATTCCCGAGAACAGGAACACGCGGGAACAGGACGGATTGCGGGAAATCCACCTGCGCTCGCGTGTTCTCCTGCGCTGGATGAGGACGGCTGTCCGAATCAGGCCGGGTCGCCGCCCGGAGCGCCGACGCCGGCCAGCGGCTTCGGGTCGTCGGCGCCCGAGCCGCGCAGCCGCGCGACGAGGTTGCCGAGGTGGTAGATGAGGATCGCGCCGACGGTGGCGAGCACGATGCCGCCCAGCTCGAAGCCAGACTCCGGATCCTTGATCATGAACCCGCCGACCGCGACGATCAGGCCGACCGCTGCGGTGTACTGGTTGACCGGGCGCGAAAAGTCGACGCGGTTGTCGACCCAGATCTTGATGCCGATGACGCCGATCAGGCCGTACAGCGCCGTGGTGATGCCGCCGAGCACGCCCGCGGGCACCGAGTTGATGACCGCGCCGAACTTGGGTGACATGCTGAGCAGGATGGCGGTGATGCCGGCCACCCAGTACGCGGCGGTCGAGTAGACGCGGGTGGATGCCATGACGCCGATGTTCTCGCCGTAGGTGGTGGTTCCCGAGCCGCCGAAGAAGCCGGCGAGCGAGGTCGAGATGCCGTCGGCGATGAGCGCCTTGCCGGTCTGCTTGTTGATCGTCGGATCCTCGACCATGGTGGCGACTCCGCGCACGTGCCCCACGTTCTCGGCGATCAGCACGAGCACGACGGGAAGGAACATCGCCATCGCCGACCAGGTGCCCGGGGTCGCGAAGTCGGGCAGGTGGAAGGTCGGAAAGCCGATCCAGTCGGCGGCCTCGACCTTGTCGAACTTCAGCTCGCCCCGGATGCCCGCGAAAACGTACCCGGCGATCACCCCGAGGAAGATCGAGATGCGGCCGAGGAAGCCGCGGAACACCACGGCGAACAGGATGGTGATCGTGAGGGTGAAGGTCGCCGTGATCGGCGCCTGCTCGTAGTTACCGCGCGCAGCGCCGGCGAGGTTGAACCCGATCAGCGCCACGATCGTGCCGGCGAGCACGGGCGGCAGGAAGCGGTCGACCCAGTGCACGCCCACCGTGTGCACCACGACGCCGATGAGGGCCAGCAGCACGCCGACCGCGACGATGCCGGCGAGCGCCGAGCCCACGCCCGCCGATGCGGTCGCCGCGGTGACCGGCGCGATGAACGCGAACGACGAGCCGAGGTAGCTGGGCAGCTTGTTGCGCGTGACCAACAGGAAGAGGATCGTGCCGATGCCGCTGAACAGCAGCGTGGTCGGCACGGGGAAGCCGGTGATGATCGGCACGAGGAACGTCGCGCCGAACATCGCGACGACGTGCTGCACGCCGATCGCGATGGTCGCCGGCCAGTTCAGGCGCTCTTCGGGTCGAACGACGGCGCCGGGCGCGACAGTGCGACCGTTGCCGTGGATGGTCCACAGCGGCATGGGGGCTCCTCGGGAGTCGGGATCAGGGCCGAGGAAACACTACCGCCCCGGATGCCCGGCATCCGGCGTGCAACGCGTGCGACGAAACGGGGGCCGACACTCCAGATGTCGGACACTTTGCGCGAATCGGTCCGACATCTGGAGTGTCGGCCCCCAAGGGGGTGGCGGGGTGGCGGGCGCCGCGCGGGGTGGCGGGGCCTGCGGTCAGCCCTTGAGTCGCGCGATGAGCTCGCGGTACCGGTCGGCGGTCTGCTCGACGATCTCGGCGGGCAGCACCGGCGGCTCGCCCTGCCGGTCCCAGTTCGTCGCCAGCCAGTCGCGCACGATCTGCTTGTCGAAGCTCGCCATGCGCTCTTCCGGCGTCGTGCCGGATGCCCACGCCGCCGCGTCCCAGTACCGCGACGAGTCGCTGGTGAGCACCTCGTCGGCGAGGCGCAGGGTGCCGTCGGCGTCGACGCCGAACTCGAACTTCGTGTCGGCGAGGATCAGGCCCTTCTGTTCCGCGATCTCCGCGGCACGTCGGTACAGAGACAGCGAGGCGTCGCGCAGCTGAGCGGCGCGGTCAGCGCCGACCAGCTCGACGACCCGCTCGAAGGTGATGTTCTCGTCGTGCTCGCCGAGCGGCGCCTTGTAGGCGGGGGTGAACAGCGGCTCGGGAAGCCGGTCGCCGTTCTGCAGGCCCGCGGGCAGCGGGATGCCGCACACCGTCCCGTGCGCGGAGTACTCCGCCCAGCCGGTGCCGGTGATGTACCCGCGCACGACGCACTCGATCGGCAGGATCTCGAGCGCCATCGCGAGCATGGCGCGCCCGTCCACGGCATCCGGGATCTCGCCCTCGGTGAGATGATTCGGCACGTCGGAGAGCTGCTCGAACCACCAGTCGCTCAGCTGGGTGAGCAGCTCGCCCTTGTGCGGGATGCCCGGCGAGAGCACGAAGTCGAAGGCGCTCACCCGGTCGCTGGCCACGACGAGGATGCGCGTGTCGGCCGGATCCTCCGAGGCGTACAGGTCGCGGACCTTGCCCGAGTAGAGGTGCCGCCAGCCGGGGATGCTCTGTGCTTCGCTCACGCACCCATCTTCCCATCCCGCGAGGCGCCGATGGCGGTGCCGAGGAGTAGCGTTGCCGGGTGACTTCGACTGAGACGCCCCGCACCGAGACCCGCAGCCCGTGGCCCGCGCTGTGGGCGCTGGTCATCGGCTTCTTCATGCTGCTCGTCGACACGACCATCGTCTCGGTCGCGAACCCCGCCATCAAGGCGGCGCTCGACCCCGACACGAACAACCTCGACAACGTCGTATGGGTGACGAGCGCGTACCTGCTCGCCTACGCAGTTCCGCTGCTGATCACGGGGCGCCTCGGCGACCGGTTCGGGCCGAAGAACATCTACCTGATCGGTCTCGCCATCTTCACCCTGGCGTCGCTGTGGTGCGGGCTGTCGACCAGCCTCGACGGACTCATCGCCGCGCGAGCAGCGCAGGGCCTTGGTGCCGCGTTCATGACGCCGCAGACGATGGCCGTCATCACCCGCACCTTCCCCCCGCAGCGACGGGGCGCGGCGATGGGGCTGTGGGGTGCGACCGCGGGCGTGGCGACGCTGGTGGGTCCGCTGCTGGGCGGCGTGCTGGTCGACGCGTTCGGGTGGGAGGCGATCTTCTTCGTCAACATCCCGGTCGGGATCGTCGGATTCGTGCTGGCCTGGATGCTCGTGCCGAAGCTCGAGACGCATCCGCACCGCTTCGATCTCGTCGGCGTCGTGCTCAGCGCGCTCGCCCTGTTCCTCATCGTGTTCGGACTGCAGGAGGGCGAGGCCTACGACTGGGGGACGATCGTCGGTCCCATCTCGGTGTGGGGTCTGATCATCGCGGGCGTGATCGTGCTGGTGCTGTTCGTCGTGCAGCAGGCGGTGACCAAGACCGAGCCGCTGGTGCCGCTGGAGCTGTTCCGCGATCGCAACTTCTCGGGGTCGAACGCGGCGATCGCTGTCGTCGGGTTCGCGGTGACCGGCATGTCGCTGCCGTTCATGTTCTTCCTGCAGCTCGCCCGCGGCCTGTCGCCGACCGAGGCGGCGCTGCTGATGATCCCCATGGCGGTGCTCTCGGGTGTGCTCGCGCCGGCGGCGGGCAAGCTGCTCGACCGGGTCGATCCGCGGTGGATCCTGATCCCCGGGCTGCTGTGTGTCGCGGCCGGACAGCTGTGGAACGCCTCGTTGATGAACATGGACACCCCCACCTGGATGTTCCTGCTGCCGTCGGCCGTGCTCGGCATCGGCAACGCGGGCATGTGGGGGCCGCTGGCCACCACGGCGACCCGCAACCTGCCACCCCGCCAGGCCGGTGCGGGCGCGGGCATCTACAACACCACGCGCACGATCGGCTCGGTGGTCGGCTCGGCCGCCATCGCCGCCTTCATGCAGTCGCGGCTCGAAGCGAACCTGCCGGGTCTGTCCGAGGCTCCTGCGGGCCTCGCCGGTGACGGCGAGATGCCCCTGCAGATCGCGGAGGGCTTCTCGGCAGGCATGGCGCAGGCGATGCTGCTGCCGGCCTGCGTGCTGGGCATCGCACTCGTCGCCGCACTCTTCCTCCGGCGCCACCGGGTGGATGAGGCGCAGCCCGAGCACTGACGTGGCGGCGCCGGGGCGCGCCGTGCATCCGACTCAGCGGAAGAGGGCGATGCCCGCCTGGCCGATGAGTGCGAAGATGATCGCCCAGATGATGATCGAGATGATCTGCCAGACGATCACCGCGTTTCGGCTCGCGCCGAACGACACCATCATCCCCGAGGTGATCTGGCTGGGCAGCACGGTCTGACCGAGCAGACTGACCCCGGGAACACCGAACCGGTCGAACATGCGCTTCACCTTCTCGCGTCGCGGCGAGGGGGCATCCGTCGCGGCATCCGCACCCCGTCGGGCGAGCACCTTCTGCCGGGCGGCGGCGGCGATGAAGACGAAGACCAGCATGGAGATCACGTTGCCGACGACGGCGGCGAGCACGGCGATCGGGAGCGGCACCCCCGCGATCGCACCGATGAGCGTGCCGAAGTAGGACTCGATGAACGGGATCGCCGCGGCGAGCATCACCCCGGCCCACTGCAGCCACAGGGGAAGGGACTGGGTGAAGTCGACGAGTGCGTCCTGCATGATGGCCTCCGGATATGTAAAGCGTGTTTGACATGACAAGCATGCTTGACATCGATCCGCGCTGTCAAGTCGGCTTTACATTGCGATGTCCGCGGCCTACCTTTGAAGCGTGCAGAGCAGGGTCAAAGAGCTGAGAACCGCGCGTGGTCTCTCGCAGCAGGCGCTCGCGACCGCGGTCGGTGTCTCTCGCCAGACCATCAATGCGATCGAGACCGGCCGATACGACCCCTCGCTGATGCTCGCCGTGCACCTGGCTCGGCATTTCGGCTCGACCGTTGAGGAGGTCTTCGATGTCGACTCATGACGACGCTGCGGTCGAGCCCGCGCGCCGCCGCTGGCCCATGTCGCGCACCAACACCGTGCTGGTGGCGGTGCTGGCGGCGGGTGCGCTGGTCTGCTTCGTGCTCGGTCAGATGATCGCTGCCGTGACGCTGCTGATGGGGGCGGTCGGCGGTGCGCTCGGCGCGATCTTCGCCCGCCGCGGCACGTCGGGCGACCTCGAGCGCGTGAACGCGCTGGAGTACGCCGATGAGCGCGACCGCACGGCGGGCACGAAGGGGCTCGCCGCCGTCGGCGTCGTCGCGCTCGTGCTGTGCACGGTGCAGCTGGTCGTGCACGCCGTCGTCGACACCGACCCGGTCTCGTGGTGGACAGCCATCGCCCTGTACTTCGCCCTGGTGATTAGCTGGTTCGGGGCGAACTGGTACTTCGTGCGCCGCGGCTGAACGCGCTCCGGATGCCCGGCAAGCCGCGGTCGTGGTGTGATGGGACGATGTCCGTCTCTCTTGCCTCGCCCTCGCTCTCGCTTCTCGAGTCCTGGTCCGAGGCCGTCACCGAGTTCGGAGATGTGCACATCGACGGCGCGGGTCTCGACCGCGGTCAGGCGGCCGATCGCGCCGCATGCGAGTCGTTCATCGCGAAGGCTCAGATGTACGCCGACCCCGAGGCCACGCTGCCGGAGGGGCACGTCGCCTGCGACTACTTCTGGATCGTCGACGACGGAGAGGTCGTCGGCTTCATCGCGTTCCGCCGCGAGCTGAACGAGTGGCTGCGCGGCTATGGGGGCCACATCGGGTACTCGGTGCGCCCCTCGCGGCGTCGGCAGGGCATCGCCCGAACGGCCCTCGACCTCGTGCTCGACCGGGCCCGCGCACAGGGATACGACCGCGTGATGCTGACCTGTGACGACACGAACATCGGCTCGTACCGCACCATCGAGGGCGCCGGCGGCTCGCTCGATGACGTCGTCGACGGATCCGCGGCCGGTATCAGCCGCATGCGCCGGTACTGGGTGAGCCTCTGATCCGGATTCCGTCCACGGGGCGGCGTCCGGCAGAGTGAGTCCATGAGACTTCTGCCGCTCGCGCAGCGCTATCCGGTGCTCACCGGGGGCCTTGTCGCCACGGTCGCCGTGTCGCTGCTCTCCGTGGCAGATCAGCACGAGATCGCACGATGGACCGCGACCCTGACGGTGGGCGTGGTGATCGCGATCACCGCGTGGGGGATGGTCGGAGACATCCTCCGCGCGCACTTCGGTCTCGACATCCTCGCCCTGGTGGCGATGGTCGCGACGCTGCTCGTGGGCGAGTACATCGCATCACTCGTGATCGTGCTGATGCTGTCCGGCGGAGAGGCGCTCGAAGACTACGCATCACGCCGGGCGGCCCGCGACCTGACCGCCCTGCTCGACCGCTCGCCGCAGACGGCGCACGTCGTCGAGAACGGCACCGACGCGTCGACGCGCGACGTCCCCGTCGGCGAGGTCGTACCCGACATGGAGCTGCTGGTGCGACCGTCCGAGATCGTCCCGGTCGATGCCGTGCTGCTCAGCGAACGCGCGAGCTTCGACGAGTCGTCGCTGACCGGGGAGAGCCTGCCCGTCTCGCGCGCAGCCGGCGAGGAGGTGCTCTCGGGGGCGGTGAACGGCTCGAACGCCGTGCGCGTCCGCGCCCTGCGACACAGCGCAGACAGTCAGTATCAGCAGATCGTCGCTCTAGTGCACGAGGCGCAAGAGAGCAAGGCACCGACGGTGCGCCTCGCCGACCGTTTCGCGGTGCCGTTCACGCTGGTCTCGCTGCTGATCGCGGGCATCGCGTGGTGGATCGCGGGCGACCCGCTGCGCTTCGCGCAGGTGCTCGTGCTGGCGACGCCGTGCCCGCTGCTCATCGCCGCGCCGGTCGCGTTCCTCGGCGGGCTGTCGCGTACGGCGAAGGAGGGGGTGATCGTCAAGGGCGGTGGCGTGATCGAGCAGCTCGCGCGGGTGCGCTCGGCGGCCTTCGACAAGACCGGCACCCTCACCCAGGGTCGGCCCGAACTCGTCGAGGTGCGCGCGGCGGAGGGGATGGATGCCGATGAGCTGCTGCGTCTGTCGGCATCCGCTGAGCAGTACTCGAGCCACGTGCTCGCCGACGGTGTGCGCCGCGCCGCGATCGAGCGCGGGTTGCGACTCGCGCCCGCCTCGCACGCCGAGGAGGTCGCGACGAACGGCGTATCGGCCACGATCGAGGGGCGCACCGTCGTGGTCGGCAAACCTGCGTACGTCGCCTCGCTCGCGCCCGACACCTGCCGCACCGAGCTTGCATCCGGGCAGCTGGCCGCCTACGTCGCCGTCGACGGACGGTTCGCCGGCGCACTGGTGCTGGCGGACGCCGTGCGCCCGGAGGCCGCCGCGGTCGTGGCCGGTCTGCGCGCGAGCGGTGTCGAGCGGGTCACCATGCTCACCGGCGACGCCGACGCGACGGCGCAGTCGATCGCATCGCCGCTGGGCGTGACCGAGGTGCATGCCGAGCTACTGCCCGCGCAGAAGGTCTCGCTCGCCGCCAAGATGACGCCGCGTCCGCTGCTGATGATCGGCGACGGGGTGAACGACGCGCCGGTGCTGGCCGCGGCCGACGTCGGCGTCGCGATGGGCGCTCGCGGATCGACGGCGGCCGGCGAGGCCGCGGATGCCGTCGTGTTGAAAGACTCGCTGCTGCCCGTGCTGCGCGCGACCGAGATCGGCAGGCACACCCTACGGGTCGCCTACACGGCGATCTGGATCGGCATCGTGTTGAGCGTCGGCCTGATGCTCATCGCCACGACAGGCGCGATCCCCGCGGTGGCCGGCGCGTTCATCCAGGAGCTCGTCGACCTCGCCACGATCCTGTACGCGCTGCGCGCGCTGACCGGGCCCAAGCCCCACTGACGGGCTACTCGGCGACGCGTGCGGTTCGCACGGATGTCGGCGAGGAAGACGGATGTCGGCAGGAATCAGGTGATTCCGCCGACATTCGTTCATGTCGCCGACAGGTGTGCGACGGGGGGAGTCTGCTACTCCGCGACGCGTGCGGCGATGTCGTGCCGGTAGTGGGCGCCGTCCAGAGAGATCCGGCCGATGGCCTCGTAAGCCCGCGCGCGCGCATCCGCGAAGTCCGACCCGGTCGCGACGACGTTGAGCACCCGCCCGCCGGTCGCGACGAGCGACCCGCCAGGGGCGTCGGAAGCGCCGGTCGCGGCATGCACGATCGAGACGCCGTCGACGGATGCCGCCTCCGCCAGCCCCTCGATCATCCGGCCAGTCTGCGGCGCCTCGGGGTAGCCCTCGCTGGCGAGCACGACGGTGATCGCGACGTCTGACGAGAACTCGGGCTGCGGCTCGTCTTCGAGGGTTCCGGATGCCGCCGCCAGAAGCAGCCGCGACAGGGGCGTGCGCAGGCGCGGCAGCACGACCTGAGTCTCGGGGTCGCCGAAGCGCGCGTTGAACTCGATCACGCGCACACCGGCAGGGGTGAGGATGAGGCCCGCGTAGAGCAGGCCGATGAACGGGGTGCCCTCGGTGTCGAGCTGTCGCACCACGGGCATGGCGACCGTCTCGGTCACCTCGGCGACGAACGCATCGACGCTGCCGAAGTCGTCGGCCAGCCAGGGCAGCGGCGAGTACGCCCCCATACCGCCCGTGTTCGGTCCGCCGTCGCCGTCGAGCGCCCGCTTGAAGTCCTGCGCGGGGCTGAGGGCGCGCACTGTATCTCCGTCGCTGAGGAAGAACAGCGACACCTCGGGGCCGCTGAGGAACTCCTCGACCAGCACCGGGCCTGCGGGCAGGTAGTGCTCGGCGTGGGCCAGCGCCTCTGCGCGGTCGGCTGTGACGATGACGCCCTTGCCGGCGGCCAGGCCGTCGGCCTTCACCACGTGCGGGGCGCCGAACTCGTCGAAGGCCGCCTCGACCTCTGCGGTCGTTGCCGCGCGCACCGCGCGCCCGGTGGGCACGCCGGCGGCATCCATGACCCGCTTCGCGAACGCCTTCGACCCTTCAAGCTGCGCGGCGGCGCGGCCCGGGCCGAACACCGGGATGCCGCGCTCGCGCAGCACGTCGGCGACCCCGGCGACCAGGGGTGCCTCGGGGCCGATGACGACCAGATCGATGCCCCGCTCGTTCGCGAAGGCGGCGACCGCGGCGCCGTCGAGCTGGTCCAGGTCGACGAGCGTGGCGTCCTGAGCGATTCCGGCGTTGCCGGGGGCGGCGAAGATCTCGTGGTCGGCCTGTTCGGACCGCAGGGAGAGGATGATCGCGTGCTCGCGCGCGCCCGAGCCGAGGACGAGGATCTTCATGCCGCCAGCCTACCGGCGCCGCATCCGGCGGCTCAGACGATGACGGCTACACGATGACGGATCACACGACGACGACTCACACCATGACGGCGCTCAGACCGAGACGGGGCGCTCGACGGCCCGATCCCAGGGCAGCGCCCAGCCTGTCGCGTCGAACAGCGCATCGAGTATGCCGGCCGTGAAGCCCCACACGATCGTGCCGTCGACGTCGAACGCCGGACCCCGGTACGTGAAGCCGTCGCGGCGCAGCACCGAGGTGAAGCGATTGACCGGATCGACGAGCTGCGCGATCGGCACGCGGAAGACCTCGACCGTCTCGGCGTGATCCACGGCGGCGACGCGCGAAGGCTCACGCCACCAGCCGAGCACCGGCGTGACCAGGAAGCCGCTCACCGCGAGCGGGATCTCGGGCAGTGCCGCGAGCACCTCGACGCCCTGGGGGTCGAGCCCGGTCTCCTCTTGGGCCTCGCGCAGCGCCGTGGCGACGGGATCGGCATCCTGCTCTTCGTAACCGCCGCCGGGGAACGACACCTGGCCCGGGTGCGACGACAGCGTCGCCGCCCGGCGCTGCAGCAGCACGTCGAGGTCGCCCGACACTGTCTCGTCGTCGGCGCGGGCGGGGATGCTGTCGAGCCGGCCGAACAGGATCAGCACGGATGCGGGCCATGCATCGTCGACCGACATCGGGAAGCGGGGTGTCCACTCGTCGGCGCGGGCGGCTGCGGCGAGCAGCTCGGCGCGTGCGCCGCGCATGTCGTCAGCAGAACCAGTCATCGATCTCGAGCCTATGCCCGCCGCAGGGCGCGATCACTGAGCGCGGCTTAGCCTGATGACATGCCCGCACGCAGGATCGACACCGCAGCCGGACGCGACGCCCTCTCCGCCGTCTCCGCCGGAGGTGCTGCCCGGACGGTCACGGCGACGGCCGTGCGCTACCTGCTGCAGCTGCTCGATGAGAAGGCGCCGGGCAACAGCGTCGAGGTGCGCGTGCCGCCGTTCGGCGCGGTGCAGGTCGTGCAGGGGCCGCGGCACACCCGCGGCACCCCGCCGAACGTCGTCGAGATGGATGCCTCGACGTGGATCGCGCTGGCCACCGGCGCGGAGCAGTGGACGGATGCCGTGGCCGCGGGCCGCGTGACGGCATCCGGAACGCGAGCGGATCTCTCCGATCTGCTGCCGCTGCGCCCCTGAACCGAGCCGGATGCGGGCCCGTCCACAGCATGCGCGTGGGAGAATAGGGGCATGTCCGCAACAGCCAGGCACTCGACCGTCGAAGCGACGATCCGCCCCGTCCCCCGCTACGGCGTTTTCATGGTGACGGGTGCCGTTCTGGGGATCATCGTCGCGGGCATCCTGACGCTGCTCGGGTCGTATGAGCCGTCCGACGTGCTGGGCGTGGTCTACCCGCCCGGGCAGGTGTTCGGGTTCGCGCTGCTGTGGACCGTGCCGATCGGCGTCGCGCTCGGCGGCATCATCGCGGTCGGTCTTGACCGCGCCGCACGCAAGCACGCCCGTGTCGTCACGGTCGAGCACGAGCGAGTCGTCGAGGACGACGATCGGGCCTAAGCGAGTTCGGCGATCACCGGTCGCATCGCCGCATCGAACGCCACGACGTCGCGACGCAGCCCGTCGGTGACGGCGACCGTCAACGCACCGATCCACCAGATGCCGCGCTGCGTGAACGGCAGCACCTGCACGTTCAACTCGAACGAGTGCGCTCGGCGGCCGATCTCGCGCTCGAACTCGGCGATCGCGCTGGCGTAGGCGCGGTAGGAGCCGCCGGACGAGCTCACCGACTCGACATATCGGTTGTGCGCACGCTGCGCGTAGTGCAGCACGGTCTGCGCGTGGGGCACGATCGCCGCACGCAGGTCCTCCGCGCCGGTGGTGGGCAGGGCGATGAGCGTGTCGTAGCCCTCGACCAGATCGAGCGGCACCTCCGATCGGTGCGCGCGCGGCTCGACGGTCATGTCCCAGTACTCGCGCCACTGCTTCTCGAGTGCGTCGTCGACCTCGGTGGCGTCGGGACGGCGCACCTCGAGTCCGCGCAGTGCCGGCAGATCCTCGGGGGCGCGGATACCGAGCAGCTGACGCAGCGCGAGCGCGACCAGCACCGAGGTGCCGGCGTCTTCGCGGATCAGCCACTGCGGCTTGTCGACCATGGCCCCATCGTAGGGTCCTTCATGATCTTGCGCGCGGGCCTTGCGGCCCGCCACGCTGCTGCCCTCACGAGCCGCACGCCGGACTCCGGATCCGGCTGGTCGGATGCGCGTCAGCGGCGGCGGGAGAGGATGCGGCGTCGCAGGCGCTCGCGGCTGCGAGAGGGCGGACGGGTGGCATCCACCAGCGCCTGCCTGGCCGCAGCGAGGCTCGGGTAGCTGCCGATGCGGCGGCTGTGCCGGTCGTGCACCACGTGGGCGGCGTCGTCGACGGTCACGAAGCCGGCGAACTCGCCGCGGCTCGTGGCGACATAGACGTCGTGGTCGGCCTGACTCCAGGCGAGCTCGGCGGGTGCAGTCGTGTTCTGTGCGGGGGTGGGCGTGTTGTGGTCGGGAGTGGGCGCGCTGGAGCGCGCGGAAGTGTCGGTACTGCTCATGATCTCTGGTCTGTCTGCGGGCGGCATGCTGCCGCCTGTGGGTGGCTCGGGGCGCCAGGATCCGCATCGGTGCGGATCGGCCACTCATGCCCGGCCTTGATGTGTGCGCTGCGCCGGTGAGATACGGCGGAACTTCGCGCAACCATTCATGCTAGCAGATCGGCTGACCGGGCGCCTCGATCGCCCTGTCACGAGGGGGCGGGCGTCGCCGCGGGCCGGTACGCTGTAAAGGTGGCAGACTCCCCCACCAATCCCTATGCTCAGGCCGGTGTCGACACCGCCGCCGGTGATCTCGCCGTCGAACTCATGAAGGCCTCCGTGCGCGCGACGCACGGGCCCGAGGTGCTCGGGGGTGTGGGCGGCTTCGCCGGCATGTTCGACGCCAGCGCGCTGCTCGGCTACCGGCGCCCGCTGCTGGCCAGCAGCACCGACGGCGTGGGCACGAAGGTCGCCATCGCGCAGGCCATCGACAAGCACGACACGATCGGGCAGGACCTGGTCGGCATGGTCGTCGACGACATCGTCGTGGTCGGCGCCAAGCCGCTGTTCATGACCGACTACATCGCGTGCGGCAAGGTCGTTCCCGAGCGCATCGCCGATATCGTGCGCGGCATCGCCGAGGCATGCTCGGCCACCGGAACCGCGCTCGTCGGCGGCGAGACCGCCGAGCATCCGGGTCTGCTCGGACCGCGCGACTACGACGTCGCGGGTGCGGCGACCGGAGTGGTCGAGGCGGATGCCCTGCTCGGCGCGCACCTCGTGCAGGACGGCGATGCGGTGATCGCACTCGGATCGAGCGGCCTGCACTCGAACGGCTATTCGCTCGTGCGGCACATCGTCGCGAACGCCGGCATCGGCTACGGCGACAACGCCGCCGACCTCGGGGGCACCTGGGGCGAGGCGCTGCTCGAGCCGACGCGCCTGTACACGACGCCGCTGCTGAAGCTGATCGAGACGCTGCCGGGGGCGGTGCACTCGCTGAGCCATGTGACCGGCGGCGGAATCGCCGCGAACCTCGCCCGCGTTCTGCCGCAGGGCAGCTGGGCCGAGGTCGACCGATCGACCTGGACGCCCAGCCCGGTGTTCCAGGTGCTGGCCGACATCGCCGGCACCCCGATCGTCGACACCGAGGGCACCTGGAACCTCGGCATCGGCTTCCTCGCCGTCGTCGCGGCGGAGCAGAAGGATGCCGCGATCGCCGCCATCGGCTCGCAGGGCATCGCCGCCTGGCAGGTCGCGACCGTGCACACCGGTGCACGCCCCGAGGGGCATTTCGAAGAAGGCGCCAAGGGCGTCGACGGCGGAGCGGTGCGCCTGGTGGGCGCATACGCGGACGGAGCGAAGTAACACCCATGTGCGGCATCGTCGGAATGGTCGGCAATGGACCGGTCAACCAGGACATCTACGACGCGCTGCTGCTGCTGCAGCACCGCGGGCAGGATGCCACGGGTATCGCCACCGCGGAGCCGAACGGCGTCATGCACATGGCGAAGGCCGAGGGCATGGTGCGCGAGGCGTTCCGCACCCGAGACATGCGCTCGCTGCTGGGCAGCATCGGCCTCGGCCACGTGCGCTACGCGACCAAGGGGACGGCCTCCAGCGAAGAGGAGATGCAGCCCTTCTACGTGAACGCGCCGTACGGCATCGTGCTCATCCACAACGGCAACCTGACCAATACGCGTGAGCTGACCGCCGACATGGCCGAGCGCTATCGCCGGCACCTGAACTCGTCGAGCGACACCGAGCTGCTGCTGAACGTGCTCGCGGGCGAGCTCCAGACCACCACCTCGACGGTCGATCTGGACGCCGATCGCATCTTCGACGCAGTCGAGCGCACCCATGCGCGCATCGAGGGTGCGTACGCGGTGATCGCGATCATCGCCGGGTACGGTCTTCTCGCGTTCCGTGACCCGTTCGGCATCCGTCCGCTCATCCTCGGCCGCCGCGCGGCGACATCCGCCGACGGTCACGACGAGTGGGTCGTCACCAGCGAGTCGCTCGTGCTCGAGAACGCCGACTACGACATCGTGCGCGAGGTCGCACCGGGCGAAGCGGTCTTCATCTCCAACGACGGCGAGCTGTTCACGCGCCAGTGCGCCGAGAACGCCCAGCTCGTGCCGTGCGCGTTCGAGTACGTCTATCTCGCCCGCCCCGACTCCGTGATGAACGGCGTGTCGGTGTACGAGTCCCGTCTGCGCATGGGCGACAGGCTCGCCGACACGATCGCCGAGCACGTGCCGCTCGACGAGATCGACGTGGTCATGCCGATCCCCGACTCTTCGCGCCCGTCGGCGATGGAGGTGGCCCGCAAACTCGGCAAGGAGTACCGCGAGGGCTTCTACAAGAACCGGTACGTCGGACGCACGTTCATCATGCCCGGGCAGGCGGTGCGCAAGAAGAGCGTGCGCCAGAAGCTCAACGCCATGTCTGCGGAGTTCCGCGGCAAGAACGTGCTGCTCATAGACGACTCGATCGTGCGCGGCACCACCAGCAAGCAGATCATCCAGATGGCGCGGGATGCCGGTGCGAAGTCGGTCATCTTCGCATCCGCCGCGCCCCCGGTGCGGCACCCTCACGTGTACGGCATCAACATGCCGTCGCGTCACGAGCTCATCGCGCACGGGCGCACGATCCCCGAGATCGCGGAAGAGCTCGGCTGCGATCGCATCGTCTATCAGAAGGTCGACGACCTCAAGGCCGCGATCATCGAGGGTTCCGACCTGACCGACCTCGACATGAGCTGCTTCGACGGACGATACGTCACCGGCACGGTCACGCCCGAGTACCTGGCCTGGGTCGAGCAGTCGCAGACCTCGTGACGGCGGCCCAGCCGCTCTGGCGCGGCCGGGTGCTCGCGCTTCTCGGCATCCTGCTCTGCGCCTTCTCGCTACGTTCGGCCGTCGCCTCGCTCTCACCCGTCGTCGACCTGATCGGCGAGGACTTCGCGGTCTCATCGGCGGTTCTCGGCGTGATCGGCACGCTGCCGCCGGCGTGCTTCGCGCTCTTCGGCATCCTCACGCCGGTGCTCGAGCATCGGCTCGGCATCGAGCGGCTGACGGTCATCGCCCTGACCGCCATCACGGCGGGACTCGTCGGGCGCAGCCTCGCGGCCGATTCGATCGGCCTGCTGGTCGGCACTGCGGTGGTCTTCGCGGGAGTCGGCATGGCGAACATCCTGCTGCCGCCCCTGGTGAAGAAGTACTTCCCCGACCGCATCGGCGTGATGATGACCGTCTACACCGCGACCATGGCGTTCTCGACCTTCGTCCCCCCGCTGGTGGCCGTGCCGATGGCGGATGCCGCGGGCTGGCGCTTCTCGATGGCGGTCTGGGCGGCATTCGCCTTCGCCGGGCTCATTCCGTGGAGCGTGATGCTGCTGCGCCCCGCCACCCCGACCGTTGCGGACCGTCCCGCACCCGGGCATACGGTCGCTGCGGAGAGGGCGGAATCCGACGATTCCCAGGCCGTCTTCGCCGCCACCGGCCCGATCGCCACCGCTCCGACGAACCTCCGTCTGTTCGCGCGCCTCGCGCGCATCCCGCTGGTGTGGGCGCTGGCGCTGACGTTCGCGACGTCGTCGACGATGGCGTACGTCTCGTTCGCCTGGCTGCCGTCGATCCTCATCGACACCGCCGGGGTGGATGCCGCGACCGCCGGCTTCCTGCTGTCGCTGTGGGCGTTCATCGGCCTGCCCGCATCCTTGATCGCCCCGGTGCTCGTGGTCCGATTCCAGGCGACACGTCTTCTGTTCGTCGTCGGCTCGCTGACGGCTCTGACCGGTCTCGTCGGCCTGATGCTCGCGCCCCTGCCCGAGCTCCTGTGGCTCTGGATGACCCTGTTCGGCATGGTGGGGCTGCTCTTCCCCCTCGCGCTGGTGCTGATCAGCATCCGCTCGCGCACCCCCGAGAGCGCGGTGCTGCTGTCGAGTTTCGTGCAGAGCTCCGGCTACGTTCTTGCAGCGATCTTCCCGCTGCTCGTCGGCATCCTGCACGACGCGACGGGAGGCTGGACGGTGCCGCTCATCGCGGTCGTCTCGGTGCTGGTGATCACCTTCCCGGCGGGTCTCGTCGCCGGTCGCCGGGTCACCGTCGAAGACGAGTGGGAGCGCCGGCACGGGCGCTGGTGAGCGGGCTCAGGGGCTGGTGCGCGGGCACGCAAACGCCCCCCGAGCACGACGAAACCCTGGTCGACGCGGCGTATGCCGGTCGCCAGGGTTCGCCCTTCGGCAAGCTCAGGGACCCAGATGAGCAGCCCCGGATGGAGCGGTCAGGCTCGCTCGAGCTCGTCTTCGTCTTCGTCCGCGTACATGTCGGCCCACTTGTCGACGTACTGGTCGTCTGACGTCGGGTGCCCGAGCTCACTCTCCAGCGCAGAGAAGTTCACGTCGGGACTGTACGACTTGAGTTCGCGGGCGATCTTGGTGTGCTTCGCCTTCTGACGGCCACGGCCCATGCGCGAGACCCCCTTTTACGAGTTCAGCAGCGGGCTCGTGACGGGCCCGATGATATTCACGGCACCGGCGTGAAGCCGGTAAGAGTAGCATTCAGGATAGCACGCACGCCAGAGCATCCGGCCGTCCTGCGGCCGCCCCGCGGAAGGATCGAAATGACGGATTCCACGCCCCGAGCAGCTGAGGAAGCGGCACAGAACGCGGCCCTGCAGAAAGCGGTGATCGTCGGCATTCAGCCCGGCCAGCCACCGCATGTCCTCGACGAGGCCCTGCGCTACGCGCGGCTGCTCAGCGCGCCGCTCGTCGTCGTGCACGTCGATGTGACCCGCTTCGTCACCTACGAGGATCCCGACGGCTACGTGCACTCGGCGCCGATCGACCTCAACCTCGATGCGGGCGCCGCCGAGTTCGAGGACGTGCAGCGCGCAGCCGAGGAGGCGCTCGCCGACGCCGACGTGCCCTGGACGGCCCGCCAGCTGGTCGGCGACCCGGCTCTGGCGATCAAGCAGCTGGCCGAGAAGCTCGATGCGCAGCTGATCGTGGTCGGCACGCGCAAACGCGGACTCGGCGAGTCGATCCGCGAGTTCTTCACCGGCTCGGTCGCTGCCCGCCTCGCACACCGGCAGCACCGCTCGGTGCTCGTCGTCCCGCAGGGCGAGACGGTTCCCGACGACCAGAAGGACATCTGGACGGAGTGAGCTCGGGCTGGTGCTGGCATCCGCTCCGAAGACGAGCGCTCGCGCGCACTGACGCGACGATGCCCCCTCCGCCAGAGACGGCAGGGGGCATCGATCGTCGGGCTACTTCTCGGTCGGCAGTGCGCTCAGCGCGCGGGTCACCGCACGAGCCGCTTCGTCCATCGCGTGCTCGAGCTCGGTGACGACGGATGCCGGAAGCGATCCTCCGCGAGCGACATGCGTGCGCAGGTCGGTGCGCAGCTGGGCACGGAACGCGTTGATCGAGGCATCCGCCCGCTGCAGATGCTCACGACTGGTGGCACGCTCGTCGCTCATCCCATCGAATCGCGGACGCGACTTCGCCGCACGCTTCTCGTCGTGCGCCGCGGTGGCGAGGTCGGCGCGAAGGCTGCGCATCGCATCCTGCACGCTCTGGCGCACCTCGTTCGCGATGAGCCGCACCGAATCGGCGAGACCCTGCTCGATGCCGGCGAGGTCGCCCTCCCGAGCGGTGAGCTCTGCGCGGCCGGCGTCGGTGATGGCGTAGATCGTGGTGCGCCCGTCGGCGGTCTTGGTGACCAGGCCCTCCTCCTCGAGCTTCGCCAGCCGCGGATAGATCGTTCCGGCGCTCGGAGTGTACGTGCCGCCGGTGCGGTCGGTGAGCGCCTGGATGATGCCGTAGCCGTGCTGCGGTGCCTCGGCGAGCAGCGACAGCAGGTACAGGCGCAGATCACCGTGCGAGAAGACCGCGGGGCTCATGATTCCCACTCCGCGTCATCCGCGACCGACACCTGCGGGCGGCGCAGCACCGTGACCGCGCCGGAGACGGAGTTCGCGCGCACGTCGACGAAGCTGCCGGCGAGCTCGCCCGCCTGGCCGGTGTAGCTCCCGGGCCCGCCGCTCGAGCGTTCGACGCCGTCGACCGTGATGCGCCCGGTCATGCTGCGCAGCACGTAGTTCGCGGGCAGCGTCTCATCGAGCCGCACGGTCGTGCCGCCCGAGACGGTGTTGAGGTTGATGGTGTTCATGTCGCCGACGGCGTCGATCAGGATCGAACCGGACACGGTGTCGACGGTCGCCTTGCGCAGGCTGCCGGTCACCGCGACGTCGCCGGAGACGCTGTTGGCGTTGATGGATCCGGTCAGCCCTCGCACCTGCACGTCGCCCGACACGGAGTTGGCGGTGAGGTCGCCGGTGATGCCGTCGGCGATCAGGTCGCCGGAGACGGTGTTGAGCTTGGCATCGTTGCGGATGCCCGAGACGAGCGCACCTGCACTGACGACCCCGAGCGTGAGCGCGATGGCGCGCGGGACGGCGATGCTGACCTCGGCCTTCGGCCCGCCGGCTCCGAAGTTGCGGAACACGTCGAGGAAGTTGTCCCAGCCGATCTGGGGGTGGTCGATCTCGACCTGGGTGCCGTCGGACTCGACGCGCAGATCCTTCACGGTGACGCCGCTCACCTCGATGCGGATGCCCGGTTCATCGTGCGCGATCACATCGACCTGACCGCCGACGAGCCCGACTTTGAGGCGTGACGCGGAGGCGATGTCGATGACGCGTTCTTCGCCGGGGGCGATGAGCCACTTCTCGGTCATGTCAGTTCTCCTTGATGAACGGATATCGAGATATACCGCGTTGGAGCGAGAGTAACACGATATATCTCGATCTGTGCCTGGAAATGTGCTGAATTCGGATTGACCTTGACGCGACGTCAACTTCTACCGTGAAGTCATCGACAGAGAGGAGCGCCATGGACTGGTCGATCCAGGAGATCGCCCGCCTGGCCGGCACGACGAGCCGCGCCCTGCGCCACTACGACGACATCGGCCTACTGCCGCCGTCCCGCATCGCCCGCAACGGATACCGCCACTACGACCAGGCGGCCCTCGTGCGCCTGCAGCGCATCCTGCTGCTGCGCGAGCTCGGGCTCGGACTGCCGCAGATCGCCGAGGTGCTCGGCTCGTCGGCAGGATCGGGGGCCGACGCGAGAGCGGCGGAGGCATCCGCGCTCGAGACGCACCTCGCCTGGCTGCGGCAGGAGCAGCAGCGCATGCAGCGGCAGATCGCGTCTGTCGAGAACACCATCCACGCATTGAGAGAAGGACAGCAGATCATGGCGAAGAACATGTTGGACGGGTTCGACCACACCCAGTACAAGGAAGAGGTCGAGCAGCGATGGGGAGAGAAGGCATACGCCGACGGCGACAGGTGGTGGCGCGGCATGAGCTCTGGCGAGCGCAGCGCCTGGCAGCAGCGCGCCGCCGAACTCGGCGCCGACTGGGTCGCCGCCGCGGAGAGCGGGATCGATCCGGGGTCGGACGAGGCGCAGCAGATCGCGCGCCGTCACGTCGAGTGGCTCAGGGGCATCCCCGGCACGCCGGCATCCGCCCCTGGCGGAGATGCACGGGGCTACGTGATCGGACTCGGCGAGATGTACGTCGCCGACCCGCGCTTCGGAGCGAACTACGCCACGAGCGCGGGCGGCACCACGGGCGCGGAGTTCGTGCGCGACGCGCTGCGCGTCTACGCCGAGGCGAACCTGTAGCCCTCCCGGAACGCAGGAGTTCACACGAAACGCGGGAGCGGATGCCGCAGGGCATCCTGCGTTCCGTGTGAACCCCTGTATCCCGCGCGGACGGTGGGGACGAGATCGCCGAACGCCGAGGGTAGTCTGGCAAGCACGATGAGCATCACGCGCCGCACTCTGCTCGTCGGCGCCGGGGCGGGCGCCGTCGGGCTGCTGCTCGCCGCCTGCACGCCCGAGCCGCAGCCTGCGCCGACGCGCACGAAGACGCCCGTGCCGCGGCCGACCGCACCCGAGGCGGTGCCGGCGCCGGCCGGCTGGCTGCGAAGCGCCTGGGCCAGCGACCCGTACTCGTTCGGATCGACCAGCTACCTGCCCGCCGGTGCGGATCCCACTGAGCGCGAGCGCCTCGCCGAGTCCGTGCTCGACCGGGTGTTCTTCGCCGGTGAGGCCACCGACACCACACGCCCCGGCACCGTCGTCGGAGCCGTCGACGATGCACGCCGTGCCTCCCTCGAGATCGTCAGCGTCGCCGAAGACACCGAGCGCCTCGCCGTCGTCGGCGCGGGTGCGGCCGGAGTGATCGCCGCCCGGATGCTCGCGGACGCCGGCCACGAGGTCACCCTGTTCGAAGCGCGCGAGCGCATCGGGGGTCGCATCCGCAGCGTCGCCGACGACGAGCAGTGGCCGATCCCGCCGCAGCTCGGCGCCTGGCTGCTGAGCGAAGACGATCTCGCGTCGCTGGATGATCGACTGGTCGACATGGGTGACCACACGGTCACCCTCGACGTCCCGACGGCATGGAACGCTGACGGTGAGGCGCCGGGCCTCGACCGTGCACCGATCGCGCAGGCCGTCGAGAAGGCCCAGGCGCAGGCATCCGACGCGCCGATAGCCGAGGCGCTCAGCGCGAACGGCGCAGACCTCGATGATCCCGCGCTCGCAGCCTCGCTCGCCTGGATGGCCGCGATCACCGGCGCCGACCCGTCTCGGGCCTCGAGCTGGTACCCGCCCCGGTTCCCAGAAGGGGCGGTGCACGGTGTCATCGGCGACCTCGACGGGTTCCTGGAGAAGCAGCTCGAGGATGTCAGGGTGGCGACGGCGTCGCCCGTCTCCCGCATCGCGTACGACGAACGCGGCGTGAGCCTGCGGCTCGGCACGGGCGAAGCACTCTCGTTCGATCGCGTCATCGTCACCGCGCCGGTCGGTGTGCTGCAGAAGCAGGGCATCGAGTTCGCGCCCGCCCTGCCCTTCTCCCACCGCGGTGCGATCGCAGCCCTGGCATCCGGCTTCATCGAGACGGTCTGGATGCGCTTCGACAAGGCGTTCTGGGCGACCGAGGCGACCATCTGGCATGTCGTCGGCGGCGACGCGATGATCCGCACCTGGCTGAACCTTCAGCCGTTCACCGGCGAGCCGGTGCTCGTCGGCCTCGTCGGCGCAGCGGACGCCGAGCAGTTCGCCGAGCTCAGCGAGCGCGACGCGGCGCTCGCCGCTCGCGCCTCGCTCGTGTTCTTCGCAGAGCCGGAAGCGGACGAGGGCTGATCTCACCCCACGGCGGCACCGTCGGGCGCACCTTGCTCAGCAGCACGAGCGCGACCGCGACGGCGGCGAAGATCGCCAGCGCGAGCGCGCAGCTGAGCGCCATCTCGGTGAGGCCCGACACCTGCCGCAGGTCGAGGAAGTAGTACGGGTACCAGCCGATCACGCTGCCGCGCCAGATCGTGAAGACGCCCCACAGCACCGGATACAGCAGCACGAAGGGCACCACGCGCCACGACGCGGCACGACGGCCGGGGCCGAACACCCAGGCGACGACCGACCACGCCGGCAGCACGAAGTGCAGCACGACGTCCGACCAGGGGACCGTGATCGGGATGCCGTGCTCGCCGGCCTGCCACACGATGAGAGCGAACGCGAGACCGGCGGTGATCGTCCAGCTGAGCACGAGAGCGCGAGCGGTGGTCAGCCACGCCGGATCCTCCGCGCGCCGCAGGGCGATCACCCCGGCGACGACCGCCAGAACGGCGAACGCCGTGTTCGACTGGATCGTCAGGTAAGCGAAGAAGTTCGACCCGGCCAGGGTCTGAGAACCCATGCCCCACAGCATCCGATGCACGAGCGCCGCGATGCACACGGCGGCGGTCGCCAGACGCGACCAGCCGAAGATCCTTCGCGTGAGCACTCGAGCGTCGTCCTCCCGGCGGTCCGGCGGCATCGGGAGCGGAGCCGCACCGCCGCCTCGAGTCTATGCAACTCCGGGCCGACCACCGCTGCGAGAGCGCGCCGCTAGAGTGGCGCAGTGACCACCCCGACCCCCGTGCGCACCGTGACCCGGCGGGCAGCGCTCGCCGCGGCGGGCGGCGCGGTCGGCACCGCGGCACGGCTCGGGATCAGCATGCTGATCCTCGACGCCCCGGGCGCTGTACTGGCGGCGAATCTCGTCGGGGCGCTGATGCTCGGCGTCCTCACCGCCCGCATCCCCGCATCGGACGCGCGCGTGTTCCTCGGCACCGGGTTGCTCGGCGGCTTCACCACCTACAGCGCGTTCGCGCTCGACAGCGTCGAACTGTGGGCGACCTCATCCGCGCTCGCCGGGGGATACATCGCCGCGAGCATCGTGGGCGGCCTGCTCGCCGCGTGGCTCGGGCTGCGGATCGGCGGGGCGTTCGGCCGTCGGAGCGCGTCGTGAGTCCGCTCGTGTTCGCGCTCGCCGCGGCCTGCGGCGGTCTGGGCGCGGCCGTGCGGTATCTGATCGACATCGGCATCGCCCACGTGACCCGCTCGCGCTTCCCGTGGGGTGTGCTGGTGATCAACATCACGGGCTCGCTGCTGCTCGGACTGGTGGTCGGGATGCTTCCGGGCGCCGCGTTCGTGATCGGCGCGGGCTTCCTCGGCGGGTACACCACCTTCAGCACGGCGATGATCGACGCGATCTCGCTGTGGCGCGCCGGGGAGCGGCTTGGGGCCGTCGTCGACGTCATCGGCATGCTCGTGCTCTCGCTCGCGGCGGCGCTCTTCGGACTCGGCGCGGGGAGTGCGCTGGCCTGAGGCTGCCAGTCGAGCCACAGGTTGCCGCGCGCATAATGTACAGACGTACATCTGCGATGCCCGGGAGGGGTCATGAGCGAGCCGTCACGACGACGCCGTGACCCTGAGGCGCGCCGGATCGCGATCCTCGACGCCACCGCTGAGCTGATCCTCGAGATCGGGGTGAGCGCGGTGACGCACCGTCTCATCGCCGCCCGTGCGGGCGTTCCGCTCGGTGCCACCACACAGTACTTCGCGACCCTCGACGAGCTGCGCTCGCAGGCGCTGCGACATCTGGTCACCGAGGTCGACGCTCGCGTCGACGGCATCCGCTCGGCGCTCGAGCAGCGCGGCGCGACGCCGCGGGTGCTCGCAGAGCTCATCGTGCAGGGACTCGCCGACGCGCGCGCACTCGAAGCCGATCGAGCCGTCGTCACCGCCGCCGTCGACGACCCTCAGCTGCGCGCCATCGCGCGGCGCTGGTCGGAGCGGATGACCGGCTTCCTCATTCCCGCGTACGGTGCCGAGCGGGCGACCGCGGCGGCCGTCTTCATCGACGGCGTGCTCTGGCACGCCCGCATCCACGACGAGACGCTGAACGCCTCCCTGATCGAGAATGCCCTCGCGGGCATCCTCGGCGCCGACCCCACGACCACGAGCGACTGAAAGAGCACCGCGTGTCGAACCTTGCCATCCTCAGCCTGCGCAACCGAGCGCTCATCGCGCTGATCACCATCGTGTCCGCCGTCTTCGGCGGACTGGCGCTCACCAATCTGAAGCAGGAGCTCATCCCCTCGCTCGAGCTGCCCGCGCTGGTGGTCATGAGCACCTACCCCGGCGCGTCGCCCGAGGTCGTCGAGAACGACGTCTCCACGCCCGTCGAGAACGCCATCCAGGGCGTGCCGGGCCTGGAGTCGAGCAGCGCCACGAGCACGACCAACGCCTCGATCGTGCAGGCGATGTTCGCGTACGGCACGAACCTCGCGACCGCCGAGCAGAAGATGCAGCAGGCGATCAACCGCATCTCGCAGCAGCTGCCCGACGATGTGAGTCCGCAGGTGCTCAGCGTGTCGATCGATGACTTCCCCGTCATCCAGATCGCGGTCACCGGGTTCGACGACTCCGAGACCGCGCAGCAGGATCTCGAGAGCACCGTCATCCCCGACCTCGAAGACGTCGACGGCGTCAACGCCGCCGAGATCGTCGGCGGCGTCGGCCAGCGCATCACGATCACCCCGGATCGGGCGAAGCTGTTCGCCGCGGGCCAGACGACCCAGTCGATCAGTCAGGCGCTCGAGCAGAACGGAGTGCTGCTGCCCGGCGGCGACATCACCGAGGGCGACGAGACGCTCACGGTGCAGTCGGGTGCGAAGCTCACGTCGGCCGCGGATGTCGCGGCGCTGCCGCTGAACGGCACGGAGCTCACGATCGGCCAGGTCGCCGAGGTCGCGCAAGTCTCCGACCCGGTCACGTCGATCTCGCGCGTAGACGGTGAGGACGCGCTCTCGATCGCCGTCACCAAGCTGCCCGCCGCGAACACCGTGGAGGTCTCGCAGGGCGTGCTGGCGGCGCTCGACGAGCTCGGCGACACGTTCCCGGATGCCGAGTTCACCGTGATCTTCGACCAGGCGCCCTACATCCAGCAGTCGATCGAGACACTCGCCACCGAGGGCCTTCTGGGCCTCGCCTTCGCCGTGATCGTGATCCTCGTCTTCCTGCTGTCGATCCGCTCGACACTGGTGACCGCGATCTCGATCCCCACCAGCGTGCTGATCACCTTCATCGGGCTGCAGGCGTTCGGCTACTCGCTCAACGTGCTCACCCTCGGAGCGCTGACCATCGCCATCGGCCGCGTCGTCGACGACTCGATCGTGGTGATCGAGAACATCAAGCGCCACTACGTCGAGGGCGCCGACAAGGGCGCCGCGATCCGTCTCGCCGTGCGCGAGGTGGCATCCGCCATCACCGCCTCGACGATCACCACCGTCGCGGTGTTCCTGCCGATCGTGTTCGTCGGCGACATGGTCGGCGAGCTGTTCCGCCCCTTCGCGATGACCGTGACGATCGCGATGGTCGCCTCGCTGTTCGTCGCGCTGACGATCGTGCCTGTTCTGGCGTACTGGTTCCTGCGTCCGGGCAAGCCGCTCGTCGGTGCGGACGGCTCGCGGATCGATCCGGAGCATCCGGATGCCCCGCCCACGCCGCTGCAGCGGATGTACCGGCCGATCCTCGGCTGGACGCTGAAGCACTCCGTCGTCACCGTCGTGCTCGCCGTGCTCGTGCTCGCGGGCACGCTCGCCGCGGCGCCGCTGATGAAGATCAACTTCCTCAGCGACTCCGGCCAGAACACCATGACCGTCACGCAGGACATCGGCCAGACCGCGAGCCTCGAGGCGAAGTCCGAGGCGGCGAAGAAGGTCGAGCAGGCGCTGGACGGCATCGACGGGATCACGCACGTGCAGGCGTCGATCGGATCGAGCGGCTCGCCCCTGCGCGACGCGTTCTCGGGCGGGGCGGGCATCACGTACTCGATCCAGACGAGCGACGACGCCGACCAGGAGCAGCTGCGGGACGAGGTGCAGAAGAAGGTCGACGACCTCGACGGCGCCGGTGAGATCACCGTCGCGGCGACCGACGGCGGGTTCGGCTCGAGCGACATCGAGGTCACCGTGACGGCGCCGAACGCCGACGATCTGCAGACCGGCACCGACGCGCTCATGAAGGAGCTCGACGGACGAGACGGCATCGGGCAGGTGACGAACAACCTGTCGGCCTCGCTGCCGTACATCGCCGTGATCGTCGATCGTGAGGCGGCCGCCGCGCGCGGCCTCTCGGAGGTCGCGGTCGGCTCGATCGTGTCGGGCACGATGCGTCCGCAGCAGATCGGCTCGGTCGAGGTCGACGACAGTGCGCTCACGGTGTACCTCGTCGACCCCGAGCCGCCGACGTCCGTCGACGCGCTGAAGCAGCTCTCGATCCCCACCGCGACGGGACCGGTGCCGCTCGAGCAGCTCGCCACCGTCGAGCAGCGCGAGGGCCCCACCTCGATCTCCACCGAGCAGGGACGCCGCACCGCCACGATCACCGTGCCGCCGGCATCCGACGACCTCGCCGTCGCCACTGCATCGGTGACCGCGGCACTCGACGCGGTCGACCTGCCCGACGGCGCCCGCGCCGAGGTCGGCGGCGTCGCCGAGCAGCAGGCCGAGTCGTTCTCGCAGCTCGGGCTCGCGATGCTCGCGGCGATCCTCATCGTGTACGTCGTGATGGTGGCGACGTTCAAGTCGCTGCGACAGCCGCTGCTGCTGCTCGTGTCGGTGCCGTTCGCGGCGACCGGGGCGATTCTGCTGCAGATCGTCACGGGCGTTCCGCTCGGCGTCGCGTCGCTGATCGGCGTGCTGATGCTGATCGGAATCGTGGTGACGAACGCGATCGTGCTGGTCGACCTCGTCAACCAGTACCGGGCGAAGGGGCTCACGACACCCGAGGCGGTGATGGCGGGAGGCGAGAAGCGTCTGCGACCGATCCTCATGACGGCCCTCGCGACGATCTTCGCGCTCACCCCGATGGCGCTGGGCATCACCGGGCACGGCGGGTTCATCTCGCAGCCGCTCGCGATCGTGGTGATCGGCGGTCTCGTGTCGTCGACCGTGCTCACGCTCATCGTGCTGCCGACGCTCTACAACCTCGTGGAGGGGGCCAAGGAGCGCCGGCACGCGAAGCGGGCGGCGCGAGGCGACGGCGACGATCCGGGATCCGGCCCGGGCAGCGAGGATCCGCGAGGACCGGTGCCGGGAGACAGTGGCGCGGCGGCGGATCCGGCGCCCGCGGCTGCCGCGACGCCGTCGGCCGATCCGGCGATCGCGGCGCCTGCCGGCGCTCCGGCAACGGCGACGGAGGCACGATCCGAGCATCCGGCCGCTCCCGCCACCGTCATGGTGCCCGACGAGAACCGGCCATCCGACTCGATGATGGCCGCGGCAGCTGCTGCGTCCGCGGCGGCGGCTGCAGCCTCTGCCGCTGCGGCCGCGGCATCCGTCTTCGCCACGTCGGTCGCGGCGGAGCATCACCCGACCCGTCGCGAGCTGCGCTCGCGCGGCCTGCCGCCCGCGAACGACGTCTGAGCCGCCTCCGACGTCTCGCGAAACGCAGGACCTCACACGAAACGCAGGGCGATCCGTCCGATCGGCTCCTGCGTTTCGTGTGAAGTCCGGATATTCAGGCGAAGCGGATGCCCCACTGCAGCGTCCACGACTCGCCTTCCGCGAGCCGGCGCAGCCCGCGACCCGAGTTGAAGGCGTCGGCGGGGGCCGTCATCGGCTCGATCGCCACGGCGAGCGGCTGCCCGGGATACTTGTCGGTCGTGAAGGCCTGAACGTAGTCGAAGCCGGCACCCTGCTGCAGCGTCACAGTGCGGCCATCCGGTGCGGTGAGCGTGGTGCGCACGAACCCGTCGGCATCTCGGTGCAGGTTCGCGTACCCGGTGTCGAGCTGCACCTCTCCGAGTCGGCGACCGTAACGAAGGTCGGTCGCCGACGAGACCGGGCTCTCGCCGACGGGCAGCATCCGGTCGTCGGTCTCGAAGTACGTCTCCGCCGGCAGTCCTAGCACCAGATCACGGGCGTCGACGCCGTCGATGGCGAAGAACGGGTGCGTGCCGAGCGCGACCGGTGCGGGGTCGGGTGAATGGTTGGTGAGGGTGTGCGTGACGTCGATCCCGGCATCCGTCAGCGCGTACGTCACCGACGTCGCGACAAGGTACGGGTACCCGGTCTGCGGCACGACCTTCGCGACGAGCGTGACCGACTCGTCGGTGTGATCGGCGATCTCGTACGCGGTGTAGCGCAGCAGTCCGTGGCTCGCGTTGCGGAACTTCGGCTCGCTGACCGCGAGGGCGCGCTCGGTGTCGCCGTCCTGCCACACGCCGTCGCGGATGCGGTTCGGCCAGGGGGCCAGCACGACCCCGGAGCACGACGGTGTCGGCTGGTCGGCCGGGTAGGGCGGCACGATCTCGACGCCGCTCACCGTCAGGTGACGAAGGGAGGCGCCGACCTGGGCGATCTGCGCCGTCACCTCTCCGCGTCGCAGGTGGATCTGGATGCCGGTGGGGGACCCGATCACATCGTCAAGAAGCATGAGGTCATCGTACGGCGGGCACTCTCTCAGCAAACCCCGGTATCGTGGATGCAGTCGGCTTCGAGCACCCGCGTCACGCGGTTCTTCCGAGCACCACTCATGCTCATTGTGAGCTCAGGGGCCGATGGTTCATAACCATCACATGAATGGCCCCGGCCGACGAATGCCCGGGTATGTCCCACGCGCGCTGATCTCTGTGCCCGCGGAGCGGACGCTGTTCTCGTGTCAGAGACAGTCAGGAAACACCATGCCCAAGAATGGCAAGCCCAAGGGCGGACGCCCGTCGCGCAACTTCGAGCCGCGGTACGCGAAGAGCGGCCCGTCGTTCCACGAGCGCCACTCCGGCGGACGCCCGTCGCGAGACGGCGACCGTCGGACGGATGGCGCGGAGCGCCGCTCGTTCTCGTCAGACGCCCGTGGCGACCGCCGCCCCGGCAGCGTCAGCCCGAAGCACCGGGGCTATCGCCCCGCCGACGCCGAGGGATCGGCGCCGAAGGGACGCTGGTCGGATACGCAGCGCGCCGGTCGGGACGAGGCCCGCTCGATCCGCAACCGCGCCGAGTCGGGACGCCGCGAGGCGCCGCATCACCGCGGCGACCGCGACGACCGTCAGGGTGGTCGCGGCTTCGACCGCAACGACCGGTTCGGCCGGGATGCCCGCCCCGCCCGCGATGACCGTGGCGGTTACGAGCGGCGCGACCGCTTCGACCGCGATGCGCGCCCGTCGCGCGACGACCGGTACGGCCGGGATGCCCGCCCCGCCCGCGACGACCGCGGCGGATACGCCCGCTTCGACCGCGACGCCCGCAACGATCGTGGCGGCTTCGACCGTCGTGGCGGGTTCGAGCGTGACGCGCGTCCGGCGCGCGACGACCGCGGCGGATACGGTCGGAACGATCGCTTCGACCGCGACGCCCGGCCTGGCCGCTTCGACCGCGACGCCCGGCCTGGCCGCTTCGACCGCGACGCGCGTCCGGCGCGTGACGACCGCGGCGGGTACGGTCGCGCCGACCGCGATGTCCGTCCCGCGCGCGATGACCGTCGTGGCGGCTTCGAGCGCAGCGAGCGCCCTCGTTTCGACCGCGATGCGCGCCCCCAGCGCGGCGGCCGTTTCGACCGTGAAGCTCGTCCGACACGCACCGATCGCTTCGACCGTGACGCGCGCCCGGCTCGTGACGACCGTCGTGGTGGCTTCGAGCGCAGCGAGCGCCCTCGTCTCGACCGTGACGCGCGTCCCGCGCGGCAGAACCGCGACGACCGTCCGAACCGCAGCGACTGGAACGCCACGTCCACTGCCAAGGCCCGCGAAGAGCACGTCGATGTCGTGCACGAGCGGCTCGAGGCCGAAGCCGTCCAGGCCACCGAGGTCGCGGATGTGACCTTCGGGGATCTGGGGCTCGGGTCGAACATCGTCGAGATCCTGAGGAACATGGGCGCCGAGACGCCGTTCCCGATCCAGGCCGCCACGATCCCCAGCATCCTGCAGGGGCGCGACGTGCTCGGCCGCGGCCGCACCGGTTCGGGCAAGACGATCGCGTTCGGCGCGCCGCTCGTCGAGAGCATCCTGCTGTCGCAGAAGGGCAAGCGCCGTGAGTTCGGCCGCAAGCCCCGCGCGATCATCCTCGCGCCGACCCGCGAGCTGGCGCTGCAGATCGACCGCACCGTGCAGCCGATCGCACGCAGCGTCGGCCTGTTCACCACGCAGATCTACGGCGGTGTGCCCCAGGCGCGCCAGGTCGGCGCTCTCAACAAGGGCGTCGACATCATCATCGGCACCCCCGGCCGCATCGAAGACCTCATCGAGCAGCGCAAGCTCGACCTCTCCGAAGTGCGCATCGCCGTGCTCGACGAGGCCGACCACATGGCCGAGCTCGGTTTCGCCGAGCCGGTGCAGCGCATCCTGCGCAAGACCGGCACGGCGCTCGACGACGGAGCCACGAGCCAGAAGCTGCTGTTCTCGGCCACGCTCGACCGCGAGGTCGCCGCGATCGTCGACGAGTTCCTCGTCGATCCGGCCGTGTACGAGGTCGCCGGAGAAGACCAGGACTCGAGCACGATCGACCACCGCGTGCTCGTCATCGAGCACCGCGACAAGGCCGACGTGCTCACCTCGCTCGTCGACCGCGACGGGCAGACCCTGGTCTTCGCCCGCACCCGCGCGTACGCCGAGATGCTCGCCGAGCAGTTCGAAGATGCCGGCATCGCCGCTGTCTCGCTGCACGGCGACCTCAACCAGGCCAAGCGCACGCGCAACCTGCAGAAGCTGACGGCGGGCAAGGTGCAGGTGCTCGTCGCCACGGATGTCGCCGCTCGCGGCATCCACGTCGACGACATCGATCTGGTCGTGCAGGCCGACGCTCCCGACGAGTACAAGACGTACCTGCACCGCGCCGGGCGCACTGGTCGCGCCGGTCGCTCGGGTCGCGTGGTCACGCTGATCACCCGCCAGCGCCGCCGCCGCATGGAGGATCTGCTGGGGCGCGCCGAGATCGACGCGCCGTTCGAGCAGGCAGCCCCCGGCGACGACCTGATCGAGGAGATCTCCGGCCGCATGCCCAGCGAGGCCGAGCTCACCGCCTGAGCCGGTTCACAACTCAGGAGAGACCGTCGGGATCCGCGCCCTCAGGGTCGGATCCCGGCGGTCTCTGCGTATTCGTCCTGAGTGGTGAACGCCACATAGTGTGGACCCATGGGTTGGAACGAGTGGGCGACAGCCGGGGGCACGGTATGGTTCAGCATCGCTCTGGTGATCAGTGCGCTCGCCGGCATGCAGGGGCGCACGAAGCTCGGGTGGTTCGTGCTCGGGATGATCTTCGGCCCTCTTGCGCTGCTCTTGCTGGTGTTCCTCATTCAGCCGCCGGCTGCGCGTCAGGAGCTGCCCGCCGGCAGCGCCGTACGAGCTCAGAAGAGCATGTCGGACTGAGTCGTCGTGCGGACGGATGCCGGCGCGGGACGCTGCCGCATCCGCCGACCGCGCATGCTGTCGTTCTCTTCTTCCGAGCGGGCATCGAGCCCGTGCACGCGCATGAGCGGCCGGATGCGCCGCGCGAGCCACTGTCGATAGGCCTTGGGTGCCTCGACCGACACACCCGGGTACAGGCCGCGGTACGACGACAGCAGCTCCGGATGCTCGCGCTCGAGCCACTGGAAAAACCACGGCTTCACGCCGGGGCGCAGGTGCAGCGCGCCGTACACGACATGGTCGGCGCCGGACTGTTTGATGCGCCGCAGCGCCCCGTCGATCGCCGCGAGCGAATCGGTGAGGTGCGGCAGCACCGGCATGAGGAAGACGCCGACGCGGAAACCGGCGTCGCTCAGCGCGCGCACCGTGTCGAGGCGCGCGTGCGTGGTGGGGGTGCCGGGTTCGATCGCGTGCTGCAGGTCGTCGTCGTACATCGCGATCGACATCTGGATGTCGATCGGCACCCGCTTCGCCGCCTCGACGAGCAGGGGGATGTCGCGGCGGATCAGCGTGCCCTTGGTGAGGATCGACATCGGCGTGCCCGAGTCGGCAAGAGCCTGCACGATCCCGGGCATGAGCTTGTACCGGCCCTCGGCGCGCTGGTACGGGTCGGTGTTCGTGCCGAGCGCGACGGTCTCGTGCTTCCACGATCCGCGGCGCAGCTCGCGCTGCAGCACTTCGACGACGTTCGTCTTGACGACGATCTGCGAATCGAAGTCGGCGCCTCCGTCGAGGTCGAGGTACTCGTGCGTCCCCCGAGCGAAGCAGTTGTGACTGATCACTCCATTGGCGATGAAGTCGCCCGTACCCGTCGTGATATCGACGAGGTCACGGAGGCCGGGGAGCGGATCGATGCTCACGATTCGAAGGTCGGAGCGGGTCTTCACCGCGACGCCGTCGATGGCCATCTTCCGAGTGATGGCAGGCTGCGTAAGCGCAAAGAATCGCATGCGAGCAGGCAATCCACCCGTGACGCGCACGGCTCGGACGCCGTTGGATCGAAGTGGCTCGAGAACGTGCGGAACACCGAGGGCGTCCATCGCCGCTGTGGTGGTCTCAAGCAGGAGCGGATCCGTGTTGCTTATCCGCAGCACGCCACGCGAACAGCCTCCCTCGGCGTCGAATATCCCCGCCAAGAACCCCTGCTGCCACTCGAGGGTGGGTGTCTGGGGGATGGCGATCAGATCGTTCTCAATCCGCTCTACGCCGGCCTTCGCAGCGGTGTGAATAGCTGCCATCGCTGCGCGAGTCTCGCTGGCCGGAGCAAACGCTCGCGTGTTTGTCGGCACTCCTGCCCACGCGAGGTATTCCCGGCTCCGATCCAGGGCTTCTGCATCCTTCAGCGCCAGCCGAAAACGATGGATGCTGCGCACTCGGTCCGCGGACGGATAGAGCCCATGGAAGATCATGCCATCGCCACGGATCATGCCGGCGAGGTAGCCGTGGCGGTAGTCGGAACCATCTATGTCGACCACGGAGCGGGGGTGCCCGATTCCAAAACCCATCAACCTGTTGTTGACGGTCAGATGGGGGCGTTGCCCTGCGTGCGCGTCTGCCACATGCTTCCAGCCCCTGTCGGTGAGGAATCGGTGGTCCCCACTCGCGATCAGTTCCGTTCCGTCGGCAAGCACGACGCGGTACGCGGGCTTCTGTGTGGACCACTTCGCTTCGATTCGCGTCTTCACATAGCGGCGGTACCTGCCTCGACGCTCGGTGCCCATGATCTCGTCACCAACAGACAGCTCGATGAGCGCGCGTTGCCGGCCATCGGCGCACAACACAAGTGTGCTGGGGTCCAGGCAATAGACACATGCATGGCTGCATCCGCGGTACGGGTTTACGGTCCAGGCGAACGGCATGCGAGACGCGCCCGGCACCGCGTTGAGGGCGGACTTGGCAAGCACCTCGTGAAAGGTCATCCCGGCGAACTCGGGCGTGGTCACCGAACGGACTATTCCCGCGCGGCTCTCCATGCCCGGGAGCGCGTCGGCGTCGACATCCGCGAGCGCCTGCCCCTGCCATCTCATTCATTCATTCGAACAAAAAGACGCATCCGTGTCAAGCCTTCATCGCATCTCTGTTCGATGCACGCTGTCCCTTCGGGTGGGGGACAATGGATCGGTGAACGCCGCGCAGTCCCGACATGTCGCGCGTGAACCGCTCGCCGTGAGGGTCGCACTGCCGCTCGGTGTGCTGTTCACGGCGATGGCGTCGCTGGCGACCCTGTGCGGCGTGATCGCCGAGAGTCCTGCGACGCGCGCTGAACTGCCCGCGCCGGCGGCGGCGATGTCGATCCCCGCCGTCGAGGTCGATGCCCGGCTCGCGGCGAATCCCTGTGCCGACGACGCCGTCCGCGCAGCGCTCGACGCGGGCGACGACGCGGCCTCCATCGCCGCGTTCGGCGGGGGCGTCGCATTCCGCGAGGCGATCGTGAAGGGCAACGCGCCGTGCATCTCGCTCTCCGATCCGAACCGGTCGTGGGTGGTCGTCAACAAGCAGCGCCCCCTCGAACCGGTGAGCTTCGCCCCGGCATCCCTCGCCGACATCGGGCTCAGCGCCACCACCCGCTCGAACGAGCTGCGGCCCGAGCCGAAGGACGCGCTCGAGGCGATGGCTGCGGAGGCGAGCGACGCCGGCGCAGGCACGCTCGGGATCAACAACGGCTATCGCTCGTTCGGGCTGCAGGAGGCCACGTACGGCGGCCACGTGCGAGACCGGGGTCAGAGCGGGGCGGATGCCGTGTCGGCCCGCCCGGGCTTCAGCGAGCACCAGAGCGGACTCGCCTTCGACCTCGTCGCCTGCGACCCGCGCTGCGGGACCATCGAGGCTTTCGGGGCGACGACGCAGGGACGATGGGTGGCGGAGAACGGCTGGCGCCACGGTTTCATCGTGCGCTATGAACCCGGGCAGACCGGCACGACGGGGTACGCGCCCGAACCGTGGCACATCCGCTACATCGGGCCCGAGCTCGCCCGGGCCTACCACGACGGCGGATTCCACACCCTCGAGGAGTTCTTCGGACTGCCTGCGGCGCCCGATTACAGTCACTGAGACGTTGATCCGCGTCTTCCCACAAACGCGGAACGCAGTGTCATCGTGTGTGAGACTTGTTCCCACAAGCGACTGTCCGGCGACGTCATTGCGACCTAGACTCGCCGTGCGAGGACGCACACGATTTCGAGGAGGACGCCATGGAGCGCGACATCTACGAAGAGGACCACGAGGCCTTCCGCGACCTGGTCAAGGATTTCGTCAAGCGGCACGTCACGAACGAGTCGATCGAGCGGTGGGATGCCGCGGGCGAGGTCGACCGTGAGACGATGCGCGCGGCCGGTGAGGCCGGCATCATCGGACTCTCGGTGCCGGAGGAGTTCGGCGGCGCCGGCATGCTGCAGGACTACCGCTTCCGCGCCATCGTGAACGAAGAGGTCATCGGCGCCGGCGCCGGCTCGCTGGCGGGCGCCCTCGGCATCCAGGACGACCTCGCCGTGCCGTACCTCGTGCACATGGGCACGCAGGAGCAGAAGGAGAAGTGGCTGCCGCGCATGGCCACCGGCGAGATCCTCGGCGCGCTCGCCATGACCGATCCGGGCGCGGGCAGCGACCTGCGCGGCATCAAGACCAATGCGAAGAAGGTCGACGGCGGGTACATCCTCAACGGCGCCAAGACGTTCATCTCGTCGGGCACCACCGCCGACATCGTGGTCACCTTCGTCAAGACCGGCGAGGGCAACCGGCCCGACGCGTTCAGCCTGCTGATCGTCGAGAAGGGCATGGAGGGCTTCGACCAGGGCAAGAAGCTCAGCAAGATGGGCTTCCACGGCTGGGACACCGCCGAGCTCAGCTTCACCGACGTCTTCGTACCCGACGAGAACCTGATCAGCGGTAAGGAGGGTCAGGGCTTCATCCAGCTGATGATGAACCTGCCGCTCGAGCGGCTCTCGATCGCCGTGTCTGCGGCCGCGGTGATCCAGGCCGCCGTGAAGTGGACCGTCGAGTACACGAAGAGCCGCGACGCGTTCGGCGAGCGGGTCATCGACTTCCAGAACACCCGCTTCCGCATCGCCGACATGGCCACCACGGCCGACGCCGTGTGGGCGTACGTCGATCGCGGGCTCAAGGCCTACGCAGCCTCGCAGCTCACCGCCGAAGAGGCCGCGCAGCTGAAGTTCTGGGTCACCGAGCGCGAGTGGGAGGTGCTCGACACCGGCGTGCAGCTGCACGGCGGCTACGGCTACATCATGGAGTACCCCATCGCCCGGGCTTTCACCGACGCCCGCGTGCACCGCATCTACGGCGGCACCAACGAGATCATGCGCGAGATCGTCGGTCGTCAGATCGCCGGCAAGCGCTGAGCGCCGACTGAGCGCGCCGACGCCGCGGCGCAGAGAAGGAAAGTGCGGGTTCCCGATATCGGGAACCCGCACTTTCCATCTCTCAGCGGGGTTGTTTGAGCGGAGAGGCCCCCGGGGTCAGGTCGGCTGCCAGGGGAAGGTCAGCGTGAACATGAGGGCGGATGCCAGCAGCACCGCCACCATGAACACCGTGTCGCGGGTGCGCCACGGCACGACGTGCCGTTCGGTGCGGGTCGCATAAGCGCCGAAGGCGCGGGCATCCATCGACAGCGCCACCCGCTCGGCATGACGGATGCCCGACGCCAGCAGCGGCACGATGTATCCCCACCCGCGCGCGATGCGCGCCACGGGGCCGCGACCGCCGCCCTGGCCGCGCACGCGATGCGCGGCGCGGATGATCGACAGCTCGTACGCGAATCGCGGCACGAACCGGTAGGCGGCGAGGGCGGTGTAGCCGATCCGATACGGCACCCGCAGCTGCTGCACGCTCGCCCGCACGAGGTCGGGCCCGCGAGTGGTGAGCCCGCCGATGAGGGCGAGGGTGAGGATTCCCGCCAGGCGCAGCGCGGTGGCCAGCCCGCTGAGCAGAGCGCCCGCGTGCAGCGTCCAGTCTCCGATCCGCATGACGGCGGCGGTGCCGGCGACCTGCTCCGCGTCGACCCACACGCCGAAGCCGACGCTCAGCACGGCGATGGCGAGCGGCACGCCGAGCAGCAGCACCGCGGCGGTGCGCCGCGTGAGGCGTGCGCCGGTGAGGATCACCGCGTACGCGGCAGCGAGCACGATCGCCGGGGTGAGCAGGTCGCGGGTGAACGCCAGCAGCGCCATCGCCGGGATGACGGCGCCGAACTTGGCGAGCGGGTTGATGCCGTGCAGCCAGAACCGCGCAGGGGCGGGAGCGTCGGCGTAGGGGTCGATCGGTGTGGGCTCGGTCACCGGGGCCGCCGGGCCGGCTGCGGGGCCGGATGCCAGGGCATCCGGTTCCGTCTGCGCGAGCAGTTCTGCCGCCGGGCCCACGGCGATCACCTCGCCGTCTCCGACCAGCACGGCGTCGGTCGCGTATTCGGCGATCAGCCGTCGATCGTGCGAGACGATGACGACGGTCGTGCCCGACCGCTGCAGCTCCTGCAGCAGGCCGAGCAGCTCGGCCGCGCGCGCTCGGTCCTGCCCGAATGTCGGCTCGTCGAGCGCGATCACCGACGGGCGGGCGATCAGGGCGGTGCCGACCGACAGCCGCCGCTTCTCGCCGCCGGAGAGCAGGAACGGATGCATGTGGGCCTTGGCCGTGAGGCCGAAGCGGGCCAGCATCTCGTCGACGCGCTCGTCGATCTCGGCGGCGCCGATCCGCTGCAGCCGCAGACCGTGCGCCAGCTCGTCGCGCACGGTCGCCGCGATGAACTGGTGCTCGGGGTTCTGGAAGACGAAGCCGACGTGCGCGGCCAGCGCGCGGGGGGAGGCGCGACCGGCATCGAGGCCGTCGACGATCACCGTGCCGTGCGTCGGCGGCACCACGCCGCCGAGTGTCTGCAGCAGCGTCGTCTTGCCTGCGCCGTTGGCTCCCATGATCACGGTGAACGAGCCGCGAGCGATGTCGAGGTGCGGCACGTCGAGCAGGCGTGCGCCGCGCTTGTCGACGACGAGGCCGCGGGCGGTGATCGCCGGGTCGGAGATCGCCGGGTCGGGGGCGGCGTCGGTGTCGAGCGGCGAGAGGATCGTCTGACGTGCAGAGCCCTCAGCGATGGTGCCTCGCATCCGGCCGGCGGTGCCGGACATCCGGTCGCCGGAAGTGAGCACGCCCAGCTCGCGCAGAGCCTGGGCGTGCTGCCGCAGCGTCTGTCTCGCGGGGCCGTCGAGCAGCACCCTTCCGTCGTGGTCCTGCACGATCACGCGGGTCGCGAGCTCGGCGGCCGCATCGACGTCGTGCTCGACGAGCACGATCGCGCGCTCCTCGGCATCCTGAATCAGCTCGCCCAGGGCGGAGTAGACGTCGTGCACACCCTGCGAGTCGAGGTTGGCGGTCGGCTCGTCGAGCACGATGACGCGCGAGCGCAGGGCCAGGGCGCACGCGATCGCGAGGCGCTGGCGGCCCCCGCCGGAGAGCAGGTCGGGGTTCCAGCGGCGACGCCCCCAGAGTCCCATGCGACGCAGCGCCTGCTCGGCGCGCGCGAGCACCTCCGATGGCGGCATCCGCAGGTTCTCGAGCGCGAACGCGACCTCGTCGAGCACCGTTCCGGTCACCAGCTGCGAGTCCGGGTCCTGGAAGACCATCGAGACCTCGGTGCTCAGCTGCGCCGCGGCCGTGGTGCGGGTGTCGAGACCCGAGACCTGCACGGATCCGGTCATGGCCGCGTTCTCGACCGACTGCGGTATCAGGCCGTTCAGCGTGAGGGTGAGAGTCGACTTCCCCGATCCGCTCGGGCCGAGCAGCAGCACCACCTCGCCCGGATGCACGTCGAACGAGACGTCCTGCAGCGCGGGGTGCGCGGCGCCCTCGTGCGTGACGCTCAGGTCGCGCACGCGGAGCAGGGGCGCGGAAGGGCGCACGGGCGGGTCCTCTGTAAGCGGGCGGTTCACCCTAATTTAGCCCGACCCGACCGTCATGGCGCGGTGCGCGGCGTCGTTCAGCGCGGGGCGATGCCGGCTCGGCGCAGCGCATTGCCGATGGCGATGCCGATCGCCGTCCACACCACCGGTCCGAGCACCGAGACGATCAGATAGCTCAGCTGGACCCACGGTGCGAACTGCGTGAGATCGACGATGAATCCGACCACGATCGCCACCAGCACGCCGATGATCGCCGCCGACACGAAGAAGCGCCAGCGACCCCAGGCACGGTAGCGGGTCAGGGCGGCCACGCCCTCCTGGATTGCGCCGAAGAGCAGCGCCGTGCCGATGTAGCGCATCGCCCACATCGGGGTGAAGGCGCTCGAGATGAGTGCCGCGATCACGTGCGTGATCAGCGCGACCATCGGCTTGCGCAGCACCTCCTGCGCGATGATGCCCGGCAGCACATGCACACCGAGCACGAGTCCGTACACGAACGGCACGAAGGTGATCACGCCGACGGTGACGAGCCCCGCCACGCCGCCGAGGATGCCCGTTGCCACGCCGATCGCAGCGCAGACGAGGAGAGTGCGCGTGCTCAGCGCCGGTCGGAATGCCACCCGCCCAGGCTATCGGGCGCCGCCCACGGCGGCCGGGCTCCGGGCCGGACAAACAGGCGGGCTCCGAGGTCGACGTGCAGGGCCGGGTCTGGGCTCGACATGCAGCCCGGCACTGGGGTCGACATGCAGCCCGGCTCCTGCTCGTGGCCGGTCCGGCACCCGCCCGTGGCCCGGTCCGGCACCGGCCCGTGGCCCGGTCCGGCACCCGGCCCGTGGCCCGGTGCAGCGCCCCGTCCGTGGCCCGGTCCGGCACCCGACCCGTGGCCCGGCCTGCGGTCCGCCCCGTGCCGAACGGTACAGTCTGGGGGCCGACACTCCAGATGTCGGACGGTTCCCGCGAAAACGTCCGACATCTGGCGTGTCGGCCCCCGGAGCGTAACGGCCAGAAGCGTAAAGGCCCGAGGTTCATGCCCAGGGGCAGGCCCACGCCCATGCCCCGTGCAGGCCCGGCGGCCCAGGCCGCAGGTGCAGCCGTAACTCCCGGGGCGGGCGGCTGTGGACAGCCGGCGACGATGTCGGCACCGATGGCTACGCTGGAGGGATGCGTCCACCGAACCGGGTTCCCGAGCCTGTCGAGGGGCCGTACGAGGACGTGCCGTACCCCGACGATCCCTACGACGACCTCCCGCCCGACGACCTCGACTGGGTGCCGCCGGAAGACGGCTGGGAGCCGCCGCTCGACTGGGGCTCCGGGCCGATGACGCCGGCTGCGACGGCCGGCCGCGCCCAGGCATCCGGCATCACGCCGTCGAGGTTCCCGACGCCGATCGAGGCGCTGCGCACGGTCTTCGGGTACGACGCGTTCCGCGGCGATCAGGCGGCGATCGTCGAACACGTCATCGGCGGGGGAGACGCCGTCGTGCTCATGCCCACCGGCGGCGGCAAGTCGATCACCTATCAGGTGCCCGCACTCGTGCGCGAGGGCACTGGACTCGTGATCAGCCCGCTCATCGCCCTCATGCACGATCAGGTCGACGCGCTGCGCGCCAATGGTGTGCGTGCCGCCTATCTGAATTCGACGCAGGCGCCCGATGAGCGTCGCGAGGTCGAGCGCGCGTATGTCGCCGGCGAGCTCGATCTGATCTACGTCGCCCCTGAACGGCTGTCGTCGCCGCAGACCACGCAGCTGCTGCAGCGCGGCACGCTCAGCGTGATCGCCATCGACGAAGCGCACTGCGTGTCGCAGTGGGGTCACGACTTCCGGCCCGACTACCTCGCCCTCGGCGACCTCGCCGAGCGGTTCCCGGGAGTGCCGCGCATGGCGCTCACCGCAACGGCGACGCGCGCAACGCACCAGGAGCTCACCGAGCGCCTCGGCCTGGGACGCGCCGAGCACTTCGTGGCGAGCTTCGACCGCCCGAACATCCAGTACCGCATCGTGCCCAAGGTCGAGGTGCGCCGGCAGCTCGTCGAGTTCATCAGGTCTCAGCCCGAGGGAGCCGCAGGAATCGTCTACGCCCTCAGTCGCAAGTCGGTCGAGCAGACCGCCGAGCATCTGGCAGCCAAGGGCTTCGACGCGCTGCCGTATCACGCCGGCCTTCCCGCCGAGGTGCGTGCGGCGAACCAGGCCCGCTTCCTGCGCGAGGACGGCGTGGTGATGGTCGCGACGATCGCCTTCGGCATGGGTATCGACAAGCCCGACGTGCGCTTCGTCGCGCACATCGACCTGCCGAAGTCGGTCGAGGGCTACTACCAGGAGACCGGTCGTGCCGGACGCGACGGCGAGCCGTCGGTCGCCTGGATGGCGTACGGACTGGGAGACGTCGTGCAGCAGCGCCGGCTGATCGACCAGAGCCCCGGCGATCGCACGTTCAAGATGCGGATGGGGCAGCACCTCGACGCGATGCTCGCTCTGTGCGAGACCGTCGCCTGCCGGAGGCAGAACCTGCTGCGCTACTTCGGGCAGGACAGCGCCGCGTGCGGCAACTGCGATACCTGCCTCGATCAGCCCGACACCTTCGACGGGCTGATCCCCGCCCAGAAGCTGCTTTCGACGATCGTGCGCCTGAAGCGCGAGCGCAACCAGGCATTCGGTGCCGGGCACCTGATCGACATCCTGCGGGGAGCCTCGAACGACCGCATCCGCAAGATGCGCCACGAGCAGATCACCACGTACGGCATCGGTGCAGACCTGTCCGACCAGGATTGGCGCAGCGTCGTGCGGCAGCTGCTGGCGAGGGGCATCCTCGTCGCGCAGGGCGAGTACGGTACGCTCGCGCCGGGAGAGGCGGCGGCCGGGGTGCTGCGCGGCGAGACAGCCGTGCCGCTGCGCAAAGACGTCATGGGGCGCGAGGGTGGTTCGTCGCGAGCGCGCAAGGCGCCGGCATCCGCCGCCCTGGATGCCGGAGACCTCGACCTCTTCGAGGCGCTGCGCGCATGGCGCGCGGCCACCGCTCGCGAGCAGGGCGTGCCGGCGTACATCGTGTTCGGCGACGCGACGCTGCGCGCACTCGCCGAGCATCGCCCGACGACGGTGGCTGGCCTGGGTGGCATCAGCGGCATCGGCGAGAAGAAGCGGGATGCCTACGGCTCCGCCGTGCTCGAGGTGATCGCGGCGCACTGAGTCCGCCACCCCGGCGCGTCGCACCCGCACTCACATGGCCGCGCGAACCCGCGCGGACGCCGCGCTCCCTCTGGCGCACGCGACGCGCCGGTGCACCTGCCTCGCGCATCCCCGGACGCCTCACGCGCCTCGCAACTCGACCTGCCAACCGAACCGGGGCACACCGGGGCGCACCCGATCCGGCCCGCCGATCCTCAGCCGGCGAACTGCTCCGCGTGCACCTGCACCGTCGTCGCGCCCCGCAGCAGCTTCGACACCGGGCAGCGCGCATGCGCGCTGGCCAGCAGATCGGCCGTCTCATCCAGGGTCAGCCCCTCCGCAGACAGGTACGTGTCGACGTGGAACTCGTACCCCGGACCCTCGGAGGCATCGTGCAGCTCGACCTCGATGCGCACCGCCGTGCGACGCTCGCGCTTCACCAGCGCCTGAGCCGTCGCGTTCAGGCACGTCGACCACGCCAGCGCCAGAAGCTGCTCCGGGTTCGACGCATCCGGGTCGGGATTCTGAGCCAGGGGTGAGGCCACCGACACCTCCATGCCATCCGTCACGCGAGCCGTGCCCGTGCCGCCGTCGCCGTTGATCGCTTCCGTCCGGTACCTGAGGGTCATACCGCAACTATAATTTGGATCACGTACAGAAAAGGCCGCTCGGCCGTTTGCCGCGGCAAGGCTCACACACACCACACGAAAGACACGATGGCCACCGACCTGCCTGCGATCGTGGAGTTCCGCCGCGTGACCAAACGGTTCCGTCCCGGCGCCGAGGAGCGTCCGGCGCTCGACGACGTGACCCTCAGCATCCGCCGCGGTGAGATCTTCGGGATCATCGGCGAGAGCGGGGCCGGCAAGTCGACCCTGCTCGAGCTGATCAACGGCCTCACGCGTCCGACCGAGGGCGACGTGCTCGTCGGCGGAGACCGCGTCGCCGAACTCGGCCCCGCCGCCCTGCGCGCTCTGCGACGCGACATCGGCGTGGTCTTCCAGGGCGTCCACCTGCTCAGCAACAGCACGGTGCGCGACAACGTGCGGCTTCCGCTCCGTCTCCCGGGCCGCGGCGCGAAGCGCCTGTCGGCGGCTCGACAGCGGGCCGCTGTCGACGAGATCCTCTCTTTCGTCGGCCTTTCGCACCGCGCCGAACACTTCCCCGCCCAGCTCTCCGGTGGCGAGCGGCAGCGAGTCGGCCTCGCCCGGGCCCTGGTCTCCAGGCCGCCGCTGCTGCTCTGCGACGAGCCCACCTCGTCCCTCGACGCGTCGACCACCGCCGACGTGCTGCGCGTGCTCGCCGACGCCCGCGACGAGCTCGGCACCACCGTCATCGTCATCACCCACGACCTCGACGTGGTGAAGGCGATCTGCGACCGCGCCGCGCTGCTCGAGAAGGGCCGCCTGCGCGAGGTCTTCGAGATCGCCGCCGCTGGTCCCCGCTCGCTGCCGAGCTACTACGAGCAGGTCAAGCGGGAGCTGACGGCATGACCTGGCTGATCGACCTACTCTCCGAATACGGCGCCGACCTCGCCGAGTCGATGGCCGAGACCGGGTACATGATGCTCGTCTCGCTGCTCGCCGCCGTGCTGATCGGCCTGCCGCTCGGCACCGTCGTGTACCTGACCGAGCGCGGCGGCATCGCCGAGCACCGTGCCGTCAACACCATCTCGAACCTGTACATCAACATCGTCCGCTCGTTCCCCTTCCTGCTGCTCGTCGTGTTCCTCATCCCGTTCACGCGCGCGGTCATCGGCACGAGCTTCGGCACCCAGGCTGCGACCCTGCCGCTCTGCTTCGTCGCCGTGGCGATCTACGCCCGCCTCACCGAGCAGATCCTGCGCGAGATCCCCGCCGGCATCTCGAAGGTCGCCGTCGCGTCGGGCGCGACGGTGCCGCAGGCGGTGTTCCGGATGCTGCTGCCCGAGGCCCGCTCGGGACTCGTCTACGCCCTGACCTCGGCCGCGATCAGCCTGCTCTCGTACTCGACCGTGCTCGGCGTGGTGGGCGGCGGCGGCATCGGCGACTTCGCGATGCGCTACGGCTACCAGGTCTACAACGACAACCTCATGTACCTCACGATCGTCATCATCATCGTCTGCGTGCTCGCCATTCAGGCCGTCGGGCACCGCACCTCGGTGCGCCTCGACCACCGCTGACCCCTCTTACCCGGAACCCTCATCGCACCCGGAACCCCATCGAAACGGAAGACACCCATGAAGAAGTCACGCCTCGCCCTCGCCGCAGCCGGTCTCGGCCTCGCGCTCGCCGTCACCGCCTGCGCGCCCGCAGCGCAAGAGAAGCCGGATGCCGGTGCCGGCGAGCCCACCGTGCTGAAGGTGGCCGCTGTGCAGGCGCCCATGACCGACGTCGTGAAGGCCGCCGGCGAGGCGATCGGCGACGGCTACGAGGTGCAGCTCGTCGAGGTCGCCGACTACATCACGGCCAACACCATCCTCAACAGCGGCGACGTGTACGCGAATTTCTCGCAGCACGTCCCCTACATGGAGACGTTCAACGAGGGCAACGACGCAGAGCTCGTCGGCGTGCAGCCGGTGTACAACTTCGTCATCGCGTTCTACTCCAAGACGCTCGACGACATCGCCGACCTCCCCGACGGCGGCAAGGTCGCCATTCCCGATGACCCGTCCAACACCGGGCGCGCGCTCAAGCTGCTCGCCGCGAACGACGTCATCACGCTCGACCCCGAGGTCGACCCGTACGAGGCCACCGTGAAGGACATCGTCGAGAACCCGAAGAACCTCGAGTTCGTGCAGGTGCCCATCTCGTCGCTGAACGCCGCATACGAAGAGGCCGACCTCGTCTTCCAGTGGCCGTCGCACATCAAGGCTCTCGGCCTCACGCCCGACGAAGACGGCTTGATCACCGAGCTCGACGACCGGTTCGCACTGAACCTCGTCGTGCAGAAGAACGACGTGGACTCTGAGGCGACCAAGGCACTCGCGAAGGCGTTCACGAGCGACGAGGTGCGCGAGGTCATCGAGGGCAACGGCACCATCAAGACCGCCTGGTGACCTGGCGCGACGGTCGCTGACTGTCGCGAGGTGACAACGGGAGGCGCGGCCGACGCCGGATGCTCTTGTGCATTGGGCACAGTCGGCTTCGCCTCCCGTTGTCGGACTCCTACGGTTGAGGGATACCTGCTCCTTTCTGAGAGGAACCGCCATGGTCGACGCCGCCATTCGTCCCACCACCGCTGCCGCCACATCCTCCGCGGCGCAGCGCACCCACTCGATCGATGTCGAACGAGTGAACGAGCTTCTCCTCGGCACCTGGGCCGACACCCGTCGCGAGGCCCGCGAGATGATCAAGGACCCGGCCTTCTGGCGCGACGACAGCCTCGCGAAAGACGAGCACCGCGAGCGCGTGCTCTCGCAGCTGCACCTGCTCGTCGAGAACCGTGCCGTGCACCGCGCCTTCCCGAAGCGCTTCGGCGGCGAGGAGAACAACGGCGCCAACATCGCCGGATTCGAAGAGCTCGTCGCGGCCGATCCGAGCCTGCAGATCAAGTCGGGTGTGCAGTGGGGACTGTTCGGCTCGGCGATCCTGCAGCTGGGCACCGAGCAGCACCACGAGAAGTGGCTGCCCGGCGTGATGGACCTGTCGATCCCCGGCGCCTTCGCGATGACCGAGATCGGTCACGGCTCCGACGTCGCCGCGGTGGGCACCACCGCCACGTACGACCCCGAGACCGAGGAGTTCGTGATCAACACGCCGTTCCGCGCGGCGACCAAGGAGTACCTCGGCAACGCCGCCCTGCACGGCATCGCGGCGACGGTGTTCGCGCAGCTGATCACCAACGGCGTCAACCACGGCGTGCACTGCTTCTACGTCCCACTCCGCGGCGAAGACGGCAACGACCTGCCCGGCATCGGCCGCGAGGACGACGGTCTCAAGGGCGGGCTGAACGGCATCGACAACGGCCGCCTCAGCTTCGACCACGTGCGCATCCCGCGCACCAACCTGCTCAACCGCTACGGTGACGTCGCCGCCGACGGCACCTACTCGAGCGAGATCGAGAGCCCCGGCCGCCGCTTCTTCACCATGCTCGGCACCCTCGTGCAGGGCCGCGTCTCGCTCGACGGCGCGGCGTCGTGGGCATCCGCCCTCGGCCTGCACATCGCGATCACCTACGCCACGCAGCGCCGCCAGTTCGATGGCGCGAACGGCGAGGAGACGGTGCTGCTCGACTACGGCAAGCACCAGCGCCGGCTGCTGCCGCGCCTCGCGTCGACGTACGCGCACATCTTCGCGCACGACGAGTTCCTGCAGAAGTTCGACGGCGTCTTCTCGGGCCGCACCGACACCCCCGAAGACCGCGAAGACCTCGAGACCCTGGCCGCCGCCCTCAAGCCGCTGTCGACCTGGCACGCGCTCGACACCCTGCAGGAGGCACGCGAGGCCTGTGGCGGCGCCGGCTTCATGTTCGAGAATCGTCTTGTCGGCCTGCGCGCCGACCTCGACATCTACGTCACTTTCGAGGGCGACAACAACATCCTGCTGCAGCTGGTCGGCAAGCGCCTGCTGCAGGACTTCGCCCGCCAGTTCAAGGGTGCGGATGCCAGGACGCTCGCGAAGTACGCCGTCGGGCAGACGGCCGGCAAGGTGTTCCACGGCGCCGGTCTCCGCGCCCTCGGCCAGTCCGTCGCCGACCTCGGCCAGGTCGCCCGCTCGGTCGAGCTCGGCCTGCGTGAAGAGCAGCAGCACGAGCTGCTCACCGAGCGCGTGCAGCAGATGGTCGCCGACATCGCCGGCCGCCTCCGCGCCGCGGGCAAGGACAAGGTACTCGGCGAGAAGCTGTTCAACGAGAACCAGGCCGAGCTGATCGAAGCGGCCCGCGCGCACGGCGAACTGCTGCAGTGGGAGGCCTTCACCGACGCCATCCGAAAGATCGACGACGCCGACACGCGGCAGGTGCTCACCTGGCTGCGCGACCTGTTCGGACTGTCCCTGATCGAGAAGCACCTGGCCTGGCACCTGATCAACGGGCGCCTGTCGATGCAGCGCGCCGGCGCCGTCTCGAGCTACATCGACCGCCTCTGCGCGCGGCTTCGTCCGCACGCGCTCGAGCTGGTGCAGGCCTTCGGCTACGAGCCCGAGCACGTGCGCGCGCCCATCGCGAGCGGCGTCGAGCAGCAGCGTCAGAACGAGGCGCGCGCGTATTACGCGGCTCTCGAGGCATCCGGCGAGGCGCCGGTGTCGGAGAAGGCCCTCAAGCAGAAGAAGCGCTGACTTCGGCGCCCCCTGCGCTGTCGAGGCCCCCACGCAGTCGCCGGACTGCGTGGGGGCCTCGGTGCTGTGCGGGGTGCCGGTGCTGGGCGTCCGACCCCGCCGGTAACGTGGCGGCATGGCATCCCTCCTCACTGCGTCCGACGGACGCGCCCGCTGCGCCTGGGTGGGCGACGACGCCGAGTACCGGCGCTATCACGACGAGGAGTGGGGTCGCCCGCTGCACGGCGATCGGGCGCTGTTCGAGAAGATGGCGCTCGAAGGGTTCCAGGCCGGACTCAGCTGGATCACCATCCTGCGAAAGCGCCCGCGCTTCCGCGAGGTGTTCGCGGGCTTCGACCCCGCTGCGGTCGCCGCGTTCGGCGCCGACGACGTCGAACGGCTGATGACGGATGCCGGGATCATCCGCAACCGGGCGAAGATCGAAGCCACCATCTCGAACGCCGCGCTGGTGCGCGACATGGCAGACGGTGAACTGGATGCGCTGATGTGGTCGTTCGCGCCGCAGGCATCCCGCCCCCGCCCTCGCGAGTTCGCAGACGTGCCCGCGGTCACGGCCGAATCGACGGCGCTCAGCAAGGCGCTGCGCGGCCGGGGCTTCCGCTTCGTCGGGCCGACGACCATGTACGCGCTGATGCAGTCATCCGGCATGGTCGACGACCACATCGAAGGATGCTGGCGAGCGGCGTGACCGGGCTGGGCTCAGAACCCGTGCCCGCTGAGCGCAGCGCCAGTGCCAGTCCCAGTGCGGGTGCGGGTGCCCGGTGCCGGTGTGGGGGCCAGTGCCGTCGACGGGGCACGGCCGCGCCCGAGCCAGCCGATATACTCCTGACAAGGGGGAGCATCCCGCGCGCGCAGACGACGCGACCCGAGTGATCAGTCGCCCCGGGACATCGTGAGGAGGACTCGTGGCGAAGCGCATCACGTCGCCGCCTCCCACGCTGGCCGGCTACAGCTACGTGCGGCCGCTCGGCTCGGGCGGGTTCGCCGACGTCTTCCTGTACGAGCAGGACATGCCTCGCCGCGTCGCCGCGGTGAAGGTGCTGCTCGCCGACGCGGTGAACCCCGAGGTGCTCCGCGCGTTCAACGCCGAAGCCGACATCTCGGCGCGGCTCAGCGCGCATCCCTCGATCGTCACGATCTATCAGGCATCGATCTCGGCCGACGGTCGCCCGTACTTCGCGATGGAGTACTGCCCCGACACGATGAGCGCCCGCTATCGGAAGGGACCGCTGCCCCTCGCCGAGGTGCTCGACACGGGGGTGCGCATCGCCGGCGCGCTCGAGACCGTGCACCGCGCGGGACTGCTGCACCGCGACATCAAGCCTTCGAACGTGCTGATCAACTCGCTCGGCTCCCCCGTGCTCGCCGACTTCGGCATCGCCGCCGCTGTGGTGGATGCCGGCGAGAGCGACGTCTTCGCGATGTCGGTGCCGTGGAGCTCACCCGAGGTGCTGCAGGAGCGGGTGACCGGGTCGGTGCCCAGCGAGGTGTGGAGCCTTGCGGCGACTCTGTACACACTGCTCGCCGGACGCAGCCCGTTCGAACTGCCCGACCGGGAGTCCAACGCCCGCGATCAGCTGCGACAGCGCATCATCCGTGCGCGCTACACGCCGATCCCGGTCGCTGGCATGCCCCCAATCATCGATCAGCTGCTCGCGACAGCCATGCATCGTGACCCGGCGCAGCGGTTCGGGTCGATGTCAGCCTTCGCCGATCGTCTGCGCTGGGCGCAGTACGAGCTCGGCATCGCACCGACCGCGTTCGAAGCGGCATCCGCCGAGTGGGCGGCGGCCGCTCCGGTCAGCTTCGCGGATGCCGGTCATCGCGGCCCCGTGATCACCACCGTCGCCCCCGATTCCCGTCGTGCCGCTCGCGCTGAGAAGCAGCGTGCGAGCCTGCGCGAGCGAGACGATCTTCCGTCCGCCCCGCGAGCGCGCTCGCCGTGGGTGGCCGGCGTCATCGGTGCGCTCGTCGGGGCGGCGGCGATCGCGGCGGTGGGGGTCGTCGTGCTCACCCTGACCGGGATCCTCTGATGGCGCGGGGGCAGGCGCAGCCGACCGCGCCCGCACGCTCTCGTGGGCGCCTGATCACGGGCATCGCCGGCGCCGTCTCCGTGCTCGTCGTCATCGTGCTCGCTGTCACCGCGCAGGGATACCAGGCGCAGGAAGTCCCCCGGCTCGAGTCGTCGGTGTGGGTGCTGCGCGAGGCAGGGCAGTACGCCCGGGTCAACACCGAGCTCGCCGAGATCGACACGGTCCGCTCGGCGGAATCCCCCGAGGCGGTGTGGCAGAGCGGGCAGTCGGCGGTGCTGTTCAGCCAGGGCAGCAGGCAGCGGTGGGACATCGACCCTGCGAGCCCTAGCGATCTGCTCTCGGATGCCGGAGAGGACGGCGCTCCGTCGGCATCCGTCCCCACCCCGACCGGCACTCGACAGATCGTCTCTGCCGGATCCTTCGTCGCCTACCGCGCCGACACCGGCCAGGTGTCGGTGTCGTCGCTCGACCGCGGAGCGGCCACGGCCCTCGTCGACCCGTTCGCCGAGGTCGAGGTGGAGGACGGGGAGGAGCGTCCGACCTACGTCGCTGACGCGATCGGCCTGTCACCTCGCGGCCTGCTTGCGATGTACTCGGCCGATGAGCGCGCCGTGCGCCTCTTCGACATCGACCGGCACCGCTTCATCGGCGATGCGTCCGCGCTCACGCGGGCGCCGGAGGGTGACGCCGACCTGGCTCTCACCGTCGTCGGCGAGCGCTGGGCGCTGCTGCAGCCCGGCGAGAGCCGCCTGTGGATCGCCGGCCGCGGCGACCCCGTCGAACTCGACATCGCCGACGACGCGGTGATGCAGGGCGGTGCCGCGCGCGGCGACGACGTGCTGATCGCCGACTCGATGGGGCTCGTTTCGGTCGCCTTGCGCGACGGCGACGTCGATCGCCTCGCTCAGGCGGAGGGCGTGCCCGCCCCTCCCGTCGTGGTCGGCTCGGCGCGACACGCGGCATGGGTCGGCGCGGAGTCGGGAACGCTGTGGTCCGACGGTGACGTCACCGCGCTGACCGTGCCGGACGGGGTTCTGGAGTCCGCCGACATCCAGCCTGTCTTCCGGGCGAACGGCGACCGCGCGGTGCTCACCGAGGTCGCCACCGGGCTCATCTGGACGGCCCCGGACGGTCGACCTGTGCCGCTCGAGCAGTGGGATGTCGACGACGAGACGCAGGAGCAGGAAGGGCGCGTCGTCGTCGAAGACGTCACCGAGCAGCTGCCCCCGGTGGCCGTGGACGACGCGTTCGGGGTGCGGCCGGGGGAGCAGGTCGTGCTCCCCGTCCTGCTGAACGATCACGACCCGAACCGCAAGGACGTGCTGACGATCGACGCGTCGTCCGTCGAGGGCGGGCTGGCCGACCCGGCCTTCGGCGAGCTGTCGCTGGTGGGCGACGGACAGTCGCTGGTGGTCGACGTGCGGGCGACGTCCGGACAGACGACCTTCAGCTATGCGGTGACCGACGGGGCGGCCGTGTCGCAGCCCGCCACCGTCACGCTCACTGTGGCGGCAGACGACGCGAACACGGCGCCGGTCTGGTGCGGCGTCGACGCCTGCCGGCAGGAGTGGCCGTCGCCCGAGCTGCTGCCCGGCGGCAGCACCATCGTGCCGGTGCTGTCGGGATGGGTCGATCCCGAGGGCGACCCCTTCGTTCTGAGCGACGCGATCGAGGTCGATCCGGCCGCGCCCGTCATGGTCGTGCCCACAGCCGACGGGCGTGTGGCGATCCGCCATACCGACCCGAACGCGACGGATGCCGTGATCGCCGTGACCGTCGTCGTCGCCGATGCCCGCGGCGCCGCAGCCGACAAGACGCTCGAGGTGCGGGTGAGCGGCAGCCCTGCCATGCGGGCGATGCCGGTGGCGATCACCGCGCGCATCGGCGAGCCGCAGACCGTGCGCATCGGCGATCATGTCACCGGAGGATCCGGCTCGTACCGGCTCGTCGACGCCGTGCAGACCGCCGCAACCGCCGAGGGCATGACGGTGGTGCCGAACACGGCATCCGGCGAGGTCGAGGTGATCGTTCCGGAAGCCGGTCAGTACGTCGTCACCTACACCGCGCAGGACACGACGACCCAGGCCGAGCAGTCGGCGGTGATCCGGATCACCGCCGTCGACGGATCCGCCTCGCTGACGATGGCACCGCTCACCGTCTTCGTCCGTGAGGGTGAGGACACGACCGTCGACGTGCTGGGCGCCGTGCAGAACACGAGCGGGCGGGTGCTGATCCTCGCGGAAGCGGTCAGCTCGACCCCTCAGCTCACGGCGAACGTGGTCGGCAACGAGCGTCTCCGCGTCAGCGGCACGACCGCCGACGGTGAACCCGGCGTCATCGGAAAGGCCACGGTGACGGTGGCCGACGGATCGGGCGCGGCCGTCGAGGGAGCGGTCACGGTGTTCCTCGCTCCGCCGTCGACCGTCACCCGGCCGATCGCGTTCCCCGATGCGGTCACCGTGCGCGCCGGCGCCCTGACCCGTATCGACGTCACCGCGAACGACGTCGCGCCACGCGGCGAACCGCTGCTCGTGCGCCCCGACGTCAGCGGATCCGGTCAGGAGGGCGAGCTCGTCTTCGCCGACGGCGGCGCGCTGCGCTACCTCGCACCCGCCACACCGGGGACGTACCGGCTGACCTACGCGGTCTCGCTCGAACGCAGCCCCGACCTCTTCGACAGCGGCGCGGTGATGGTGACCGTCGTCCCCTCCGGCACCAACCGTGCACCGAATCCGCCGGCACTCACCGGACGCGTGCTCAGCGGACAGACCGTCTCACTCACCGTGCCGACGAACGGCGTCGATCCCGACGGCGACCGGGTCATCCTCGCGGCGGTGGAGCAGCCGGAGCGCGGTCGCGGGACGGCCACGATCTCGGCGGCGGGTGACGCGATCGTCTATCGGGCTCCTGCCGGCGGAGTCGAGGGCGGCCAGGTGACGTTCCGGTACTCGGTCCGCGACTCCCAGGGCGACGAGGGCTCGGGGCGGATCCGGATCGGCGTCCTCGACGCGCGGGTGACGGATGCCGCGCCGGTCGCCTACAGCGACTACGTCCGCGTCGAGGCCGACTCGGCGACGCCGGTGGTGATCCATCCGGCGGCGAACGACTCCGATCCCGCGCAGGGAGAGCTCGAGATCGTCGATCTCGTGCCCAACGCCCCCTCCGTGCCCGGCAACCCGCTGTACGCGCGACTCGACGCGCTCATCGATCGTGACACGTCGCTCGGCGACGGCCGGATCGTGCTGCGTGCGGGCGAGGTGGCGGGCACGAATTCGTACTTCTACACGGTGCGCTCGACCCGCACGGGCAGCACTGCGCAGGGACTCATCGTCGTGTCGGTCACCGACGGCGCCGTCGTCGACCAGCCGATCGTCTCCGACACGGTGCTCACCGCGCGCGACAGAGCGGAGCTCGCGTCGGGCGGAATCGACGTGCTCCGTGACCGTGTGCAGTGGGCGTCGGGAGAGGTGCGGTCGCTGAAGCTGAGCCTGTGGGGCGACGCCGACGGCTTCACCGTGAAGGGCAGTCGCATCGTCGGGACGGCGCCGGAGCGCGGCGCGCTCGTGCCGTTCCAGGTCTCCGGCACATCCCCCGCCGGTCGCGATGTCGTCGGATACGGATTTCTGCACATCCCCGCCTTCGACGACATGCGCGTGCAGCTGAAGCAGGGCGTCGCACCCTTGATGGTCGACGAGGACGCGTCGAAGACCTTCGATGTGCGCGAGATGCTCGACCTGCCGGCATCCGACGAGGTCCGGATCGACGACGGACCGTTCCTCGCCCAGCGCAGGGCGGCCACCTGCACCGCCGGCTCGGGCACCTCAGCGACCTACACGGCCGGTCGCGAGGCCCCCTGGTCGGACACCTGCCTCGTGGCGGTGCGTCTCGACGGGCAGCGCACCTGGTCGTACGTCGACGTGCCGGTGGGCATCCGCCCGTCGGCACCGCAGCTGGTGCTGTCGTCGATCTCGCACACGGTCGCGCCCGGCGCCACGACCGACATCGACCTGTACGCCGGGATGGCCTCGTGGGAGGGCGGGCGCGAGGGCGATCGCTCATCGCTGGAGTACCGGATCGCCTACTCGGGGTCATCGTTCATCGTCACCCAGAAGGGGGCCGTGCTGAGTGTCGAAGCGCGAGCGGACGCCCGCTCCGGCTCCGTCGAGCCGGTGACGGTGACCGTCGCCTCGGACGGCGAGCCGACGGCAGTGCTGCGCCTCGTCGTCGGGGCAGCACCCCCCGACGCCCCGCGCGGGGCGACCATCACCCGTCAGTGCGTGGTGACCAGCGGCGGATGCTCGATCGACGTCGTCGACGTGGCCGGCGAGTACGACCCGTTCGCAGGCAAGCCCGGCGCAGGGCTGAAGCTGGTCTCGCTGAGCGCGGGCGCCCGCTGCGACATCGCCGCGCTCTCGGCGGCGGGCGACCGCGCTGTCGCCGTCAGCTGGCCCGCCGGCGGGCAGGCGCCCGGCGGTCAGTGCACGGTGCCGTTCACGGTCGCGGATGCTCAGGGTCGCACCGGCGGCGGCACGCTCACACTCGACCTGCAGGGCTACCCCCAGGCACCGGCGAGCCTCACGACCATCGGGTTCGGTCGGTCGAGCGTCGAGCTGGAAGTCGCGCTCGGCGAAGCCGCGCGCGCGCATCCCGCTCTGACCGGGGTGACGATCCTTCGCGACGGCGCGCCGGCCGGCGCCGCCTGCCGCGCGGCGGGCAGTGCGTTCCGATGCACGGTGAACGGCCTGGTGAACGGGGTGCCGCACTCCTTCACCGCAGCGGCCGTCAACGCCGTCGGCACATCCGCCGTCACCTCGGCGCACACCAGCTGGGCGTACGAGGCGCCGGTGATCGCGAACGCCACTGCCACACCCGTGTACCGACACGGCGGCAATGACCGCGGCAGAGGGGTCGTCTCCCTGTCCATCACCGCCGCGAACGACGCCAGGGCTTTCCGCGTCGCAGAGACCGGCGACGTGATCGCGCGCACCGGAGCCACGACCACTGCGGAGCTGAAGCTGGCGCCAGGAGCGCAGACGATCACGCTCGTACCGGTCAGCCAGTTCCAGCCGCCGACGGGCGGCGGCAACGAAGGAGCCTCGTACCCGGTGTCGGTGACCGTGGCCGGCGCGCCGTACTTCGACCCCGCCCAGACCCAGGCGACCGCCGTGTCGAACACCGCGGTGAACGTGTCGGGCATCTCGCCGCAGGCCAACGGCAGCACCGAGCCGCTCGAGGTCACGTATCTGGCGTGGCGATCGGGCCGGGCGACCTGCAGCGCCGACGACTCCGGCGACCTGACGGTCTCCGGGGCCGAGGTCGCGTCGCCCTCCCCGTCGCTGCAGGGGCTCGAGGCATACCAGGCCTACAACGTGAAGGCCTGCGTGTCGAACGGGTACGGCGTCGCCGAGTCGAGCACCGCGCGGGTGTTCACCTTCACCTTCGTCGACGGCCCCGGCGGCGACACCACCTACCGGATCAGCGAGCAGTCCACCCGTCAGGGCGACCGTTACACCTACCCGCTCGCCTCGGCGCCCTCGATCGACGTCGAGCCCGGCTTCGTGGCGCAGTACCAGATGTACGGATCGTGGCGCGGCGACTTCACGCTCAGCGCCGCCGCCTCCCCGGGCCAGGTTCGCGCGCGCGCATGCCACGCGACCGAGACCGACCGGTGCTCGAACACCGTGGACATCACCGCCACGACCGCGCCGACCATCGTCGAGGTCGACTTCGCGCCGTGCCTGTCGCCCACCGACCCGTCCGAGGCCGTGAGTGTCTCTGCTGCCGCGCGGGGCTCGTACCGTGTCACGGCGGCCGAGGCGGCCGACGCACCGGGCTCGTTCGATGTGACCCTCTCGTGGAACGGCGCCTACGCGACGCTGTCGCCGATCACCCGGAGGATGCCCGGATGCCCGTGACCTTCAGCGGCGCACCCGCCGCCAGCCCACTCCGAGAGGATGCTGCATGACCATCGCCCCCGAACAGGCCTCCTGGTTCTCCGAGACGTTCTCGCTCCTCTCCGAGAACGTCGAGCAGGCGATCCTCGGCAAGCGGCACGTGATCGAGCTCGTCCTCGCGACGGCGGTGACCGGCGGCCACGTGCTGCTCGAGGACTTCCCCGGCACGGGGAAGACGGCGCTCGCGCGATCGATCGCGCAGACGGTCACCGGCACGAGCGCCCGGATCCAGTTCACGCCCGACCTGCTGCCGGGCGATGTGACCGGCATCACGGTGTACGACCAGAAGGAGGGCGAGTTCGAGTTCCACGCCGGGCCGGTGTTCGCCAACATCGTGCTCGCCGACGAGATCAACCGCGCGAGCCCGAAGACGCAGTCCGCGCTGCTCGAGGTGATGGAGGAGGGAACGGTCACGGTCGACGGTGTCAGCCGCGCCGTCGGCTCGCCGTTCCTCGTGCTCGCGACGCAGAACCCGATCGAGCAGGGCGGCACGTACCGTCTGCCTGAGGCGCAGCTCGACCGCTTCATGATCAAGACATCGATCGGGTACCCGGACGACGCGGCCACGATGCGGATCCTGCAGGCGGCACCCGAGCCGCAGAAGAAGCTCGCCCCGCTCGTCGGCACCGACACCCTGCTGACCATGGGTGAGATCGCCAGGAGCGTCTACGTCAACCCGCTGATCTCGGACTACATCATGCGCATCGTCGACGCGACCCGACGGGCATCCGAGGTGCGTCTCGGCGTCAGTGTGCGCGGCGCGCTCGCCCTCTCCCGGCTCGTGATGACCTGGGCGGCGAAGAACGGGCGCACCTTCGTCACCCCCGACGACGTGCGGGAGCTCGCCGTCGTCGCGCTCGCCCACCGCCTCGTGCTCGAACCCGAAGCGGAGTTCGACGGGGTCACGGCGATTGCCGTCATCGGGCAGATCCTGCTCGACGTCGACCCGCCGCGCGAGAACGGAACTGCGTGAGCTTCAGCACCGAATCGCGGATCACGAGGGCGGCGGCGCGCACGAGCACGTCCACTCGCACCTCCACGGTCACGCGGTACGCCACCACGACGCAGCGCGGCACCGTCCGAGGTGCGGTGTCCGGCGCGCGCCGCGCGCTGCGGGCCCTAGGCCGCGCGGGGCGTCTGGCGGGCGCATGGGCGCAGGAAACGGTCACGGCGGCCGGCGCGCTCGTCGTCGCCGCAGTCGTGCTCGGGGCGGTCGCGGGCCTCGCGGTCGGCTGGGTGGAGGCGTGGGCGGTCGCCGCCATCGCCCTCACTCTGCTCGTGCTGTGCGTGCCGTTCGTGCTCGGCGCGCACGACTACCGCATCGGGCTCGTGCTCGACCGGGATCGCGTGGTGGCCGGATCCGAGATCGCAGCGACCCTCGATGTGCAGAACCACGGCTCGCGCCTGTCGCTGCCCGGCGTCGTCGACGTGCCGGTCGGCGACGGGCTGATCGAGGCCCACTTGCCGCTGCTGCGGCCCGGCGCACAGCACGGTGAAGAGCTGACGATCGCCGCGCACCGTCGCGGGGTGATCGACGTCGGCCCGATGACCATCACCCGCGGAGACCCGATCGGGCTGCTGCGCCGTGAGCTCAGCTGGCCCGAGGTGCAGCGCATCCACGTGCATCCGGTCACCGTCGCCATCCCGAGCACCGCCGCGGGTCTCATCCGCGATCTCGAGGGCACTCCCAGCAGCATCCTCACCGATGCGGATCTATCGTTCCACGCCGTGCGCGAGTACGTGGTCGGCGATTCGCAGCGCCACGTGCACTGGAAGTCGACCGCTAAGACCGGTCGGCTCATGGTGCGCCAGTACGAGGAGTCGCGCCACGCGCGCATCGCCGTTCTGCTCGATCTCGCTGCCGACTCGTACGACGGCGACGACGAGTTCGAGAACACGGTCAGCGCGGCGGCGTCGCTCGCCCTCCAGGGCGTCTTCGAGGGCCGTGACGTGCTGTTCGCCGTCAGCGGGGTCGTCTCCGATCACGACGTGACGACGACCCAGTCGATCAGGACCCTCTCGACGCTCACGCCGCGGACGCTGCTCGACGGCACCTCGACGCTCGATCTCGCTGACGACGTGATGCGCCTCGAGGCCGTCACCGCCCTGACCGCGCAGGCCTACCCCGACCTCTCGATCGCCTTCCTGCTCACCGGATCGCAGATGCCCACCGGCCGGCTCCGGCACGCCGCCGTGCGGCTGCCCGCCGCCGCCTCGGCCGTCGCGGTGCGCAGCGAACTCGGCGCGGAGCCGACGCTGCGCAATGCCCGCGAGCTCTCCGTGCTGACCCTCGGCGCGCTGGGTGACCTGCCGAGGATGCTGGCCAGGGGAGCGCTGCGATGAGCGGGAAGGATGCCGCCGCACGAGCCCATCGCCGACCGCTGCGCTCACGGGCCCTGACGCTGTGGAGTCTCGGCTATCTGCTCATCGGCGTGGCTCTGACGGCTGCGGCCGCGTGGCCGGTGTACGAGACTCCGCGGGCGATCATCGTGGCCGCGGTGGGCGGGCTGACCGGCATCGCGCTGGGAGCGCTCGTGCGTGCGCGCCGCCTGGGTGCGGTGCTCGGCACCGTGGCGGCGTTCGCTGCGTACCTCGTGCTCGCCGTGCCCCTCGCGGTGCCGTCGGGCCTGACCTCCGCCTCGGCGTTCGCCGCGGCGCTGCGCGACGCGGTGCTGGGCGTCGTCGTCGGCTGGAAGCAGATCCTCACGCTCGCCCCACCGCTCGGCGAGTACCAGGCCGTGCTCGTTCCCCTGCTGATCGTCAGTCTGTTCGGCGCATTTCTCGCCTCCCTCTTCGCGCTGCACCCCGGACGCCGCGCCGCAGCCGCGGTCGTCGTGGTCGCGGCGATGTGCGTGTTCGGCGTAGCCTTCGGCCTCTCGGCACCGAGCCGCACCCTGACCGAGGGCCCCGTGTCGATCGCGGCACCCCGTGAGCTGGCGATCGGGGTTGCGCTCTTCATGGCATCCCTCGCCTGGCTGATCGGACGAACCAGGCTGCAGCGGGCGGCCGCTCTGCGCGCGGTGGCCGCTCACGGCATCGCCCGTCGCGGCACTCCGGTCTGGGCCGCCGTGCGCCGTCGTCTGCTCGCCGGCTCTCTCGTGGTCGCGGCGCTCGTCGCCGGCGCGCTCGTGGCACCTGCGGCGGCGGGCTGGTCGGACCGCTCGGTGCTGCGCGATGCGGTGGAGCCGATGGTCGTGGTGCGTGAGCAGCCGAGTCCGCTCGCGTCGTACCGGTCGTGGTTCGCGCAGGATCGTCTCGACGAGACCGTGCTGAGCATCGACGGCGACACGGGCGCGATCGACCGCATCCGGCTGGTCACGCTCGACCGGTACGACGGTCAGGACTTCCACGTCTCGCCCGACACCCGCTTCAGCCGCCTGCCGCGCACGAGCGCGGCGGGGTCGGAACGCGCCGAGCTGGAGATCACGATCGGCGACGGCTATCGCGGCATCTGGATGCCGGTGCCCGGCGCCCTCGTCGCCGCGCCGCAGTTCGCGGGGGAGCGAGCCGACGCGCTGGCCGACGGATTCCACGTCGACGACGCAGGAGACACGGCGATCACGATCGCGGAGGCGCCCGGCGGCGGCAGGGGCCTGGTGGCCGGAGATCGCTATGCGGTGGTCGCTGCGCCCTCCGCGGGTGGCCGGGACGACCTCTCGGCGACAGAGGGCGGGCAGTCGCTGCTGGATGCCGAGGCTCACCCCGAGCTCGTCGACTGGGCGCAGCTGCAAGGGCAGTCACGCACCGGAGCGGGATATCTCGAGCTGGTCGACCGGCTGCGCTCGAGAGGCTACCTGAGCCACGCTCTGCTCGACGACGCGGCCGCGTCCGGATGGATCTCGGCGCTGGAGTCGGAGGGGTACTCCTTCGCCGCGAGCTACGCGGGGCACTCCTCGGCTCGAGTCGAGGAGGTGTTCGCCTCACTGCGCCGGCAGGAGGTGAAGGTCGGATCCGATGCGCCCCCCGAGATGCTCGTCTCGGCGGTCGGCGACGACGAGCAGTTCGCTGCGGCGGCGGCTCTGCTGGCCAGGTACTGGGGCTTCGAATCACGGGTCGTCATCGGCGCGCGCCTCGCCGCCGCGGAGGAGGTTCCCGGCGTCGCCGCGTGCACCGACGTCTGCACCGGCGGAAGCATGAGCGCCTGGGTCGAGGTGCGCGCTCCTGGCGCCGAGTGGGTCGCCGTCGACGTGACGCCTCAGTTCGCTCTGCTGCCCAGCACGATCACCGAGGGCGAGCAGCTCCCCGAGCATCCGACGATCCCCGAGCAGCCGCGCAGCGAGGCGCTCGATCCGCCCCAGGCGCAGAACGACTCGCAGGCCGACGCTGCACCGCTCGATGAGAGCGAGCAGCCCCTGCTCGCGGAGTTCCTGCCCGTGATCCGCACGGTCGCGATCAGCCTGCTCGTCGCGCTGCTGCTGATCCTGCCCCTGCTGACGCTGCTCATCGCTAAAATGCTCCGTCGGCGTCGCCGCGCGTCCGGCGACGCCGAACTCCGTCTCGTCGGCGCCTGGGAGGAACTGGTCGACCTCTACCTCGACCACGGTGTGACGATGCCCGGCGACGGCACGCGCGTTCAGCGGGCCGAGGCGGCGACCCGTCCGGCGGCCGGACAGCTGGCCCGACTCGTCGACACGGCAGTCTTCTCCCCGCATCCCCCGGCCGATGCCGATGCCGCGGTGGCGTGGGAGATCGTCGATCGCGAGCGGTCGGAGCTCGACCGCGGCAGCCGACGGTGGCGACGGCTGCGCAGCCGGCTGCGGATGCGATCGTTCCTCGAACGGATCCGCTCGCCTCGGAAGCCTGCGCTTTCCGCGCGCAAGCCGGTGCTCGATACGCTCACAGTGGCCGGCGCGCGCCGGCAGGAGGAGGACGCATGAATGCGCTCGCAGATCCGCGCCCGTTCGAGACGGCGGCCGGGGGCGGGATGCCGTCGGCGATGCTCGTCGCGATAGCGGCGTATCTCGTCGTGGGTCTGGGCTTGTACATCTGGTACGCCATCGCCCTGTCGAAGCTGTTCACGCGCCTGGGCGAGGAGGGCTGGAAGGGCTGGATTCCCGTCCTCAACGAGGCGACGATCCTCACCCTCGGCGGCAAGCCCGCATGGAACGCCGTCCTGCTGTTCATCCCCGTCGTGCAGCTGTACGGACTGTACATGAAGATCGTCGCGGTGCACCGCATCGATCAGCGGTTCAACCGGGGAGCCGGCATGACCGTGCTGGCCGTGCTGCTCCCGCCCGTCTGGGCGACGGTGCTGGTCGTCGGGCCGCCGCCCTACCCCGAGGGCGATCGGCTCGCGGGCATCCGCCCCGGACCGCTTCGCAAGCCTGCAGACGCTCCGGCGACCGACGCACATGGCTACCTGGCCCCGCCGATCCTGCCCCCCGGATCGGTCGCGCCGCCGGCACCGACGTCAGCGGCGGGCAGCGGCACGGCGACTCGCACCGCCGATGCGCACCCGGCGTCGGTCGTGCCGCCGCTGGCTCCCCCGCTCGAGACCGCGGCTCCGGCCGCTCCGGCGCATGCTCCGCAGCGCGGCGACTCGGCACCGTTGATCGAGGCGGTTCCATGGACGTCGGGGCAGGCGACGGCGTCCGCGCCGCCCCCGCCCCCTCCGGCGCCCGCTCCGCCTGCCGCGCCTGCTCCTGCGGATGCGCCGCAGACCCGCGCATCGGCGCGTCTCCTGCATCAGCCTCCCGTGCCATCCACTCAACCGAAAGTGACCCCCGAGGCTCCGCCGGCTGCCGCCCCGGCGACTCCGCCGGCCGCCGCCCCGGCGATTCCGCCGATCGTCCCGCCGGCTGCCGCCCCGGCGATTCCGCCGGCGAGTTCACCGGCCGCTCCGCCGGCCGCGCCGCTCACGCGTCCCGCCCCCGCGACTCCGGCCGATCCGGCGACGGATCACTCGCCCTCCTCCGACTTCGCGACGGCCGACACGGTGGACGCGCCGCCGGCGGCGCTGCGCGCCAGCGGTGCCGGCTCGCCGTTCGCACCGCCCTCGGACGCTCCGGCGGCTCCCCCCGTGACCCGAGCCGACATGGTCGCGCAGGTCCGTCCGGTGCCGTCGCTGAACACGCCCGCGTCGACCGTCCCGTCCGGAGCGGTCGCGGGCCCCGCCACCGGCACCCAGGACGAAGACGAGGAATTCGACGCGACAGTGGTCGTATCCCGCCGACGCGGGGCGCGACGCGTTCTCGTGCTCGACGACGGACGCCGCTTCGCGCTCTCGGCGACGAGCATCGTCATCGGCCGCAACCCCGAGGGACAGCCGGGCGAGCAGCGCCTGCCCATCCCCGATCGCACGCGCACGCTGTCGAAGACCCACGCCCGGCTCGTCGTCCAGGGCGACGAGTGGCGTCTCACCGATCTGCGTTCGACGAACGGCGTCGTCGTCGTGGCGGACGACGGCGCCGAGACCCTGCTCGATCCGGGCGAGAGCGTGATCGGTGCCGGACGCTTCATTCTCGGCGAGGTCGGGATGCACGTGGCCGTGGAGTCCGGTTCGTGACGACAGACGTTGTGCTCAACGTCGCGGCTCTCACCGACGTCGGCCTGAGACGCGAGATCAACGAAGACGCGATGCTGGCGCAGTCACCGGTGTTCCTCGTGGCCGACGGTATGGGAGGGCACGACGCCGGAGACAAGGCGAGCGCCGCCGTGGTCGAGGCGTTCGCGCCACTGGCGGGAAACCCCGTCTCTATGGAGGAGATCGGCGCCGCGCTGGCGCGCGCGAATGAGAGGGTGTCGGCGATCTCGGCGCAGCACGCCCGCGGCGCGGGGAGCACGGTCGCGGCCGTCGCGCTGGTGGAGCACGAGAGCGCGCCGCACTGGCTGGTCTTCAACGTCGGCGACTCGCGCGTGTACCGGCATCGTGGCTCGAGCCTCGAGCAGCTGACCGTCGACCATTCGCTCGGACAGGAGCTGGTGGATGCCGGCGAGCTGCGCCCCGAGAATCTGGCCGACTTCTCGCAGCGCAACGTGATCACCCGAGCGGTGGGCGCCGCGGACAGCATCGCGGACAGCTGGCTTGTGCCGGTCGTCGACGGCGAGCGCCTCCTGATCTGCTCGGACGGGCTCAGTGGAGAGATCAGCGACGAGAGCATCCGTGCCACGCTGACCATGTGCGGTCGACCGGAGACGGCGACCGAGGCCCTCGTGCGCCGTGCCAAAGAGGCGGGCGGGGGCGACAACATCTCGGTGATCGTGATCGACGTGGTCGCCGGTGGAGCGATGCGGGCGTCGGACGACGCGACCGACAGTCGCATGCCCTCGGAGCCGCGAACCGACTCCATGGTCGAGAGCACCACGGTGCCTGTGCGCAGGCGAGGCTGACATGGGCGGACACCGACCCGACTCCGAGACGGGGGAGCCGACGCGAGGCTCGCGTCGCCGACGCGACGTCGGCTCCGACGCCTCCGATGCCTCCGACGGATCGGTCGGATCGGTCCGGCACTCCGACGCTGACGAACTCGATGAGCGCACGGTCGTGATTGACCGCGACAGTGCGGATGAGCGCACGGTCGTGATCGACCGCAGCGGTGCCGGCGCGTCGACTGCGGACGCGTCGATCGCCGACACGATCGTCGTCCGATCCCGGGACGCCGCCGCCGAGGCCGAGTCGTCGATCGCCGACACCGTCGTCGCGCCGCCCCGGCGAAGCGGGTCCGAGGCGACACCCGCGATCTACAAGCCGCGTCCGGCGCCGATCGTGCCGTCGCGACCTCCGACGGTCACCGCCGGCGCAGCCCCGACCCGCGACACTGCGGTCGTCAAGACCTCGGTCGTGCGCAGAGACAGGCGAGCGGGCGTCGTCGTCGTCGCCTCCGTCGCGGTCGCCTGCCTGATCTCGGTCGTGGGCCTCGTGACTCTGGGCGTCGCACTGCTGGGCTGACGCCGAGACGCCCCGATGGGTATCTCTCCCCAGCGGGAGCGGAACACGCCCGAGTTAGGATGAACCGGTATGCCCGCCACGCGGTGACGCGGAGCGGACCAGCTGTGATTCCGGGGGAAATGCATGAGGGCACTGTCGTGGGTGCGGTCTCGACCGAAGACCGCAGCATCGATCGCCGGTGTGGCGATCGGTGCGGTGGCACTGACGACCATGGCGGTGGCGTATGACGGTCTGCCCACCACGAAGGTCGACCTCAACGATGCCGGCGTCTGGCTGACGAAGTCGTCGAGCTTCCTCGTGGGGCATTTCAACCACGAGTCCACCGTGCTCGACGGCGGCATGCGCGCGGCAAGCGAGGACTACGACATCCTGCAGGACGGCGCCACCGTGCTGGTCGACGACAGCGGAGCGGGCACCCTCACGGCGGTCGATCCGGCGCGGATGGCATTGACCGACAGCGCGTCGGTGCCCGGCAGCGCCAAGGTGGCGCTCGGAGCGAAGACGGTGGCGATTCTCGACCAGAAGTCGGGAGATCTGTGGGTGACCGCGGCGAAGGCGCTGGCGGGCTTCGACATCAAGGCGTCCGATCCGACCGCCGAGCTCGGCAAGGGCGCCGACGTGACGGTCGGTCGCGACGGCACGGTGTTCGCCCTCTCGGGCGAGCGCGGCGAGATCGTCGAGGTCCCGGTCGACCCGGACGGGCTTCCCCAGGAGCCGAAGTCCGAATCGGTCGGCGAGATCGACATCAGCGAGACGCCGAGCATCACCGCTGTCGGCTCGACGCCTGTCGTGCTCGACGCCGCGGCGGGTGTCCTGACGACACCGGGCGGATTCCGCACCGAGATCGATCAGGCCGCTGACGCCGTGCTGCAGCGGGCGTCGGAGCAGTCCGACGCGGTCGCTCTCGCCACGCCCACCGCGCTCGTGCGCGTGCCGCTCGACGGCGGCGAACCGGTCCAGACCCAGGCCGACGGCACGGGCAACCCCGCCGTCCCCGTGCAGCTGCGCGGCTGCACCTACGGCGCATGGGCCGTCTCGGCGACCTTCATCCGGGACTGCTCCGGCGACTCCCTCGACGTGAAGGAGACCATTCCGGGTGCAGAGGATGCCGCATCGCTCACCTTCCGCGTGAACCGCGACGTGATCGTGCTCAACGACATCGTCGGCGGCGCCGCGTGGCTGGCGAACAAGAGCCTGCAGCGCGTCGACGACTGGAGCGTGCTGGTTCCGCCGGAGGGCGACAGCGAAGACGACGAGAACACCACCCAGGAGACGGTCGAGACCTCTCTGCCCGACCGCAAGGAGGAGAACACCCCTCCGACGGCTGAAGACGACCCCGATCTCGGCGTGCGTCCCGGCGGCACGACTCTGCTGCCCGTGCTCGACAACGACAACGACCCCGACGGCGACGTGCTCGTCGCATCGCTGGTGGGCAAGCAGCCGTCGGTGGGCGAGGTGCGTCCGATCCTCAACGGAGCGGCCCTGCAGATCTCCGTCCCCGAGGATGCGACGGGATCGGCGTCGTTCGAGTACCAGATCGACGATGGTCGCGGCGGCAAGGACACCGCGATCGTCACGCTCTCCGTGCACGACGAGAAGACCAACGGCGCGCCTCGGCCGAAGCGGGCCAGCAAGCTCGCCGTCGAAGCCGGCGGCACCGTCTCGTACAACGTGCTGCCCGACTGGAGCGATCCCGACGGCGACGACCTCTACCTGAGCGGCGTCGTCGCGGCCGAGGGCGACGAGGTCGAGTTCACCACCGACGGCAAGATCACCTACCGCGCCGTGGCCAGCCTGCAGGGGCGCAAGGAGATCACCGTTCTGGTGTCGGATGCCATGGGCAAGGGCACCGAGGGCAAGATCCTGCTCGACGTCAAGCCCGAGGGCTCGACGAACCCGGTCACCAACGCCGATCACGTGGTCACCCGCGTGGGCGAGTCGGTGACCGTGTCGCCCCTGGCGAACGACACGAGCGCGGGCCGGGAGCAGCTGCGTCTGGCCCGCGTCGAAGACACCCCGGGTGCCGAGATCGATCGCGACTACGCCAACCGCAAGTTCTCGTTCAAGGCGCAGGCCGCCGGCACCTATTACGTGCAGTATCTGGCGACGGCGGGCCCGAAGCCGGCGAAGGGGATCGTGCGCGTCGACGTGCTCGACAAGCAGCAGAGCGAGCTGCCGCCCGTGGCGGTGCGCGACGTCGCCATGCTGCCCAGCGGCAGCGAGGCGCTGGTCGGTGTGCTGGGCAACGACAGCGATCCGGCCGGCGGCGTGCTGGTCGTGCAGTCCGTCACCGTCCCGCCCAGCAGCGGGCTCAACGTCTCCGTCCTGAACCACGAGACCTTGCGCATCAGCGATCAGGGCGGGCTCGAAGAGCCGGTGCGCATCACCTACCGGATCTCGAACGGCACCGCCTCGGCGGAGGCCGATGTGGTCGTCATCCCGATTCCCGCGCCGACGAAGCTGCTCGCCCCGGTCGCCAAAGACGACGAGGCCGTGGTGCGTGCCGGCGACGTCGTGACGATCCCCGTTCTCGACAACGACGTGCATCCGAGCGGCGACAAGCTGCACGTCGCTCCCGACCTGGTCGAGCCGCTGATCGACCCGGAAGACGGTGAGGCCTTCGTCTCGCAGGATGCCGTGCGCTTCCGCGCGAGCGAGAAGCCGGGCACCGTGTACCTCACCTACGAGGCCGTGGACTCCCGGGGCCAGAAGGCCGGAGCGCACATCGCCGTGCAGGTGCTGCCGGTCGACGAGGACGGCACCAACGCCGCGCCGCGGCCGCGCGATCTGACGGCCCGCACCCTCGCCGGCTCGAAGATCAACATCCCCGTGCCGCTCGACGGTCTCGACACCGACGGCGACTCGGTCGAGCTGATCGGCGTCGACAGCGCGCCCGCCAAGGGTCGCATCGTCGAGCAGGGCGCGAACTATCTGACCTACGAGGCGTACGACGACGCCAAGGGCGTCGACACCCTCAGCTACCGGGTGCGCGATCGCCTCGGGGCGGAGGGACGTGCGACCATCCGCGTGGGCATCGCACCGCCCGAGGCGACGAACCAGGCGCCGTACGCGGTGAACGACTCGGTCGTGGTGCGACCCGGTCGTTCGGTCGCCGTGCCCGTGCTCGCGAACGACTCCGACCCCGAGGGCGATCAGATCGGTCTGGTCAAGTCGGGTTTGACGCTGCCGCCTGACGTCGAGGGGATGTCGGCCAAGATCTCGGGCGACAGGGTCATCATCTCGGTGCCGGACAGGGCTCTGGAGACGTCGCTGCAGTACACGATCAGCGACGCGAAGGGTGCGCGAGCGACCGCTGCGATCTTCGTGAAGGTCGACGAGGACGTCCCGCTGATGAACCCGATCGCACGCGACGACCGCGTGCAGGTCGAGGACGTCGAGGAGGACCTCACGGTCGACCTCGACATCCTCCGCAACGACGAGGACCCGGACGGCACGATCGAGGGCGTCGACGTGACGCTCGAGGACGGCGCGCGGATGCTCGGCGACGGCAAGGTCCGGGTGACCGTGGGGGAGCAGCGGCAGCTGATCCGCTACGTGATCACCGACCAGGACGAGCTCAGCGCGTCGGCATTCATCTTCGTTCCCGCGCTGAGCGAGCTGCGCCCGCGGCTGAAGTCGACGAAGCCGCTCGAGGTGAAGAGCGGCGAGACGAAGGAGATCCCGCTCGACAAGTACGTCGTCGTCGCGGGCGGTGGCGATGTGCGTCTGACGGAGGCATCGAAGGTGAGCGCCTCGTTCACGAACGGCGACTCCCTCATCAAGGACACCACGACCCTGGTGTACACATCGAAGGACCGCTTCTTCGGTGAGGACGCGCTGACGTTCGAGGTGACCGACGGAGAGGGGCCGGACGATCCGAACGGGCGCAAGTCGACCTTGACCATCCCCATCACCGTGCTGCCGCCCGACAATCAGCCGCCGACCATGAACAGCGCCGAGATGCAGATCGCGCCTGGCGAGGAGGCGACGGCGCTCGACCTGGCCGGCCTCGCGACCGATCCCGATCCGAAGGATGCGGGCAAGCTGCGCTTCTCGGTGACGTCGAAGCCGGGCAAGGGCATCGATGCGCGCATCGACGGCACCACGCTGTACGCGGAGACCGGCTCCGACACGCCCAAGGGCACGACGGCCACGATCGGCATCAGCGTGACCGACGGCACCACCGAGCCGGTGCAGGGCACCGTGCAGGTGGCCGTGACCGCGTCGACGCGCTCGCTCGCCGTGGCGAGCCCCGACTCGGTCGACGAGGCCGACCAGGGCGAGACGATCACCGTTCCTGCGCTGGCCAATGACATCAACCCGTTCCAGGCTGAGGGCAAGGCGCTGAAGATCCTCTCGGCGACCGTCGAGAGCGGCGAGGGCCAGGCCAAGGTCGCCGGGGAGGGGGTCGAGGTCACGTCGAGCAAGTCGTTCGTCGGCGTGATGGTGGTGCGCTACCGCGTGCAGGACGCCACGAAAGACCCCGACCGCGAGGTCGACGGCCGCATCACGGTGACCGTGCAGGGCATTCCGGATGCCCCGGGTCGGCCCACCGTGACGACCGTGGAAGACCGCACGGTGGTGCTCAACTGGTCGGCGCCGTCGAACAACGGCGCCGAGATCAGCGGCTACACCGTGAAGTCGGTCTCGGGCAATCCGTACACGAAGACCTGCACGTCGACGACGTGCACCCTCGACGGACTCACCAACAACGTCGAGTACACCTTCGCGGTGACGGCGACGAACCGCGTCGGTGACGGACCGGCATCGCCGGCATCCGAAGTCGCCCGACCTGACACCCGACCCGACACTCCGCTGCCGCCCAAGCTGAAGTTCGGCGACCGGGCGCTCGACGTGACCTGGACGACCCCGACGTCGAGCGGCTCGCCGGTGGAGTCGTACACGCTCGAGATCTCGCCCACTCCGCCGTCGGGGATGGGGCAGAAGACCGGCGTGACCGGCAACTCGCTGCGCTGGGAGGGGCTCGAGAACGGCACGAGCTACAGCGTGCGCATCCAGGCGCACAACCGTGCTCCGGACCCCTCGGGGTGGAGCATCTACTCGGCAGCCGAGATCCCCGCCGGCCCGCCGGCCGCCGTCGCGGCGCCCAGGGTCAGCAGCGCTCCCTCGGTCGGCAGCGAGGCGCAGATGACAGTCAGCTGGGATCAGCCCGACACGAACGGCGCGCCCATCGAGCAGTACGAGCTCGTGACGTATCGCGGCGGCGCCGAGGTGTCTCGCACGTCGACCGGCACGGCGACCTCGCAGACGGTGCGGGTGCCCACGAGCACCGCCGACTACACCTACGCCGTGCGCGCGAAGAACAAGGCCCCGCAGTGGGGTCAGCTGGGGCCGCGCTCGGCTCCCCAGCGCGCGTTCGGCCAGCCGGGCGCACCCTCGAGCGTCACGGCGACCCCCAAGGATCGTGCGATCGCCGTCAGCTTCACGATGACGGACGCCGCCCGCAACGGCGCCTCTCCCGGCGAGATGCGCTACCAGTACCAGCTGAACTCGCAGGCGTGGCAGGCGTGGGACGGGAGCTCCAACATCCCGGCCAGCAACGGAACGCCCTACACGGTGCGCGTGCGCGCGTACTCCGTGGTCGGCGGGCAGCAGTCCAACACCGGCCCGTCGACCGCGTCGAACTCCGTGACCCCGTTCGGTGCGCCGTTCGCGCCGACCGGGAACGCAACCCCGTCGGGCGACAGGTCGGTCCAGGTCACCTGGAATGCCAAGGGGTCGTACAACGGCCGTCCCATCACCACGTACATCAGCGTGGACGGCGGCGGCTGGGAGAAGGTCGGCGAGAGCGGCAGCAGGATCGTCGGCGACACCTACAGCACGAAGCACACCATCAGAGTGCGCGCGACCGCCTCCGAGGGCGGCTCCGCGGAGTCCGGCACCTACAGCGCGACCTCGGGCCCGAAGCCGGACACCACGCCGAAGGCGTGGCTCTCGGCCGGTTCCGTCGTGCCGGGATGCAGCGCCGTCGGCGGTGGGTCGTGCCACTACTACAAGGTGACGACCAACCAGTACTTCAAGGCCGGCAGCTACAACATCGAGTGCCGAGTGGGCGGCAAGATGCTCGGCAACAACGCCGGATACCCCCTCGACATCCCGTCTGGCGGCAGCAAGCAGCTGCAGTGCTACTCGGGGTACTCGAACGACAAGCAGCTCGTGATCAAGGGCGGCGACCCGGGTAACGCCTACGGCACGTTCTACTGACCGGCGACGACCTCGCCCGGCCAGACCTCGACACGACGCACGAACAGAAGGACATTCACGCAATGAGCATGACCCCCGAACAGGCCGCCTGGTTCCAGGGCACCTTCCACCGCCTCGTCGAGAACGTCGACAAGGCTCTGCAAGGCAAGAGCGAGGTCGTCAGCCTCGTCGTCGCAGCCATGCTCGCCGAGGGGCACGTGCTGCTCGAAGACGCGCCCGGCACGGGCAAGACCAGCCTCGCCAAGGCCCTCGCCGCCACCGTCCAGGGCACCAGCTCGCGCATCCAGTTCACCCCCGACCTGCTGCCGTCTGACGTCACCGGCGTGACGATCTACGATCAGCGCGAGCACCGCTTCGAGTTCCACAAGGGGCCGATCTTCGCGTCGATCGTGCTCGCCGACGAGATCAACCGAGCATCCCCCAAGACCCAGTCGGCGCTGCTCGAGGTCATGGAGGAGTCGCGGGTCACCGTCGACGGGGTGACCCACGAGGCCGGGCGCCCGTTCCTCGTCATCGCCACCCAGAACCCCGTCGAGCAGGCCGGGACGTACAAGCTCCCCGAGGCGCAGCTCGACCGGTTCCTGATCAAGACGTCGATCGGGTACCCCGACCTCGATGTCGCCGAGCGGATCCTCGCCGGCGCGTCGCAGCGCAACCCCTCGGCCGGACTGGCGGCGGTGATCACGACCAGCGCGGTCGCCGACATGGCCGACCTCGGCGCCAGCGTGCACGTCGAGCCGGCGGTGCTGCGGTACACGGCCGAGCTCGCCGAGGCGACACGCGCCGATTCCGCCATCCGCCTGGGCGTGTCCGTGCGTGGCGCGATCGCGATGATCCGCATTGCGAAGGTGTGGGCCGCCGCTCACGGCAGGCACTACGTCCTTCCCGACGACATCAAGGCGCTCGCCCGCCCCGTCTGGCAGCACCGTCTGCTGCTCGACGCCGAGGCGGAGTTCGCCGGCACGACGGCCGACAGCGTCATCGGTCGCGTTCTCGAGAGTGTCGCAGCTCCCCAGGCCCGCGCCGCGGTCTGATGGCGCAGGCGACGGTGGCGGAGGCAGGGGCCTCCGCAGGGCAGCAGGCGGGCTGGCGCGACGTCGTCGCCGTGCTCGGCGGACGCGCGCTGCGGCGCCTCCAGTCGGCCGCACGAGTCGTGCGTCCTCTCGGATGGATGCTGGTGGCGCTGACCGTGCTGTTCTGGATCGTCGGCGCGGTGCAGGGATGGCGTGAGCTGGTCATCGCCGCGTGGGTGCTGGCGTTCGTGCTGGTCATCTGCGCGCTCTTCCTCATCGGCCGCACGCAGTACGACGTGTCGCTCGATCTGGCGCGCACCCGGGTCGTCGTGGGTGAACGCGCGATCGGGGCGCTCAAGCTCGAGAACCGCGGCACCAGGGCGATCCTCCCGTCGCGGGTCGTGCTGCCCGTCGGCGCCGGCCGCGGCGAGTTCTCGATCCAGCGCCTGGCCGCCGGGCAGAGCGCGGAGGAGCTGTTCGCCATCCCCACCCAGCGCCGCGGCGTGGTCGAGGTGGGCCCGGTGAGCGTCGTGCGCGGCGACCCCCTCGGCGTCTTCGAGCGCGCCCACCGTCGCGACGATCCCGTCGATCTGTTCGTGCATCCCCGCACGGTGCTGTTCGGCGGTCAGTCACTCGGCTTCCTGCGCGATCTCGAGGGGCTGCCCGCCGCCGATCTCTCGCGCGACGACGTCTCGTTCCACGCCCTGCTCGAGTACCAGCCGGGTGACGACCTGCGTCACGTCCACTGGCGCTCCACGGCGCGCACGGGCACCATGATGGTGCGCCAGTTCGAGGAGACGCGTCGGTCGCATTTCGTGATCGGGCTCTCGCGCTCGCGCGGTGACTACCGCGACGAGGAGGAGTTCGAGCTGGGCGTCTCGATCGCCGGCTCCATCGGCCTGCGCGCGCTGCAGGACTCGCAGCGCGTCGACGTGCGCGTGCAGGGCCGGGAGCTGGCATCCGGAACCGGCAAGCAGCTGCTCGACTCGCTGTCGACCGTCGAGCAGTCCAAAGCGCGCGAAGGCGGCATCGCCGAGCTCGCGGGCGTGGTGTCGGCTGCGATGCCGCTCGCCAGCGTGGTCGTGCTGGTGTGCGGCGCCACCGTCGACGTCGAGGACCTGCGTCGCGCCTGCGCCCGGCTCCCGTTCGGGGCACGCGCGCTCGCCGTCGTCGCTCGCTCGGGCCTCGACACCCCCGAGCTGCGCCGCATCGGCGAAGCGGATGTCGTGACCGTCGGCGCCCTCGACCAGCTCCCCGTCGCTCTGCAGAGGGTTCTCGCATGACCGCTCCGATCACCGCCTCCTTCCGGCTGCGCCGCGGCTGGATCCTCGATCTGGCCGCCGTCGGGCTGCTTCTGCTCGCCGCGCTCGCCGGCTTCTGGACGACGTTCGCCGGCCCCGGCTTCGTGCCGGCCGCCGTCGGCGGGGTCGCCCTGGGACTCGCCGTCGCCGGCGTCTGCGCGTGGCGCGGCTGGGGCATCCTCATCATCACCGCTGCGACGGTCGCGGTGTACTTCCTCTTCGGCGGCGCCCTCGCGCTGCCGCACACGACGCTGCTCGGCGTCATCCCCACCGTCGACACCCTGGCGGGCCTGGCGACGGGCGTGGTCACGTCGTGGAAGCAGCTGCTGACCACGGTCGCCCCGGTCTCGCCCGCCGACGGCCACCTGCTCGTGCCCTTCCTGATCGGCCTGGTGGCGAGCGTGCTCGCGGCGTCGCTCGCGCTGCGTCTGCGTCACCTGGCGTGGTCGCTGCTGCCCATCGTCGGCGCGCTGTTCCTGGTGATCGCGCTCGGCGTGCCCACCGCCGCCTTCCCGCTCGTGCAGGGCATCGTGATCGCCGGTGCGGCCGCGGGCTGGTTGTCGCTGCGCTCGTGGTGGGCACCGCAGTCGTCGGCGGTGAATGTCAGCGAAGCCGATCCCGCCAGGGCGAGGTACATGCGCACCCGCCGACTCGTGGGCGCTCTGGCGGTCGTCGCCGTGGCGGCCGGCGCCGGCGCCGGAGTGAACGCGGTGACGGCGGATGCCGGCCCCCGCCACGTCTTCCGCGACGCCATCATCCCGCCGTTCAACATCCGCGACTACGCGAGCCCGATGCAGAGCTTCCGCAAGACGGTGCGCGACCAGAAGACCAAGACGCTGTTCACAGTGACCGGACTGCCCGAAGACGGCCGGGTGCGCCTGGCGGCGATGGACGGCTGGGACGGCGTGGTCTACAACGTCACCGACGGCGGGCCGGGTTCGTCCAGCGCGTTCCTGCCCCTGCGCAGCGACATGGCCACCGGAGTCGACGGGGTCCCCGCACAGCTTCACTTCGAGATCGCCGACTACTCGGGGGTGTGGCTGCCGGGCACCACGGTCGTCGACGACGTCGAGTTCGAGGGAGCGCGGGCCGACGAGCTGCGCCGCAGCGCCTACAGCAACCCGGCGACCGACACGACCGTCGTCACCGCGAAGCTCAAGAAGGGCGACGCGTACACGGTCGACGCCGTCATCGCGCCGAAGGTCGGCGATGAGCAGCTCAAAGACGCGAAGTTCGCCAACATCAAGCAGAAGGTGTCGTCGTACTCGCCGGAGGACCTCTCGGCGAAGGCGGCCGACATCGTGACCGACGCCGAGACTCCCATCGAGCAGGCCAGGGCGCTCGAGACGTACTTCGCCGAAGGCGGGTTCTTCAGCCACGGGCTCGAGGGAGAGGTGCTCTCGCGGGCGGGGCACACCGCCGAGCGGATCAGCACGCTTCTCGGTGGCGACCAGATGATCGGCGACGACGAGCAGTACGCCGTCGCGATGGCTCTGGCCGCGCAGGAGGTCGGCATTCCCGTGCGGGTCGTCATGGGCTACTACCCGGATGCCGATCGCAAGAAGGAGCCGGTGTTCGCCGCCACCGGCGACGACGTGCACGCCTGGGTCGAGATCGCCTTCGAGGGATTCGGCTGGATCCCGTTCGACCCGACCCCACCCGAGGACAAGGTCCCTCAGGATCAGAACACGAAGCCGCGCGTCGACCCCAAGCCGCAGGTGCTGCAGCCGCCGCCTCCGCCCCAGGAGCCGGTCGATCTGCCGCCGACGGTGCCCGATGACCGCAAGCCCGAGGACGACAGCCTCAACGTCCTCGGCATCATCGGCATCATCCTCGCGATCGCGGGAGTCTCGCTCGGCGTGCTTCTGCTGCTCGCGTCGCCGTTCATCGTGATCGGAGCATGGAAGGCCGCCAGGCGCCGAGCGCGTCGCAACGCCGAGCGCCACTCCGATCGGATCAGCGGCGGGTGGGATGAGCTGACCGACCGCGCGATCGATCACGGCGCTCGCATCCCCCCTGGCGGCACCCGGGTCGAAGAGGCCGGTGTCGTGGCATCCGCCCTCACGCTCCCGGCGGCCACCGCGCTGGCGGAGCGGGCGGACGGCCAGGTCTTCGGACCCGGCGAGCCGACGACCGAGGAGGTCGAGGCCTTCTGGCGCGAGGTCGACGAGGCGGTGATCGGGATGCGCGGTGCGACAACGTTCTGGGGCCGGGTCAAAGCCAGACTCAGCGTGCGCTCGCTGACCGGGAACGGCCGGATGAGCGAACGCCTCCAAGAGCTGAGGGACGCGGCCGCCGCGCGCGTGCGCCGTGAACCTGGCAACATCGACAGGAACAGCCCGACGTCCGAGAGCGAGACCCCATGACGACGATTCCCCTCGGCGACGTCGCGCCGATCTCGCGACGGGTGATCGCCTACATCATCGATGCGCTGATCGCCGCCGTGCTGCCGATGCTCGCCCTGGTCGTGACCGTGACCATGACGGTCGGCGCGCTGCAGAACCCCGAGTCGGCCGCCGGCGCGATGATCTCCGTTGCGGTCGCTTCGGGTGTGTTCGGGCTTCTGATGCTCGCGTGGTTCGTCATCTACACACTCATGCAGACCGGACGCGGGTCGATCGGCATGCGTGCGCAGCGCATCAGGCTGGTCGGCGCTGCCGACCTCGCTCCGATCTCCTTCTGGCGGGCCCTGCTGCGCAACATCGTCTTCGCCGTGACCGGCGCGTTCGTGGTGGGGATGTTCTCCCCGCTGTTCGACGGCTCCGGCCGCTACCAGGGCTGGCATGACAAAGTCGGCGGCGCGGTGCTGATGGATGCCGCAGCCGTGGCCGCGCGGGATGCCGCAGCGCCCGTGGTGCCGACGACCACCGCCGTCGCCGCGCCGCCCGCCCCGCCGGCGACCGCTGGACGACTCGGTTCCGCGACGCCTCCTGCCGCGCCTGCGCCGCACGCGTCAGCGCAGCCGGATGCCGTCGGCGAGACGGTCGTCGCGCCCCGGCCCGCCCCGGCCGGACCGGGGTCGGGCTCGGGTGCCGCAGCGCCCGACCAGACCGTCTCGGCTCCGCGTGCCGGGCGCGAAGCGGCCGGAGACCCCCTGATCTCGTTCGTCCCCGGTGTCACGCAGCCCGGCCGGCCCGCGGCCCCGCCGGCTGCCGCTGCTCCGGCTGCTCCGGCTGCTCCGGCTGCTCCGGCTGCTCCGGCTGCTCCTGCTCCGCCGGCTCCCGCTGCCCGGGCTGCTACTCCGGCTGCCCCCGCTGTTCCGGCTGCTGCGCCGGCCGGCCCCGCTGTTTCGGCTGCTGCGCCGGCCGGCCCCACTGCTCCCGCCGATCCCGCAGCCGTCGCACCGACCCCCGCTCCCGACGAACCTGCGCCACTCGCACCGTCGGCTGTCGTCGCGCCCACCACGATGCCCGCCGACGACGACCTCGAGTCGACGCGGATCAGCATCCCCGGCCACCGCCTCGTGTTCACGTGGGACGACGGACAGCGCGTGACCGTGTCTGGTCGCACGGTGTTCGGGCGCAACCCCGAGCAGGAGCCCGGTGCTGTGGTGATCTCCGTGCGCGATGAGACCCTGTCGCTGTCGAAGACGCACTTCGAGGCGGCATCAGCGCCGTCGGGTGGCTGGATCATGGACCGGCAGTCGACCAACGGCACCGTGGTCGTGCGCGATGGCGTGCGCATCGCGTGCCCGCCGGGGCAGCGCGTGCCGCTGCGATTGGGAGACGCTGTCGAGATCGGCGACCGCATCCTCACGATCGGCGGCTTCGCATGACCGCGCCCGTGCTCGTCAACTCCGGCGCGGCGACGCACACCGGCCGGCGTCGCGTGCTCAACGAGGACGCGCAGCTGGCATCCGCACCCGTCTTCATCGTCGCCGACGGAATGGGCGGTCACGAGGCGGGGGAGCGTGCGAGCGCGGCCGTCGTCGACGAGTTCGCGACCCTCGTCGGCCGGGAGGCTCTGAGCCTCGACGATGTCCGTCAGACCCTGGCCAGGGCGCGCGAGGTGGTCGAGCATCTCGCGACATCCGGCGACTCGCGTGCCGGCACCACGCTCAGCGGTGTCGTCATCTCGTCGGTGGACGGGCTCGGGTACTGGCTCGCCGTCAACATCGGCGACTCGCGCACATACCGCTTCGCCGACGGCGAGATGGAGCGCATCACCGTCGACCACTCGGTCATCCAAGAGCTGCTCGACTCGGGCGAGTTGAGCCCGCAAGACGCACCGAACGACGCCAGGCGCAACATCATCACCCGGGCGATCGGGGCCGGCAGCACCGGCGACGCCGACTTCTGGCTGTTCCCCGCCGAGCGCGGCGATCGGATGCTCGTCTGCTCGGACGGCCTGACATCCGAGATCGGCGAAGCGCGCATCCGGGAGGTGCTGCAGAGCGAGCCCGATCCGCAGCGTGCAGCCGCGCAGCTCACCGCCGAGGCGGTGCAGGCGGGCGGTCGCGACAACGTCACCGTCGTGGTCGTCGACGCCGTCTCGGTCGCCTCCCGACCCGGGACGATCGTGCTCTCGGACGTCGACGACGACACCCGGCCGCGGGAATCAGGGAATGGAGGGGCTCGATGAACCAGTTCGCGTACCGACCCGGCAGCTGGCAGGTGGTCGCCGAAGAGCACGGGATGATCGCCGTTCCGGGCGACACTGCGACGGAGCGACTCGCAGCCCTCACCGAGATGATGCGCTCGGGTGCTCCGCAGCTCACCGAGGTGATCGATGTGCTCGGTGGGGGGACGATGGCGACGCTCGGCTCGTTCGCCGTCGCGCTGCTGGGTGAGGACTCCGCCCGTCTCGCCGTGCGCGGCGACATTCGCGTCACCGTGACCGGGGTGGACGGCGATGAGGTCGTGTCGGGCGCTGAGATCAGCACCTGGACCGAGCGCTACTTCACTCACCCGCGCTCCTTCACCGTGTCTCTGGAGGAGGCGCACTCGGACACGTCGCTGGTCGTGCGGTCGGGTACGGTGCTGGCGTCGTCGGTCGCGTTCCCCCACGGCGACCAGCCCGCCGCATCCGCCACCGCGGCGCCGGGAGTGGCCGAGCCGGTCGAGGCAGGAGCGGGTGACGTCGCACCCCCGGAGGACGCGGCGCCCGCAGAGAAGACGGATCAGCAGCCGGCGGATGCCGGGAACGCGGCGTTCCCCGCCCAGGCCGGCGTGCTCGCGACGGCGCCTCAGGCCGAAGGAACGCCGGTCGACGAAGTGCCGGCCGACGGAGTAGCGGCCGCTGAAGCGCCGGCCGCCACCGAGTCTGCGGACGAGGCGCCGGCTGATGCCCCGGGTGCCGAACAGGGCGACGCGGCAGAGGAGGCGAGCGGCAGCGGCGCGGAGCACCCCGAGCTCGTGCAGACCGAGGCGATGCCCGTGACAACCGCATCCGATCCCTCCGGCGTCGACGCCGGCTTCCCGACCCTGATCCCGACGGAGTACACCTTCGCGCCCGCCCCGCCGTCGATCGCGGAGGACGACGTGCTCGACGCCACCGTCCATTCCGCGCCCCGGGGGCCCGCAGCCCCGCCCGCTGAGCTCGCGGGCGACCACGACGGCTCGACGATCTCGCTCGCCGAGCTGCGACGCATGCGCGAAGCGGCAGGCGACGCGCCTCAGCAGACGACGGGAACCTCGGGGCCCGACACCCCGACCGAGGTGTTGCCGGCCGTCGGAGCACCCGCTGCCGGCCACGGCTCCGCGCGCCTGTCGAGCGGCCAGGTCGTCACGCTCGACCGCACCGTGATCATCGGTCGCCGTCCCCGCGCCACGCGTGCGAGCGGCGACAGCCTGCCGCACCTCGTCGCCGTCGAGAGCCCCCAGCAGGACATCTCGCGCAGTCATCTCGAGATCCGTCCCGAGGGCGACTCGGTGGTGGTCATCGACCTGCACACCACGAACGGCTCGACCCTGATGCGCCCCGGCGCCGACCCCGTGCGGCTGCACCCCGGCGAGCACACGCTCGTGCTCAGCGGCGACGTCGTCGATCTCGGCGACGGGGTCACCGTCTCATTCGAGGGACTCACATGAATCGCACGCCGTCGCCTCCGCCGCAGCTGCCCGGCTTCACGTATCTGCAGCCGCTGGGAGCGGGCGGGTTCGCCGACGTCTTCCTGTACGAGCAGGAGATGCCCCGTCGAAAGGTCGCGGTCAAGGTGCTTCTCGCCGACCGCATCACCACGGGAGCCGCGCAGGAGTTCACCGACGAGGCCAACGTGATGGCCATGCTGTCGACCCACCCCGCGATCGTCACCATCTACCAGGCAGGGGTGGCCGGTGACGGCCGGCCGTACCTCGTGATGGAGTACTGTCCTCGACCGAACCTGCAGGCCCGGGCGCGACGCGAACCGTTCTCGGTCGCCGAAGCGCTGCGTGTCGGCATCCAGGTGGCCGGAGCCGTCGAGACCGCGCATCGCGCAGGAGTGCTGCACCGCGACATCAAGCCGGCGAACATCCTCGTCACCGAGTACAACCGGCCCGCGCTCACCGACTTCGGAATCGCATCGACCACCGGTGCCGTCACCGAGGCCGCGGGCATGTCGATCCCGTGGTCGCCGCCGGAGTCGTTCGCCGAGCCGCCGCGCAGCGGGCCTCGCACCGATGTGTACGCCCTCGGCGCCACGGTGTACACGCTGCTCGCCGGTCGTTCGCCGTTCGAACGCCCCGGCGAGCGCAACACGAGCGCCGATCTCATCGAACGCATCGAGCGCATGGCCCTGCCCGTGCTGGCGCGCGCCGACTCCCCGGCCAGTCTCCAGGCGACGCTCGAGCGATCGATGGCGAAGAACCCCGACGACCGCTACCCGAGCGCGGTGGCTTTCGCGCGGGCTCTGCAGAAGGTGCAGATCGAGCTCGCGCACTCCGTCACCCCGATCGACATCGTCGACGAGCATCCGTCCTCTGACGAGCTGCGCGACGACGACGACGGACTCACCCGCGTGCGGGAGGTGCAGTCCATCAGTCCAGACACACCCGCGGCGACCCGGCCGTCGGCGGCGACCGAGCCCCGTCTCGCCGGGGGCGGGATGCTCGGGGTGCCGCGATTCGAAGCCCCAGCGCCGCAGGCCGCCGAAGAGCACACCGTGCGGCGTGGTGCCGCGCCCGAGGCGCCGGCTGATGACGACGATCGCACTCTGCTGCGCCCTCCGACGATCCTCACTCCCAGCGCGCCGAGCGCACCCGGAGCGCCCGGCACGTCTTCGCCGGCGCCGCCCGAGCACACCACCCCTGCGCTCGCGGACGAGACCCCCTCGTCGAACCGGCGCAGGGTGGGGCCGTGGCTGTGGGCGGCCGCAGCCGCGGTGGTCATCGTGGTCGGCGGAGGAATCTGGCTGGGCGGCAGTCTCAGCACGGCGGCTCGGCCGACGGCCGCGCCGGTCGATGACGAGCCGGCACCGCAGGACGTCATCTCGGGCATCGTCCCTCCCGTCGACGACCTGACCGGCACGCGCAGTGGCGACACGGTGACCTTCACGTGGAGCAACCCCAGCCCCGAAGAGGGTGATTCGTACATCTGGGCCGAGGTGACGCTCGACGGCACGATGCAGGCGCAGACCACCGAGAAGACGACCGTGACCCTCGAGGGGCCGCATCCCGGCCGCACGTGCATCGAGGTCAGCCTGGTGCGTGCAGATCGCCGCTCCGCGCAGGAAGTGAGGGAGTGCGTCGAATGACCACCGTGACCGTGGAGTTCGCAGGAGAGTACTTCCCCGTCGACACGTCGACGTCGTTCACCGTCGGCAGGGAGGGGGATCTCGAACTCGACGACAACCTCTTCCTGCACCGTCACTTCCTCGAGATCGCACATGACGACGGTCTGTGGTGGCTCACGAACATCGGCAGCCGCCTCTCGGCCACCGTGACCGATTCGGCCGGCGGCGTGCAGGCGTGGCTTGCCCCCGGCGCACGGCTGCCTCTGGTGTTCGAGCGGACGACGATCGTCTTCACCGCGGGACCGACCACCTACGAGATGACCGTGCACTCCGACGAGCCGGCGTTCCGCGCCATCCGCCGCGAGACCGAGGGCGACGGCGCGTCGACCATCGGCGCCGTTCCGCTGACCGAGAGTCAGAAGCTGCTCATCCTTGCACTGGCCGAGCCGCAGCTGCGTCGCGACGGAACGGGGATGAGCGAGATCCCCAGCTCGGCGAAGGCGGCCGAGCGCCTGGGCTGGACGGTGACGCGCTTCAACCGCAAGCTCGACAACGTGTGCGACAAGCTCGACCGGATCGGCGTGCCCGGCATGCGCGGCGGGCAGCGCAGCTTCGCCACCAACCGGCGCGCCCGGCTCGTGGAGCACGCGGTGGCCTCACGGCTGGTGACGCGAGACGACCTCGCCATGCTGGACGCGCCCCAGAGCGAACCCGAAGGAGAGCTGGATTGATCTGGGAGATCGACGACGGCGAGAAGCAGATCGAAGGGCTCGACGCCTCCGGGCATCCCGACCCCGCGTACGCCGCCTCGCTCGGCCTGCTGCCCGCACCTTTCGGGCGCCGGACGCTTGCCACCCTGATCGAGCTGCTCATCCTCGTGCTGTTCGCCCTGCCGGCGCTGCTGGTGGCGACGCCCGCACTCGGCGAGATCGTCGGCGGCGACGCTGATGCGGCGACCATGCTGGCCGACGGGGCACTGGTCTGGCCGATCGTCGCACTCGCGATCGGCAACGTGCTCGCCACCGTGTTCATCGTCGTGCAGCTCGTGCTGCTCGGTCGCAAGGGTGTGACCACGGGCAAGGCCATCTTCGGTCTGCGGACGGTCAACGTGCGCACCCTCGAGCGCCCCGGTTTCTGGCGCGGAGCGGTCGTGCGCTACCTCGTGCTGTCACTGACCTTCCTGCTGCCGCTGCTCGGCCCGCTTCTGGTGATCGCGCTCTCGCCGTTCTTCGACTCCGAACGCCGCGGCCGCAGCTGGGTCGACCAGGCCGGTGCGACGTGGATGGTCGACGTGCGCCGCGGACTCAACCCGTACGACGTGAAGCGCATGCGCATCGCCCGCAAGTCGGTGCGGATCACCGAGCACGCGCGCGGCCCCGCGCTTCCCTCCCTGGCCACGCCTGTCGAGCGCGGCGCCCCCGCCGAGTACACGCCGTCGGGGCGGCTATCGGGTGGGGTGATCGGCGCACACCGCAGGACGTCGGCGCCCCAGCCCGCGGCCGGTGCGTCGCCGGCCGCGCCCGCCGTCCCGGCCACGCCATCGCGTGAGACGCCGTTCGCTCCCGTCGTCGCGCCTGGCGCGATGGTGGATGCTGTGCCGCCCCCTCTCATGGCCGGTCAGCTGCTCGATTCCTTCGCCCCGAGAGGCGCAGAGCCCGCGACGCCGGGCGCAGCCCGCTCCGCGGAACCGGCGCCGAGCCCCGCCGCGCCCGCATCCTCCGCGCCTGCCGCATCCTCCGCGCCTGCCGCATCCTCCGCGCCTGCCGCATCCTCCGCGCCCGTCGCATCCGCCGCATCCTCCGTGCCCGCCGCACCCGCCGCGCCGACCGCGTCCGCGCCGGCTGCACCTGCACCGGCTGCACCTGCACCGGCTGCACCTGCACCGGCTGCGTCGGCACCCGCGGCGGCGCCTGCTCAACCCGCGGCGCCTGAGCCCGCCGCGTCCGCAGCCGCGACCCCGGCGGTGCGCGCGGTGCTGCGACTCGACGACGGCAGCCGGGTCGAGGTGCGCGGCGCCACACTCATCGGCCGGGCGCCGGCGCCGGTCGCCGGTGAGGGCGCCGTGCAGCTCGTCGCCGTGGCCGACGACACCCGATCCGTCTCGAAGACCCACCTGGCGATCCTCCCGGCACGCCGAGGGGTGCTCGTCATCGATCGCGGATCCACGAACGGCAGTGCCATCGCCCGCGACGGCTCCGAGCTGCCCTTGACACCCGGCGACCCGGCACCCGTGCAGGTCGGCGACGTGGTGCGCTTCGGCGACCGCACGCTGACCGTCGAGCGGGTGTGACAGTCGACAATCAGGAGAACCGATGAGAATCAAGCTGACGCTGCGGCGCCCGGGTGCCCCCCTGACCGACATCGTCGTCATGGCGGACTCCACGGCGACGGTCGCCGATGTGGCTGGGCAGATCGCCGGCACCGACCCGCTGCGCTCCGTGGCGGCATCCGGCGGCGACGTGCTGAGCCTCTCCGTCGCCCCGCCGACCAGCGATGAGCTCGTCACGCTCAACCCCGACCTGCTGATCGGCGACGCGCCGGTCGGCTCGGGGTTCCTCGCCGAGGTCGTGAACCTCGGCCCCAACCGCGCCGCAACGACCATGCTGTCGAGCCGCTCGGCTGCCCTGCTGACCGTCGTCTCGGGGCCGGCCGCCGGGCAGGAGTTCCCTCTGCCGGTGGGGCACTTCTTCATCGGCCGCGACACCGCGAACGACGTGGTGCTCTCCGACCCGCTGGTCTCGAAGCGGCATGCGCGCATCGAGGTGGCAGCCACGTTCGTCGAGATCGTCGACCTGAACTCCGCGAACGGCATCCTCGTCGACGGCGGTCTCGTGCAGCGACTGCGCGTCATCCCCGGTCAGAAGTTCACGCTCGGCGACTGCGAGCTGGTCGTGCACCTGGTCAGCGACTACGACGGCTCGGCTGCCGCCGATCCCGTGCTCGAGCGCGGCGGGGCGCTGCTGTTCAACCGCAGCCCGCGCGTCGAGGAGCGCTACACCGGTGCCGACCTCGACGAGCCGCGCTATCCGAAAGATCAGGTGCAGCGGCTCTTCCCCTGGCCGATGCTGATCGCGCCGATCCTGCTCGGCGCGGCGATGTTCTTCATCTTCGACAACCCGCGTTCGCTGCTGATCATGGTCATGTCGCCGATGATGATGTTCGGCAACTTCATCTCGCAGAAGACCAACCTCGGTCAGCGCCTGCGCAAAGAGGTGGAGTCGTTCGAAGAGCAGTTCGAGCGCCTCGAAGAGAAGCTCTACCACGCCCAGCCGCGCGAACGCGAGGTGCGTCAGGCGGAGGTGCCGGCCGTGGCGATCGTCTTCGACGAGTCGATGCGCCTGGGGCCCATGCTGTGGACCCGGCGACCCGAGCACTGGAACTTCCTCGCCGTCCGCCTTGGCACCTGCGAAGACGAATCGCGCACCAAGGTCAAGCGCGCGGAGGTGCCCGAGGCGCTGGTCGAGTACGTCGAGCGCGTCGACCGGCTCGAAGACCGGTACCGGATGATCAGCGACGTGCCGATCCTCGAGTCGCTGCAGAGCGTCGGCTCGATCGGTGTGGCAGGTCCCACCTCGTCGGCGAGCGACGCCCTGCGCGGTCTCGCCGTGCAGCTGTTCGGCATGCACTCGCCCAACGAGCTCGTCACGGTGGCGATCACCGAGCCGGGCTGGGCGAACGAGCTGGACTGGCTGAAGTGGCTGCCGCACACCTCCAGTGAGCGCAACCCGTTCAAGGACGTGCCGCTGGCCGACTCGGCGTCGACGGGCGCCGCGCTGCTGAACGGGCTGGAAGAGCTCGTCATGCGACGGGCGAAGGCGGCATCCGCTCCCCGCCCTCCCTACGGCGACGACTGGGACCCGACCCTGTTCGGCACGGACGTGAAGAGAGCAGCCGAAGAGGCGAGCTTCCCCGGTCAGACCGCGGTGCTCGTTATCATCACCGACGACGCGCCCGTCGACCGGGCCCGGCTCACCCAGATCCTCGAACGGGGCGCCGACGTCGGTGTCTACGGGCTCTTCGTCGCACCGGTGGTCGAAGCGCTGCCGGCTGCGTGCCGCAGCTTCGTCGACGTCACCGGCGGACTCGAGAACGCGCGCGTCGGCACCGTCCGCAACGGCGTCTCGTACACCGGCGTGCAGGTCGAGGGCGTCTCGCACGCGTACATGACCATGTTCGCGAAGCGCCTCGCGCCCGTCGTCGACTCGAGCACGGTCGTCGAGGATTCCTCCGACATCCCGAACTCGGTGATGTTCCTCTCCCTGGTCGGCGGCGAGGTGGCATCCGACCCGACCGCGGTCATCGACCGCTGGCGGCAGAACAACACGATCATCGACCGCTCGGGCGCCCCGCAGTCGCGGCTGAAGAAGGCAGGCAACCTTCGCGCGATCATCGGCCAGGCGCAGACGGATGCCATGACGCTCGACCTGCGCACGCAGGGCCCGCACGCCCTCGTCGGCGGCACCACGGGCGCGGGGAAGAGCGAGTTCCTGCAGGCGTGGGTGCTCGGCATGGCCGCCGCGCACAGCCCCGATCGCGTCACCTTCCTGTTCGTGGACTACAAGGGCGGATCGGCGTTCGCCGACTGCGTCGACCTGCCGCACACGGTCGGCCTGGTCACCGACCTCAGCCCGCACCTCGTGCGGCGGGCGCTCACCAGCCTGCGCGCCGAGCTGCACCATCGCGAGCACCTCTTCAACCGCAAGAAGGCGAAGGACCTGCTCGAGCTCGAGAAGCGCCGCGACCCCGACACCCCGCCCGCACTCGTGCTCGTGATCGACGAGTTCGCCGCGCTCGCCGGAGAGGTGCCCGAGTTCGTGGACGGCGTGGTCGACATCGCCCAGCGCGGGCGCTCGCTCGGCATCCACCTGATCATGGCCACCCAGCGGCCCGCCGGTGTCATCAAAGACAACCTGCGCGCCAACACGAACCTGCGCGTCGCGCTGCGCATGGCTGACGAGTCCGACTCCAAGGACGTCGTCGACGACCCGATCGCGGCATCCTTCCCGCCGTCGATCCCCGGTCGCGGCATCGCCAAGACCGGGCCGGGGCGTCTCGTGCCCTTCCAGTCGGCGTACGCCGGCGGCTGGACGACCGATGAGGTGCAGGTCGCCGAGGTGAAGGTCGCCGAGCTGCGCTTCGGATCGACCCAGCTCTGGGAGGCCGAGCAGGCCCCCGAGTCCGACTCCCACGACGAGGACCTCGGACCCACCGATCAGAAGCGCATCGTCGCGACCCTGGTGAAGGCGTCCGCGCAGGCGGGCATCCCGGCGCCGCGCCGACCCTGGCTCGACGACCTCGAGCAGGCCGTCGACCTGCGCGACCTGCCGCTGCGCGGCGACGGCGAGATCCTGCTCGGCAAGATGGACGTGCCCGCGCGCCAACTGCAGGAGCCGACCTACTTCGTGCCCGATAAGGACGGCTCGCTGCTGGTCTACGGTACGAGCGGCTCGGGCAAGTCGACCGTGCTGCGCACTCTGGCCATCGCCGCCGGGCACGATCCGAAGAGCAGCGTCGAGGTGTACGGCCTCGACTTCGGCTCGGGGTCGTTGCGCAGCCTCGAGGTGCTGCCGCATGTCGGGTCGATCATCGCGGGCGATGATGCCGAGCGCGTGCAGCGCATCCTGCGCTCGCTGGCGCGGGTGCTCGATGACCGGGGCAAGCGCTTCAGCGCCGCGAACGCGGCGAGCCTCACCGAGTACCGCGAGATCACCGGACGCGACGAGTCGCGCATCCTCTTCCTCATCGACGGGTTCCCGCAGTTCCGCTCGGAGTGGGAGTCGACGACCGCGCGGATGCCGTTCTACCAGACGTTCATGCGGATCCTCGGCGAGGGTCGCCCGCTGGGCGTGCATGTGGTCGCAACCGCCGACCGGTCAGGATCGGTCCCGACGGCAGTGAGCGCGAACGTGTCGCGACGCGTGGTGCTTCGTCTTGCCGACGAGTCGGCGTATGCGATGCTCAACGCGCCGAAGGACGTGCTCGACGAGCGCTCCGCTCCGGGACGCGCCATCGTGGACGGGCTGGAGACGCAGATCGCGACACTGGGCGGAACCCCCAACGTCGCCGAGCAGACCAAGCTGCTCGAGAAGCTGGCGGCGGACCTGCGCGCGGCGGGGGCTCGCGAGGTCGCCGAGATCGGCGCCCTGCCGACCCGGCTGTCGGTTCGCGACCTCCCCGAGCGCGTGGGCGAGTTCCCCGTGCTCGGGGTCGCCGAGGACACCCTGTCGGCGCGCGATTTCGACCCGGTGGGCACTTTCGTGGTCGCCGGTCCTCCGCTGTCGGGCAAGACCAACGCACTGAAGGCGATGATCACCTCGATGCGCCGGTTCGACCCCGAGGTGAAGCTGTTCCACTTCGGCGGCCGCCGCTCGCAGCTCAAGGAGTACGCCGACTGGACGCGCAGCGCCGTGACACCCGACGATGCCAAGGAGCTCGCCAAGGAGATCACCGAGCTGGTCGCCGACGAGGCGCTTCCCGTGCGCGTGATGATCGTGGTGGAGGACGTGCCGCAGTTCGCCGACAGCCCCGCCGAGCGCGAGATGAAGGCGCTGTTCCAGGCGATCAACCGCAGCGACCACTTCCTCGTCGGCGATGCCGACGTGACGCAGGTCACCAGCGGCTTCGGGTTCATCGGCGACTTCAAGGCGGGCCGCAAGGGCATCATCCTCAAGCCCGACTCGTTCGACGGCGACGCCGTGTTCAAGGTGCCCTTCCCCAAGGTCAAGCGCACCGACTTCCCCGAGGGCCGCGGTATCTTCGTGCAGGCGGGGCGCCAGGTGACGGTGCAGCTGCCACTGGTCGAGGGGGAGGTACTCGCATGAGAGAAGCGGAACTGCGGCGCGCGGCAGGTCGATCCTGCACGTGCGGCTATCTCGAGAGCGGGGTCGTCCCAGGAAGGCTCTGCTTCGACTGCGGCGATCGTGCGCTCGCGGACTGGCTCACAGAAGAGAAGTCGCTGCTCGCGCGGATGCCGGGATGCGGCACCGCTGTGGCGCAGCTGCTCGATGACCGGCGCGACGACAGCGCATGGCCGTGGGGCGACGCTCCAACGAGCCCAGCGCCGAGGCGCAATGGGAACGCGACAAGGCGGCGCGGAGTCTGAGCGCGGTACGCCGGCGGCATCGCGCTGAGCTCGCCGACGTCAGCCTGAACGGCTGAGCTGAGATGCCGCGACCGGCCGCATGGCATCTTCGTGCAGGCGGGCCGCCAGGTCACTGTGCAGCCGCCCCTGGTCGAGGGGGATCGGCTCACCTGATGCTCCGTGGCTGGGATGCATGGGTAGTTGTCCCCATCGAGCAGGTGCCGGTCATTACGTAAGCTTGCCGCGGGCAGAGAGTCAAGGGGAGAGTGACCACGTGGGTCGCGCCACCGATCGGGAGGGAGTGACATGGGTCAGGACATCAACATCCCCATGTCGAAGCTGGAGCAGCTGAACACATCGCTGACCAACATCATCAGCGAGTTCGAGAACGCGGGATCGCGAGGCGACGCCCTCGAGTCCGCGATCGGCTCGCCTCACGGCGAGAGCGCGCTGCGCAACGAGGTCGACCGCTTCGAGAGCGCGTGGAACGACAAGCGCGACACGCTGAAGGAGAAGCTCGAGAGCGCGAAAGAGCGTGTCGTCGACTTCGTGCAGGCATGGACCGACTTCGACCTGGAGGCGGCGAAGAACCTCGACTCGACCGAGAACCCGCCGCAGGTCGACGACCCGTCGCAGTCCCAGAACCCGAGGTGATTGACATGGATCGCACACCCACCGCCGGCAAGCGCTACGAGATTCTGCCCATTAGCGGAGAACCGTACGACATCGAACGCCGCGGCATCGAGATCGAGAGTCTCGGCGATCAGATGATCGCTGCCGCGAGCCTGCTCGACACGATCGATCTCGGCGCGGAATGCCGAGGCAAGAGCCTCGACGCCCTCAAAGGGGACGTCACCGACGTCAAGGACGACCTGCGCAAAGCAGGGGAGCGGTACCAGCCGAGCGGAACCCATATCGTCGCGTACGCGAGAGCCCTCGACGGCGTGCAGACGACGCTGAGCACCCTCATCCCCGATCTCGAGACGCTGTGGAACACGTACCAGACCACGGCGAGCTCGTTCGAGGACGATTCGAAGCTGCCGGCGCCGGAAGAGGGCGAGTCGGCGGACGATCGCACCACTCAGGGAGACGTCAACGAAGACCACCAGGCGTGGAAGCTGAAGGCCGTCGAGTACGAGGCGGCCTACGACACGTGGTGGGAAGCCTACGAGACGGCCCGCAGCGGCATCCAGGACGCGAACGACAGCGGCGTCGAGGACTCCTGGTGGGACGATCAGCTGCCCTGGCTCGAGACGCTCGGCACGATCCTGTCGTACGCCGGGATCGTGCTGGCAGTCGCCGCCTGCATCCTGGGCGGGCCGTTCATCCTCGCCGCGGCGATCGTCGGCCTGGCGGCTCTCGCGGTAACGGTGTGGAAGGTGAGCTGCGGCCGAGGGAACTGGCTGGACATCGCGGTGGCCGCGATCGGCGTCTTCCCGTTCGGCAAGGCGTTCTCGGCGTTCAAGGCGTTCAAGGCGGCGCCGGGTCTCTCCAGCCTCGGCCAGGGGCTGCTGGGCATCGGCGGCGACGTGGTGGGTGCCGGCTGGAAGAGCGGATCGAAGCTGACCGGACTGCTCACAGAGGGGCGGGTCGGGCAGGTGTTCCATGCCGACGGCCTGCTCAACGCCAACGGGACGAGAGTGATGAACAACTTCTTCAAGGGTCTCGATTCGCCGTCGATGCTCACCCGTCTCCTCCGCGGCGGTGACGGAGCGTGGGCGGGCGCGATCGGCGACAGTGCGTCGGGGCTCTCGAACAAGGCGTTCAACAACCTGCGATCCTTCCTCGGGGATGCCCCGAACGGTGGGATCATGGATGACATGCTCTCCGGTGGCAACGCGGCTCTCGACTTCGTCGACAACCTCGGCAAAGCAGGATTCGGATTCGGCTACGACCGTGCGACGGGAGGCTGGGGCTTCTGATGCGAACGATCGAGATCGACGTCGACGACCGGTGGCTGCTTCCCGTGCCGGCTGACGTCGACGCGGCGGCGTGGGCGGAGGAGTGCGTGTCGACCCTCCGGTCGGAACCCGATCGCGACCGCGAGGAGACGAAGTCCGCCTTGATCTCGCTGGTCGAGAGCGTCGACCCGCGCGCATTCGCCACTCTGCTCTTCTGCCCGGACGGCCTTCCTGGCCGGGCGCTGGTGGCGGTGTACGCGACGGCCTCCGACGTGACGAGCCTGGGCGATCTCCCCGAACTCGCACCGGCCGCGCTGCCGAGGCAGGTGCTCCCTCTGGGCGACCACGAGCTGTCGGAGGGGCGAGTGATCTCGACGCTCACACAGGTGCGGGATGTCGGCCTCCTCGGCACACTGCAGTACGAGCTGCTGCGTGACGGCGCGCTCCTTGAGATCGTCGCGACGAGCCCGAGCCTGCCGCATCTCGGCGCGGGCATGCCGGTCTTCGAAGAGCTGATCGAGCGCATCGACGTCGGTCCGATAGGGAGGACGACACATGTCTCTGCGTGAGGAACTGTTCGGCCTCGCACCGGGAGTACCGCGCTTCCGGATGCTGCTTCCTGCTGAGTGGGCGAGCTTCCCCGTGACGCCCGAGCTGGGCGGCGAACTGGAGAAGCGCGCTCGCGAGGTGTTCGCCCGCGCCGGACGCCCCGACCTCGACGGCGTCTTCAGCGCCCAGCTGTCATCAGCGATGAGAGGTCTGGAGGAATCGGGCGCCAATTACGTCTTCCTTCCCTCCGAGCGCACGCCGGGCAAGGACCCGCTCGCGCTCTCGATGATCGCCACCTTCGTGAATTCTCCGGACGGGTCCCTCGATGGGTGGATCAAGACGAGGGTGCGCAGTCATGGCGCCGAGATGCTCGACCCCGGCGGACGGATCATCCGCTGGCACGAGCGGAGGCCCGGCCTCGACGACGAGACGCACCGCGCGCAGAGCATCTACGTCACACCCGTGCCTGGAACGAACCGACGACGCGCGCTCATGCTCACGGGCAGCACCGTCATCGGCGCGGACTCTCCCGACGACGACGAGTACGCCGTGGCCGTGCGGATGATTTTCGACGCGATGGCTTCCACCGTCACCTGGATCATCGATGATGCGGAGGCCCAGTCATGAAGCCGGTCGTGCGTCTGCAGGGGGAGGACACGGACGTCAGAGAGATCGGGCAGGCAGCGGTCAACGCCATGGAGGTGCGTCCGCAGGCGGCGTCCGCGCTGTTCGCGAGGCTGTGGTCGATCCATCAGCGCCGCAGATCCGCCGTCTCGGCGATGAGCGCTCAGCAGCCGGCATCAGCAACTCCCCCGGTGCTGCGGGAAACCGGATCCGCGCTCCGGGCTGTCTGGGGAACGCTGCTCGGAATCGGCCTGACCGCCGCGCTCGTCTCGGCGGTCATGTTCGGGCCGTCAGACCGGAAGAACGCCTTCCTGAACCCCGAGCTGGCCGGAACGGTGGCGCTGGTCGCCGGAGCGATCGCCGTTCCCGCCCTGATGATCGTGCTGCTCCTGCGGGTGCCCGATCATCAGAGCGCACGTGTCGGAGAAACCGTGTCTGTGCTGGTCGGGCTCGTCTGCGTCGGCATGCTGGTGTTCCGCCTCGCGGCGGGATCGGCCGATGAGCGGGGATTCTCGTCTGAAGCGATCGCGTGGTGGGTGCCGATGACCGCCGTCATCGTGCTGCTGATCATCGGGCTCGCCGTGCGCAGCGACGGCGTGCGCCGCGGCCCCGCCGATCCGGTAGACCGTGCGGCGAAGCGCTCGGGTGCAGACGATCGGCATCAGATGCGCCGCGACGCGGAATGGGCATCGTCCGTGAAGTCGGAACCCGCCGTGGCGACCGCGTGGACCGCGGGGCTGGACGACCTCCGAGAGCGAGTCGATCCGGACGCCCTCGCTCAGGCGCGCGCCATGACGCCTGCCGCGTGGCTCGCATGGATGAGCTACGACGGCGAGATCGACATCTCGGGCGTCGTGCCCCGCCGCTGATCCCCCGCCCCCTTCTCTGTCGAAACCTGCACCTGTTGCCGGTTTCGGCGTCCGGGCGGGATGGGGAGTTGTACCCATCGACGGGCGTTTGTGGGGGCTTGTAGGTTTGTGGTGTCGGGCCGGGGTGGTCCGGTTCGATCGATTTATCGGAGGTGTGGACGATGGCCGATTTCGGTGCGTCTTATGCGGAGATGGAGCAGGTGGCGTCGTCGCTGTCGCAGGCTCGTGATGACATTCAGGGTCAGCTGGACACTCTGAAGGGGCAGGTGGACACGCTGCTGGGTGAGGACTTCAAGACGCAGCACGCGTCGGGCAAGTTCGGTGAGGGCTACGGTGAGCTGACCACGGGTCTGAAGACCGCGGTGGACGGCATCAACGACATGTCCGAGTCGCTGCTGGGCATGATGCGCGCGATCCAGGACCTGGATCAGCAGCTCGCCGGCGGCTGAACCCGGGCGCGAGCTTTTCGAGGGGGTCGACCATGACGGTCGGCCCCCTCATCGCATCCAGACGACCTGCCGACTGCGAGCAGGGCTGCGACGCAGATGACGTGATGCGTGCGTGGGGAGTTGTCCCCATGGTTCCGGGTGCGGGGGCGTCTTATAGCGCCGCTCGATGAGCGGACTGCCCAAGCCGGGCATGTTCGTCAACCCGCTGCGCACCATCGCCAACGGCGGCCCCGAAGTCCAGCAGATCCAGTGGTTCCTGACGACCATGAAGGGCTCGGGGTGGGGCTCAACGCGGTGTCCTGGACCGGGGCTGCCGGATTGACCGGATACGGCGCTGCCACGGCACCGTGGTGAGAGGCCGTAGGTTGGGGAATATGTCCTCTGCCCCCGCCCGTCTGCAGAAGAGGACCACGACGCTCTACCTGCTGCTGAGGATGCTGCAGGCCGCTGTGCTCATCGTGTATCTGCTCGGCTCCCTTCTGCTCGCCGGGGGTCAGGTCAGTGTTCACGGTTCGCCCATCTGGGACGCCGCCGTCGACTTCCCGCTGTTCTCCCTTCCGGGGTGGCTGATGCTGACGCTCTCGGTCATCGGCGTCCTGCTCGCGGTGGTCGTCCTCATGCTGTCGCGAGTGGACGACGCCGGTCGCGTCGTCGGCGCCTTCTCGGCGACCGCCGCTGCCACCGTCGCCTCGTTCTTCTTCGCGTGGGCGCTGCCCGAGGGGTCGGGAGCGGATCTTTCGCTGCGGTGGGCGGCGGCGTTCACCGACGTTGCGGTTCTGCTCGCCCTGCTCGTCACAGCCGGCACCCTCGCCCTGATGTCGGATCGCCGACGTGCACGGCAGGCTCTGCCGCTGTGGTCGGGGATGGGCGACGAAGCATGACCGACGAGCAGCCCGGGGGCTTCAGCATCCTCTTCCCGTCGGGCTGGACCCGGTACTTCGTCGATGACGAAGGTCGCAAGGCGCTCACGTCGCGCCTGTCCGCACAGATCCGCGCCCTCGGACGACCAGACCTCGACGTCGAGGCGCGGATGCTCATCAACCAGCAGTGGAAGCAGCTGCAGGGCCGCAGGGTCGGATCCATCTACCTTCCCGACACGATTCCGCCCCGCTGCCGATGTCGTTCGCTCTGATCCAGCATGTGGCGCAGGCGGGAAGCGATTTCGAGTCGTCGTTCCGCGGGATGGCCCACGGCCGCGTCGAGGCCTTCGACACGGTCATCGGGCGAATCCTGCGCGCAGACAGCGAGCGGCGCGGCAAGGAGGGGCTCGCCGAGGTCATCGGGCGCCAGATCGACTACGGCATCCCGCTGCCCGGGCAGGGCGAGGGGCGCGGGATGATCATCTCGGCTTCGATCACCACGTTGGACGAGACCGATCCCGCGCACGTCGCGGGTCTGGCGGAACTCAGCGACACGATCGTGGAGATGTTCCGATGGCGGCAGTGAGCGGCTTCAGAGTGCGGCCGGACCGGGAAGCCTGGCTGACTCTGCCCATGACCTTCCCCTTCAACGATCTCGCCGACGATCTGGCCTGGGGGCCGAGGTCGCGCAGGACCGGGCCGCTGAGGGCGCGCCCGCCGCAGTGCGCACCGCCATCGCTGAGAGCGTGCTCGCCCTGGTGCGCGCCGATCCTCCGCTTCCAGGCGTGCGGGAGCGGTTCTGGTTGGTGCAGGGGATCGCGCCGATCGAGGGCTCCACGTTCGAGGAGGCGCTCGACTGCGTGCTCATCATCCCCTTGGGGGAGGAGAGCATCGCACTGCGACGGCAGATCGGACGGCGGGCCGGGACGCTCGTGCTCATGGACGTGTTCGTCGAGGACGGCGTTGCGCTGTACCAGGCGGAGCAGGATATCTCCGCGCTCTTCGCCTCTGTTCAGCTGCGTTGAGACGGCAGCTCGGCGGGCGGTGCGGTGATGGGGAGTTGTCCCCATCGACTGCGGCTTGCGGGGGCTTGTAGTTTGGTGGTGTCGGGCCGGGGTGGTCCGGTTCGATCGATTTATCGGAGGTGTGGACGATGGCCGATTTCGGTGCGTCTTATGCGGAGATGGAGCAGGTGGCGTCGTCGCTGTCGCAGGCTCGTGATGACATTCAGGGTCAGCTGGACACCCTGAAGGGGCAGGTGGACACGCTGCTGGGTGAGGACTTCAAGACGCAGCACGCGTCGGGCAAGTTCGGTGAGGGCTACGGTGAGCTGACCACGGGTCTGAAGACCGCGGTGGACGGCATCAACGACATGTCCGAGTCGCTGCTGGGCATGATGCGCGCGATCCAGGACCTGGATCAGCAGCTCGCCGGCGGCTGAGTTCTGCTTTCCGGGGAGGGGTCGACGGTTCGCCGTCGGCCCCTCCTTCGGGTCTGCGGCCCCTACTCTGTGTGCATGGGACACGCCGACACGTGGGTCGGTAGCCTGACCGCATCATGACGCTCACTCATGCGGATGCACGATCCTGGGCACGCGCGCGCTCGGCCGCCGAGGAGCCGAGGCTCGGGATGCTGGAGGCGGTGGCCTTCCAGGAGCATCCCGACCTCGTGGCGACGTTCGGCAGCGACGGCGCGGCGGTCGCCGAGATCCTCACCCGGCACAGGTCGAGCCCAGCACGGCAGGGCTCCACCGCGGTGCTGGCGGTGCTGGCGATCCTCGGCGTGAGCGCTCCGGTGGAGCAGGCGCTTACAGCACCGTTAGGCACCCTGTTCACGCTCGACCCGATCCGGAGAGCACGCCGTGACCGACGCCCCTCAGGGCTCCGCGATGCGTGTGGGCCTGCGCGAGCTGCTCGAGCGGTGAACCCGACCTGCCGGAGTGGGGAGTAATGCCCATCGACTGCCGGATGCTCGCTCCAGTAGCGTCGAGGCGCGAAGTGAGGACCGATGCCGGAGGGGGCGAGATGTCCGAAGACGACCTGCGGACGGCGCTGGCCGGACTGCGCGTGCGCATTCCGCGAACAGCGCAGGATGCCGTTGCTCTGCGCGCCGAGGTGCGCGCGGCCGATGCCGCACTCGGGCGTCACCTGCGTGCCGCGGCGGCGCAAAGCCAGGCCGGCCGGGACGAGCGCCGGGGCGGTGACGCGCGATGACCGACGTCAGGATGGACCTCGCGCGGCTGGAATCGACCGCGCGCACCGCGAAAGGGCTCGCGACGACGTTCGACGAGGCCGAGCGCTTCGCCGGTGACATCGGCGGCCTCACCGGTCACGGCGGCCTCGCCGGCACGATCGACGATTTCGGAGGCAAGTGGGACATCGCCCGTGAGGATCTGCGCGACAACCTGCGCTCGCAGGCCGAGTTCATGCAGGCCATCGTCGACACCTTCCGTGATCTCGACGCGAAGATGGCTCAGGAAGGGGAGGGGTAGGTCATGAGTGTTCTTCCCGGGCATCCGGCCGAGCTCACCTCACGCGCGGCCGACCTCGTCTCCTCCGCCGAGGTGATCCTCGACGTCATCCAGGAGCTGCGCGGCATCGTCGCCGATGACGAGGGGAAGGCCGTTCAGGCACTCTACGAGCAGAACGAGGAGATCTCGTCGCAGCTCGAGCGGATCCATCCGCGGTACAAGGGCACGGCAGACGCCATCACCGAATACGCCGTCGCACTCACCGCCGCGCACGACGATGCAGAGCGAGCCCAGAACGACCTCGACGATGCCCTGCTCGCTCAGGGACGCGCCGACCGCGCGCTGGCGGATCTCTCCGACCAGGTGAAGACGGCCGACACCCCGTCGCCCGCCCTCACCGACCAGGTGCCCGGTGCGCAGCGCGCGGCCGACGACGCAGCCGCCGCGGTCGGCGCGGCGCGGGCTCGGATCGACGCCGCCCGGGAGGCGATGAACGAGGCCGCGGAGAGAGCGATCAGTCGGATCGATGCGGCGATCGCCGCCACGAACGAGGGATTCTGGGACGGCGTCGGCGACTTCTTTTCCGACATCGGCGACTTCCTCGCCGGGATCGGGGAGTGGATCGGCGACTTCCTGCAGGACGTCGTCGACCTGCTCAAGAGCATCGCCGACACGATCGTCGCCATCCTCGGCGCGCTCGTCGTGCTGCTGCTCGTCGTGGCCATCGGAGCGCTCTTCGGCACCATCGGTCTCATCATCGGCGCCGTCATCGCCGGCGTGCTCGCAGCCTTCCTGATCTGGAGCGTCCTGTCGGATGTGGTCAAGGGCACGCCGGACGTGAGCCGCACCGACCCGTACCGGCATGCGAAGAAGAAGGTGATCCCTGATCACCCGACCCTCGCGAACGTCCTCGACGGAACCGGCGAGGTCGACCGGCTGGGCGGCGAGACCGATTCGGTGATCAAGATCACGAAGGTTCTCGGTCCCGACGGCTGGTACTACACGGTGACACTGCCCAGCACGCAGGAGTGGCTCTCACGATTCGGCGACCAGGGCGCGGTGAACGATCTCGACAGCAACCTGGCGCTGATGCTCACCCCGGCGCTGCAGACCCAGTACGAGCGGGCCGTGCTCGAGGCGATGGACCAGGCCGGAGTCGGTCCGGATGACCCTGTCATGCTCGTCGGGTTCAGCCAGGGCGGAATCATGGCCGGTCACCTGGCGGCGTACAACTCGGACTACAACTGGCGGGCCGTCGTGGCATCCGGCGCACCGATCGACCACATGCCCATACCGAGCGACATCGACGTCGTCTCCGTCCAGCACAACGGCGACCCCGTGCCGCGCCTGGATGCCATCGCCGGAGACTTCGACAGCGTCGAGCACGGGTCGAACTGGACGTCGATCCGCGTGGACCCGCCCGTGCCCAACCCGGTTCTCGGAGTCGACACCGAAGCACACAGCGCGGCGAAGTACTCCGCCACCTACCAGCAGCATCTCGCGCAGGTTCAGGCGGATCATCCCGGCCTCGGAGACTTCTTCAACCAGGATGGCTACACAGACATCTCCTACTACCACTGGAGTGAATGATGCGTTCGAGCGTTGGCGCACGACGCCTGCTGGCGGTCGTGCTGGCAGGTGCGGTGCTAGGCGGTGGGATGACCGGGTGCAGAGCAGAGCTTCCGGGAACAGGACAGACAGAGGAGACGACCGTGAATTACGGTGACGTGGCGGATGCGCTGGCCTCGGCGGTGCCGAGAATCACCGAGGTCGATTCCCTCGAGCGGTCCCGCGACGGGTTCGGGTACCGGCTCAGCGTGGGATTGGTGACCGATTCCGTGCAGCCCTTCTCGAGCGACGAGCTGGACAGGGTGATCGAGACCATCTGGCAGACGCTCCCGTGGGAGCCGGCGACGATCGAACTCGTCGCCGGTGCGCCGACGGCGGAGGACGAGGAACCCGTCGATCTGCGAGCCGCCGCCGCGGGCCTCGAACCGCTCACCGTCACCGACGCCGGACAAGGCGGAGTGAGCCTCACCGACATGCGCGCTCGCTACGGGGAGTGGACGGAACCGGAGTGAGCGCGCCGGAACTGCGATTTCGGCTGCCGGGGCGGTGGTACGCGGTCGATCTGTCGAGCGCTGCGGCAGCCACGGCATCCATCCGCCGCATAGCGAAGGAGTCCGTCGGCCCGGCCGACGACCGCGCGCCCGAGCGCGCGCGGGTGCGGCATCAGCTGCAGGATGCCGTGGCCGCGGGCTCCCGTGGTGACATCCGGGCGATCATGTTCTCGACCGAGATCGCGCTCGGTGCGCCGCTGCCGGTCACCCTGCTCGTCTTCGAGCCCACCGACCTGCGGATGAGCCCGGCGATCGGCACCGCACCGGAAGCCGTACTCGCGGTCATGGCCGAGGGCCTGAAAGAGCTCGATCCCGCGGCGCACGCGTCGATGGCCGAGGTGCGCGGTCCCGGTGTTCCGGCACTGCGCACGCACCGCACCGAGTCCGTCGCCGACGGCAGCGAGGCCGACGGCACGCTCCGACTGATCGCGGACTACTGGATCCCCGTTCCGGGGACGAAGCAGATGGTGCTCGCGCGTTTCTCGACCCCGCTCGGCGAGCTGGAGAACATGATGTGCGCCTTGTTCGACGAGTTCGTGGCGGCCGCGTACTTCGCGAGCGAGCGTGAGCCGTCGCTGCGCGAGCAGCTGCTGGCCGCGAAGGGCTGACAGCGACCCGTTCAGTGGGGCGCGTCGGCCAGGTGCCGGGCGTGATGCCCGAGCACCTTGACCATGATCCCGCGCCGACGCAGCTCGGAGATCGTGCGCGACTCTTCGTCGCGATCGCGGCCCAGCGCGTGCACGTTCGCCACCACGAGCACATCTCCCGGGCGCAGCGTCTCGATCAGCCGGGCCAGGCGATCGCCCCAGCTCTCCAGGATCTCGGGGGCGGGGTGGCGGAAGCCCTCGATCGGCACGCCGAAACGGGTCAGATCATCGCGCTGCTGGGTCACCGACGGCATGCCGTCGCGCGCGACGACGAGCCCGACCAGACGCGTCCCCTCCGGCCGCGCCGACCACCAGCCGTGATCGTCGTTCGCCAGGCACTTCGGGCAGTTCGCGGCCGCATGCGGCAGATGCAGCGGACTGGTCAGCGCAATCTCGGCCTCGCCGCCGTTCGGGTTCATCGCATCGGTCATCGCCGCACCTCCGGCATCCATTCTGCCCGAGTACCGCGTCTGGGGCCGCCTGACTCCGGGGTGCGGAGCCGGCGCTCAGATCAGCCCGAGCGAACGCACCGTCTCGCGCTCGTCGACCAGCTCGGCCACCGAGGCGTCGATGCGTGCCCGCGCCCAGGCATCCAGCTCAAGCCCTTCGACGATGCGCCACTCGCCGGCGATCGACTGCACGGGGAACGACGAGACCAGCCCCTCCGGCACGCCGTACTCGCCGTGCGAGACGACGCCGGCACTGGTCCACTCCTCGGTGCCGTGCACCCAGTCGCGCACGTGATCGATCGTCGCGCTCGCCGCGGACGCCACCGACGACGAACCGCGCACCTCGATGATCTCTGCGCCGCGCTTGGCCACCCGGGGGATGAACGTCTGCTCCTGCCAGGCGCGGACATCACCCACCGCGGCGGTCAGGCGCTCGGCGACCGGCTCGCCGTCGATCGTCGCGTGCGAGATGTCGGGGAACTGCGTGGCCGAGTGGTTGCCCCAGATCGGCACCCGGCGCACGCGGGCGACGGGTGCGTCGAGCGTCTGCGCGAGCTGCGCCCGGGCGCGGTTCTCATCGAGCCGGGTGAGGGCGGTGAACCGCTCGGCGGCAACGCCGTCGGCCGACGAGGCCGCGATCAGCGCGTTCGTGTTGGCGGGGTTGCCGACGACCGTGACGCGGATGTCGGATGCCGCGGCCGCCGCGATCGCGCGCCCCTGCGGGCCGAAGATGCCGCCGTTCGCGGCGAGCAGGTCGCCGCGCTCCATGCCGGGCCCGCGCGGACGGGCGCCGACGAGAAGCGCGAGGTTCGCCCCGTCGAATGCGATCTCGGCGTCATCGGTGACCTCGACGTCGTCGAGCAGCCCGAACGCGCCGTCCTGCAGCTCGAGCGCCGCGCCCTCGGCGGCGCGCAGCCCCTGCGGGATCTCGAGCAGACGCAGCCTGACGTGCTCGTCCGGCCCGAGCATGTCTCCCGCCGCGATGCGGAACAGCAGCGCGTAGCCGATCTGTCCGCCGGCCCCTGTGATCGTGATCGTCGTCGCCATGCCCTGAGCTTATGCCCCGCCTCCAGGCCGGGTGAGGGGTGCGCGCCGATTCGTCAAGCCCTCGTCGCCGGATCCCGCGGAGCGCTACCTTTTCAGCATGACTTTCAATCCGGATGCCGACATCTCGGGCAACACCACGCGCCGCCGCGGGCGGGGCGCCGCGATCGCTGGTGGTGGCGTGGGCGTGTTCGGCCTGGTCGCGCTGGTCGTCGCCATGCTCGGCGGTCCCGATCTCACCGGGCTGGTCGGCGGAGCGCCCGGTGGCGGGAACGAGCCCGCCTCCAGCGGCGAGGCGCTCTCAGAGTGCGACACCGGTCAGGACGCGAACACCAGTGACGACTGCCGCATGGCAGGTGCCCAGGTGCTGCTCGACGACTACTGGGCGCAGCATGTCGACGGCTACCAGGCGCCAACGATGACCGTGGTCGACGGTGCGACCTCCACCCAGTGCGGCACGGCCTCGAACGCCGTCGGACCGTTCTACTGCCCGCCCGAGCAGGGCGTCTACATCGACCCGACGTTCTTCCAGCTGATGCGGGATCAGTTCGGCGCTTCTGCCGGCGAGCTCTCCCAGCTGTACATCGTGGGTCACGAATGGGGTCACCACATTCAGAACATCACCGGCACGATGGACAAGTACCCGAACAACGGCACCGGCCCCGACAGCAACGGCGTGCGCACCGAGCTGCAGGCCGACTGCTACGCCGGCGCCTGGCTGGGAGACGTGACGAAGCTGAAGGACGACAACGGCGTCACCTACCTGAAGAAGCCGACCGAGGCGCAGATCACGGATGCCCTGAACGCGGCGTTCACCGTCGGCGACGACCACATCCAAGAGCAGCAGGCCGGCCGGGTCAACCCGGAGAGCTTCACCCACGGCACCAGCGAGCAGCGCCAGGCCTGGTTCGCGAACGGCTACAAGAACGGCCTCGGCGTCTGTGACACCTTCGCCGTCTCCGGCGACCAGCTCTGACCGCCGCCCGCATCCCTGCCGATCGCCGACACCCCCACTATCGCCGAGACCCCCACCTATCGCCGAGACCCCCAGCTGCGCGCGTCCGCAGATGGGGGTCTCGGCGGCAACTGGGGGTGTCGGGGAACGAGGGGAGGCCGCGTCAGGCGCGCAGCGCCCGGAGCAGGGTGCGGATGAGCCCAGGGATGCCGCCGTGCGCGCGGAACCGGGTGAGCCCCTCGCTCACCGCGGAGCCGGTGCGGGAGGAGACGAACCACGGCGGCTTCGGCAGGATCGTCAGACGGCCCCCGCCGTTCAGCAGGGGCAGCGACCGGGGGAAGGGGCGGAACGGCCCGCGCACCACCGAGCGCTCCACGCCGTCGAGCAGCAGGGCGTTGTGCACCACGCCGATGCCGCTGCCGATGTCGTCGGGGGTGCTGCCCGGGAACGCGCCCCAGGTCAGCGTCGGGGTGATGAAGCCGAAGGCCGTCCACGAGTTGATCGCGATCGATCCATAGCGCAGCTCGGCGATCGCACGCTCGGATCCGGTGCCGAGAGACTTCTCGGTGGCCGGATCGATGATGAGGTTGGCGCCCAGAGTGCCCTGCAGTTCGTCGTTCGCGTGCGCGATCGCGGCATCGAGGAACTGCTGACCGGCGCCTGGCAGCTCCACGACGCCGAGCACCGGGGCGAAGTACTCGGTGGACTGCAGTGCCGCAGCATCCTGACCACCGTCGATCTCGACCAGCATGCGGTCGGCCAGCACCAGGGCATCCGGATAGTCCTCCGCGGCCTGCCGCATGCGCGACGCCGAGCCGGGATACCAGATCGGCCGCTCGGGAGCGGCCGCATACGCGCGCCGCAGCGCGGCGCGGAACTGCTCGGCCTGCGCCCACTCCGACGAGATGATCACGACCTGCCCGGCGATGCAGTTGTGACCGCAGTTCTGCAGGCGCATGGTGACGACGTGCTCGGCCTGGAAGGTGATGTCGGCGGCGCTCCACTCGCCGGGCACGACGATTATCGGCGAGACTCCGCCGAGCTCAGCAGTGATCGGCTTCTTCAGCAGCGGACGGTTCTCGCGCCGACGTCGTGCGGTCGCCTCCCGCTGGGCTGCTGAGCCCGTCGAAGGGCCCCACACGATGGCGTCGAAGGTCGCCGCCGACCCCGTGATGTGCACGTGCATCAGATCACGATGAGCCGTGAGGTACGCGCCGACGGCGGGGCCGCCGCGCACGATCCGCAGGAAGCCGGGGGCGATCAGCGGCGCCAGCGCGCGCTCGTACACGGGCACGAGGGCGTCTTGGGTGGGGTTCACCTTCAGCAGCACCACGCGGTTGTGCGCGAGAAGCTCGTACAGCACGTCGAGGACGGGGATCGAGGTGACGTTGCCCGCGCCCAGCACCAGGCCGACGCCGCCGGGCGCATTCGACGACCGCTGCGCCAGTCCTGCGCTCGCCCGGGCCGTGTGGGGGGTGATGCCCGGCCGCAGCCACACCTCGCCGCTGAAGCCGGAGAGCAGGAGCCGGTCGAGCCCGGTCAGCGGGAACGCGCTCACCCTCGTGCGGCCGCCGGGCGCGCGGCCGACAGCCACCCCGTCGAGCGGCGAGCGCCCGTGGTCCAGTTTCGCGAGCGTGTCGATGTACGCGTCGAGAGCGCCGAGCACCGAGTACGGCCCGCTCAGCCACTCCTCGCCGCGCAGCGGATGCCTGCGCTCGAGGCCCTTGGAGTCGGCGGCGGTGTTCGCCCACTCGTCCGCTGCGGCGGCGACGCTCGTGCGCAGCGCGCGCAGCAGGGTCGCGCGCTGGCCCACGGTGAGATGCGCCCACGTGCGCGAACCCTGCTGCAGAGCGTCGACGTCGGCATCCAGCGCGCTGCGCTGCGCCTCGTCCAGCTCGCCGTCGAAAGCCGTCTCCTGAGTCATCGTCGTCTCCTGGGGCGGTGGGGAAAGCGGAATGGCGTCAGATCAGCGAGAGCTCGCGCAGCTTCGCCTCGACGTCGGCGTTGCTCGGCTCGACGTGGTGGCTCGCGTCGGGGTAGACGACGACGGGAATGTTCATGCGGCCCGAGATCTCCTTGGCGACGTCCGCTGCCGCGGGATCCGCGACGAGGTCGACGTAGGTGTACTCGACGCCCAGCTGGTCGAGCTGCCTCTTGGTGCGGACGCAGTCTCGGCACCAGTCGGCGCCGAACATGGTGATCGTGTCGGATGCGGGAGTGCTCATGCTCCCAGCCTACGGGGACGCACCCGAGCGGGCGCCGTGTGCGCCGGCCGGGAGCGAGCCGTGAAACGATGGATGCTGCATCGCTGCGGCACCCCGCCGACGCACTTCAGAGGACACCGTGGAGGAGAACCCGTGAGCGCCGCCTCCCTTCCTCCCGTGACCGTCATCGTGCCCACGTTCAACGAGCGCGACAACGTCGCCGAACTCGTCGCCCGCGTCTCCGCCGCGCTCGCCGGGATCGCCGCCGAGATCCTGTTCATCGACGACAGCTCCGATGGCACGATCGACGAGATCGCCCGCGTCGGGGCATCCGCGGACCTCGCCGTGCGCGGCATCCACAGAGAGCGCAACACCGGCGGGCTCGGTGGTGCCGTCGCGCTGGGGCTGGCCGAGGCCGCGCACGACGTGTGCGTCGTCATGGACGGTGATCTGCAGCACCCGCCCGAGCTGCTGGGGGCCATGCTCACGCGCTACGCCGAGGGCGGCGTAGACGTCGTCGCGGCCTCCCGCTACATCGGCGGGGGTGATTCCGCAGGCCTCGGCACCGCCGTGCGCTACGCGGTGTCGAAGGCGGCGACCGTCGTCACGAAGGCGATGTTCCTGCGGCGGCTCTGGCACAGCACCGATCCGATGACCGGATTCTTCCTCATCGACCGCTCGCACATCGACCTCGACGAGCTGCGACCGCAGGGCTTCAAGATCCTGCTCGAGATCCTCGTGCGCGGCGGCGAGCGGCGCGAGCTGCGCATCGCCGAGGTGCCCCTGGAGTTCGGCGCACGCCGGCACGGCGACTCGAAGGCGAGCCTGCGACAGGGCGCGACCTTCCTCGCGCACCTCGCTCGCCTGCGGTTCGGCAAGATGGGGCGCTTCGCCCTGATCGGCGGCCTCGGGGCGCTTGTGAACATCGGCATCATGTGGGCCCTCACCCACCTGGGCGTCGACTACGTGCTCGCCGCGATCGCGGGAGCGGCGGTCACCATCATCGGCAACTTCGTGCTGCAGGAGCTGTTCGTGTTCCGCGACGAGCGACAGGATGCCCGACAGCTGTGGGTGCGTTTCGCCGCGTCGGTGTCGTTCAACGCCGTCGAGGCGGCGCTGCGCATCCCGGTCATGGCGCTGATGGTCGAGACCTGGCACATCTCCAGCGTGATCGCCACGGCGATATCCCTGGTGGTCGCCTTCTTCGCGCGGTTCCTGTTCCACGCCCTGGTCGTCTACGCGCCGCGGCGGCGGGCGGATGCCACCGACGAGCCGGCGGCAGACACCGCGACGCTGCGGGTCATGCGTGCCATCGACGCCGAGGCGATGCGACCGGGAGAGCTCTGAGAATCAGGCGTTCTCGGCGGTCGCCGCGTCGTCGGCGGGCGCGGCATCCTGCTGCTCTTCGTGACCGATGCTGCGGGCCTCGAGGTACGAGCACAGCTCCGCCGCGACCGCGAGCTCGCTGGCGAGCGCATGCAGCTGATGGCTGGTGAGCACGGTGTTCTCGTCGTTGGGCTCGAGCGTGATGCGCCACTGGGCCTCGCCGATCTGGATCGGCTGCATGAAGATGCTGACCGATGAGTTCTTCACCGGCACGATCACGAGACCCGTGTCGGAGCCGTCGGAGCCGTCCTGGATGATCACTCGGATGAGATCCCCGGCCTCGCGCGCGGAGCGGAACTCCGAGAGCCAGATCTCCAACGTCTCCTTGCTGCGAAAACTCACCGATGTCCTCCGTCACTGCTTCGTGCGGTCAGTTCGACCGCCTGGGTCCCCTTGCCCTCTTCTATCATTGCTCATGCGGGCTGTGCAGGCGCTCGCTGAAGGAGTGAGCGTGACGACGGATACACAGACGGCCGGCTACTGGTACGAGGAGCGCAGCGAGCGAGATCGCGCCCGAGAAGTGCTCGAGGCTCTCCGCACGTACCGCGCGGCCGAGCGGGCCATGCGGCGCCGGACCCGCGATGAGATGTCGATGGGTGAGAACGAGCTGCTGGCGTTGCGCTACCTGTTCCGCCAGCCGGGTCACGCCGCTGCGCCGGCGGCCCTCGTCGCGTACCTCGGCATCTCGCCGGCGGCGACGTCGGTGTTGATCGACCGCCTGGAGCGCTCCGGGCACGTCCAGCGCGACCTCGACGCCTCCGGGCATCCGACCGCCGTCCGCGCCACCGAGCATGCCGACGTGGATGTACGGCACACTCTGAGCCGCATGCACGAACTGATGTACTCCGTGGCGTCGGGGATGGATGCCCAGGCGCAGGCGAACGTCGCGGACTTCCTCCGCGCGATGGCCGACGCGGTCGACGGCCTCGAGCCCTCGGACGCGGCCGAGCAGCAGCAGGGCTGAGCCCGATCCCGAATCGCGTCAGTGTTGTCAACCCCATTCTTCGGGGGGCTCCCGCTTGGGATTCTGGGCATCAGGCAGGCCGGTCGGCCGCCCTATCGAAGGGAGCAAGAGATGACCATCGGCACCGGAGTCGTTCTGTTCGTCATCGGGGCGATCCTCGCTTTCGCACTCAACATCGACGTCGGCTGGGCCGACCTCACGATGATCGGCTACATCCTGATGGGTGCAGGTGTCGTCGCGTTCATCGTCGGTCTGCTGCTCATGGCGCGCCGTCGTCGCACCGACGTGGTCACCCGCACCGACGCCGCTCCCGGCGCGTACGAGACGCGTCGCTCCACGCGCGCGGCGGGAGACGAAGAGGTCTTCTGACCGGAGGAACGTTCGCGCCCGGGTCCCGAGTGAGGCCCGGGCGCGAACTCTGTCTGCGGGCGGTCGACCGGGCGGCGGACCGCGCGGTCAGGGGACGATGACGAGCTTGCCGCGGGTGTGGCCGCTCTGGCTGGCGGCGAACGCGTCGGCCACTCCGTCGAGCGGGAACGTCTCGGCGATCTCCACTCTCAAGAGCCCCTCGTCTGCGAGAGCCCCGAGACGAGCGGTCTGCGTGCCGTCGGGGCGCACCCAGATGTACCTGCCGCCGCGCTGGGTGACCGAGGGATCAGCCGTCGAGACGTGCACACCGTCATCGCTGAGCACGTCGAGGGTCACCTCGAGCTGACCGCCGACGAAGTCCGCGACCGCATCGACGAGCCCGCCGCTGAGCTCGCGCACGCGTCCGGCCAGTCCCTCGCCGTAGCTGGTCGGCTCGCCGCCCAGCGATCGGATGTAGTCATGATTGCGCTCGGACCCCGTCGCGATGACCCTCGCGCCGCGGGCCGCGGCGATCTGCACCGCGAAGCCGCCCACACCGCCCGCGGCCCCGTGGATCAGCACGGTGCGGCCGGCCAGATCGCCGAGCGCGTCGATCGACCGCAGCGCTGTGCCGCCGGCCAGAGGCAGGGCGCCGGCCTCCTCCCAGGAGAGGGATGCCGGCTTGCGAGCCACCGCGGAGATCGGAACGGCGACCCGCTTGGCGAACGTGCCGGCGCTCACCGTGTCCTTTCGGGCGTAGGCCATGACCTCGTCGCCGACTGCGAACTCCGGCGTGTCCAGGCCGATCGCCACGACGACGCCGGCGACGTCCCATCCCGGGGTCACCGGGAACTGCGTGGGCATGAGAGCGTCGAGCCCGCCCGCCATGACCTTCCAGTCGACGGGGTTCACGCCCGCGGCGCGCACCTCGACCAGCACCGACGCCGGCGGGAGTTTCGGCTCCGGCACCTCTCGCACCTCGAGGGCATCGAGGTCCTGGGAATACCGGTCGTACACGACAGCGCGCATGGTGCCTCCTCGGAGCGGGTGCGAATAGCATCCACTCTTCCACGTGCCGCGGCGGCCGGGGGCGGATCCGGCTCACCCGGCCCGCACATCTTCTCTCGGCGCTTACAGTCCCTGCCCGGCGTCCCACAGTCGTTCGGTGCGGCCGGCGAGCAGGGCATCGAGCGAGATCGCCTGGGCATCGGTGAGCGAGGCGACGTAGTCGATGATGCCGCGACCCCGGCCCAGCGTCTCGACATCGGCGTGGTCGGCAGGGTCACCCAGGCGACGGTGGTCGTCGGTGGCGAGGTCGACGAGGTCGATCAGGCGGCGCGGCGCACGGCGCGCATCGCGCGGATCATCGAGCCAGGCGGTGAATCCGTCGACCAGACGCTCGAGCACGCTCGCCTGCCCACGCTGGTAGACGGCGAGATCGGGCCGCTCGAGGATGAATCGCTCGTGCAGGAACTTGAGCACGGCGACCTCGTGCCACGCCTGCCGGTTGAGGCTGACGTGCCCGGAGCGGATGTCGGGATCCCGATGCACCTCGATCGAGGACTGCAGCCGGCCGATCCACGCGGTGGTGAACCGGGCGAGTGCGCGCTCGCTGGCGAGGGACCCGTCGAAGGGCTCGGCGACCAGGCCGTCGATCACCTCGGACGACACCTTCGCGACGGCTTCGCTGAACGCGTCGGGGTCGGCGATCCAGCTGTCTTTCGACTGCATCCGACGCCACAGCAGCTCGAGTGAATGACCCGGCGTGCGAGTGTCGGCGGCGAGCGTGGCGTGATCGGCGGCACGCAGCTGCGCGAGGTCTCGGCGCCATGAGCGGAACTCGGCCGACAGGGTCGCCGGGTTCAGCAGCCCGGCGCGGTAGAAGTCGTCGAGGTCGTGCAGCGAGTATGCGATGTCGTCGGAGATGTCCATGATCGAGCACTCGACGGTCTGCTGGCCCGCGGCGATGGAGGGGTACGCGGAGAGCGCCTGACGGGCATCCGGTTCGTCGATCGCGTAGAAGCTGAACTTGCTGCCGCCGCCGCGTCGTGTGCCGCCCGCGCTGCGGCGCCACGGGTACTTCAGCACCGCCGCGCGCACGGCCGCGGTGAGGTTCAGCCCGACACCCGGGCGGTCGTGCTCGTCGAGACGGGTGAGGATGCGGTACGTCTGCGCGTTGCCCTCGAATCCCTCGGCGAGCCCGAACCGGGTTCGGGCGAGGCGGTCGAGCGTCTGCTCGCCGAGGTGGCCGAAGGGCGGATGCCCGAGATCGTGCGCCGCGGCGGCCGCCTGCACGACGACCGGGTGCGCCCCACCGAGCTCGGTGACGATGCGGTTCGCCTCGTCTGTGCGGGTGGAGAGGTGGGTCGCGATCGCCCGCGCGACGGCTGCGACCTTGATCGAGTGCGTGAGCCTGTTGTGCACCGCGAGGCCGGCGCCGGCCTGCGAGATGACCTGCGTCACCGCCGACAGGCGCGAGTAGTACGGCGAGAAGCGGATGCGCTCGACGTCGACCCGGAACTGCGGATGCCCTTCCGCCCGCTGGAATTCGTCGAGCGTCTCGGGCAGTCGTCGCGTCTGGCGGGGATCATCCGGCTGCTGAGGCATGACTGTCAGTGTGCCATGCGCGCATCCCGGGTCGAGGTTCACAGACGCGCGGCGATGCGGTGCAGCGCGTCGTGCGGCACGAGTCCCGCGGTCACCGTGGCGATCTGCAGCAGCGACATGCCCATCGCCTCCTCGGGCAGGGGCCAGTCGACGATCGGACCGAGCTCGTCGCGCAGCACGGCGCGGGCGTGCTCGTCGGCGAGCAGCTCGCGCACCGAGCGCATCGCCACCGCCGAGTCGGCGAGCGCCGACAGATCGGCTCCGCCGGCCGTTCGGGCCGCGAGATCGGCGTGTACGCCGGGTGAGACCGGGGTCAGTCCAGTCGCGCGGAGATCTCGTCGATCATCTGCGCGACCCGGTGGCGGGCCTCGACCAGCCGACGGACGTCGGTCTCGAGGCTCGTCAGCCGTGCTCGCGTCGCGTCGTGCCTGCCGGCGATCTGCAGATTCGCGCGGATGCTCATCGCCGACCCCGACAGCCCGGCGCTGAGCGCTTCCATCGCGACGGCGAGATCGACCGCGATGTGCGGGTTGCCGGCCTCGGCGAGCACGCTCGCATCAGAGGTGAGCAGGATGCCGATCGCGCCGAGCCGCGCCACTGATTCGGCTGCGTCGACGGCGGCCGCGCTGACCTGCTCATCGCGCTGCGGGTCATCGGACGGCAGCGCGAGTGCGGCGCCGAACCGCACCGACAGCACGCCGTCCGCCTCGACGGCCTGCAGCACGTCCGCGCGATTGCGCTCGAGTCGCGCCGCGCAGGCCGACGCGGCGGCGCTGTCGGGCGTGTACGCCGCGACCATGCCCATCAGGGCGGCGGCGACGCCGAGCAGCACGCCCGTCGCCGCCCCGCCGCCAGGGGAGCCGCCCGGCTGACTGAGGGCGTCGAGCCAGGCATCCATCGGACGGGATGTCGGAACGTGTGCGGAATCGGGATCGGCCATGCGCGCCAGGGTATCGGGCATTTCGAGCGTCGATCTCGACGCGCGAGAGGAATATCCGCCCGCGTGACGGGTTGTGTCCGATATGACGACTCTCGGAATCATCGGTGCAGGACACATCGGCAGCCAGATCGCTCGAGCGGCGATCGGCGCAGGCTACGACGTCGTGATCGCGAACTCGCGCGGGCCGGAGACCCTCGCGGATCTCGTCGCCGAGCTCGGCGACCGCGCTCGTGCGGCGACCGCCGAGGAGGCCGGTGCAGCCGGCGACGTCGTGGTCGTGACCGTGCCGCTGCATGCGCTGCAGCAGATCCCCGTCGAGCCGCTCGCCGGGAAGATCGTGCTCGACACCAACAACTACTACTTCGAGCGAGACGGCCACATCGACGCTCTCGACAGGGGACTGACCACGACCTCCGAGATGCTGCAGGAGCACCTGCCGACGTCTCGCGTCGCCAAGGCGTTCAACCACATCCAGGCCGAGCAGATCACCGCGGGCGGTATGCCCGCCGGCACCCCGAATCGTCGAGCGCTGGCGACGGCGAGTGACCATGCGGATGCCGCGGAGTTCGTCACCCACCTGTACGACCAGCTGGGATTCGACACGGTCAACATCGGCCCGCTGAGCGAGTCGTGGCGCGTCGAGCGAGACCGCCCGGCATACGTCGTGCGGCAGAACGCCGAGGAGCTGACTCAGAACCTGGCGATCGCCAATCGGCTGCCCTGATGACCGCGAAGACGATCGTGCTGACAGGCGCCAGCGATGGCATCGGCGCCGCAGCGTCACGCAAGCTGGTCGCCGACGGGCATACGGTCGTCCTCGTCGGCCGCTCGCCGCAGAAGACCGCAGCGCTTGCGGGGGAGCTCGGCGCGGAGCACTTCACCGCGGACTTCGCGGATCTGTCTCAGGTGCGCGCGCTGGCGGGTGAGCTGAAGCGCGCGCACCCGCACATCGACGTCCTCGTCAACAACGCCGGTGGCATCTTCGGCGACAGGACCAGAACCGTCGACGGCTTCGAGAAGACGCTGCAGGTGAACCATCTCGCGCCGTTTCTGCTCACCAATCTCCTTCTCGACACCCTGATCGAGAGCAGAGCGTCGGTTGTCAACACATCCAGCGCGGCCGCGCGCCTGTTCGGATCGATCGACATCGACGACCTGAACAACGAGCGGGGCTACTCGCCGAACAAGGCGTACGGCGACGCGAAGCTCAGCAACATCCTCTTCACCAAGGAGCTTCAGCGTCGTTTCGGCCGACGCGGGCTGTCGGCTGTCGCCTTCCACCCCGGCGTCGTGCGCACGAGCTTCGCCTCCGATACCACGAGCGTCATGCGGTTCCTGTATCAGACGCCTCTGGCGCGCCTGCTGGGTCTTCTCAGCCCGGAACAGGGCGCCCGACCGCTGGTATGGCTGGCAGAAGGTGAGCCGGGCACGGACTGGATGCCGGGGGAGTACTACGAGAAGCAGAAGGTCGCCGCGACCAGCCCGCAGGCACTCGACGAGCAGCTCGCCGCCGAACTGTGGCGTCGCAGCGCGGAGTACGTCGGATTGCCGGACGACGGGGCGTGACGCTGAGCCGCATCGCCGAGAAGATGGGGCTCAGCAAGGCCACCGACGCCGGCACGACCTCGCAGAGGCTCGACCGAGAGCGCGGCATCATCGATCGCGGACGTCTGTACTCATTCCGCCATCGCGCGCTGGAGGCCTTCTTGACCACCAGCTGGCCGGGTGACTGAGCGTGTCAGCGGCGGTTCGCTGCTGAGGAGCGCACGTGCCCACAGGGCCTCGTGGCCGGCACAAAAAGAACCCCCGCAAGTAGAAGCCTTGCGAGGGTTCGGCAGCGGTGTAATCTCCGCTACGTGGCTCCGACCGGCATCGATCCGGTGCCCTTTCGAGCAAGAGTTCCGCTCTATCAAGAGTCTTTGCGGACTCGCGGGCGCTTCGAACAGCCCTGGTCAGGTCTGCTTTCGGTTGCCAGCGAGTGCGGAGAACTGTTGGCGATTCTGCGGGGTGGATGCGGAGTTCTCGACATTCAGCGCGCCGGCTTGTCTTCTCCGACCGGCGAAGCGCATCAATCCCGAGTGCATCCGCACCCACGACGGCCCCTGCCGCCCGGCCGTCCTCAGGGACTCCGCCCATCGGAACAGAATAGTGAACGCGAAGCTCCTCGATTGCGGACTATCCCCGGACCGCATCACGAAGGTCGCAACTCCCGTCTCTGCCGCCGCGAGCGCGCCGGCACCGGCCTACGAATAACAGCGATGAGCCCAGCAGGGGCTTTCGTCATCGGCCCGGGGGACCATCGGGGGCAGCGGTCACTCGCTGTGGTGAACTGATCAGTATGGGCAGGGATCAGCAGTTCGTCATTCCGGCTGGGGTTCTCCGTGCGTTCGAGACCGGTGACGACGCGACCCGCGAATGGGCACGCGCGTTGTCGTCGGTCGCCGGCGATCTTCTCCGCGAGTGGGAGCTTCGACCGGACGGGGTGATTCGATCGGGGCAGGCAGGAGTCCTCGTGCCTGCGCGTCGCACCGACGGCACGCAGGCGGCGCTGAAGTTGCAAGTACCGCGCGCCGAAACGACGGCTGCGATCCTCGGCCTCGCCCGATGGGACGGCCGTGGAATAGTACGCCTCCTCGACAGCGACCCCGACCGCGGCGGAATGCTGCTCGAGCGCCTCCACGGTGATCGCACACTCGAAGCGGTCGAAGACGACGACAGCGCCGTTCATGTGATCGGCTCACTCCTGGCGCGCCTGCACAGCACGCCTGCTCCCGACGGGCTTCCCCGTATCGAGGTGATCCTCGCAGGGATGCTGGACGACGCGCCTGTAGCGATTCGCTCTCTCGGGGGCGAGGATCGGTCTCGCCTTCATCGATGGATGCGCACCGTCGCGGAGCTCGAAGCCGAGCCCGGCAACCACTTGCTGCATTGGGATCTGCACTATGGCAATGTCCTCGCAGCCGACCGGGAACCCTGGTTGGCTATCGATCCCGAGCCTCTCGTCGGCGATCCTGGATTCGATCTCTGGCCTGCCCTGGACAGCGGGTGGAGCACCGATGACACTGTCACTGACGAGCACCGCGTCGTTCGACGGCGCTTCGACATCCTCACGGAGATGCTCGGCCTCGACCGTCGCCGTGCAGCCGCGTGGACGGTCGCTCGCCTGCTGCAGAACACACTGTGGGACATCGAGGACGGGCATAGCGCCATCAGCGCGTCCGCGAAAACCGTGGACGACGCTCTCGCCTCCTTCGATGCGTGACTGGCATCTGTCCGGTGACGTCGGCGTCGGTCTGGGCGGCGGCGCTGACACTGGCGCTGGCGCTGGCGCTGGCGAGAACTCTCCGTCCAGTCGACCGAGTGATCAACTGCTTGTCAGGCCAGAGCCGACGGTAGGACTCATCAAGGCTGACATGAGTCGCCTTCTCGCTTGGGTCATGACAGCGGGGACTTCGGATAGAACTGTCACTCTGCACAGCCAAGCGCGCCGCGGAACTCTGTGGGCAACCGGAGGGAATGCGGCTATCGGAGGCATGGTGCATCATGACCTCATGAGCACACCGAACAGCGTCATTGCCCCGGCAGCGCTTGGCCGCGAGTTCGGTCACGCTCGTGTGGGTACCCACAGAACGGACTTCCATGGGACCCCTCGTCACTGCACTTGATCACCTCCAGCTCCCCACCAAGAACTTGGACGATGCCATCGCCTGGTACTCGGACATCCTCGGCTTCCGCGTGCTCACGAACTACGGCGGCTACGCCATGCTGCGCCTCGATCCGGCGCTCGACCTCATGCTCTGGGAAGCCACCGAGTACACACCGATGGGGGTTAGCGTCGACGGCGATGAGGTCGCCCGCATATCGTGTCGGTCTTGCCTCTGCGACCTCGGGGCGGGTCTCACGAATCAACGACAGCAGCGATTGGACGCTTTCAAGCGCCTTCTCGGCAGAGTCCTCGATGGTCGAGAGGGACACCTGCCGCGCCGCCTCGTCTGGCTGCCGCGGCAGTGCGCGGGCGTGGAACAGCACGAGCGTGAGGTCGTGCGCAATTGCACCGCAGCCCTTGACCCCTGGCTCGAGCACTACAACACTGGACGACGCCACTCAGCCCTCGGAGGCAAACCCCCGATCAGCCGACTGCCACCAACGTCCTGACCCGGTACATCTAGAGGGTCGCGCCGAGGCGATACCAGCTGAAGTGCTGCGGTGAGCATCAGAGCGTCCGCGGACTGCTACCCGCGTCCGATGGTCGTACTCAGGCCGCGCCTATCGCATCGTGGTCGGACTTGGGCGCGCGAAGGATGCCGCCGTGCCAACCCGATCGCAGGGGACGCGAGCATGAGGCGATCGGGTGCTCGCCGAGGTCGCCGTCGGCGGAGCTGTGACGCAGCCTCGACTGAGCGAAAGTGCGATTTCCAAAGTGCGGGGTTAACGCGGAGTGTGGGACTGAAGACTCTGGGGATACGCGGAGGATCTCCACGATTCCATTGGAAGAGCGATGAGTGCGCTCCGTCAGGACCGCCAGATCTCCCCGATCAGAAGTCAAAAAAGGACCCCCGCAAGTAGAAGCCTTGCGAGGGTTCGGCAGCGGTGTAATCTCCGCTACGTGGCTCCGACCGGCATCGATCCGGTGACCTTTCGATTTTCAGTCGAACGCTCTACCAACTGAGCTACAGAGCCGTGCGGCACATCATGATCTGCCGCACCCTAGACGAAGAGCCTCCTCGAAAGAAGGCTCAACGCTCGGAGCGACCCTGACGGGACTTGAACCCGCGACCTCCGCCGTGACAGGGCGGCACGCTAACCAACTGCGCTACAGGGCCATAACTTTTCAATTGTATCGGAAGAGTGACCCCAACGGGATTCGAACCCGTGCTACCGCCGTGAAAGGGCGGCGTCCTAGGCCGCTAAACGATGGGGCCGAAGAGATTCCCTGGGGGTTTCCCTTGCCGACGCTCAAGCATAAGGGCTGGCGGCGGCAAAAACGAAATCGAGGGCGAGTCGGCTTACATCCCGGGCGTTTCGGGAGGACGATGGGATGACGAGAAGTACACCTCGCGTCTCCCCGCACGCCCGCGGAGAGGCCGGCCTCTGGTGTGACTGTGACGAATGTTGTTACTGTTGCAGCTGTGAATCCGGCGAAAGGAGCCGAGTGAACGAGGACATTACTGCGGATGCCCGATCCGCAGGGGCCGACTGCGGCTGCGCCCCGACGGCCGCGGAACGCGAGGCCCTCTGGTCGCGCTCGAAGCTCACCCGCCGTGGTGCGCTCACCGCCGGAGCCCTGAGTGTCATCGCTCTCTCGGCCTTCGGTGTGTCGGCTGCCACGCAGACGGCCCAGGCCGCCGGCTACCCGAGCTGGGACGACGTGCAGCGTGCCAAGGCGAACGAGGCGGCGAAGGCGTCGGAGATCACGCGCATCGAGGCGCTGATCAAGCAGCTCACCGATGAGGCCGCAGCGGCCGAGGCCGCCGCCCGCACCGCCGGCGAGGAGTTCTACGCCGCGCAGCAGGCGTACTTCGACCAGGCCGCCAAGGCCGACGACCTGCAGGCGCAGGCCGACGAGCAGGCGAAGATCGCCGCCGACAGTGCCCGCAAGGCCGGCCAGGTCGCCAATCAGCTCTATCGCAGCGGCGGCGATGAGGCGGCGCTCGAGCTCTTCCTCTCCGAGTCCTCCAACGGCGCCGACGACCTTCTGGCTCGCCTCGGCAGCATGGACAAGCTCGTCGAGTACAACCGCACGGTGGCCGAGCGCGCGGCCTCCGCTCGCGATACCGCGCAGTCGCTCAGCAATCAGGCATCCACCGCTCGCGACGAGCGCGACCGGCTGCAGAAGATCGCCGAAGAGAAGATGCAGGCTGCGCAGCGCGCCGCCGACGCGGCTCAGGCTGCGCTCGAGGAGCGCCAGGCCAACCTCGTGACGCTGCAGGCGCAGCTCGCCGCTCTCAAGGACAACACCACCGCGACGGTCGCCGGCTATCAGGAGGGCGAGCGCATCCGGAAGGAAGAGGAGGCGCGTCGCCGAGCCGAGGAGGCCGAGCGTGCGCGTCGGGCCGCGGAGGAAGCCGCCAAGAACAACCAGAGCGGCGGTGGCGGAAGCGGCGGTGGCGGTGGCGGCGGAGGCGGCGGTGGCGGTGGCGGCGGAACGGGATCCGGCGCGTGGCGTCGCCCGCACGGCGGTCACATCTCCTCGCACTTCGGTCCGCGCCCTCCGGTGTGCACCGGCGGCGTCTGCCGCTCGACCAACCACGGCGGCACCGATTTCGCCAACGGCTGCGGCGCGCCGATCTACGCCGCCGCGAGCGGTCGCGTCGACGCGGCGTTCTACAACGGCGGCTTCGGCAACTGGGTGCGCATCCAGCACGGCAACGGCATCGCCACCAGCTACGCCCACATGTCGGGCTACGCCGTCTCGCACGGCCAGCAGGTCAGCGCCGGTCAGGTCGTCGGATATGCCGGCAACACCGGCGCCTCCCAGGGGTGCCACCTGCACTTCGAGGTGTACATCAACGGCGGCCGAACCAACCCCTACAACTTCCTGGCGGCTCGCGGCGCGATCTGAGCCGCAGCGCAGCTGAGAACGACAGAACCCCCGGCCGCGCGGCCGGGGGTTCTCGCTTCGACAGGCTCAGCGACCCATGGGAAGGTCACCGACCCATGGGAAGGTCACCGACTCATGGGAAGGTCGCCGACCTGGGTAAGGGTCAGTGACTGTCGTTCGCGAAGCGCTCGATGGCCTCGTCGAGGATGCGCTGCGCCTCCGCGGCGTCGCCCCACGCGTCGACCTTGACCCACTTGTTGGGCTCGAGGTCCTTGTAGTGCTCGAAGAAGTGCGCGATCTCCTTCTTCGTGTACTCGGGCAGGTCGTCGATGTCCTGGATGTGCGCCCAGCGCGGGTCCTTCGACAGCACGGCCACGAGCTTGTCGTCGCCGCCGGCCTCGTCGCTCATCTTGAGCACGGCGACCGGTCGCACGTTCACGACGACGCCGGGGAAGATCGCGTGGTCGAGCAGCACCAGCACGTCGAGCGGGTCGCCGTCCTCGCCGAGCGTGTTGTCGAAGTAGCCGTAGTCGGCCGGATAGCCGAACGTGGTGTACAGGACGCGGTCGAGGTGGACACGACCGGTCTCGTGGTCGACCTCGTACTTCACGCGGCTGCCGCGCGGGATCTCGATGACGGCGTCGTGTGCGCCCATGTGCTGTTCTCCTTGGAATGACGGTCGGATGCCGGGCACCAGCCTACTGGGCGACGTTCCGGGGAGAGCTGACGGCTACCGTGGAGTCGTGCCCTCGCTCGATCCCGCCATCGCCGAAGTCCGACGCGCCGTGCGCGCCGCCCTCGGAGCGCTGCCCGACGGTGCCACGGTCATCGTCGCCCTCTCCGGCGGCGCCGATTCGCTCGCGCTGACCGCCGCCACCGTCTTCGAGGCGCGCGCCCGTCACATCACCGTGCTGAGCCTGACCGTCGACCACCAGCTGCAGGAGGGGTCGGACATGGCTGCCGCATCCGCAGCCGTCGCCGCCGAGAGCATCGGCGTGCACGACGCGCTGCAGACGAAGGTCTCGGTCATCAGCGGCGGCGAGGGCATCGAGGCCGCCGCGCGTGAAGCCCGCTATGCGGCGATCGGCAGCATCGCCCGCGCGGAGGGCGCCGCCGCCGTGCTGCTCGGTCACACCCTCGACGACCAGGCCGAGACCGTGCTGCTCGGCCTCGCACGCGGCTCGGGGGCGGCGAGCCTGCAGGGCATGGCGCCGGTGCGCACGAGCGACGACGGGATGCCGTGGATGCGCCCGCTGCTCGGCGTGCGCCGCGAGATCACGCGCCGGGCGTGCACGGCATCCGGGATCGAGGTCTGGGACGACCCGCACAATCTCGACAGCCGCTACGCCCGCGTCCGCACCCGCCAGCGCGTGCTGCCGGTGCTGGAGGCCGAGCTCGGCCCCGGCATCGCCGAGGCGCTCGCGCGTACGGCCGAGCAGCTGCGCGAGGATGCCGAGGCGTTCGAGGAGATGATCCACGAGACCATCGAAGACATCGTCGAGCACGCCGAGGCGGGCATCGCCGTGAGCGTCGCGGCGCTCGCCGCGAATCCCGCGGCGCTGCGCAACCGAATCATCCGCCTCGTCGTCGACAGCGAGTTCGGCGTCAGCCTGACCCGCACGCAGACGCTCGAGGTGGCGCGTCTGGTCACCGACTGGTCGGGTCAGGGGCCGATCGATCTGCCCGCGTGCACCGCGCGACGGGCAGGCGGGCAGATCGTCTTCAGCGCGCGGTAGCCGCTACTTCCGGCCGCCGAGCAGTCCGCCGAGGATGTCGCCCAGGCCACCGAGCCCGCCGCCGGATGATCCGCCGCTCGCGCCACCCGAGCTGTGGCCACCGCCGAGCAGACCGCCCAGGATGTCGCCCAGGCCACCCCCGCCCGAGCCGCCCTTGGTCTTGTTCGCGATGATGCCCATGATGATCGGCGCGAGGATCGGCAGCAGCTTGCCGAAGTCGATGCCGCCCGCCGTCTTCTCGCTCTTGTTGAGCTTCTCGGTGACCTCGCCCTTGCGCTCGCCGAAGACGTGCTTCACGATCTTCTCGCCGTCGGCCTGATCGACGTCGTCGACCGTGGACGCGCCGGAGAAGCCGCCGTGCCGGTTCAGTGCCTTCTCGATCGCCGCAGACCCCTCCCCGCTCTCGGCGTTCTTGGCCAGTCCGCCCAGCAGAGTCGCGCCGCCCTCCTTCACCGCCTGCCGCGCGATTTCGGGGCTGACGCCGAAGCGCTTCGCGATGTCATCCACCGGCACCTGGTTGAGAATCTCGTCGACGTTCATGTCTTCCCTCCCTGCAGGACGGATGCCCCGCTTCACCGCTCACAGTAGTGGGGACGCATAAGCGGATCGACCTAAGATCGATCCATGCGCGCTGCCGACATCCAGGACGACCTCAGCCAGATCCTCGTCACCGAGGAGGAGATCCTCGCGAAGCTCGATGAGCTCGCAGCCCGGGTCGCCGAGGATTACGCGGGCAAGGACCTCATCCTCGTCGGCGTACTCAAGGGCGCCGTGATGGTGATGGCCGACTTCTCGCGCGCGCTGCCGATCGACGCCCCGATGGACTGGATGGCGGTGTCGAGCTACGGCGCGAGCACGAAGTCGAGCGGCGTGGTGCAGATTCGCAAGGACCTCGACACGGACCTGCACGGCAAGCACGTGCTCATCGTCGAGGACATCATCGACTCGGGCCTGACGCTCAGCTGGCTGCTCGAGAACTTCGAGTCGCGGGGTGCGGAGTCGATCGAGGTGCTCGCTCTGCTGCGCAAGCCCGAGGCGGCGAAGGTGCAGATCGACTGCCGCTACGTCGGGTTCGACATCCCGAACGAGTTCGTCGTCGGCTACGGGCTGGACTACGCCGAGAGCTACCGCAACCTGCGCGACGTCGCCGTGCTGGCGCCGCACGTCTACAGCTGAGCCTGCAGCCGGGCGGGACCCTTCGACAGGCTCAGGGACCCAGAGGCTCGGGGCGGGTACGCCCGTGGTGAACGTTCAGCGGACCCCTGAGCGCCGAGCGGTACGCTGAACGCATCATGGACGTCAAGAAGGTCTCCCGCAATCCGCTGATCTACGTCGCGTTGATCGGCGCGCTGCTCTTCGCCGGTTTCCTGCTGATCTCGAACCTCGCGGCCCCCACGCAGGTGACCGTGCAGCAGGGGCTCCAGCTGCTCAAGGGCGACACGGTGACGAAGGTGGTCAACACCGACGGCGACCAGCGGGTCGACCTGACGCTCTCGAAGGAGTTCGAGGGCGCCAAGAACGTGCAGTTCTACTACGTCGAGGCGCGCGCCGATCAGGTCGTCGAGGCCATCGACGCCGCCGAGATCAAGGCGAAGGACGTCACCGACGTCGTGCCCCGTGCGACCTGGTTCGACGGTTTCATCTCCCTCCTGCTGCCGCTCGTGCTGCTGGGCCTGCTGTTCTGGTGGCTGCTCTCGTCGATGCAGGGCGGCGGCAGCAAGGTCATGCAGTTCGGCAAGTCCAAGGCCAAGCTCGTCAACAAGGAGACCCCGACCGTCACCTTCGCCGACGTCGCCGGAGCGGAAGAGGCCATCGAGGAGCTGCACGAGATCAAGGAGTTCCTGCAGGATCCGGCCAAGTTCCAGGCCATCGGCGCGCGCATCCCGAAGGGCGTGCTGCTGTACGGCCCTCCCGGAACCGGCAAGACGCTGCTCGCTCGCGCCGTGGCGGGCGAGGCCGGCGCGCCGTTCTACTCGATCTCCGGTTCGGACTTCGTCGAGATGTTCGTCGGCGTCGGCGCATCCCGCGTGCGCGATCTGTTCACCCAGGCCAAGGAGAACGCTCCGGCCATCATCTTCATCGACGAGATCGACGCCGTCGGCCGTCACCGCGGTGCCGGCATGGGCGGCGGCAACGACGAGCGCGAGCAGACGCTGAACCAGATGCTCGTCGAGATGGACGGCTTCGACCCGAACGCGAACGTCATCGTCATCGCGGCGACGAACCGCCCCGACATCCTCGACCCCGCGCTGCTGCGCCCCGGCCGCTTCGACCGGCAGATCGGCGTCGACGCGCCTGACATGAAAGGCCGCCAGCAGATCCTCGAGGTGCACTCCAAGGGCAAGCCTCTCGCGCAGTCGGTCGACCTCGAGGTCGTCGCGCGCAAGACCCCTGGCTTCACGGGTGCCGACCTCGCCAACGTCCTCAACGAGGCTGCTCTGCTGACGGCGCGCTCGAACGCGCAGCTGATCGACAACCGCGCGCTCGATGAGGCCATCGACCGCGTCATCGCCGGCCCGCAGCGCCGCACCCGTGTCATGAAGGACAAGGAGAAGCTCATCACCGCCTACCACGAGGGCGGCCACGCCCTTGCCGCGGCGGCGATGAACTACACCGACCCCGTCACGAAGATCACGATCCTGCCGCGCGGCAAGGCGCTCGGGTACACGATGGTCATGCCGCTCGACGACAAGTACTCCGTCACCCGCAATGAGCTGCAGGATCAGCTGACCTACGCGATGGGCGGTCGCGTCGCTGAAGAGCTCGTCTTCCACGACCCCACCACCGGCGCCTCGAACGACATCGAGAAGGCCACCAGCATCGCGCGCAAGATGGTCATCGAATACGGCATGACCACGCAGCTCGGCCCGGTCAAGCTCGGCTCCGAAGGCGGCGAGCCGTTCGCCGGTCGTGACATGGGGCGCGGACGCGAGTACTCCGAGACGGTCGCCGAGCGCGTCGACGCCGAGGTGCGCGCGCTGATCGAGCAGGCCCACAACGAGGCCTACAAGGTGATCAGCGAGAACCGCGACATCCTCGACCGTCTCGCGCTGGCCCTGCTCGAGGAGGAGACCCTCGACCACAACCAGATCGCCGAGATCTTCACCGAGGTGCGAAAGCTCCCCGAGCGCCCGCAGTGGCTCTCGAGCGAGGAGCGCCCGGTGTCGACGCTGCCTCCCATCGCGGTGCCCCGTCGCGTGGAGGAGGGCGTCGCCGCGCAGACTGCGCAGCAGACCGGCCAGGCACGCCCGTCGACCTCACCCGCGACCGGTGGGCAGGCCCGACCGGCGACGGCGTGACGTGAGCGTCGACAGGGCGCGCGTCGAGCGGCTGACCCGCGAACTGCTCGAGGCGATCGGAGAGGACCCGGATCGGCCAGGGCTCACGCACACGCCGAGCCGTATGGCAGAGCTGTACGCCGAGTTCTTCGCCGGTGTCGGAGAGGATCCGGCGTCGCACCTCGCACGCACCATCAGCGTCGCTCGAGGACCGGCGCCGGACACCCTGCCCTCCGGGGCGGTGCTGCTGCGCGACATCCGCTTCCGCTCGGTGTGCGAGCACCACCTGCTGCCCTTCGCCGGCGTCGCGCACATCGCGTACCTGCCGGGCGAGCAGGTGGTGGGCCTGGGCACGCTGGTGAAGGTCGTCGAGACGCTCGCCACCCGCCCGCAGGTGCAGGAGCGGCTCGGCGAGCAGGTGGCGGATGCCATCGCCGAGAACCTCGACACCCGTGGCGTGCTCGTGGTGCTCGACGCCTCGCACGGCTGCGTCACCATGCGCGGCGGCCGGCAGCCGATCGCCACCACCGTGACCATCGCCGCCCGCGGCGCCTACACCGAGCCCGCTGCCCGCGCCGAGCTGATCGCCCTGATCGGCGGCCCTTCGGCAGGCTCAGGGGCCCAGGGCGTGGGGGCGCAGTTCTCATGACGGGCATCTGGGGCATCCTGAACATCACTCCCGACTCGTTCAGCGACGGAGGCCGCTACCTCGAGCTCGACATCGCCGTCGCCCGTGCGCGCACGATGCGCGCCCAGGGCGCGAGCATCGTCGACGTCGGCGGCGAGTCCACCCGGCCGGGCGCCGAGCGCATCGGCAGCGCCGAGGAGCAGCGCCGAGTGCTTCCGGTGATCGAGGCGCTCGCCGCCGAGGGCATCCCGACGTCGATCGACACCCTCAACGCCGACACCGCGGCGGCCGCCGTTCGCGCGGGAGCGCGCATCGTGAACGACGTGTCGGGCGGACTCGCGGATGACCGGATGCTCGCGACGGTCGCCGAACTCGATGCCGACATCGCCATCGGCCACTGGCGCGGACCGTCGAGCGACATGTACGCCCGAGCGCAGTACGTGCGGATCGCCCGGGAGGTGGCGTCCGAGCTGCGCGAGCGCGTCACGGCGGCGGCCGTCGCCGGCATCGCACCGTCACGAGTCATCCTCGACCCGGGCATCGGCTTCGCGAAGTCGGGCGAGCAGAACTGGGAGGTGCTGCGGGGGGTCGATGAGATCAGCGGGCTCGGGCATCGCGTGCTCGTCGGCACGTCGCGCAAGCGCTTCCTCGCCGAGACGCTCGAGGGGGATCCCGACCGGTCGCGTCGCGATCTCGCCACGGCCGTGACGAGCGCGCTCGCCGCCCGAGCGGGCGCGTGGGCGGTGCGGGTGCACGACGTGGCCGCCACCCGCGATGCCCTTGCCGTCGCGAGCGCATGGGATGGTGTCTGACATGAGCGCAGTCGACGAGATCACCCTCACCGGGCTGACGGTTTTCGGGTACCACGGCGTCTTCGACTTCGAGCGGCGTCAGGGCCAGGAGTTCACGATCGACCTGACGTTGCAGCTGTCGCTCGCGGCGGCCGCCCGGTCGGATGACGTCACCGACACCGTGCACTACGGCGAACTGGCCGACACGGTCGCCGCGATCGTCGCCGGCGAGCCGGTGAATCTCATCGAGACCCTGGCGGAGCGGATCGCGGATGCCGCTCTCGACGACGTGCGCGTGCAGAACGTGACGGTCACCGTGCACAAGCCGCACGCGCCGATCGAGCAGACCTTCGCCGACGTCTCGGTCACCGTCCGGCGGGGGAGGCAGTGATGGACCGTCGCCTCACCCACCTGCCGGATCTGCCCGACCCGCGGCCCGGCCGCGAGCCTCAAGTGGCCGTGATCGCACTCGGATCGAACGAGGGTGACCGCGGCGAGATGCTGCGCGCCGCGGCCGAGCGGCTGCGCCGCCTACCCCTGGTCGACGATCTCGTGATGTCCGAGCCCATCGAGACGGTGGCGCTGAAGCCCGACGGCCCGGACCCCGACGCGCCGCCCTACCTCAACGCGGTCGCGCTGATGACGACCCGCCTCGCACCGCAGGTTCTGCTGGGCATGCTGCACGCGGTTGAGGAGGAGCAGGGCCGGGTGCGTGTGGAGCGCTGGGGCGACCGCACGCTCGACCTCGACCTCATCGCCTACGGCGACGTGGCAAGCGACGTGCCGCACCTGCAGGTGCCGCACCCACGTGCGGCCGAGCGGCTCTTCGTGCTCGAGCCCTGGCTCAGCATCGACCCCGACGCGGTGCTCCCCGGAGCGGGCCGCGTCGACGAGCTGGTGCGCCGACTGCGCGACGCGGGCGAGCGATGAGACGCACCTCCCCAGCGGTGCTGTTCGTGCTCGCGCTGCTCGCGACAGGCGCGGGCTTCGCCTTCGATCACCTGCTGACCGTCACCGGACGGGCGACGTTCACGCCGTCCGGCCTCCTGCCCGTGCTGCTCGTGCTCATCGCCGTGGCCGTGCTGCTGCTGGCCCTGCCGGTGCGGCGCAGCACGCGCGGCGGGCGGCGGATCGACCCGTTCCGTGCGTTGCGCGCCGCCACGCTCGCGCGCGCATCCAGCCTGCTCGGCGCGATCATGGTGGGTTTCGGCGCGGGTCTGCGGCTCTTCCTCTCCACCCGGCCGGTGCCTGCGCCGGTAGGGTCGGTGGTGGCGATGATCGCCCTCATCATCTGCGCAGCGCTGCTGGTCGGGGTGGCTCTCATCGCGGAACAGTTCTGCACACTGCCGAAGGATCCTGATGAGCGACAGCCAGACGAACCCGCCTCGTGAACCGAGCCTGATACCCGCTGCTCCGGCCGCGGCCGATGTGCTCGATGAGGGGACGTACACGGGCATCCGCATCCCGCGCGGCGCGGGCGCCCTCGCTCTCGACGGGCAGTGGCACCAGATCTCGCCGCGCTACGTGACGTCGCAGTTCGTGCAGAACGCGATCATCATCGTGCTCGTCGCGATCGCCGCAGCCGTCGCCGCCATCGTGCTCGAGATGACCTGGGTCTGGATCCCCGCCGGCGCTCTCATCGCCATCGACGTGATCACGCTGGCCATCCTGCCCCGCCAGGCCAGGGCGCTGGGGTACATGCTGCGCGCCGACGACATCGTCTTCCGTCGCGGCATCCTGTGGCAGCGGATGGTGGCGGTGCCGTACGGGCGAATGCAGCTCGTCGACATCACCCAGGGTCCGCTCGACCGCGTCTTCGGGCTCTCCCAGCTGAAGATGGTGACGGCTGCCGCCGCCACCGGCGTGCAGATCCCCGGGCTCACGCAGGCCGCCGCCGAGGCGCTGCGCGACACTCTCATCGAGGTGGCCGAGACCCGACGGACCGGTCTGTGAGCACCCCCGAGCACTCCACCCCGGCCCCCGCCACTCTGCCGCAGGGCGGCTCGTCGTCGCTGGCCGACGGCGAGTGGCACCGGATGCACCCGCTCACCCCTCTGTTCAAGGGGGGCTTCGCGCTGATCGTCGTCGCGGGCATCATCATCACCAACATGCGCGACAAGGTGATCAACTGGGTCGTGCGGCTCTTCGCGCCCGATTCGGGCTTCTCCGCGAGCGGCGGCGACCCGGTGGACTGGGTTCTCGAGAACGATCTCGTGCTGCTCGTGCTGCTGGGCGTGCTGGGGCTGGTCGTGCTGCTCATCGCCGTCTTCTGGTTCCTGTGGCGCTTCCAGCAGTTCCGCATCACGGGCGAGCACGTCGAGGTGCGCAAGGGGCTGCTGTTCCGGTCGCACCGGCGCGCCCCGCTCGACCGTGTGCAGGGCGTCAACCTCACCCGTCCGTTCCCCGCGCGACTGATCGGGCTGGCAAAGCTCGAGGTCGTCGGCGCGGGCAACGACGCCAACGTGCCGCTCGAGTACCTGTCGACCGGGACCGCCGAGGCCGTCCGCGCCGACATCCTGCGGCTGGCGGCCGGTGCCCGCAACGCACGCCTCGCAGCATCCGGAGCGGCTCCCGCCCAGACCACCCGCGAAGCGTTCATCGGGTCGATGAACGCGGGAGTCTCGGGACTGATCGAGGGCGTCGACCTCGCCGACGTCGCACCCGAGAGCGTCGTTAAGATTCCCGCCGGGCGGCTGATCGGATCGCAGCTCGTCTCGGCGGTGCTGTGGGTGCTCTTCTTCGGCGCCATCTACGTCGTCTCGATCATCGCCATGTACCTGGGCATGACGGCCGACGGCGAGAATCCCGCCGACATCGCGCTCGCGATCGTCGCGCTCAGCCTTGGCATGGGCATCCCGCTGATCATCGCGGTGGTCGGCATCACCTGGGCCCAGATCTCGAAATCGCTGCGCTACTCGATCGCGTCGACGCCCGACGGCGTGCGCATCACCTTCGGTCTCCTCACGACCATCACCGAGACCCTGCCACCGGGCCGGATCTTCGCCGTCGAGGTGTCGCAGTCGCTGCTGTGGCGCCCGTTCGGCTGGTGGACGGTGAAGATCAACCGCATGACCGGCAAGAGCGCCGCGCAGCAGACCTCGGGAAACACGCAGCAGTTCAACACCGTGCTGCCCGTGGGGCGCCGGGCCGACGTGGAGCGGGTGCTCGCCCTGGTGCTGCCCGGCAGCACTCCCACCGAGATCGGCGCCATGTGGGAGGACGGCGTCGTCGGCCCCGCCGCAGACGACCCGTACCGGACGATACCGCCGCGGGCCGCGTGGCGCCGACCCCTGTCGTGGAGGCGGCACGGCTACCGCCTCACCGAGCACGCGGTGCTGGTGCGCCGCGGCTTCCTCTGGCGGCGCCTCGCCGTGTTCCCCCTCGCCCGGCTGCAGAGCGTGTCGATCTCGCAGGGCCCGATCGACCGGCTGCAGCGGGTCTCGCACGGGCAGATCCACTCGATCGCGGGTCCGGTCACCGGCACCATGTCCGGCCTCGAACGCGACGACGCGATCGTGCTGCTCGACGGCGTCAGCAGGGCGGCCGCACTCGCCGCTTCGAGCGACCGCACCCACCGCTGGGCCGAGCACGCGTCGGACCCCGTGCAACCCGACACGGTGCACCCCGACCCCGTGCGCTCCGACACCGTGCACCCAGACCCCGTGCGTTCCGACCCCGTGCAGCCGCCCCGATGGACGCAGCGATGACGCGTGAGGGACGCCTCGGGATCGGCATCATCGGCGCGGGCCGGGTCGGGCCGATCGTCGGCGCCGCGCTGGCCGGCGCAGGGCACGCGATCACCGGCATCACCTCGGGCTCCGACGACGACCGCGCAGCCGCCGTCCTGCCGGGCGTTCCCGTGCTGGACGCGCAGGAGGTGACCCGGCGCAGCGAGCTCGTCATCGTCGCCGTCCCGCACGACGAGCTGCCGCGGCTCATCAGCGGCCTGGCAGAGCTCGGCGCCTGGCAGATGGGCCAGCTCGTGCTGCACACCGACCCCGCCTACGGCACCGAGGTGCTGCGCCCGGCGGCCGAGCGGGGGGCGATACCGCTCGCCGTGCATCCGGCCATCTCCTTCACCGGAACCACCATCGACCTGCGCCAGCTGCAGGCGGCGTTCGCTGCGGTCACCGCACCGGCGGCCGTGCTGCCGATCGCACAGGCGCTCGCGGTCGAGATGGGCTGCGAACCGGTCGTCATCGCCGAGCAGGATCGCCCGGCGTACGCCGAGGCGATCGCCACCGCATCCGAGTTCTCCCGCTCGATCGTGCAGCAGGCCACCGGCCTGCTGCGAGGCGTCGGAATCGACAACCCCGGCGGCTACCTCTCCGCCCTGGTCGGGTCGACCGTCGAGCAGGCGCTGCGCGCCGCATCCGACCCGCTCACCCCGCCCGCCGAGCAGTGACCCGCGGGGCGGAGCACGTCAGCGTCCGCCCGAGAACCCGCCGCCTCCGCCACCACCCGAGAACCCGCCGCCGGTCGACCCGCCTGACGAGCTCGAGGCCGGTGTGTACGTTGCGGCGGTGTTCATAGAAGTCGAGTAGCTCGACAGGCGCGAGGCGAGGGAGACTCCGACGTATGTGCTGACCCAGTCGGGACCGCGGCCGGTGTCGGCGTACGAGGTCTCGAGAACCTTCGACCAGCTGCTCTCCTGCCGGAACAGAATCGCGTAGGGCAGCAGCTTCTCGTACAGGTGCACCACCTCGATGGAGCCGTCGGCACGACGCTCGGCGCCCTCGACAGACTGCAGCATGCGCAGTCGATCGGCCTCGGCCACCCGGATGAACTCTCGCACGCCGAGCAGGTACTCGGCCCGCTCAGCGCCCTGCGGGGTGAGCACGGTGTGCCTGCTGAAGGCCACGATCGCAGTGACGCCGACGCCGACGGCGGTGAGAACGAAGGCGATGATCGACAGCGGCAGCAGGTCGCGGTCTTTCGTGGCCGTCCAGATCAGCAGAGCGAGGGTCGCCGCCAGCATCCCGAGCGACACCCAGCCGAGCGTCATCGCCGCGCGGCTGCGCTCGGATGTGGTCCAGCCGCGGCTCTTCGCCTCGGCGGCGCCCCTCTTGACGAGCTTCTGCATGCGCTTGGCGAACTTCGTGCTCGTGCGCGGGATGCGGCGCACCGCAGCGCCTGCGGGGAACAAGGCGTCCAGCATCGCCGCATCGAGCGGGTGCCCGGATCGCGTTCTGTCGAGCAGGCGCATGGCCGGCCGTGCGTCGCCGTCATCCTCCAGGCGCAGCGCACCCTGCACGGCCAGGTGCACCATCTGCGCGGGAGCGGGGTTCGGCGCATTCTCGATGAGCGCAGCGGCGATGAGAGGAGGCAGATCCGCAGGCACATCGAACTGCGCGACGACGATGCCGGTCGCGGTGCGGCGTCGACGACGCATGCCCGCGACCGCGATCCACGCGCCCGCGGCGGTGGCGAGCGTCACCCCGCCGGCGACGACCGGCGCGAAGTCGGCCACCGGATCGGGCTCGCGGGCCGCCGGCTGGGTGACCGTGCCGCCGGCGAACCCGATGGCCACCGTGACGCCCTCGCCGGCCTCGCGCCCGCCGGAGGCGACCTGGAACGTCGAGCCGTCGTCCGACTTCTCGATGTCGCAGGGGCGACGCTCGCCCTGGCGACCTGCGTAACAGGCGGTGTCGCCGGTGGCCGCGGCCGCGAGCTCGGGGGCGAAGCGGATCCGGGCGTCGAAGCGCCCGATGGCCTGCGTGCTGTTCAGTGGCAGCAGGTTCCAGTAGAACTCGTCGTTGCCCGACTCGGTGCTGTGCATCATGAAGTCGCGCATGGTCGACCTGATTACGTAGGTGGTCGAACCGTGCACGTAGTCGTCGGTGCCGGTGAGCACGAGCACCATGTCGTCCTCCGTCTCGACCTCGAAGGGCACGTCACGGCCCTCGGCATCCGTCACGGAGATGATGTCGATGTCGAGCCCCGCACCCAGATACCGCTGCGGGTAGCCGCGGATGATGCCCTTGTTCTGATCGTGCTGCGGGAATTCGGCGACCAGCGTCTCGGTCACCTCAGCGATCGCTCTGCCGTCGGCGTCGAGTGAGACGTCGTACTCGGCCGACCAGGACGAATACGAGAAGTCGTCCACATCGGCGGCGGCCGGGGTGACAGGCAGCAGCGAGGCGAGCAGTCCGATCGCGAGCGCGAGCGCGACGAGCGCGCTCCGGGCGTCGAGCAGGGCGGGGGTTCGCTGAGCACGCATGCCCAGAGGCTATCCGGTCGCCGGCGACGGCTCGGGGTCGAGGGGCGCGCGCCGGTAGACTCGAGGGGACTTTCCCAAGGAGCCCCACCCATGACTGACGCGTCCGCGCCGACTACCGCATCCGCCGAGCTCGAAGACGATGTCTTCGAGCAGAAGGCGGTTCGCCTCGCGAAGCGCGAGCGGCTGATCGAGAAGCGGATGGATGCCGGCGGCGGCGCGTTCCCCGTGTCGGTGCCCGTCACTCACACCATCCCGTCGCTGCGCGCCGAATACGGCGAGCTCGAACCCGACACGGCGACCGGAGTCACCGCCGGCGTCGCCGGACGCGTCGTGTTCAGCCGCAACGCCGGAAAGCTCTGCTTCGCGACGCTGCAGGCCGGCGACGGCTCGCGCATCCAGGCCATGGTCTCGCTGGCGAACGTCGGCGAGGAGTCGCTGGCCGACTGGAAGGCGCTCGTCGACCTCGGTGATCACGTCTTCGTGCGCGGCGAGGTCATCTCCAGCCGCCGCGGAGAGCTGTCGATCATGGCGGATGCGTGGCAGATCGCGTCGAAGGCGATCCTGCCGCTGCCGAACGCGTACTCCGAGCTCAGCGAGGAGGGCCGCGTGCGCAGCCGCTTCCTCGATCTCATCGTGCGCGACCAGGCCCGCACGACCGTGCGCGCCCGCGCTGCCGTGAACGCCAGCCTGCGCGCGACGTTCACCTCGCACGACTTCCTCGAGGTCGAGACGCCCATGCTGCAGGTGCAGCACGGCGGGGCCAGCGCGCGCCCCTTCATCACCCACTCGAACGCGTTCGACACCGAGCTCTACCTGCGCATCGCCCCCGAGCTGTACCTGAAGCGCGCGGTCGTGGGCGGCATCGAGCGGGTCTACGAGATCAACCGCAACTTCCGCAACGAGGGCGCCGACTCGACGCACAGCCCCGAGTTCGCGATGCTCGAGGCGTACCAGGCGTACAGCGACTACAACGGCATCGCCGACCTGACCCAGGAACTCATCCAGAACGCGGCGGTCGCCGTCGCCGGCTCCACCACCGTCACCTGGGCCGACGGCACCGAGTACGACCTCGGCGGCGAATGGGACCGCATCTCGATGTACGGCTCGCTGTCGGCGGCCGTCGGCCGCGAGTTCACCCCGCAGGACGACGTGGCAGACCTCATCGCCTTCGCCGAGGCGAACGGCGTCGACATACCGCCGCACCCCACGCACGGCAAGCTGATCGAAGAGCTCTGGGAGCACTTCGTGAAGGTCGATCTCGTGCGCCCCACCTTCGTGATGGACTTCCCCGTCGACACCTCGCCCCTCGTGCGCGAGCACCGCTCGATCGCCGGCGTGGTCGAGAAGTGGGACCTGTACGTGCGCGGCTTCGAGCTCGCCACCGGATACTCCGAGCTGGTCGACCCTGTCATCCAGCGCGAGCGCTTCGTCGAGCAGGCCAAGCTCGCCGCGGGTGGCGATGACGAGGCCATGCGCGTGGACGAGGAGTTCCTGCGTGCGCTCGAGCACGGCATGCCGCCGTCGGGAGGCATGGGCATGGGCATCGACCGTCTGCTGATGGCCATCACCGGCCTCGGCATCCGCGAGACCATCCTGTTCCCGCTCGTGAAGTGACCCGGGCATGACCCCGAACGTCGTCGACCTGCTGATCGCCGTGCTGCTGATCGCGTCGGTCGCGACCGGCCTCGGGGCGGGCCTGTTCGCCGTGCTCGGCTCGGTGTGCGGCCTGGTGCTCGGCGCACTCGCCGCGCCGTGGGTGCTGCCGCTCGTGGCCCGTGCGGTGCCCGAGAGCGGGCCGAAGGGGCTGCTGCTCGTGCTCGCCGCGGTCGCGCTGCTCGCCGTCGGCGCGAGCATCGGCGGGGCGATCGGTCGAGTCGTGCGCCGCGGCGCCGATCGGCTGCGTCTGCGGCTGGTGGAGCGGATGCTGGGCGGGCTCGCCGCGCTGGTCGCGGGCGCCCTGGCGATCACCATGGTCGGCTCGGCGATAGCCGCCGCGGGTGTTCCCGTGCTCTCGGCCACCGTCGCGTCGTCGAGCGTGCTGCGCACCGTCGAGCGGTACATCCCGCCACCCCTGGCTGAGGCCGCCGCGCGCCTGAACGCCTTCGCGTTCGGCGAGACGGTGCTCCCCACCCTCGAAGGGCTGCTGCAGCCGGGCCAGCTGGAGGCGGCCCCCGAGGCGACGCCGCTCGAGCTCGCCACACCCGAGCTCGAGCGGGCGGCCGCGTCGGTCGTCAAGGTCTCCGGCGCGGCGGACGGGTGCGGGGTCATCTCGACCGGGACCGGGTTCGTGATCGCCGAGGACCGCATCATGACGAACGCCCACGTGCTGGCCGGGGTGTCCGCCCCGATCGTCGAGGTGCCCGGCGAGCCGGCGCGCGACGCCACGGTGGTGTACTTCGACCCGATCGACGACATCGCCGTGATCGCCGCCGACGTGCAGGCCGCCCCGCTCGGCCTGGCCGACGCGCTCGCGCCCGGCGAGAGCGGCGCGGTCATGGGATACCCGTTCGGCGGGCCGTTCCGGGTGTCGGCCGCCGGGGTGGTCTCGTCGTCGAGCGCCCCCGTGCGCGACATCTACGGCGACAGCACGGCTCCGCGCGGTGTCTACGCGCTGCGGGCCCAGGTCGAACCCGGGAACTCCGGTGGCCCGCTGCTCACCGCCAGCGGGCAGGTGGCCGGGATGGTGTTCGCGAAGGACGCCACCACGCCGAACGTCGGGTACGCCATGACGAATGACGAGCTGCTCCCCGTCATCGCGCAGCTCGGCGCTGCCGGCGCCCCCGTGCCCGTGGGGGCCTGCATCCGCTGACCCGCCGGCGGTCACGGCCGCCGCAGCGCCCATTCCGGCAGCATCGCCGCCGCGAGGATGCTGGAGATGAGCGAGGCCATGCTGTGGCCGGGCTCGAGACGCAGCGCCTCGTCGACGTACGCTCCCGCGTGAGATGAGCGACCCATCGCCCATGCCAGCCATGCCGCGGCGGTGAGCGCCCCGACCTTCGCGTGGCGCGGTGCGCGGGCGGCGGCTGCGCGCACCACCTGCAGCGCACAGCCGAGCCTGTCGAGATCTGGGCGGGGGCCGCGGCCCATGAACACCTCGCCGATGGCATCCGGCACCGAGGTGCGATCACTCGAGAAGGCGAGCTGCGCATCGAACGCGCGGTACCCGAAGTCGAGATCGGTTGCCCACTGCACGAGGATCGCATCACGCAGCGGCGGGCGGCTCAGACACCACAGCAGGGCGGCGCAGGCGAACGGGTCGTCATCGAGCGGCGAGTCGAGCAGATGCTCGATGAAATGGGGCAGATCGTCGAGCATCACCTCGGCGGCCATGATCGCGATGGGGTTCTCGGAGCGGGCTCCTGTGCCGTGCATGCTGTGCTCGATCGCGTCACCGAGGTCGCGCAGCGCACGGCCGACGATCTCGCGCTCGGCGAGATCGCTGCGCGGCAGCTGGGCGCCCGCCAGCTGATCTCCGCTGACGTCGCCGATGCCCGGCACGGCAGGAGCCGCGGGGATGTCGCCGAGCGGATGCACGAGGGGGACGTCGTCGAGGTAGTCGCCCCAGCCGTCAGGTGTGACGCACAGCGCCTCGACCACTCTCAGCCCGGCGTGGCTGCACACGTCCACGATCGCCTCGGCGAGCGAGAGATGAGGAAGCAGCACGCCGTCGGGCACCTGCGCCGCCTGGTGGTCGGTGTAGGCGACGACGGCGACCGCGTCGGTGTCAGGCACCTGCAGCAGCGCGCGCAGCGCGACGTCGGCGAACTCGTCGGGATCGACGTCGGCCGCCGGCAGATCGATGCGCATCGCGCCCTGCGTGCGGGTGCCGTGGAACGGCAGCAGGACGATGCTCTGCCGCGGTGTGAAGCCGGCGAGTGCCGGCACGAGGCCGAGGAATTCGGCGGGGTCTGTGGCGTGGATGATCGTGGTCATGAAGGGGAGTGTGCGCGACGCCGCCGAGCGCGCGAGCGGCGTCCGGCGCGCCCTCCACGGCGACGGTGCACGGAAGTCCGCAGATCCCGTGCTGTGCAGGATCAGTGCTCGCACCTGCCGCCTCGACGGCTGCCTCACAGATGCGCGCGGTACCATGGACAGGTGGAGAGCTTCTGGGTTGCTGCGGCGTGGTCACTTCTGCCGACCATCGCGGTGAGCGTGGTCTTCGTGATCGTGCTGCGCGGCATCCTCCGCTTCGATCGCACCGAGCGCAAGGTGCACGCGCAGATCGAGGCCGAAGAGCGCGCTGCTCGCGGCCTGCCGCCGCGCGTCTGACGCACCGGATACGCTGAGCCGAGACCATCGGCAGGGGAGGCTCTGTGCTCGACGTGAACACCTGGCCCTGGTGGGCGGTGCTCGGCTATGTCGTCATCGACCTCAGCGTGCGTGTCTTCGCGATCATCGTCGTCCCCCGCAATCGCCGCCCCACCGCGGCGATGGCGTGGCTGCTGGCGATCTTCTTCATCCCCGTGCTCGGCATCCTCCTCTTCCTCCTGATCGGGAACCCGAGACTGCCCCGTCTGCGCCGACGCAAGCAGGAGCGGATCAACCACTACATCGCCGAGACCGCCAGCAACCTCCGGCTCGGCTCGCTGCGCCCGGACCCTCCGGAGTGGTTCCCGCCGCTGGTCTCGATGAGCCAGGCGATGGGGGCACTGCCGCTGTCGGGCGACAACGGCGCGCACCTCATCAGCGACTACCAAACCTCGCTCGATGCCATGGCCGAGGCCATCCGAGGTGCGCAGGACTACGTCCATGTGGAGTTCTACATTCTGCAGGCCGACTCCTCGACCGACAACTTCTTCCGGGCGATGGAAGAGACGGCGGCCCGCGGGATCCCGGTGCGGGTGCTGCTGGACTACTGGGCCAACCGTTGGAAGCCGAAGTACCGCGAGACCGTGCGGCGTCTGGAGAGGATGGGCGCCGACTGGCATCTCATGCTGCCTGTGCAACCGCTGCGCGGACGCATCCAGCGACCCGACCTGCGCAACCACCGCAAACTGCTCGTGATCGACGGCACGGTCGGCTTCCTGGGGTCGCAGAACATCACCGACTCCTCGTACAACCTGCCCAAGAACATCCGCCTGGGGCTGCACTGGGTCGACCTCATGGTGCGCGTCGACGGGCCGGTCGTCGCCAGCCTCAACGCCGTGTTCCTCAGCGACTACTACGCCGAGACCGACAGCGTGCCGGAGGGCATCGACATCACCCGCATCGAGACCGGGCACGGCGATCTGGACTGTCAGATCGTGCCGTCCGGCCCTGGATTCGAGGTCGAGAACAACCTCCGCCTGTTCCTCGGGCTGCTCTACGCCGCCCGGGAGCGGATCATGATCGTCAGCCCGTACTTCGTTCCCGATGAGGCGCTGCTCGCGGCGGTCACCTCGGCCGTCGATCGCGGAGTGCAGGTCGAGCTGTTCGTCTCCGAGCAGGGCGACCAGGCGATGGTCTACCACGCGCAGCGCAGCTACTACGAGGCGCTGCTGCGCGCCGGCATCCGGATCTGGATGTACCCGAAGCCGTACATCCTGCACACCAAGAGCCTCACCATCGACGATCAGGTCGCCGTGATCGGCTCGAGCAACATGGACATGCGCTCGTTCGGTCTGAACATGGAGGTCTCGATGCTCGTGCGCGGTGAGGAGTTCGTCGACGAGATGCGGGTGGTCGAAGACGACTATCGCTCGCTCAGCCGCGAGCTGACACTGGAGGAGTGGATGCAGCAGCCGCTGCGCTCGACCGTGCTCGACAACCTCGCACGGCTCACCTCCGCGCTGCAGTGAGCCCCAGGGCACGCCCGCTTTGGGACGATCGTCGCGGGCGTGACACCATCAAGGCATGAGACCCCTCCGCGCATTCTCCGCCGTCGCGGCGCTCGCCGCCGTCGCCCTGCTCGCGGCGGCGTGCGCCGGCACCCCCGGGTCGGACGTGCCGACGAGCTCCCGCACGCCGAACGAGGTCTCGACCCCGCCGATCGCCGACGGAGTGAGCGAGGTCGAGGTGGCGTGGCTCGACGGGGGTCGCGCCATCGCCGTGCTGACCTGGGGATCGTCGTCCTGCGCCCCGACGCTGGGCGACGTCGCGAAGATCGACAAGGGCATCCGCGTGACCCTCGCCGCGAGCGGCGAAAAGGCGTGCACCGACGACCTGGCCCCGCGGGCGCTGACGGTGCCGGTCCCCGAGGGTGTGGATGTCACCGCAGACGTCGAGGTCGAGATCGTGCACGGACGGCGCACTGACACGGCCGACCTCGGGGCACTCGCCGCGGCGCCGCAGGGGCAGACCGACTATCAGCCGTCGGCGAGCTGGTTCGATGACGACGGCATCGTGCTGCTGACCTGGGGGTCGGGCTCGTGCCCGCCGATCGTGGACGATGTTCAGGCGGCGGATGCCGGCGCGACCGTCACGTTCCAGGACATCGATCGCCCCTGCACGATGGACATGGCTCCTCGCCTGACGCCCCTCGCGGTTCCCGAAGGCCGCGCCGACGGACCCTTCGAGCTGACTCTGGTCGGCGGCGGTCTCGACGGCAAGGTCGCCGTCGTAGGCTGACGGCCAGGGCTCAGAACCCGGAGGTGTCGTGGCCCTCGGGCAGCACGATCGTCAGACCGCCGCGCTGCACCCGGCACACCATCCGCACGGCGACGCCGAGCTCGTCGCCGTCGAGCTCGATCGAGGTCGGACCGATCATGGCCGCATCGGCCTCGGCGCCGCGCAGGTACCGGATCGATGCGTCTCTGCCGCGCCGTTCGAGCACGCGTCGCCCGGCGCGGGTGCGCCTGAGCACCGAGTTGTCCCACCACACCTTGCGCCAGATGCCCAGCCACCCCAGCGGGCCGGTGGCCTGGATGAGGGCGATGTCCATCGCGCCGTCGTCGAGGGAGGCATCCGGAAGCAGTGCGATACCCGCAGGCAGAGCACCGCAGTTGGCGAACAGCATGCTGTGCACCTTGGTCGAGTGCAGTCGGCCGTCGTCGACCTGATACACGACGCGGAACGGCTTCGCGCCAGGGAGAGAGCGGGCGGCGCCGTCGAGATAGGCGACCCAGCCCACCGAGCGCTTGAGGTCGGGGCGCGTGTTGGCGATCATGTCGGCGTCGAGGCCCATGCCGGCGAGCACGACGAAGCCGTGCTCGCTGATCGTGCCGTCGGGCCGGTTCAGGCGCGCCCATCCCATGTCGACCGGGTAGGTGAAGCCCGTGAAGACGGCCTGCATCACCTTCTCGACGTCGAGCAGCGGCAGGCCCAGGTTGCGGGCGAAGAGGTTGCCCGTGCCGCCGGGAAGGACGGCGAACGGGATGCCCGTTCCCGCCATGCTCTCGGCGACCGCACGGATCGTGCCGTCGCCTCCCGCAGCGAGGACGGCGGCGGCACCCTCATCGATCGCGGCGCGCGTGATCCCCTGGCCGGGATCTTCGATGCTCGTCTCGTAGAAGCGCGGGGGAGTCCACCCGTGCGCCCGGGAGAGCGAGAGCAGACTCGAGCGCAGCCGCTCCGCGTCGACCTTCACCGGGTTGAGGATGAGAGCCGCGTGCGCGCGCTCGCTCCTCGATTCCGACATGCCGCCACTCTACGACCTGCGTGCAGGTGGGTGATCGCCGCCCGAGCGGGCCCGGGGCCGTCGATAGACTTGCCCCATGATCGATCTCGCCCTCCTCCGCGACGAGCCCGAGCTCGTCCGACGCTCACAGATCGCGCGCGGCAACGCGCCCGAAACCGTCGATGCGGCGATCGAGGCGGATCGATCGCGTCGTGACGCGCTGAGCGCCTTCGAGTCGCTGCGCGCCGAGCAGAACGCCTTCGGCAAGACGGTCGCGAAGGCGCCGAAGGACGAGAAGGCGGCACTGGTCGCGCAGGTCAGAGAGCTGGCCGATCGCGTCAAGGCCGCGCAGCAGGCCGCGAACGAGGCAGCGGATGCTGCGGCGTCAGCCCTCGAGCGCATCGAGAACGTCATCATCGACGGAGTCCCCGCCGGCGGCGAGGAGGACTTCGTCGAGCTGCGCCGCGTGGGCGATGTACCCACCTACGACTTCGAGCCGCGCGACCACCTCGAGCTCGGCGAGATGCTCGGCGCCATCGATATGGAGCGCGGCGTCAAGGTCTCGGGCTCGCGCTTCTACTTCCTGAAGGGCATCGGTGCGCGACTCGAGATCGCCCTGATGAACCTCGCGCTCGACAAAGCGCTCGCGAACGGCTTCACGCCGATGATCGTGCCGACGCTCGTGCGCCCCGAGATCATGCAGGGCACCGGATTCCTCGGCGAGCACGCCGACGAGGTCTACCACCTCGACAAGGAGGACCTCTTCCTCGTCGGCACCAGCGAGGTGCCCCTCGCCGGCTACCACAAAGACGAGATCCTCGACCTCGCCCAGGGCCCGCACCGGTACGCCGGCTGGTCGACGTGCTACCGCAGCGAGGCCGGCTCATACGGCAAGGACACCCGCGGCATCATCCGGGTGCACCAGTTCAACAAGCTCGAGATGTTCGTCTACACGACTCCCGAAGACGCCGAGGCCGAGCACGAACGCCTCGTCGCGCTGCAGGAAGAGATGCTCACCGCTCTCGGCCTCGCCTACCGGGTGATCGACGTGGCCGCAGGCGACCTCGGGTCGAGCGCGGCCCGCAAGTTCGACATCGAGGCGTGGGTGCCCACGCAGGGTGCGTTCCGCGAGCTCACCTCGACCTCGAACTGCACGACCTACCAGGCGCGGCGCCTGGACATCCGGTACCGCCCCGAGTCGGACGACGCGGCGCCGGCGAAGACGCGCACCGTCGCGACGCTGAACGGCACGCTCGCCACCACTCGCTGGATCGTCGCGATCCTCGAGACCCACCAGCAGGCCGACGGCTCGGTGACCGTCCCGGAGGTGCTGCGCCCGTATCTCGGCGGCCTCGACGTGCTGCGGCCGATCGGCTGGTCGGAACAGCCCGACGTCACGCAGGGCACCGAGTGAGGTCGCGCGGCCTGGTCGGGCTCGACGTCGACGGCACCATCCTGCTGCAGGACGAGACGCTCAGCCCCGGCGTCGCCGCTGCGGTCGCCGAGGTGCGCGATGCCGGCTACGAGGTCATGATCGCGACCGGGCGCAGCTGGGGCGGCACGAAGCGCTTCGTCGACGAGCTCGGGATGACGGCCGAATACGTCGTGTGCTCGAACGGCGCGGTCGTGATGCGCCGGACCGGCGACGGGTGGGAGCGCTGGCGCGTCGAGGTCTTCGACCCCGCCCCCGTGCTCACGCTGCTGCGCGAGACCCTGCCCGAAGCCCGGTACATGGTCGAGCTCGCCTCCGGCGAGCGGCTCTACACCGAAGTGCTCGACGATTGGACGCTCGACGCCGGCCGTCGGGTCGACTTCGACGAGCTCATGCAGCAGCCGGTGTCGCGCATCGTGGTGGTCTCACCCGAGCACGACGAGGCCGACTTCCAGCGGATCGTCGCCGAGGTCGGGCTGAACGAGGTGTCATACGCCGTCGGCTGGACGGCGTGGCTCGACATCGCGCCGAAGGGCGTCGACAAGGGGAGCGCACTCGAGCGCGTGCGCGCGAAGCTCGGCGTGCCGCGCGAGAGGGTTCTCGTGGCCGGTGATGGTCGCAACGATCTGGGCATGTTCGCCTGGGCACTCGCCGGCGGCGGGCGCGCGGTGGCCATGGGGCAGGCGGTCGAGGAAGTGCAGGATGCCGCCGGCGAGCTCACTCACACCGTGGAGGACGGCGGTCTGGCATCCGCCCTGCGTACCCTCCTCTGAGCCCGCCCGCTCGAGTGCCCCGCCCAGAAGATCCCCAGACGGCCGCGAAAGAATGAGTCGTCCTGATCGGCTTCCGCGAAACCGATAGACTCGACGACTGACCGTCCGGTGCGAACCGGCGTCGGGAGGGTTGTCCGAGCGGCCGATGGACCTGGTCTTGAAAACCAGTGGGCAGCAATGTCCCGTGGGTTCGAATCCCACACCCTCCGCTTCATGTCGAAAGGCCCCCGAGTGAGCACGTCCGTCAAACGCCGCCAGCCCGTGGCGCGCCATGGTCAGCTGCGGTCTCCGAGTGCGGTGGGGCAGCTGCTCAAGATCGTCGGCGTCGTGCTCGCCGTCGTGCTCGTGAGCGGCGTGGGCGTCGCGGGGTACGTGCTCAGCAGCTTCACGAACACCGTGACGGCCAACGCGGTCGAGCTGGACGACACCAAGGAGCTCCCGCCCGACATCGGAGCGTATCCAGGCGGATTCGACATCCTCCTCGCCGGCGTCGACACCTGCGAAGAGAAGTACGCCTATCTCTTCGGAGAGCGCTGCACGGGCAAGGACGCCGGTGGGACGCTCAATGACGTGAACCTGCTGGTGCACGTCTCGGCCGAGCCGCGTCGGGTGACTGCCGTCAGCTTCCCGCGCGACCTGATGCTGCCCATACCCGAGTGCACCGATGCAGACGGCAACACGAAGTCGGCCATGAGCAAGCAGCCGCTCAACGTCGCCTACGAGCACGGCGGCGAGGGCGGCGGGCTGAACTGCGTCGCCCAGACGATCTCGAAGCTCACCGGCGAAGACATCGAGTTCGCCGCGAAGGTCACCTTCGGCGGCGTGATCGAGATCACCGACGCCATCGGCGGCGTCGAGGTCTGCCTGGCGAATCCCATCAAAGACAAGTACACCGGCCTCGACATGCCCGCGGGTACGCACACCATTCAGGGCATGCAGGCGCTGCAGTTCCTGCGCACCCGCCACGGCGTCGGCGACGGGTCGGACCTGGGCCGCATCGGCAATCAGCAGCAGTACATGTCGAGCCTGGCCCGCAAGATGATCAGCGGAGAGGTGCTCGGCAACGTGCCCACGATGCTGCGTCTCGCCGACACAGGACTGAACAACCTCGAGGCCTCGACCTCGCTCGCCGACCCGATGAAGATCGTGCAGATCGCCCTCGCCGTCAAGAGCGTGCCGTTCGAGGACATCGTCTTCGTGCAGTATCCGACCGCCACCGATCCCAGCGACCCCAACAAGGTCGTGCCGGACAAGCAGGCGGCCACGGCCCTGTGGGATGCCATCGCCGCGAACAAGCAGCTGCAGATCACGCACCAGAACACCAAGGACGACGGCGTGGTCGTGCAGGAGCCGGAGACTCCCGCGGCCCCCGAGGCGCCCGCGACCGAGGCTCCTGATCCGGGTGCCACGGAGTCGACTGCTCCGGTGCCCGACGATGTCGCACAGCTGCCCAGCTCGATCAAGGGCAACTCGGCCGCAGTGCAGACCTGCTCCAACGGCAACGTCCGTCGCTGATCGCGCGGAGGTGCCTCGGGGCTCGGCCGGCGGCGTCAGTCGGTAGCATCGTCTGGTGACCACCCTCCCGATCGCGCGCCGCGGCGAGGGCGGCTACGCGCAGTACCGCATTCCCGCGCTCGCCGTGACCACCCGCGGAACTCTGCTCGCCGCCTACGACGGCCGCCCGAACCTCGACGATCTGCCCAGCCCGATCGACCTGTTGCTGCGACGCAGCGCCGACGGCGGTGCGACGTGGCAGCCGCAGCAGGTCGTGCGCACCGGCACCGGGCTGCAGGGGTTCGGCGACCCGTCGCTGCTGGTCGACACCGCGACGGGGCGCATATTCATGTTCCACGCCGCCGGCACGCGGGCGGGTTTCTTCGAAGCCGTCGAGGGCACCGAGCCCGTCGACGAGGTGCAGCACGTCGACGTGTCGGTGTCGGACGATGACGGCCTCACCTGGGAGCATCGGCGGCTGACCGCGCAGCTCAAGCGGGCGGGCATCACCGGCATCTTCGCCGCATCGGGCACGGGCGTGCGCATCGCGGAGGGCGAGCACGCCGGCCGACTCGTGCAGCCCATGGTGCTGCTGGATGGCGGGGAGATCACGGCGGCCGCCGCCTACAGCGATGATCACGGCGAGACGTGGATGCTGGGAGCCGCCGTGGGCGGAGGCACGAACGAGTCGTCGATCGCGGCGCTGCTCGACGGGTCGCTGCTGCTGCACTCCCGAGGCACGCCGCACCGGCTGGCGTCGCGCTCGACCGACGGCGGCGCGACGTGGAGCGCCGTCGAGCAGGTCTCCGGTCTGCCCGACCCCAGCGACAACGGGTCGCTGCTCGCCCTGGCGGGTGCGTCCTCAGCGCCCGGAGCGCTGCTCGTCACCTCGAACCTCGACCCCGAGATGCGCCGCAACACGGCGGTGAGCCTGTCGTTCGACGCAGGTGCCAGCTGGCCGCACCAGCATGCGATCTGCGAGGGCAGCTCGGGTTACTCGTGCGCGGCCGCCCTGCCCGACGGCCGCATCGGGGTGCTGTACGAGCGGGAGGGATACTCCGAGATCGTCTTCACCACTGTGAGCCTGACGCAGATCCAGGATGCCGGCCCGATCGACCCGGAGGCCGCCCGGGTCGGCGCACCGCCCGTGCCCACCCTCGAGGTCATCCTGCGTTCGATCACGCCCGGACTGCCCGACGAGTGGGTGCACGTCGGCGAGCACCACGTATATCCCGTCGATGCCGGAGGCGTCGCTGCGAGTGCGTGGAAGGAGGTCGGCCAGGCGTACGGGGCGGCAGGGGGCATGATCCTCGGCACTCGTGAGGCACAGCTGCGCAACTACGGGCCTCCACGACCCGGGCTGCGTGCCGGAGACATCCTCGCCTTCCACGTGCGCGTGCGCATGCCAGCGGATGCGGGGGCGCGGAACGTCGTGCTCGAGCATCCGGGTGGGAGCACCTCGCCGCAGGACATCCCCGCCGGAGGACGGCTGCTGTTCTCTCAGCCCTACCCCGCACTCACCGTCGACGATGCCGATATCGCCGCGGGTGTCGTCACGGCGCGATTCGCCGTTCCCGAGCTCGGGCTCGACCGTGAGCTGCGCTTCGACTGCGCGACGGGCCGCCCGATCGGCTGAACACGCGCTCGATTCGTGGGAGCCCCGCAGAACCGTTATGATTGCAAGGCGCATCCAGTGAAACCGGGTGCCTGGAGACGTCGCATAGTCAGGCCTAGTGCACCACCCTGCTAAGGTGGAGTCCTCGCAAGGGGACCGAGGGTTCAAATCCCTCCGTCTCCGCTGAACAGAACGAGCCCCGGACGAAGTCCAGGGCTCGTTTCGTTCACCGGCGACGGGTGCAGCTTTTTCGCTCCGGGCCCCACGCGGCCGGAGGCTCGGCACGTCGCCCCTGCTCGCTCCTCGGTGGAGTGCACCGCATGACTGCGTTGAAGGTGCTGTTCATCGGTGGAACGGGAATCATCTCCTCTGCCGCGAGCGAACTCGCAGCCCGGCGTGGCATGGAGGTGACGCTGCTGAATCGCGGCCAGTCCCGCCGAGCGCCGGCGGAAGGCGTCGAAGTGCTGACGGCCGACATCTCGGATGCCGAGGCAGTCGACGCTGCGCTCCGCGGTCGCGAGTTCGACGTGGTCGCCGACATGATCGCCTTCACGCCTGATCACGTGCAGCGTGACATCGACCGCTTCGAAGGGCGCACCGGACAGTACGTCTTCATCAGCTCGGCATCCGCCTATCAGAAGCCGGTGGCGCACCTGCCGATCACCGAGTCGACCCCGCTGCGCAATCCGCACTGGCAGTACTCGCGCGACAAGATCGCGTGCGAGGAGCTGCTGACCCGGGCGTATCGCGATCGCGACTTCCCCGTGACGGTGCTGCGTCCCTCGCACACCTACGACAAGTGGACGATCCCGGCGTTCGGCGGGTGGACCGCGATCGACCGGATCCGCCGAGGCGAGGAGATCGTCGTCCACGGCGACGGCACGTCCCTGTGGACGCTCACCCACTCCACGGACTTCGCCGTCGGGTTCGTCGGACTGCTCGGCAACCCGCTCGCCTACGGCGACACCTTCCAGATCACGAGCGACTTCGTCTACACGTGGAACGAGATCTACTCGATCCTCGGTCGGGCCGCCGGGGCGGAACCGCGGCTGCGGCATGCGCCGAGCGCCGAGTTCGAGCGGCTCGCTCCGGAGCGGGCGGGACAGCTGACGGGTGACATGGCTCACTCCGTCGTCTTCGACAACACCAAGATCCGCCGCCTCGTCCCCGATTTCGCGCCGACCGTCGCCCTCCATCACGCGGCGCGGGAGATCATCGAGTGGCATGACGGGCATCCCGAACTGCAGCGCGTCGACCCTGCTCTGGACGCTCCGTTCACCGGACTACTGTCGCCCAGCCGCCGCGGGGGCGCCGACGATGCGGCTACGCCCTAGGCTCGATCGCATGCAGCATCGCACTCTGGGTCGCACTGGTCGCGACGTCTCCGTCATCGGTCTCGGCACATGGCAGCTCGGCGCCGACTGGGGCGAGGTGAGTGAAGCGGATGCCCGAGCCGTGCTCGATGCGAGCGCCGCATCCGGAGTCACCTTCTTCGACACTGCCGATGTGTACGGCGACGGGCGAAGCGAGTCGCTGATCGGGGCGTGGCGGCGCGAGAACCCGGATGCCCCGCTCACAATCGCGACCAAGATGGGCCGCCGCGTCGAGCAGATTCCGGCGAACTACGTGCTGGAGAACTTCCGGTCGTGGACCGACCGCAGCCGCCGCAACCTCGGTGTCGACACCCTCGACCTCGTGCAGCTGCACTGCCCGCCGACGGCGGTCTACTCCGACGACGCCGTGTTCGACGCGCTCGACACCCTGGTCGAGGAGCAGGCGATCGCCGCCTACGGTGTGAGCGTCGAGACGACCGCCGAGGCGCTCGCCGCCATCGCGCGACCGGGCGTCGCGACCGTGCAGATCATCCTGAACGCCTTCCGTCTGAAGCCACTCGACGAGGTCCTGCCCGCAGCCATCGAGGCGGGGGTCGGCATCATCGCCCGCGTGCCGCTCGCAAGCGGGCTTCTGTCGGGCCGTTACTCCCGCGACACGGAGTTCGCCGCGAACGATCACCGCAGCTTCAACCGGAACGGCGAGGCCTTCGACCAGGGTGAGACCTTTTCGGGCGTCGACTATGACCAGGGTGTGGAGGCCGCACAGGAGTTCTCCGCGCTTGCCGCGGGAGCAGGTCTCGCTCCGGCAACGGCGGCTCTCGCGTGGGTCTCTCAGCTTCCCGGCGTCTCGTCCGTGATCCCGGGCGCGCGCAGCGTCGCGCAGGCGGAATCGAACGCGGCCGCGGGGTGCGTCCCCGAGCTCGGCGACGACTTCACCGCAGCCGTGCGAGATCTCTACGACCGCCGGTTCCGGGCGGACGTCCACCCTCGGTGGTGAACAGCGAGATCTCGGCGCAGGGTTTTCTATCACCTCCGCTGGTCGGCGGCCAGGGCCTCGCCCGCGTCGGCCGCGCGCGAGATGGTCGTGGCATGAGCGAGAACGACGGCCCCATCGAGGGCATGACCCACGAGCAGAAGCTGCGCGACCAGTTCCTTCGCGCGCAGCACTCCACCGAGGCCGATGCGGCACCGCGCATCGAGGTGACCGAGCACGACGGCAATGTGCGCATTGACGTCGCCGACACCGCAGCCGTGCGCCCTGGCCCCGGGCCGGGCGTGGACGGTGCCGACGACCCCGCAGACGCGCCTCGCTCGGACTGAGCTCGGCGGCGAGGCCGGCTGTCGTCGTCTCGCCTCTCCGGTAGCCTCGGAGCATGGCGAATGCAACGGCGCAGACCAAGAGACGCGAGGCCTTCGGATCGCGCAACGTCTTCATCTTGTCGGCGATCGGATCCGCGGTCGGGCTCGGCAACATCTGGCGGTTCCCGTACGTCGCCTATGAGGGCGGCGGGGGCGCGTTCCTCATCCCTTACCTGTGCGCACTGCTGACCGCGGGCATCCCGCTGCTGTTCTTCGACTACGCGATCGGGCACCGCTTCCGTGGCTCCGCGCCGCTGGCGTTCCGGCGCATGAGCCGCGCGGCTGAGCCGCTGGGCTGGTGGCAGGTGCTGATCTGCGTCGTGATCGCCACCTATTACGCCGTGATCATCGCGTGGGCCGCCATGTACACCTGGTTCTCGGCCCAGATCACCTGGGGCGAGGGCAACGAGCAGGACTACTTCTTCTCCGACTTCCTGCAGATGGGCGACATCGAGAAGGGTGTCTCGCTCGAGTTCGTGCCGCAGGTGGGCATCCCACTCATCGGCGTGTGGCTCGTCGTGATCATCATCATGGCGCTGGGTGTCAAGCGCGGCATCGGCGCCGCGAACATGATCCTGATGCCGCTGCTGACGCTCATGTTCGCCCTGCTCGTCGTGCAGGCCCTGTTCCTGCCGGGAGCGATGGACGGGCTCAACGCGTTCTTCACCCCGAACTGGGAGGCGCTCGCCGACCCCGGGGTGTGGGCGTCGGCGTACGGCCACATCTTCTTCTCGCTGTCGGTCGCCTTCGGCATCATGGTCACCTACTCGTCGTATCTGAAGCGCAAGACCGACCTCACCGGCTCCGGTCTCGTCGTGGGCTTCGCGAACTCCGGCTTCGAGATCCTCGCCGGCATCGGCGTGTTCGCCGCCCTGGGATTCATGGCCCAGGCGCAGGGCACCGACGTCTCGGGCGTCGCATCATCGGGCATCGGGCTGGCGTTCATCGCCTTCCCGACCATCGTCTCGCAGGCCACCGGCGGCTCGATTCTCGGGGTGCTCTTCTTCGGCGCCCTGGTGTTCGCCGGAATCACCTCGCTCATCTCCGTGCTCGAGGTGGTGGTCGCCGCGCTGCAGGACAAGCTCGGCTGGGGCCGGGTGCGCACCACGCTCACAGTGGCCATCCCGGTCGCCCTGATCTCGATCGCGTTCTTCTCGACCACCACGGCGCTGCAGGTGCTCGATGCGACCGACGCGTTCATCAACGCCTTCGGCATCATGGCCGTGGCGCTGGTCGCGGTCATCCTCGTCGCGTGGATCCTGCGCAAACTGCCGGTGCTGCGCGAGCACCTCAACAAGCGCTCCAGCTTCCGGCTCGGGTGGGTCTGGATGCTGCTGGTGGGGGCGCTCGCCCCGGTCGTGCTCGGTTACCTGTTCATCAGCGAGATCATCACCAAGGTCACGACACCGTACGAGGGCTATCCGCTCTGGTTCCTGGCGATCTTCGGGTGGGGGATGGTGGTCGCGATCATCGTGTTCGCGATCATGCTGTCGCTGCTGCCGTGGAGCAGCCGCTCGCACGCGAAGGATGATCCTGAGTACGACGAGTTCCTCGTCGTCGAGAATTACGAACCGGATGCCGAGACCGGGAGCATCGCCGTGGCGGATGCCCGCCAGAACGGAGCACGATCATGACCCCCACAGCCGTCGTCATGATGATCGTCGCGATGGTCACCGTGTGGGGCGGGCTCGCCCTCGCCGTCGTGAACCTCGTGCGTCATCCCGAGGCCGCCGAAGACGAACCGGCGCCTCCCGTCGAGCTCTGAGGAGAGCCGGCCGGAATGCCGGAACACTGGCCGAATCGGCCGGGTGGTGGTTGAATCCGATCATGCCGTTGGGTGGAATGTCGGGCCTCGAATCAGAGCGTGTGGCCGATGCGCTCCGAGACGACATCATGTCGGGCCGACGCCCGCCGGGGTCGCGACTGGTCGAGCGCGACATCGCGGCCGAGCTGCAGGTGTCACGGCTGCCGGTGCGAGAGGCCATCAAGGCGCTGGTCGCCGACGGGATCGTCGTGGCACGCCCGCGCAGCGGAGCGACGGTCCGCGAGTTCTCACCGCACGACCTGCAGGGCTTCTTCGAAGTCCGAGAAGCGCTCGAGACGCTGTCGTTCGTGCTCGCGGCCCAGCGCGTCGATGAGGCGGGCATCGCACTGCTCGAGTCGCTCGTCGCGCAGGAGGCCGCCGCAGCCGCGCTCGACGACATCGAGTCCGCACGCCAGGCGTCTACGGCGTTCCACATGGCGGTCGTCCGTCTGTCGCAGAACGCGATGCTCGTCGAGCTTGCGGCCTCCCTCGTCACCCGGCTGCGCTGGCTGTTCGGGCAGCATGACGACCTCGCCGAGATGGCGTCGACCCACCGCGAGATCCTCGACGCGATCCGCGCGCGTGATGTCGAGGCCCTGCGCCGTCTGGTTCCCGAGCATCTCGCCGAAGGACGGGCGGCCGCTCACGAGCGCATGTTCGGGGCATCCGCTCCGCGCGAATGAACCCACCCCACCGCTGTGGGTGGGGTGCCGGTACGCTCGATGCGGGAGGTACTCGTGGGACGAACAGCTGATGCCGTCGCCGAGGGCGTCGCGATCGCCACGGCGGCCGTTCGGCTGACCGTGAAGAACCAGATCCTGGTCGGGACGATCGCGCAGGGAGGCACCTTCGAGATCGACCACTACATGGACGAGGCACGGGTCGCGCTGCGCGCGATGGCCGACGAATCCGAGCAGGCCGCAGAGCACCTCACGGCGCTGCGCAAACGCGCCCGCGGCCGGCACTCCGACCCGCACGGCACTCACGACTACCGCGACCGGGACGTGCGAAACCTGCGGCGCCGCGCCAAGCAGTCGCTCGGCGTCGCCACACATCTGCGTGAGATGACCGACGATCCCGAAGCGCTGCGAGCGCTCGTGGAGGAGGCGAGGGCCGCGGCGTGGACCGATGTGCGCAGCAATCTCGATCGTCGGCTGCGCGTCGAGGGGATGCGCGCCGATCAGGATCCCGAGTACGAGCAGATGCGCGAGGCTCGTATGCAGGCGCTCAAACTCGTCGATCTGCAGGCGCTGTCGTCGGAGCAGCGCGCCCGCCGCAAACGGGAGAAGGCGGCTGAGAAGGCAGCGGAGAAAGACACATCTCGGGCCGAGCGAGACGGCAAGCGCGCACTCTGGACACGCCGGGCGTGAGCCTGCTCCGGCGCGATTTCACTTCTCGCCGAAACGTGTTGTAGGCTGTTCTTCGGCCCGCTGAGCGGGCCGTGCGCCCCTAGCTCAATGGATAGAGCATCTGACTACGGATCAGAAGGTTGGGGGTTCGAGTCCCTCGGGGCGCGCACTGTGTTGAGACAGTATTGAAACCCCCGTCGCGGAAGCGGCGGGGGTTTCGCCTTTCCAGTGCAGCTGGGACATGCCGCCGGAAGCTCTGGGGCCGAGCCGGTTGCGCTATGTCTGCGGCCCCGAGAAGACCGGGCGGACGTAGGCTGGAGAGGTGACTGCGTACGTCTCGGCTTTCGACCTGTTCTCCATCGGTGTGGGGCCCTCGAGCTCGCACACCGTCGGTCCGATGCGCGCCGGCGTCGACTTCGCGGATCGGCTGAAGGTCGAAGGCCTGCTCGGCGACGTGTTGCGGGTGCGATGCGAGCTGTTCGGCTCGCTGGGTGCGACCGGGCTCGGACACGGCACGCCGGATGCCGTCGTCGCCGGCCTCGAGGGGCTGCACCCCGAGACCTGCGACCCCGACGACGTGCGCGAGCTGTGGAGCCGCTGGCCGGAGGGGCGCGACCTGCTGCTGGCGGGCGAGCACCGCATCTCGTTCGCGAAGGACGACATCGCGTTCGTGCCTCGCACGCGCCTACCCGGTCACCCCAACGCGATGACCCTGCACGCGCTCGACGCCGACGGCGCAGTCGTGCTCGAGCAGACCTATTACTCCGTCGGCGGCGGTTTCATCCGTCGCGACGGCGAAGAGGTGCGTGTGACCGCAGCCCCCCAGCCCTATCCGTACGACACCGCTGAAGAGCTGCTCACGCTCTGTGACGAGACGGGGATGTCGATCGCCGAGATCGCCCGTGCGAACGAGATGGCGGTGCGCTCCGAAGAGCAGGTCGCGGCCGGCCTCGACGCGGTCTGGGATGCCATGGCCGCCTGCGTCAACGCAGGGCTGCACTCGGAGGGCACGCTGCCGGGCATCCTGAAGGTGAAGCGTCGCGCAGGTGACATCCGCCAGCAGCTCGAGGCGGTCGAAGCCGACGGGCATCCGGCGCTTCCCGGCGAATGGCTCGGTGCCTTCGCCCTCGCGGTGAACGAGGAGAACGCGGCCGGCGGGCGCGTCGTCACCGCCCCGACCAACGGCGCGGCGGGCATCCTGCCAGCCGTCGCGATGTACTGGTGGCGTTTCCTCGCCGACTCCGGTCTGGGAGTCGGCAACGCGGTCACCCCACACGGCGAGCTCGTCGGCAGCGCCCTGCTCGGTTTCCGCTCGTCAGACGGCTCGCCGACATCTCGGACTGAGTCGCTGAGCCTGCCGAAGGGGCCGGCCTCCCCGGACGGTGAGGCCGACGCGCTGGCCGAGGCGAATCGCCGCCGAGGCATCCGACGTTTTCTGCTCACTGCTACGGCGCTCGGGTCGCTGTTCAAGGCGAACGCATCGATCTCGGGCGCCGAAGGCGGCTGCCAGGCCGAGGTCGGCTCGGCCTGCGCCATGGCGGCGGGTGGCCTCACTGCGGTGATGGGCGGAACCGTCCGGCAGATCGAGAACGCCGCCGAGATCGCCATGGAGCACCACCTCGGTCTCACCTGCGACCCGATCGGCGGGCTCGTGCAGATTCCGTGCATCGAGCGCAACGCGATCGCCGCGTCCACCGCCGTCACAGCCGCCCGTCTCGCACTGCGCGGCGACGGCCATCACTACGTCTCGCTGGATGCGGTGGTCGAGACGATGCGTCAGACCGGGCTCGACATGTCGACGAAGTACAAGGAGACCAGCGAGGGGGGCCTCGCCGTGAACGTCATCGAGTGCTGATCCGACGGGTCAGTCCCGCGCAGCCCGTCGAGTGGTGTGGCGGGTGGCCGTCGCTGCCCACGGGTCCTCGGGCCAGGGATGCTTGGGATAGCGACCGCGCATCTCCGCTCGCACCTGTGCGTACGGCCCTGACCAGAACGAGGCAAGATCGGCCGTCACCGCGAGCGGTCGCCCGGCGGGCGACAGCAGGTGGAAGAGCACGGGCACACGCCCGGCCACGAGCCGGGGCGTCTCGGCCCAGCCGAAGCACTCCTGCAGCTTCACCGCGACGACGGGTGGGGCGCTGACGTCGTCGAACGAGGGATAGGCGATGCGGATGCGTGAGCCGCTGGGCACCTCGAGCCGTTCCGGCGCCAGGGCGTCGAACTCGGCGGCGGCCGGCCACGGCAGCAGCCGCCGCAGCGGCGAGGCGAGGTCGATCCGCTCGGCTGGAGTCCCGCCTGCGAGGGCGGTGAGCTCGGGATCGAGCCACTCCTCGAGACGGGCCAGCAGCGCATCGTCGCCGACGTCGGGCCACGGGTCGCCGAGCACGCGGTGCAGAAAGGCCAGCCGGCTGCGCAGCTCATCGGCGGCGTCCGTCCAGGTGAAGACGCCGAGACCGTCTGCCTGCACCGCGCGCTGCACGGCGTCCCGGCCCTCTGCCGCAGACGCGCGCACCGGCACGGACGAGCGCACGATCGCCCCGACCCGCCGCTCGCGACGTGCACTGACGCGGCCGCCGACCAGCTGCGCCTCGACACGATCGGTGATCAGCTGGCCTGCGGCGCGCTCGACCTGCTGCTCGGTGATCGCCGCGGCGGCGCGGATGACCGCGCCCGAGCCGGCGGCGACGCGGCCGGACGCGCGAGCCACGTCGGCGACTGCCAGCCACTCGGCGTCTGCGAGGGGCCCGCCGATGCCCGCTCGCGTTCCGGATGCCAGCAGGAACGTCGCCCCATCCGACGAGCGTTCGACCCGCTTGGCGATCCGGCGGGGGAAAGCGAGCGCGACGACGAGCCCGAGGTCGTCCGTGCGCCCTCGTGCAGAGCGTCCGGGCGGCACGAGCCGCATCAGTCGATCGACCTCGCGCGCCCAGCGCTGCGCGTCGGGACTGCGTCCGTGCCGCAGCGCAGAGATCGCGGATGCGATGTCGGCGTCGCGCACGCGGACGTCACCGGCCACGAGCGCGACGACCTCGGCGGCGGTGCGTGCACCCACGACGTCGGCGCCGTCGCGCAGTGCCCTGGCGAGGCGCGGATCGGCCGGGATGCGCGCGAGCGCGCGCCCTTCGGCGGTCGCCCGACCGTCGTCGTCGACGGCGCCGAGGGCGAGCAGCGCGTCGATCGCCTCGCGCAGACTGTCGGACGGCAACGGGTCGATCAGTCGCAGGCCCGCACCGCCTGGAGCACCCCAGCACGCCAGCAGCAGAGCGGCATCGGTGAGGTCGGCGGTCGCGATCTCGGGGGCGGGGCGCGCCGGGGCGGCGGCGTACGTGCGTTCGTCGACGCACCGTACGACCGCGCCGGGTCCCTGCCGGGTCGCGCGTCCGGCGCGCTGCACGCACGACGATCGGGATGCTGCGGTCGTCACCAGCCCAGTCATCCCGCGAGCGGCATCGCGCTGCGGCTGCCGGGCCAGGCAGCTGTCGACGACGAGACGAACGCCGGGCACGGTCAGCGACGACTCGGCGAGGGAGGTCGTCACGATGATGCGCGGCCGGTCTCGGGCGGCGCGGCCGCGGATCACCGCGTCCTGGGCGGCCGAGGGCAGCTGCCCATGCAGCTCGCGCACGTCGAACTCGGGAGCGAGATCTGAGACGCGGCGTGCGACCTCGGCGACTTCGAGTGCCCCCGGGGCGAAGACGAGCGTGTCGGCGTCGGGCGCGCCGCTGATCAGGTCGCGGGCGGCGGATGCCGCCGTGCGGGCCACGTGATCGAGGAATGAGCGGGTGACGCCGCGCTCGTCGAGCCGCGGCCCCGGCCCGGGGGCCCATCGCTCGGCGAGCGGATGAGCGGCGACGCGGTGCTCGACGACCGGTGCGGGCGCGGTCGAGGTGCCGATCACCGACGAGATCCGCTCGGCGTCGACCGTGGCGGACATCGCGATCAGCGTGAGGTCGTCCCGCAGCTCGCGCACCTCGCCGAGCAGTCCGATCAGCAGATCGGTCTCGAGCGCACGCTCGTGCACCTCGTCGATGATGACGGCGTCGATGCCGTCGAGGCCCGGGGCATCGAGCATCCGGCGCAGCAGAACCCCCGCCGTGACGAACTCGACACGCATCTGCGGGCTCGTTCTGCGCTCGCCGCGGACGGTGAAGCCGACGCGGGCGCCGAGCGGTGACCCGTCGAGCTCGGCCAGGCGCCGGGCGGCGGCGCGCGCTGCCACGCGCCGCGGCTGGGTGACGATCACGCGTCCGCTGGTGCGCGCTGCCAGCAACGGAGGCACGAGTGTCGTCTTGCCCGTGCCCGGCGGCGCGCTGATGACCAGCGCGGTGCCCGCGTCGAGTGCGCGCTCGACGTCGCCGAGGGCCGCCGCGAACGACAGGCCCGCGCCGATGCGGGCGAGGTCGAACGCGCGGGAGGTCACGGTTCCAGTCTGCCCGGCCGAGACGTCGACTCGGCGAACCAGCCGCTGCGGGGTCGATCGTGTACGCCCGCCGGGCTGAAAGCGTACGAAAGTGACCCCGGATGCGGATGCGGATGCGGATGCGGAGTGTCCGGGCCGCGCGTGCACCTGGAGACGCGAAGAGCCGCCTCGCTGGGCGAGACGGCTCTTCAGAAGCGGCGGTTACTCGCCGGCGGTGGGCTCCGCCGGGTCGTCGAGGGTGCGCTCGACGATCGCGGTGGCCGAGCCTGCGGCCGAAGGCGAGGCGGCCGAGGCATCCGTCGCCTGAGCGACACCCGCACCGAAGCTGCGGCCGACGGCCTGACCCTGGATGATCGCGGCGAGGTCGAGACCGGTTGCGGCGCTCACGCTGTCGAACACCGAGCGCATCGCCTTGGCGTTGTCGCCGCCGACGACGCTGGACGCGCCGTCCTCGCCGGTCCCGCCGATGATCGAGACGTTGCCGATCGCCGAGTAGCCCTTCGCGAACTCCGCCATGATCTGCGGCAGCACCTCGAGCACGCGCTGCGACAGGAACGCCTCCTGGTTGGAAGCGATGGCCTTCGCCTCCGCCTCGACGGCGGCGGCGCGCGCCTCACCCTCGGCGCGGATCGCCTCGGCCTCGGCGTTGGCGCGAAGCCGGCGGGCCTCGGCCTCGGCGTCGGCCTGGGCGCGCAGCGCGTTGGCGTCACCGGTCGCCTTCGCTTCGGCGGCAGCGGCCTCACCGGCAGCACGTGCCTTGTCGGCCTGCGCCTGCTGCTCGGCGATGCGCGTGCGGGCCTCGGCCTGCTTGACCTGCTCGATCGCGGCGGCCTCGGCGGCCTTCTCGCGGGTGAACAGGTCGGCCTGGGCGCGGGTCTCGGCCTCGTACCGCTGCGCGTCGGCGACGCGCTTGACGTCGGCGTCGAGCTGCGCCTGCTTGTTCTCAGCCTGCTGCTGCAGCACGGCCTGCTCGGCCTGAGCGCGGGCCAGCTGCTCGGCCTGCTCGGCTTCGGCACGTGCGCGTCCGATGCCGGCGTTGGCATTGGCGGTGTTGGTGTCGAGCGCGGTCTGCTCGATCAGGTTCGCCTCTTGGTTGGCGATGTTCTTCTGGTTGATCGCCCGGTCGGCGTTCGTCTGCGAGATCTCGGCGGCCTGACGCTTCGCCTGGATCTCGGGCGCACCCAGCGACTGGATGTAGCCGACTTTGTCGGTGATGCCCTTGATCTGGAACGAGTCGAGGATGAGACCCTGTTCGGCGAGCTCCTGCGAGACGTCGGCGGCGATCTGGTCGGAGAACTTCTTGCGCTCGCGCATCAGCTCGACGACAGACAGCGTCGCGACGATGCCGCGCAGCGCGCCCTCGAGCTGCTCGGTGGTGAACTGCTCGATCGCCTTGTCCTGCGAGGCGAAGCGCTCGGCTGCTCGGCGAACGTACAGGGGGTCGGAGCCGATCTTGACGATCGCGACGCCGTCGACGTTGAGCGTGACGCTGTCGAGCGACTGCGCCTCGGCGTTCAGCGACACCTGACGCGAGCGCAGCGAGATGATCTCGTGACGCTGCGTGATCGGGTTGACGAGCGACTTGCCGTTGACGATCACCGTGACCGGCGACTCCGCCATCTCGGAGCTGGTGCTGCCGTCGGCATTGATGACGGCGCGCTGCACCTTCTGCTTGCGACCCGAGATGACAAGCGCCTCATCGGCTCGAGCGACCTTGATCCAGCTGCGGGCGAACAGCAGCAGGATCAGCGCGATGACGATCGCGGCGACGACCGCGATTCCGATGACGACCAGGATGCCGATTGCTCCGGCGATCTCCATGGTGACCTTCCTTCCCCCTTGTAGGTTTCAGGTACACCCTGCCAGAGTCTCGGCGGTCACACCCGGCGCAGCTTCTTCGTGAGCTGCAGCAGCGTCGCGAGTTCGGCGTCGTCGAGGGGCGACATCTTCTCGGCGATGGTGCGCCCGTGCACCGTCGCCAGTTGACGGAACGCCTTGGCTCCGGCGTCCGTCGCGGTGATCAGTGCACCGCGCCCGTCGTCGGGATCGATCGCCTTCGTGATGAGCCCGCGCGCCACCATGCGGTCGATGAGCCGCGAGACGCTCGGCTGGCTGATGAGCGACTTGGCGGTGATGTCGCGCAGTCGCGAGGTCATTCCGGGAGCACGAACGACGGTGAGCAGCACGTCGTACTCGCCCTGGGCCAGGTCCGATCCCTCGAAGTCGACGGCCATCTCCGCCAGCAGCTGGTGCTGCGCGCGGAACAGACTCTCCCACGCCTGCAGGGCGAGCTCGCGGTCGGTCATGATCTCAGCGTACTGTCGCGCGCCGACCTCGGATGGCAGCAGTAAGGGCCGGTCGGAGAGGCTTCCGACCGGCCCTTGTCCCTTGCACCAAAGAGAGTCCTGCAATCACATGCGGTGGATGCCACAGCAAACATTCACCGTGTGATGAGCATATAACGGCAAGGTAACGAATGCAACGTTTTGGTTACAAAGATTCGGTTGCGACCGGGACGGGTGCCCGGTGCCAGTGATTCTGCGCTCCGTGCCATTGATATTGATTCCGCGTCGTTGATCCCGTGTTCCGTGCCAGTGATTCTGCAACACGCGGATGCGGCCTTCCCGGCTGCCAGTGCTCCCGGTCTTACTCTGGCCGCGTCAGGTTCACGTTCTCGTTCCAACTGAACACACGTGGTGAGATCGGAGCGATCATGAAGCTGACCCAACAGCTTGTCGGCGGTTCGGGCGCGGTCGTACACGCGCAGATCGAGTTCGTCCGCGACGGCGATCCGAGTCGTCGCGATGCATCCGATGTCGTGGATGTCGCGTTCGAGTCCGTGGCTCGTGTGCGCACGCCGGCATCGTGGAAGCACAAGCGGAACTACGAGGGCCTCTACTGGGCGGCCACGATCGAGAGCCATGTCTGGTTCGAGTCGTTGTACGAGCGTGCGGCGGTGATGAGACTCGATCGGGGTCGAGATGTCGTCGGCATCGCGGCACAGCCGATGTGGATCCACTGGGCGTCGGGAGGCAAGCACGCGCCGGACTACTTCGTGCGCTACCGCGACGGGCGTGGCGTGCTCATCGATGTGAAGCCCGACAGCAATATCCGCGATGACGATGTGACGACGTTCGCGCTCACGGCGGACCTGTGCGACCGACTGGGCTGGGGATACACGGTGGTCAGTGACATTTCCGTGGAGGAGCACCGGAACCTTCGCTTCCTGTCGGGTTACCGATACCGACGGTGGGCATCCGAGCCGGTGAGGAGTCGACTCGGTGAGCACGCGGGAGAGAGGAACTCGCTGGCGGAGTGGGCGGAGCTGCTCGAGGATGCCTGCGATCAGCCGCTCGGTGCGGTGTACTCCGCGATGTGGTGGGGAGATCTGGACTTCGACGTTCGGACTCCGCTGTCGTTGAGCACCAGGGCGAGGGCGGTGTAGTCATGCGTGCCGGGATCGGGACGCGGTTGACCTGGGGAGACCAGGACTTCGTGGTGATCGCGGTCGACTATCGAGTCGCCGTGCTGCGTTCACTGGCTGAGGACTGCCTCCGCGAGGTGGTGATCGAGGAGTTGCTGCGGATGCCGGATGTGGTCTGGCATGAGCTGCGCCCGCCGGCGACGGCGCCGGCCGACGTTCAGCTCCTGGAGGGCCTCCCAGAGGAAGAGCGGCAGATCATCGAGGCCTGGGCCGAGCAGTTCGAGATCGTGAAGGCGCGTGTCGAGACGGGAGAGGATGCTGGGTCGCTGCTGGAAGATGTTCGTGTCGAGATGTCTCGGTTCGTCGGGGAGGTCTCGATTGCGACCGTGCGTCGCAAGTTCCAGCAGTACCGGCGGGAGGGTCTGCTCGGTCTGATCGACAAGCGTCGATACAACGGTCGTAAGCCGGTGCCTGACCCGCGGATCGCGGCTGCGTTGAGCGAGCTCGGCGCGGCGGGCAAGCTGCGATCGTCGGGCACCCGTCGCCGCACGGTCGATCAGGTGAAGTGGATGCTGGAGGAGGACTACGGCGAGCGGTTGGATCTGCCGAGCGATCGGACACTATACCGGCGGATCGCGGAGCATCCGACCGCGGGCAGGCTGAGCGGTTCGGCGCGGGCGAGGGAGGTCGCGGCGAACAAGCCTGATCGGGCGTTCGGTCTTCATGGGTCGATGCGGCCTGGGGAGCATGTTCAGATCGATTCCACGGCGATCGATGTGCCGTCGCGGCTGCTGGACGGCCGGCTGAACCGGGCGGAGCTGACGATCATCCACGATGTCGCAACCCGCTCGATCCTCGCCGCTGTCGTGCGTGCGGTCGCGACGAACAGCGCGGATCTCGCCGGTGTTCTGGCGCGGGTGCTGGTCCCGTACGAGCACCGTCCGCCTGGTGCGCGAGAGCAGCGGCGCAGGATGTCGGCGACCTGGGCGGGGCAGTTCATGATCGATCAGGAGCGTCTGGACCGGCATCGGCTGGCGCAGCCGTACATCTTCCCGGAGAACATCACCACGGACAACGGCAAGATCTTCCGATCTCGGGCATTCAGCCGCGGGTGCGCCCGTCTGGGGATCTCCCTCACATTCGCGGCGCGACAGACGCCGACGGATAAACCGCACGTCGAGCGCACGTTCGAGACGATCGTGACCCGCTTCGTGCAGTACCTCGAGGGGTTCACGGGCGGGAGCGTCGAGCGGCGCGGGCGGGAGGAGCCCACCGACGACACGCTGGCACTGGCCCAGCTGCAGGAGCTGCTGGAGGACTGGGTCGCTATCGAGTGGCAGAACCGTCCGCATGCCGGACTCATCGACCCGCTGCTCCCCGGCCGGACATTGACGCCGAACGAGATGTTCCGCGCATACCGCCGCGTCGCCCCGGAGATCCACGTCCCCTTCGAGCTGGACGACTTCATCGGCCTGCTGCCGGCGAAGACGTGCACGCTGCAGGATTACGGCATCAACCACGACCGCCGGGTCTACAAGTCGAACCGCCTCACCGAGCTACGCGCCGCCGGCGCCGGGGGAGAAGGCGCGACCCGCCCGTGTGTGATCCGTCACGACCCGCACAATCCGCTGTTCGTCTGGGTCGAGCACGACGGGGAGTTCGTCCCGTTCCGCGCCGCCCCAGACAGGCTCGACGACCCGATGGGCGGCGACGTGTGGCGCGAGGCATGGGCAGGCGACGCGGATGGAGATCGGGAAGCACGCGAGGACGCCGAGTACCTGTCCGATCGGATGAAACGTGCCCAGTGGGTACGCCCCGGCGCGAAGCGCAACCGCGCCGTGCGCGCCGCCGAGGTCGACCTCGACCCGCTGCATCTGACGAGCGTCACGAAGTCGGTGGCTCGCGAGGAGCCGGTGGAGGAACCGGACGATGATGAGGTGATCTGGGAGCGCGGCGGCGGCTTCTCGCTCCTCTCTGACGACGACGGCGTCTGGGACCGGCTGACATGACTCTGGCGATGAACACCAAGCAGGGATGGACCGGATTCGTCGACGAGATCCTCGACCAGCCGGTGCCGATGCGCCGGGAGGAGCTGGAGGCGCTGTCACCGGGAGATAGGGCGCTGAACCGGGAGGCGCGTAAGCAGTTCATGATTCGCGGGAGCGTGGTGCACACAGCGCAGTTCAAGGCGATCGAGACGGAGATCCTGCGTCGGCTGATGTTGAATCGGTACAAGTCGCACGGCAAGCTCGGCGTGATCGTGTCGGGAGAGCCGAACATCGGCAAGACGACCACGATCACGCAGATCGCCCGCCGGTTCGAACGCCGCCGCCGGGACATCGGCGCGGTCGGAAGCAACGCCATCCCGGTGATCTACGTGTCCGTGCCGCCGTCGTGCACGCCGAAGCTGATGCTCGGGGAGTTCGCCCACTTCCTGGGACTGCCCGAGCGTGCCCGGTACAACACGGGCGAACTGATGAACACGATCGCCACGCTGATCGGGACGTGCGGTACGGAGCTGATCGTCGTGGACGAGATCCACAACCTGAATCAGAGGTACCGGCAGATGGCGGAAGCATCCGACACGCTCAAGCAGCTGTCCGAGAAGTGCCCCGGGACCTTCGTCTACGCCGGCGTCGACGTGGAGGCCAGCGGCCTGCTGGATGGAACCCGCGGCCGGCAGATCAGCAGCCGCTTCCAGATCATGAACCTGCAGAAGTTCCCTCGCACCGGGAAGGCGAAACAGGCCTGGGCGAACCTGCTGGTCGCCGTCGAGGGATCCCTCGGACTGCTCGAGCAGCAGCCCGGCGCGATCCTCCGGCACGAGCGTGAGCTGCACGACGCGACCGGCGGGATCATCGGGGATCTGACGAGCACGCTGCACATGCTCGCCATCGACGCGATCGACTCCGGCGCCGAGCGCCTCGACCTGGACGCGGTGTTCGGCACCAAGCAGGCCCCTGCAGCTGCGGCATCGGCATGAGCAGGACGCCGATCCCGCCGGATCAGGTCCGGCCGCTCCCGGTCTCGGTGCGGCCGCTGGCGGGGGAGACGGTCACCGGATACCTCGCGCGCCTGGCGGTCGCGAACGCCCTCACGCCGACGCTGGTGCGGATCCACGTCACCCGGATCTCCGGGATCCCTCCGTACCGGCCCGACCTGGAGCGCGCGGCGGCGTGGGCGGAGCGCCTCGGCGGGCTGCCGGCCGGGCACTTCGACAGGGACGCTCGACGCAACGCGATGTATGTCCGCTGCCACCACCACGAGTGGGCGCCGCACCCATGCCGGCGCTGCGGATACACGCAGCAGCCGCGGGCCGCGTGTCGGCGCTGCGTGCACGGGGAGGAGACGACCGTGCGCAGCCGCGGCGGGGCCGTCTGCAACCGGCACCGCCGCTGGCATCTCGACGGCGCCGACGTCGACCTGACCGGGTTCCCCGAGTACATGCGTGCCGAGCGGTGCCTGTCCGGATCGCTGTGGAAACGCGGCGTCGGCCTGACCACCGGGGAACTGCAGCTGGCCGCGACCCTGATCCGGCACTGGGCCGCCGACGCGGACCTCCCACCCCGGTTCCGCGAGCGCATGGCGGCGTTCGGCCTTGATGCGGTGGACCAGGACAGCGTGTTCCTGATCGCGTACCCGGAGATCGTCCGTCTAGCGACGGTGCTCACCGACCTGTCCTTCGCCAGCTACCTCCTCACCCCGCGGTTCCGGCTGGCACAGCAGGTCTGGGCGCTCGAGGCCGCCGTCATCACGATCATGCACAGCTCCACGACCGACCAACTCCACCAGGTCGCCGAACGCATCGTCACCCAGGGGAAAACAGCTGTAGAGACGGCGAACGGGATGCGGCGGAGCCACACGAGCATGCGGCCGGCGACGCTGGAGAAGGCTCTCGTCGCCTCATCACAACGCCACCGCAGCTGCCTGCTGCGCCACCTCAGCACCGTCCGCATCCAGGTGCAACCCTACGAGCCCGGCGTCGCCGCACCCGCCAACCGGGTGCTCGACCGCCGCCGGCCCATGCCCGACGCCCTCCTCCACTGACGACCCGTCCGGATCAGGCCGGTTCTGCGCCGCCCGTTGAGGTGTCGAGGGCGTCGAGGAGTTCGCCGAGAACGATGCGGAACTCGTTGTATCCCTGCTCGTAGAAGATCGCGCCCATGCCCGGACGCTCCTCGTTGTCGTAGCCGGCGATCACCTGGCGGGCTTCACTGATCGCGGTCTCGAGGCGGGTCTGGATGCCGGGGATGGTGCGGATCCACTCGTCGATGACGGTGAACGGGATCGGGGCGTAGTCGTGCGCGTCGACGCCGACGTGGAACTGGTGCCCGTTCGGGCCGTGGTCGCGGGCGTGGGTGTGCCCGTGCAGCAGCGGCATCCCGTCGTCCCAACGGGGCCGGTGTGCCGTGTGCCGGTCTGCGTCTTGCGAGTCCCCGGCGTAGGGGTAGTGGGACGCCAGCAGCCTGTACCCGCGGCGGGTGCCCTCGATCACCTCGGGAAGGATCGTCCACCCCGTCGCCTCGTACAGCGGCCGGAACCGTTCGATCGCCCGCTTCGACTGCGTCGCAGGCGAGACCCGGTCGTGGTTGCCCGGCACCAGGAACCGGCGCCCGTTCAGCCGTGCCGTCAGAGCGAGGGACTGCTCGATCGGGCCGAGCGCGAGATCCCCGAGATGCAGCACCACATCATCGGGGCCGATCGTGGCGTTCCACCGGGCGATCAGCTCCGCATCCATCTCCTCGACCGTGCCGAACGGGCGGCCGGCGAGCTCGCTGATCCGGGCATGACTGAAGTGCGTGTCGGAGGTGACGTAGTCGACCTGATCGAAGTCGAACCAGGGATACTCACTCATCACGGCCCATCCGCTCCTCAAGGTCGATCCCGAACCGGCGAGCGACATCCGCCAGCGGAACGCTCTCCCCGGACGCCGTGCGCTCCCGCACGATCTGCGCGATCTCCGCCTCCTCGGCCGCATTCGCCTCATCGACGTTCGCGGCGAGCTCGGCCAGCAACACCGCCGGGTCGACACCGTGCTCCTCCGCGCGGCGGCGGATCTCCATAGCTGCAGCATTGAGAGTGTGCATGCGCTCTCACGGATGTTCGCCATGCCGCGTGGCCGCGACCGACTCGCGGGTGTACTCGGCGGGGTCGCCAGGCACCAGCCAGTGCTCGGAGCCGTCCGGGCCGATGTAGAAGTCGACGTAGCACTCCCCGCACGGCAGCCGGTAGATGCCCGGCTCGGTCGGTACGCCGGCAACCCTGCGGTCGATCATCCCGTCGATCACCTGATTCCAGCCCCCAGAATCGTTCTCAGCGCCCATCGAACCTCCTCATGCAGGACAGAGCAGTCTGACACTTCGTCTTGGGCGCTGTCTAGGACATGCGTCGTTCGGCAGGAGGACTGAACCGCGCTGAGTTTGATGCCGCGTTTTTCCGGTTGGAAGGAGGGCGTCATGCCTTAGAAGGCCGATCGCGTGGTCAGAGAGAGCGAGCCGTCAGACTCTCCCTCGACCCCCATGTGATCACCCATCGAAGGCGCATCCCGGTGCGCTGTGCGGCCTCAGTAGGTCGGTTGTTCAGCCCGCCTCCGGAGCCGAACTGATCTCACTCCACGTTCTCCCTGAGCCATGGCATGGGATCGATGGGTCGGCCGTTGATGTGGACCTCGAAGTGCAGGCAGGATCCGAAGACATAGCCGGTGGAGCCGACGTCGCCGAGATACTGGCCGGGAGTGACGCAGTCCCCGACTTCCACCGCGCGGGTCCCACTGTTCAGATGCGAGTAGAGGGTGCTGACCGTCTCTCCGTCGAGCAGGCTCTCGACCTGAATGCTCACGCCGTAGCCGCTGTTGCTCTCGGTTGAGAGCGAAACACAGCCTTCGACAGCCGCATAGATGGGCGTCCCGACCGACGCCGCGAGGTCTTGACCCATGTGCGAGCGACCCGGACGCGAGGCGCCGAACCCGTCGCTGAGGGAGTAGGTGCCGGATGCCAACGGCATGAGAACCTGTTGAGCTGTTGGCAGGTTCACAGCTGTCGAGAGGGGCCGGCCGGATGCGACGGCGGCCGTGATCGCCTGGGCGCGAGACGCGGCGATCTCCTCCTCCGTCGTTGCGGAGAAGTCTCCGCGAGGGAGGACCTCGACGCGGATGTCCTCTCCTGCGGTGTATGACTGTGCGTCAACGGTGACCGCGGCCTCGACCTGCTCCGATTCCGCGTCGGATGTTCCCGGAAGGGCGGCGCCGGTGATCATCACGCTGACGGCGAGGGCGGCTCCGAGCGCCTTCGCTCGTGCCCACGGGCTCCGGGCGCGTGGACGGCGGGGAGGTGTCGCAGACACTGCCGGTACGCGGCTTTCAGGTCCGTGCCGCGGAATGACGGGGGCTTGGCGGGTCGTGGTGGCTTTCTGCGACACCGGGCCGCCTTGGTGACGGAGATCGCGACGAAGGAGGGGGCGATCGGGGGAGCCGGGGTCTGCCGACGACGTCGACGCCTTCTCGGATGCGCGCTCGGGTAGCCCTGAAATGATGGTGGTCCTTCCGGTGGAGCAGAATGCTCATCTCGATCGCAGACCCGATCGTTACCGATTTGTAACGGTAGATAGTCCGATTCGCTCAGGTCAAATCGAGATGCGTCTTCACAGCATCTGCCCAGAGAGCAGGATCCACCTCCGTGGAGGAGGCTCAAAAGGTCGGCGCGGTACCCTTGCAGAGATGATTTCCTCGGCTCGGATGCAGCGCTCAGAAGTGCTTAGCGAGCAATTGTTGATAACGAGGATCATTACTGCGGTTGTGCTGGCTCTGCTTCTGATACTTGGTGCGGCCGGTGCATCGCACTCTGAGAGCGAAGGCCCTTCGACCTCACCGCTCCTGGTGAACACACTCGTCGATCCCCACGTCACCGTGGGGGAGAGCGGCAGCGCCGTCGACGAGCACCTGGCGGGCTCCGCTAGCGACGAGACAACGGGGGTTCTTGTCGGGGCGGCACTGTGCGCTCTTGGCGTGCTGTGCGGGCTCGTCCTCGTGATCTTCGCCCGCATGCTCTCGCGCCGGCGGGGAGTCGTGTATCTCGCTCCTCGGTGGGCGGCCCTCTCGCTCGTCCCGGTACGCATCATCGTTGCCCGGACCGGGGCACTGTCGTTGACACAGCTGGGTCTTTCCCGAACCTGACATTTCGGCATGCCGTCCTGTGCGGACGGCACCTCGCACCCGGGTACCCGCCCGGGGCCTGTTCCATGCCGTTTGATCCTGTTTGGAGTACTTGATGAACCCCTCTGGAAAGCCGCGCGCCACTGGTCGCAGCGCGCGTCCGATCCTGATCACTGCAGCACTCGTTGTCGTCCTCGTGCTGGGAGCGATCATCTACGTGATGATCAACAACCAAGGCTCGACGACTCCGTCACCCGAGGCGCCGGAGGGCCAGACGGCCGAGCCCCCGGCCGTCGTCGACGCCAGCTCGCACATCCTCGACGACGGTGGGGAAGGTGCGGTCGAGGTCGTGGAGTTCCTCGATTTCGAGTGCGAGGCCTGCGGGATGTTCTACCCGATCGTGGAGGATCTTCGCGAGAAGTACGCCGGGGAGATCACCTACGTGGTGCGCTACTTCCCGCTTCCGGGCCACTTCAACTCGACGAACGCGGCTCTCGCCGCAGAGGCCGCCGCCCAGCAGGATCGGCTTGAGGAGATGTACAACCGGCTGTTCGAGACGCAGGCGGAGTGGGGCGAGGCTCGGGAGTCCCGCGCTGATCTCTTCCGTGGTTTCGCCGAGGAGATCGGCCTGGACATGGCTGCCTACGACGCCGCCATCGCGGATCCCGCCACGCTCGAACGAGTCGAGTTCGACTTCAACGCGGGGCAGGAGCTCGGCGTCAACAGCACGCCGACGTTCTTCCTCGAGGGCGAGCAGCTCCAGCTGCAGCAGCTGGACGACCTCGAGAACGCCATCGAAGCAGCGGTGAACGGTGACGAGTGATGCGGGCAGGCCTGTCGCATAGACGAGTGATCGTCGTCGGCAGTGGTCAGGCCGGCCTCGCAGTGGCGGCCGCCCTGGTCGCGAGAGGACTGCATCCCCAGCAGGACTTCGTCGTGATCGACGGGGCCGCGCCAGGCCTGCGCAGCTGGGCTTCCCGGTGGCATTCGATGGTGCTTCTCAGCGACGTCCGTCACAGCGCTCTGCCGAGCCTGCCCTTCCTGGGCGATCAACGACGTCGGCCGCGTGTCGACGAGATGATCGAGTACCTCAGCTACGTCGAAGGCGATCTCGGCGTGAAGACCATCTGGGGTGTGCGCGCGACAGGCGTGGAGCGGCGCGGGTCCGGCTCGGTCCTGCACCTGTCGACCACGGAAGGCGAGGTGCAGACTCGCAACGTCGTGTGTGCGACCGGCGCCGCCGCGCATCCGCGCATCCCGACATGGGCAGCGGAACTTCAGGTGCCCGGAGTCGTGCTGCACAGCAGCGAGTACCTGTATCCGCGGCAGATCTCCACGAACGATGTGCTCATCGTCGGCGGCGGAAACAGCGGTGTACAGCTGGCCCGCGAACTCGCCCCCTCACATGCGGTGACCCTGGCTGTCCGCACGGCTCGTCGGCACCAGCCGGCAACGCGCTATCCGCGCCGGCAGCTCCTTGGTCGAGGATCGCGATCGGAGCCGGTGTTCGGGGATAGCTACGAGCAACTGCGTGACGCTGGGGTGAGGATCTGCCCCGCAGTGGCAAAGGCCGGGAAGAGCACCGTCACCTTCGTCGACGGAACGGTGGCCACGCCGAGCTCTGTGATCCTCGCCACCGGATTCGTTCCCGGAGACGACTGGCTACCGGACAGCGCCCGGATCGATCCTCCCCAGCGGGCCATGACCGGGATACCGGGCTTGTTCGTCGCCGGGATCCCCCAGTACGGCGGCAGAGGCTCCGACACCATCGCGGGGGTCTGGCGGGATGCCACGGCCATCGCCCGCCGCATCATCGAACGCCCGTGAAGAAAGCAGAACTCATGACATCCATCCGCCGCCGAAGGCTCTCGGCCTCTCGAACGTCGAGCAACCGGCGCCGTGGTTTCGCCGCGTCCGCCAGCCTGTCTGCTCTGCTGGTCATCGGCGGAGCCGTTCTCGGCACGGCGAGTCCCGCCGCTGCTCACGACGAGCTGCTCTCCACCTACCCCGAGGCATCCGCGACCGTATCTGGCGCCCCGGCGGAGATCTCCCTCACCTTCACGGGCGAGCTGCAGACGCTCGAGGGTGCCACGGCGATCGAGGTCATCGCAGAAGACGGCAGCAGTCTCGTCGACGGCGCTCCCGAGGTCCTCGAGGCGACGGTCACGCAGAACCTGTCCGACCAGCTGGTCGTCGGAGAGGTCACGGTGAGGTGGCGGGTGGTGTCCAGTGACGGACACCCGATCAGCGACGAGTACACGTTCATGGTGGAGACGACGGGGACGCCGACGAGCAGCCCCACGCCGACGAGCAGCCCCTCCCCATCGGAGGAGAACACGGAGACCGCGGCGCCGGCCGCGACGCCGACCGCCGAGTCCGGCTACGGCGACATCCACAGCCAGCCGAGCACGGATCTCGATGCGCTTCCCGTCCTGGTCGTCGCCGGGGGAGCGGCCCTCCTGGGCAGCGCAGCACTCCTGATGTTCATGGCCGGTCGTGATCGGCGCCGGCGTGATCGGGCGGCACAGCAGAAGAAGGAGAAGGAGAATGCCGATGAGTCCTAATCGGCCAAGACACCTCGCGGTCGCTGCCATTGTGGCGGCGGGGATCGTGGTGATCGATCAGGCCACGAAGGCGGCCGCACTCGCGACGCTGAGCGAGGAGGCGCGGATCCCGCTCCTGGGCGACCTGTTCGGTCTCCAGCTCGCGTTCAACCCGGGTGCGATCCTCTCCCTCGGGTCCGGATTCACCGGTCTGCTCACCCTGGTCGGAGCGGGCGCAGTGGTCTGGCTGATCATCGCCGCGCTCCGCGCACGCACGGCAGGGCTCGCGGTGGCTTTCGGGTTCATCCTGGGCGGCGCGCTCGGGAACCTGATCGACCGGCTGTTCTCACCGCCCGGCTTCGGGGTCGGGCACGTCACCGACTTCCTCGCCTACGGGACCCTGTTCATCGGGAACCTCGCCGACGTCGCGCTCGGCATCGGCGTCGTCCTTCTTCTCGGCATCACTTGGACCCGGCGGCGCAACGTCGAGCTGGCTCCTTCGGCACGAGCGGAAGCAGGTGCCGCATGAGCGCGAAACAACGCACGCCGTCCACGTTCCAGCGCAACGCGCTCGCACCGGGGCTGCTCGCGGGAGCGGTGCTCTTCACCACTCCGCTGTGGACTAACGGCGGCCTGTTCCAGGTGGTGCTGTTCGTCACAGCGATCCTCGCGGCGATCGTGGCCTGGTTCGCGGGACAGGCGCGCCAATGGTGGTGGATCCCGGTATTCGTCGCGGTCCTCGTCCTGTGGAACCCGGTCGTGCCCTTCCCGTTCACGGGGCCGATCTGGGCGGCGGCGCAGCCGGCCGCAGCCATCGTCTTCCTGATCGCGGGAGCACTGATCAAGGTGCGTCGCACATGATCCGCCGGATGATCGCCGCAGTCACAGCGCTGCTCCTGGGCGGCATCGCCCTGACGGGGTGCTCCGCGAACGACTCCCTGGCGCAGCAGTACCAGGAGGGGAACGAGAAGGGGTACATCGCCGGAGACTTCCGCGTCGTGGAGATCTCGGCGGGGGAGCGGGGCGACCCGGTCGTCTTCGAGGGCGTCACCGAGACTGGGGAGACGGTCTCCAGCGACGACTACCGCGGCGAGGTGCTGGTGGTGAACTTCTGGTACGCCGCCTGCGGGCCGTGCATCGTCGAAGCGCCGCTGCTCGAGGAGATGTGGCAGGAGTACCAGGACCAGGGCGTGTCGTTCCTCGGAGTGAACACCTACGATCAGCCCGCCACGGCGCTCTCCTTCGCTCGGGACAACAACGTCACCTACCCCAGCGTGATCGACGTCAACGACGGCAAGGTCAAGCTGGCATTCGCGCAGGTCACCCCGATCCAGGCGACTCCGACGACGCTCGTGGTCGACCGTGAGGGGCGGGTCGCCGCGCGCATCATCGGGCAGCTGCAGAGCGCATCCATCCTGTCGACCCTCGTCCGCGACGCCCTCGGGGAATCGCCGTGAAACCCGGCGATCTCGTCGCTGACGGGGCGCTGTGGGTCGCGATCCCGATCGCGGCCCTTGCGGGTCTGATCTCCTTCTTCTCCCCGTGCGTGCTGCCGCTGGTGCCCGGCTACCTCGGATATCTGGGCGGCGCCTCGACCGCCACCGCTGTCGGGGGCGCATCGACCCGCACGGCGACGGCGGAGCGCACGCGGCTGCTGCTGGGGGTGACGCTGTTCATAGCCGGGTTCACCGTCGTGTTCGTCACCGTGACGATCCTGGGCGGCACGTTCGGGTTGCTGCTGCTGCAGTACGCGAACGCCCTGACCCGTGTGTTCGGCGTCGTGGTGATCATCCTCGGCCTGGTCTTCATCGGGTTCTTCGGCGTCGCGCAGCGCACCCTCCGCCCGCGCATGCAGTCCCGTGCCGGGCTGCTCGGCGCGCCGCTGCTCGGGTTCGCGCTCGGCGTCGGGTGGACACCGTGCATCGGCCCGACGCTCGCGGCGATCCTGTCGGTCTCCTGGAACCTCGGCGACCCGGCCCGTGCGGGCCTGCTGGGCCTGGCCTATTCGCTCGGCCTCGGCCTGCCCTTCCTCGTGCTTGCCCTCGGCTGGGGGTGGGCGTCTCGGTCGGTCGCGTTCCTGCGCCGACACATCCGCACCCTGAACATCGTCGGCGGGGGAGTGCTCGTCCTCCTCGGCATCCTGATGGTGACCGGGCTGTGGACCGCGCTGATGTCCGCCCTCCAGCAGGTGGTGATCAATGTCCCCCTCCCGCTCTGAGACCGACACCGACGCGCCCGTCGACCCCCTGCGGCCCGACGACCACGCCGACGGCGACGGTTCCGCCATCGCCCAGCCGGCGCTGGGGGTCATGGGGTGGGCGAGATGGGCGTGGCGTCAGCTGACCAGCATGCGCACCGCTCTGCTGCTGCTGCTCCTGCTGGCAGTCGCCGCGGTGCCCGGATCGCTGTTCCCGCAGCGCAGCGCCGACCCCAACGGGGTGATCCAGTGGCAGCGTGACAACCCCGAGGCCTATCCGATCGTGGATGCCATCGGGCTGTTCGACGTGTATCAGTCGCCGTGGTTCTCGGCGATCTACCTGCTGCTGTTCGCCTCGCTGATCGGATGCGTCACCCCGCGCACGAAGCACCACTACAAGGCCCTGCGATCCCAGCCGCCCCGCACGCCGGTGCGGCTGTCCCGGCTCGATGACTACGAGGAGCGCACCGTCCCGGCCGCCGATCCCGCGAGCCAGGCGCGAGAGGCCGTCGACGTCGCCGATCGGCAGCTGCGTCGCGCCGGCTACCGGGTGCACCGCTACGACGGCCGCGGATGGCTCTCCGTGTCCGCCGAACGCGGATACCTGCGCGAGACCGGCAATCTCGTCTTCCACACGGCGCTGATCGGCGTGCTCGTCTCGGTCGGCCTGGGAGGCGGCTTTTCCTACACGGGCCAGCGCGTCGTCGTCGAGGGCACCACCTTCGTCAACGCCCTCAGCGACTACTCCTCGTTCGACGCCGGCCGGTTCATCGACGGGACCGGTCTCGCCCCGTACTCGCTCACCCTCGACGAGTTTCAGGTCACGTATCAGCGGCCCGGCACGCCGGGGGCCGGGCAGGCAGGGGACTTCTCCGCCGATGTCACCGTCCGCATCCCCGGTGAGGAGGATCGGACCGAGAGCGTGATCGTGAACTACCCCATCTCCGTCGCCGGCGACCGCATCCATCTGCTCGGCAACGGCTACGCTCCCACGATCACCGTGCGCGACGCGGCCGGTGAGCTTGTGTACACCGAGTCGCAGCCGTTCCTCCCGCAGGACTCGAACATGACCTCCCTCGGCATCATCAAGATCCCCGACGGGCTGCCCGAGCAGGTCGGCCTGGTCGGGTTCTTCTACCCCACCGCGGGCGTGCTGGACTCCGGCGCCTACACCTCCATCTACGGCGACGTCGTCAACCCGCTGCTCACCTTCAACGTGTACAGCGGCGGCCTCGGCATCGACGACGGCACCCCGCGATCGGTGTACACCCTCGAGACCGACGGCCTCACCCAGCACACCGGCGGTCAGACCGGAGTCGACTCCATCGAGCTGACGCCGGGGGAGACCGCGGAGCTGCCGAACGGGTGGGGCACCGTCACCTGGGAGATCGCGTCGCCCGAGGATCCGGTCAAGCGATTCGCGTCGCTGCAGATCCAGCGCGACCCGACCGCCGGATGGGTGCTGGCCTTCTCGATCCTCGCGATGCTCGGCCTCTTCGCCGGGCTCTTCGTGCCCCGTCGCCGCGTCTGGGTCAAAGCCCACCCGACCGACGACGGCGTCCGCCTCGAGTACGCGGGACTTGCCCGCGGCGAAGACCCCACCCTCCGCAAAGCCGTCGTCGACATCGCCGACGCCCACACGGAGGCGCTCACCGGCGTCTCCGACCCATCCCCACAGAAGGAGAGAACCGATGAACTGCCCCGTTGACGGCACGACGCTCCTGGTCACCGACCGTTCCGGCGTCGAGATCGACTACTGCCCGCAATGCCGCGGCGTGTGGCTGGACCGCGGTGAGCTCGACAAGATCATCGACCGCTCATCCGGCTACCAGGCCCCGGACTACCCCGAAGACGAGCACCGCCGCTCCCGGCATGACCGCGGCGGCAAGAGACGACGCGAGGGCTTCCTCGGCGATCTCTTCGACTTCTGAGCCCGCCGACCGATGACACGCCATGAACGACTGGATTCCCGACACACCGCCGACGCTGGAGGCGTTCCTCACGCCGATCCTGCCGCCGGTTCCGGTGCTGCCGGTGCTCGGTCTGCTCATGGCCGTGCTGTACCTGGCCGGCGCCATCCGGCTCTGGCGTCAGGGACGGCGATGGTCGGTCGCCCGCACGGTGTGCTTCCTCCTCGGATGCATCGTCCTGGTTGCCGTGACCGGCCTGGCGGTCGAGGGATACGGGCACCTGCTGTTCTCGGTCTTCATGTTCCAGCAGCTCACCCTGATGATGGCCATCCCGCCGCTGCTCGTGCTCGGCTCCCCAGGCACACTGCTGCTGCGCGCCACCCCGCATCGCGGCCTCGGGCGAGTGATCCTCCGCCTCGCCCTGGCCGGGCTGCGCAGCCGCATCGCACGATGGGCGCTGAGCCCCTGGATCGCGATGCCGCTGTTCCTGATGTCCTTCTACGGCCTCTACCTCGGAGGTCTCGCCGACCCGATCCTGCAGACCCCTGGCGGGCATCCGCTGCTCGAGATCGCCTTCCTGGCAGCCGGCGTGCTATTCACAATCCCGATCCTGTCCAACGACCCGCTCCCGGTGCGGATGACGTACCCCGGCCGGGCGATGGACCTGTTCGCCGAAGCAGCTCTGCACGCGTTCTTCGGCGTGTTCCTGATGATGAGCCCGACGCTGTTCGTCGAGACCTTCGCCGGCCCCACGACGGCGCTGGGCATCGATCCGCTGGAAGATCAGTGGCTCGCCGGCGCCCTGGCCTGGTCCTATGGAGAAGGCCCCACCGTGGTCATGCTCCTCTACGTCATGCACCGGTGGTTCCGTGATGACACCGTCCGTGCCGCCAAAGCCGACAAGTACGCCGACGCCCACGGCGATCCCGAGCTCGACGCCTACAACGCCTATCTCGATGCCCTCCGCAAGAAGGACACCTGACCGATGCACCCGACCTTGACACCAGCCGCGGCCGTCGCCACGCCCGCCGGCGGGGCGTCGTCCTCCCCGCCGAGCGGGCTTCCGCTCTGGGCAGCGGTCCCCGCCGCGATCATCGGAGGACTCGCCCTGAGCCTCGCCTCGCCGCCGGTCGGATGGTGGCCGCTGGCGCTGCTCAGCGTGACTCTGGCGCTGATCACCCTCGTCGGCCGGAGCATCGGCGGGGCACTGCTGGTCGGCGTCGCCTTCGGGGGAGTGTTCTTCTTCACCCACCTGATTTGGGTGGGGGAGTTCCTCGGCCCCCTCCCGTGGATCGCCCTCGCCGGCCTCGAGACGATCCTGTTCGGCACCGGCGCCGTCCTGATCACGCTCGCCTACCGGTGGACGGCGCGGTTCCCGCACCGGGGCGCGGCGCAGCTGGTCGCGGTTCCCCTCCTGGTGGCCGGCCTCTGGGCGGGCAGGGAGGTCGTTCTCGGCTCGTGGCCGTACTCCGGGTTCCCCTGGGCGCGCATCGGGATGACGCTCGTCGACGGCCCGCTGTCCGAGGTCGCATCCTGGACGGGCGTGACGGGACTCTCCTTCCTCTTCGTGACGATGTGCGCCGGCGTCGTGCAATGGGCACGCGCCGGCGGGCCGCGGTTCCTGCGTGGCTGCTTCCCCGCCCTGGCCGTGCTGGTCCTCCTGCTCCTCGTCCCGCAGTTCCCCACATCGCCCGCCGGCACGCTCGAGGTCGGGTGGGTGCAGGGCAACGGACCGGCGGCCTACTTCGACACCCGAGAACGCGGCGACGTGCTCGCCGCACAGGCGGAGGCGACCGCTCCGCTGCTCGGACAGCCGATGGATCTGCTGGCCTGGCCGGAAGGGGGAGTGGACTCCGATCCGCTCGCCGACCCCGCCACCGCCGCCACGCTCGACCGCATCGTCCGCCAAGCCGACGCTCCGCTGCTGATGAACGCCGCGACAGCGAGGGGAGCGGACGTCTTCAACTCGTCCCTGCTCTGGACCCCGGAACCCGACGAACGCCAGCGGCACGACAAGATCAATCCCGTCCCGTTCGGGGAGTACGTGCCGGATCGCTGGCTGTACGAGATGATCGTCCCCGACCTGGTCGGGCTGATCCAGCGCGAGTACACGCCCGGCACCGTCCCGCCCCTGGTCACCGTCGACGACGTCGGGGTCGGCCTGGCTATCTGCTTCGACGTGATCTACGACCAGGTCATCTGGGACGGCGCCCGCGCGGGCGCACAGCTGTACGTCTTCCAGACCAACAACGCCGACTTCCGCGGCACCGCTGAGAACCTGCAGCAGCTCGCCTTCGCCCGCATGCGCGCGATCGAGACCGGCCGCGCCGTCGTCAACGTCTCCACGACCGGCACCAGCCAGGTGATCGCCCCCGACGGCGCGACCATCGCCAGCATCCCCGTCGACACCGCCGCCGCGGCGATCACCACCGTCCCGCTGCGCACCGGCCTCACACCCGCCACGATCCTCGGCCCCTGGATCAGCGCGCTGATCCCGCTCGGGGCACTCGGAGCCCTGACCGCACTCGGGATCCTCCACCGCATCCGCAACCGCTCGTCCGTATGAAGGAGCTCACCATGCCCGGAACAGAAACGCTCTCCCTCGATGGCCTCTCACTGCTGCTGGTGTGGACGGCCATCGCGACCTACGCGCTGGCGTTCGTCGCCTACACCATCGATCTCGCACAGCGTTCCGCCCGCCCCGCCCCGGCTCGGGAGCAGCAGCGCGCACTGGTCCTCGTCGGCGCCGTCAACCAGGCGGCTCCAAGCGCTCCGGCCCCGCCCGACCATGCGCAGCCGGACGACATCCATGCTCCGCCCTCGCAGCGTCCCCGGCTGCTGTGGGCGAGGATCGGCACCGCGCTCACGGTGCTCGCCTTCCTCTTCCAGCTCGGCGGAACCGTCGCCCGCGGCATCGCCGCAGAACGGGTGCCATGGGCCAACATGTACGAGTTCGCTCTCACCGGGACGGTCCTGATCGTCGCCGTCTACCTCCTCGCCCTCCGCTGGTACGACCTGCGCTTCCTCGGCGCGTTCCTGGTGGGCATGATCGTCCTGCTGCTGGGCGGCGCCACGCTCAGCTTCTACGTCGAAGTCGTCCCGCTGATGGACCCGCTCAAGAGCGTCTGGCTCGTCATCCATGTCTTCGTCGCCTCCCTCGCCACCGCCCTGTTCGCCCTCGCCTGTGGTCTCTCCGTCACCCAGCTGCTGCAATCCCGTCGTGAACGTCGCACCAGCGTCTCACCCGATTCCGCAGGGCGCCGCGGCGGGTTCCTGCGCACGCTGCCCGCCGGAGAAGTCCTCGAAACTCTCGCCTACCGGTTCGTGATCGTCGGCTTCATGTTCTGGACGTTCACCCTGATCGCCGGAGCGATCTGGGCCAACGACTCCTGGGGACGCTACTGGGGCTTCGACACCAAAGAGGTCTGGACCTTCGTGATCTGGGTGCTGTACGCGGGCTACATCCACGCCCGCGCCACCCGCGGCTGGCGCGGCAACCGCTCCGCCTGGCTGTGCATCATCGGATTCGCCGCCGTGCTGTTCAACTTCACGGTCGTCAACGTGTACTTTCCCGGCCTGCACTCCTACTCCGGCCTCACCTGACCCCGCGCTCCGGCCGCGCCACGTCCGCGGCCGGAGCCGCCAACGCATGATCGCCTCGATGAAGGGAAATCCGCCATGCCGCCGATCGACCAGTGGGTCGCGTTCGAGCCCCTCGCGGGCTCGCCGGTCGCCATCGCCGCCCTGCTGCTTGCGGCGCTGTACCTGCGAGGAGCGATCTGGATGTGGCGGAACGGCCGGCGCTGGGCAATCGCCCGCACGGCATCGTTCCTGATCGGGTGTGCCCTGATCTTCGCCGTCACGACGTTCGGCGTAAACCGCCTCGCAACAGAGTCCGTCACAGCCCTGGTGTTCCAGCAGATCACCCTGCTCACTGTCGTCCCGCCGCTCCTGATCGCCGGGTCACCGGGACGGCTGCTCCTGCGCAGCACACCGCACACCGGCCTCGGACGTCTCGTGCTCCGCGCAGCACACGCCGGGCTCCGCTCACCGTTCTGGAGCGCCGCGCTGCACCCCGTGGTCGCCATCGTCACCGCGATGCTGCTGTACCCGGTCCTCTACCTGACCGACGCCATCAGCGTCGTCATGCGCGCTCCGTTCGGCCACGACGCCCTGCTCTTCGTCGTCCTCGTCCTCGGCGTCGTCGCGGCGACACCCCTGTGGTCGTCCGACCCGCTGCCGCGCGTCCCCTCCTTCGCCGCGCGATTCGTCGACATCGCCGTCGAGATCCAGATCCACGCCGTGTTCGGCCTGATCCTGCTCCGCACCAGCACGCCCCTGTTCAGCGCGTACGCCAACCCCGCCGGCGGTCATGATCCCATCCTGGACCAGGCGATAGCCGGCGCCCTGGTATGGACCTACGCGGAACTGCCGCTGTTCGTGGTGCTCATCGTCTGCCTCTCCCGCTGGCGTGCCCGCGAGGTGCGCACCTCGCGACAGCGGCAGAAGGTCGAGGACGCCGAGCTCGACTCCTACAACGAGTACCTCGCGAGCCTCTCCCGAGGACGGGATGAGAGCTAGGTACATCTCCTATCAGGCGTACCGGGTCAGGATTTGGCCAGCACATCGGGCCATGTCGAAGCTGATGAGGGTTCCGGATAGGACGTCACCGGTGCGATAGAACCAGGCGGTGCAAGCGCGTGGCGAATTCGGTGCCGGAAGGCATATCGACGATCATCCCGAGCATCATGATCGCGTGGGCTACCTGGTGCACGGCACTGTGCCAGCCGACGGATCCCCGGGTGGGATACGGCGCTGTGCCTGGAACACGGTCGCCGGCATGAACTACATCGTGCTGGCGAAGACGGGCAGCTGCCGGATGACGGGGATCACGGGACACAGTGTCAACGCAAAGCAATCATCACGAGGTGCTAAGAGTCTCCGACGACAAGGAACGGCTTGTCGTCTCGGACGAGCCGGAGCGACGGTCATCGCGTCTTCTTTCAGATCGGCTATCGGGTGCTGCGGACGCGCTGGATTCGGAGACTGTTGTAGACGACGAGGACGGACGAGAGGGACATCGCCGCGGCAGCGATGAGGGGGTTGAGCAGTCCTGCGGCGGCGATGGGGATGGCGGCGATGTTGTATCCGAATGCCCAGCCGAGGTTGGTGCGGATCGTGCGCAGGGTCTTGCGGGAGATGGCGATGGCGTCGGGGATGACGTGGAGGTCGTCGCGGACGAGGATGATGTCGGCGGCTTTGAGGGCGATGTCGGTGCCGGAGACGAGCGCGAGGCCGAGGTCGGCGGTGGCGAGGGCGACGGCGTCGTTGACGCCGTCGCCGACCATCGCGACCTTCTCTCCCGCGACCTGGAGTTCGCGGACCACGTCCGCCTTCTGGGCGGGCGCGACACCGGCATGGACACGTTCGATGCCGAGCTCGGCGGCGATGCGGGCGCCGGCGGCGGGGCTGTCTCCGGTGAGGAGCACGGTGGTGAGGTTCTGGGCGTGGAGAGCGCTGATGGCGTCGGCGGCGCCGGGTTTGATGGTGTCGGCGAGGGCGAGCAGGCCGATCAGGTTCCCATCGCGGGCGACGAGGGCGACGGTGTGCCCCTTCTCGTGGGCGCCTGCGAGCGCGGCGGCTGCGGGGGTGAGGTCGATGTCGTGCTCGCGGAGCAGGTCGGCGTTGCCGATGAGGAGGGTGCTGCCGGCGATGCGGGCGGTGGCGCCGAGACCGGGGAGCGCGGTGAAATCTTCCAGGGAGTGTAGGTCGGTGATGTGGGCGCGGGCGGCTTCCTGGATGGCACGGGCGATGGCGTGTTCTGATCCTTGTTCGACGGATGCGGCCAATCGCCACAGCTCATGTTCTTCGACGCCGTAGGGTGTCGCAGTTTCGACGGTCATGCGGCCGGTGGTGAGGGTTCCGGTCTTGTCGAGGATGACGGTGGTGATGGTGCCGGAGGCTTCGAGGGCGTCGTGGCCTTTGATGAGGATGCCGAGGGTCGCGGCCCTGCCGATGCCGACCATGAGCGCGGTGGGGGTCGCGAGCCCAAGGGCGCAGGGGCAGGCGATGATGAGGACGCTGATTCCGATGCCGAATGCCTGCGCGAACGGGGTTCCGGTGAGCGTCCAGGCGACGGTGACGATGATCGCGAGGGTGATGACGGCGGGGACGAACCAGGTGACGATGCGGTCGACGAGGTTCTGCACGCGGGCTTTGCGGGCTTGGGCCTGCTCGGTGAGGGCCGCCATCTGGGCGAGCTGGGTGTTCGCGCCGACCGACGTGGTGGTCACTTCCAGGCGCCCGTCGGTGCTGATCGTGCCTCCGGTCACGGATGCTCCCGGACCGACGGGAACGGGGACTGGTTCTCCGGTCATCATGCTCGCGTCGACCGCGGCCGTGCCCGCTCGGACGGTGCCGTCGGCGGGGATGGTCTCTCCGGGGAGGACGACGAAAGTGTCGCCGATCCGCAGCGCCGTGGCGGGCTCGATCGCCTCGATGCCGTCGCGGACGACCCGGACGTGAGTGGCGGCGAGGGCGTTGAGGGCTCCGAGCACGTCTCCGGCTTTGCGGCGGGAACGTGTTTCGAAGTAGCGGCCGGCGAGCTGGAATGTCGTCATGCCGGCGGCGACGTCGAGGTAGATGGAGTCGGCGCCTGCGGGGGTGACGCCGAATCCGAGCCAGTAGCCGGCGGCTTCCGTGGTGCCGAAGCCGAGCAGCAGGGTCAGGATCGCCCACCCGAAGGAGGCGGCGATGCCGAGGGAGACGAGGGTGTCCATGCTGACCGCGCCGTGGCGGAGGTTGCGGAGCGTTGCCCGGTGGAACGGCCAGGCCGCCCAGGTCACGATCGGCAGCGCCATCAGCACGCAGACCCACTCCCAGCCGGGGAACCGCCACCCGGGGACGAGGGCGAGGACGATGGTAATGTCCATCAGCGGCACGGTGAGCAGCGCGGAGACGGCGAGGCGGCGGCGCAGGGAGGAGATCCGTACCTCGGTGGCGCGCGCGGACCAGGCGTCGTCGCTGGCGTCGCGCAGGTGGGCGCCGTAGCCGGCGTTCTCGACCTGCCGGATAGCCGTCGCCACCTCGTTGTCCGGGAGACCCGTGACGATGGCGCGTTCGGTGGCGTAGTTGACGCTCGCTGTCACCCCGTCGAGCTTGTTCAGTGCGCGTTCAACGCGTCCTGCACAGGCGGCGCATGTCATCCCAGAGATGTCGAGCTCCACCGGGGTGAGAGTTGCCGGTGTGGTGGTGTCCGTGGTCGTCATGAGTGGGTGTCCTCTCGGACGGTCGGTCGGGGACCGGGGCGACTCGCGTCGCGGTCAGCGAGGCGTTGGAGCATCTGGTTGTAGGCGTCGTATTCGTCGTCGCGCCCGGTGTCGATGTGCCGGTCCTTACGGCGCGCATCCCGCGCGTCCTGTCTGCTCCATTGGATGCCGAGCGCGACGATGACGATCATCAGCGGGATCTCCCCGCCCGCCCAGGCGACTCCGCCGCCGAGGTACTGCTGGGCCTGCAGGTCAGCCCAGGGTAGGCCAAGGCGCAAGTAGAAGTCCTCGGCGATGATGTCGGGGCTGGTCATCAGGATCACGCCGAAGAACGCGTGGAACGGCATTGCCGCCAGCACGTAGCCGAGCTTGCCGATGTGCGGCAGCGGCCGTGGGGGCCGGTCGACGCCGATGATGAGGCTGTAGTACAGGTAGCCGACGATGAGGAAGTGCAGGTTCATGAGCTGGTGCGCCCAGTGGAACCGCATGTAGTCGCCGAAGATGCCGGTGAGGTACAGGCCGTAGTAGGAGCCGATGAAGACGACGAACACGATCAGGGGGTTGTAGAGGAACTGCAGGACCCGCCAGTGCAGCACCCACGTGATCCAGTCGTGCAGGCCTGCGGGCTTGTTCCGGTCCGAGCGGGTCGCGCGCAGCAGCAGAGTGATCACGCCGCCGAGGACGAGGAGCCCGGGGGCGAGCATGTTCAGCGACATGTGCACGATCATGTGCACCCCGAAGTCCGGGGCTGAGTACTTCCCGAACCCGGAACTGGTGGCGACGACCACGACGGTCCACCCGCCGATCCACGCGGCCGTCCGACCGAGAGGCCACCGGTCGCCCCGACGGCGGAGCGTGCGCACCGCGATCAGGTAGACGGTGACCGCAGCTACGGCGATGCCGAGGAACAGCAGGTTCGGACGCCACTGGCCGAACAACACATCGAGTGTCGGAGTGTCAGGGACCTCGAAGCCCATGAACACCTGCTCGATGCTCGTCGGTACGAAGTACTGCGGCGGAGGCTGTCGCGTCATCGCCACGCCGACCCCTGTCCACCCCGCCACCGTCACAGCGCCCAGGGAAAGCAATACGGTCAGGTTCCCCGCGCGTAGCCGTCCTCGCTGGGCGAGAACCACGGCGGCAACGAATGTCACCGCGAAGACGATCAGGCAGGCAAAGCCGGCGAGGATCAGCCACCCGGTCAGCGAGGCGGTGATGGGGCCGCCGGCGAGCTTGAACACCCCGATGATGATGTCTGTGCCCACAATAATCGGGAGTGCGACGGTACCGATCTGGAACAGTCGCCGCAGGGTCGCGGGGGGGACAAGCCGTCCGGAAAGGACACGCAAGACGGCGACCAGGATCGCTCCGAAGAAAGCGTTCACGCCGAGGGTTTGGAAGATGGCGGCATCGCTGCCGAAGTCATGATCGGGCCCGACGAGCACTTGCCCGGTGACGACGGGAGCGAGCACAGCGATCGCAGTCGCCCACAACGGGATGAGGAGCCCGGTCCACCGTTCTGCGAAGAAGGAGGCGAAAAAGACGATCAAAGCCGCCAGGAAACTGACCGTCCAGGCCTTCGGCGCGTCGCTCGCTTCCCACAAGAACGGCAAAGCCCGAGCGACGGTCAGCCGCACGAGCGGGGTGCCGTTGGCATCGAGAGCCTCGAAGACAATCAGCGCGCCGGCGCACACAGACCATGCACCAGAGGAGACACGCAGCACCGAGATCTCGAATCCCTCTGAGAGATATCGCGCCCCGCGGCCCGGGACATCGCGCAAGAACAGCAGATGCACGAGCGCGCCGCTGGTGATCAGCGTGGCGAGCTGCGCGACGGAGAGCAGGATCGTGGTAACCACAGCCACATCGACCCCGGGATACCCGACGAAGATCCGCTCATACGGTTCCTCCCCGAGAGCAACCGCCACGAGAACCGGGAAGAAGATCAGTACAACGACGGCCGCGCCGATCAGGAGCGCGGCCGACGCGATCAAGGGTCTGCGGGCGCGGGGGTCCGCAGCGGTCGCGGATGCTGCTACGGGAGTGGCGGTGTCGGTGTCAGGCATTCGTGGCTTGGGGCCAGGACCGCACCGTGTAGCCGGCGTCCTCGACGGCCGACTCCACCGCGTTCAGATCAACGGCCACTGCATGGCCCAGCTGGACACGGCCTGAGGCGGCGTCGACCCGAACATCGACGATACCGGGAAGGGCGGAGAGTTCAGCGGTGACTGCGCGCTCGCAGTGCTCGCAGGTCATTCCATTCACCCAGAACTCGAACTCGGCCATGACCACTCCTCTTAACGCCGGACCACTCCCTTAACTCTACATCGTGTCGTAGATGAGAGTGGCTGAGAGGACAGGTCAGGCGTGTGCGAGTGCCGTGTCGTGTCGGCGGCGTGGCGTCTTCCAGCGTCGGAGGGTGAGCCGGTCCGCGCGAAGCTCGAGCCCGGGATCGCCTGTGGTGCGCCCCATCGTCGCCAGGGCGTTCGCGAGATGGACGGCACCGGCGCGACGGGCGGCGGCATCGTCTGCGATGAGCTCGATCAGCAACAACGTGGCCCGCTTCAAGGCGCGACCGGCCGGGAACCGGCGAGGGAGGCAAAGGGAATTGATCTCAGCGATCCGCACAGCCCACCTATGATGCTGACGCAGATGGGCGCGCTCGTGTTCGATCACCGCCCGCAACTGCGGGTCGCTGAGCAGTTCCTTGAGGGCCGTGGAGAGGTAGATCTCCGGTTCGCCGGACGGGACGGCACATGCAGCGGGCTCTTCGGATTCGAACCACACGAGGGTGACCCCATTCGAGTCCTCGCGGGATACGGCGACCGGCGCGAAGCGCCCGACGGCTTCCCGCCATGAGTCGGCGAGCGGCTCCGCGGTCGCGGAGACGAAGGCGATCACGGCGGCGAGCACTCCCAGGCTCAACCAGCCCGCGATGGTCAAGAGCAGGCCCTCCGCAGGCGCGTGTGTCTCTCCGACCTCGACGCAGCACATCAGTGCTGTCGTGGCGGAGGCGACCGCGCACCCGATCCCGGCGAAGAGGGCACTGAACCACAGGGACAGTGCGGTGCGCGGGTGGCGCACCTGCCAGCGTCCGGCGGTCAGCACGAGGGGCGCGAGCAGGAGGATCAGCGCTGCTGCGGCGAGGAAGGAGCCGGTGGCGATCAATGGATCACCTACGCTTGCGGGAGGGCTTGCCGGTGATCGCGCTGCGAAGCAGATCGAGGTCTTCCTCGGCGAGGTTGCCGGCGAACTGCAACAGCGCAGCCTGCCGGTCGCCGGCGCCGTCCAGGGCGGTCATCATGGACCGGCCGACATGCTCGTCGCCGCTTCGTGCCGCATGGAAGCGGACTTTGCGCGGGGAGTCTCCAGACCGGACGACATCGCCCTTCTTCTGCAGCCGTTCGAGAGCGGTCATCAATGTCGTGTATGCCGGGACGTGACCGGTGAACACTGCCTGGATGTCGCGGGCGCTCAACGGTTCGGATGCCTCCCAGAGGATGCGCATGACCTCGCCCTCAAGCTCCCCGCGCTCCCGCGTCCGCTCACCTGCCATCTGGCACCTCCGACGCTCAGTCTACCCACGAGTAAATCTACATGATGTCGTAGACTCGCGGTGTTCTGTTTCGCATCGACAGCGAGGATCTTGCGCGTGGCCCTATCCCTCTTCCGATCTCGTCGCTCCGTGGCAAAGAAGCCCGCCACGTCCCCGCTGCCGGCTTCCGTGTCCTCGCCGCGGCGACGTGTCCGAGTGGTCAGGAAGGAACCTGTGTCCGACCGTGCTGTGCTGCTGGAGTTGCGGGACGCCGAGGGTGCGGCCCTGGACTCGTTCGAGGCGGGTGCCCATATCGATCTGCACATCGCTCCCGGGCTCATCCGGCAGTATTCGCTCGTCGATGTCGGTCGAAACGATGGTGCCTATACGATCTGCGTGCAGCGTGAGGAGGATGGGCGTGGGGGTTCCATCGCGGTCCATGATCGCGTCCGCGAGGGCGACACTCTAACGATCTCCTCCCCGCGCAACACGTTTCCGCTCAGGCAGCCGGATGGGGGCGTCCTTCTTTTGTCGGCGGGTGTGGGCGTGACTCCGCTGGTGTCGATGGCCGCCCATCTTCACCGGACTGGCGCCGATTTCGAGTTCCACGCTTACACGCGCTCCCCGAATGCCCTTCCTCTGCGCGAGCACCTCGAATCCGCGGCCTACCGGGACCGCGTGCTTGTGCACGACAGCAGCCGGGGCGACTCGTTCCGCACCTCTGCTCCCAGGCTCCTTCACCAGCCCGTCGAAGGCGGGGCGGTGTACGTCTGCGGGCCGGAGGCTTTCGTGGCGCTCGCGCGCGAGCGTGCGAGCGATGCGGGTTGGGGGCCGGAGCAGGTTCGCAGCGAGCGCTTCGTACCCACGGCGCCACCCGAGCCGGACGGTTCCGCGCCATTCGCGGTCGTCGCTGCATCCACCGGCGAGGAGATGACCGTCGCGCCTGATGAGTCGATCGCGGACGTGCTGGAGCGTCACGGGTATGAGACCTATCGCTCGTGCGGACAGGGCTATTGCGGCTCCTGCGTGACCCGTGTCATCTCCGGCATCCCGGACCATCGCGACGAGACGCAGAGCCCCGAGGAGCACGCTCGTAACTCCCATATCAACGTGTGCTGCTCCCGGTCCCTCAGCGCCGTGCTCGAACTGGACGTGTGACGAAGAGGATCGTGCGGCGAGAGGTCAGAGGTTCATCAGCCAGAGCATCGCCCCCATGCCCGCGGCCATCAGCGCGTGACACAGGGCGTGCATCCGATGACCCCGTGCCACGGCCGCACGGTACAGCCACCACGCGGCCCCCAGGGTACAGGCGACGATGAATGCCGTGTTGACGACGTCGGCCCAGACGGGAGTTGCCATCAGCCCCATCTCGTCACCGCCGCCGTGGTGTCCGGCGTGCGCGGACCCTCCGTCGCCGCCCATGTCCATCCCGGCCATCAGGAGCGGCATCGCGGCGAGCATCCAGATCATCGCCGCGTTCAGCACGACATGCCCGACCAGCTCCACGCGATGCGGGAACCCGTGGGCGCGGGCCAGCGCGGGCAGTAGGGCGAGGGCGAAGATCGCGAACAGGGCGATCTGCGCCCAGGTCACCGCGTCCAGCACTGTCACCCAGGTCATGAGGATCATCGCGGCGCTCATCACCGCGTGGTTGATGTCGATCAGCTCCTCGTCCGCCAGATCCTCCGTGCGCGCGGGGCGGCGGATGCGCCGTGCGATGAGGTCGCCGAGGCAGATGAGGCCGGTGGCGAAGAAGACGACGGTGAGGATGAGGTCCCAGGGCGATGCGATCACACCACCATCTTACTACTACAATATGTAGAGATAATTCGTTTGCTGTTCCGAGAGGCTTCCCGATGACCGCTGTCCAGACCGACACCGCCGGCACGTCGCCCCATGCTGCGCCGGCACCGCGACGACGCAAGACGAACTGGTACGGCGCGTTCTGGCGCTGGCACTTCTACGGCTCCCTGATCGTCATCCCGGTTCTGTTCGTCCTCGCAGTGACCGGCATGACCTACATGTTCCGCGCCGAAGTCGACGCCCTCACCCACCCGGGAGTCCTCACAGTGACGGCGCCGGAGGGAGCAGAGAGGCAGGCGCTGTCCACGCAGGAAGACGCCGTCCGTGACGCGTTCCCCGACAGGCCCATCCTCTCCGTCATCGACCACACCGGCGACCGGGCGACGGTGTTCGTCACCGAACGCGCGGACGGGGTCAACGCGAACGTCTACGTCGACCCGTACACGACAACGGTGACCGGGGAACTCACCGCGGACCAGTTGATCTCCGACTGGGCGGAACGCATCCACGGCGACCTGCTGATCGGCGAGGAAGGCATCGGGGATCGTATCGTCGAGCTCGGCGGCAGCTGGGCGATCGTGCTCACCATCACGGGCTTCATCATCTTCTTCCTCGGCCGCCGGCCCCGCAAAGCCGCACAGGCGAAAGGCGCCAAGGGTGCGCGGCTGCGCGGATGGCATGCGATCGTCGGCCTGCCCGTGGGCCTGGGCATCCTGATGCTCGTCGTCTCCGGCCTGCCCTGGACCGGAGTATGGGGCTCAGTCGCACAGCAGGTCGCATCCGGCAACGGCGTCTCGCTCTGGGGAGAAGACCCCGGCGCCGAATCCACGATCGATCAGCTCATCGAGGACACCAGCGGCACCAACGCCGAAGCGGGCTGGGCCATCGGCAACGGGCCCACCGGCACCAGCACGAGCGCCGGCACGACACCGATCTCCATCGACGACGCCGTCGCCGCGGCACAGGCCGAGGGAGCCCCCGAGCCGTACTCGATCATCTACCCCGACGGCGACACCGGTGTGTTCAGCGTCATGTCCAGCCAGTGGAACGACAACGGCAACCCCGCCGAATCCGAGGTGAGCCTCGAACGCACCATCCACATCGATCAGTACAGCGGAGAGATCGTCGGCACCTACGGGTACGACGACTACAGCATCACCGCGCAGGTCGTCTCACAGGGCATCGCCGTCCACGAGGGACGCCGCCTCGGCCTGGTCAACACGATCCTGTCCACCCTGTTCTGCCTCGCCGTGATGTTCATGTGCGTCTCCGCACCCATCATGTGGTGGAACCGGCGCGGCACCGCATCCGGCATGGCCGCACCCCGCGCGAAACTGCCCGTCTGGGGAAACTGGCTCCTCGTGATCATCATGCTCGGCCTCGGCATCTTCCTGCCCTTGTTCGGCCTGTCCCTCATCGTCATCCTCGCACTCGATCAAGTGCTGATCCGACGCGTGCCACGGATGAAGAAGTTCTTCGGCAGCGTCTGAGCCGCGGAGACCCTACCGCGGATACTCGCGAGACGTCCCCACAGCGCTGATACAGATGCGTCGCGCCAGAGTGAGGGCCTCACCGGTGCCCACGATGAGCAGCCCGGGACAGTTCTCTGCTGCCGCGCAGCGGCGGGGGAGCGAGATTGCGTGATGTCAATACGGACAGGACAGTGCGTCTTCTGTTGAGTAGACCTGCTGCGGCGGTGAGAGGGCGAGCACGTAGCTCTTGACGGTTTGCGAGTAACGCAAGTGGTCTACTTAGAGTTTCCTCGCCAGCGGCTACGCACCCACGCGCCGATCTTTCGAAATCGGTATCCCACGTCGTGCCACTCCTCGGCGAGAGAAGGTGATTCTTCCTCCTCCGGCCGTTGGGGAGCTCCTATTGCGATGAGAAAGATGATCACCAGGAGAGCAGTGGGCAACGCCAGTGCGCCCATCCACCATCCGATCTCCATGAGCATTCTGTCAGCTACTCGACCCGGCATCGATCACGTCTTGACTCGTTCCATGAGGATCAACGCGAGGGGCGGTCTTCGTGGTCGATGCCAGCGTGCTCCTTGCCACGCTCGAAGCCCAGGAGGCGAAGAGCGTTGGCCACGACGATGAGTGTCGAGCCCTCGTGGATGAGCACCACGGCACCGATGTTCAGCCCGATGAAGGTGGCGATCACCAGGAGGACGACGATCGCGAGACTCGCGATGAGGTTCTGACGGATGATCCGGCTGGTCGCGCGGCTCAGACGCACGGCGAACGGGACGCGTCCCAGGTCGTCGCTCATGAGAGCGATGTCACAGGTCTCCAGTGCGACGGTGGAACCGGCAGCCCCCATCGCGATGCCGATGTCCGCGCGAGCCATCGCGGGCGCGTCGTTCACGCCGTCCCCGACCATCGCGATGGGGCGATGCGTCTCGGCAAGACGAGTGATGTGCGCAACCTTGTCCTCCGGCAGCAGCTCACCGATTGCGGTGTCGACGCCGACCTCGCGGCCGACGGCATCCGCGACGCGCTGGTTGTCGCCGGAGATCATCACGAGCTGGCCGACGTTCGCGCTTCGCAACACGCGGAGTACCTGCGCGGACTCGGCGCGAGAGGTGTCCATCACGCCGACGACCCCCAGGAACCGATCACCGTGTCGGACGATCATCAGCGTCTGGCCGGAGTCGCGCGCCTCCGTGTAAGCGTTCTCGACTGACGAGGGAAGGGCGAGGCCCTGCTCGTCGAACATCCGCAGGTTACCGACCTCGACGATCTCTCCGTCGACCGTGGCGCGTACACCGCGGCCGACGACGGCGTTGAGGTCCGACGCCTCGACGCGCTCCGCCTCGGACACCTGACCTGCGAGGTCACGGACGATCGCTGCTGCGAGCGGGTGATCGCTGAGAGACTCCACGCCGACCAGGATGGGGACGAGGAGGCTGCCGTCCACGCCGTCCACGGGAGTGACCGACGTCACCTGCGGGTTGCCCCAGGTGAGGGTGCCGGTCTTGTCGAAGGCCATCGCCCTGACGCGCCCCAGGGTCTCCAGCGGAGCACCGCCCTTGACCAGCACGCCGGCGCGGGCCGCTCGGGCGACTCCAGCGAGAACGGCCGCCGGCGTCGCGATGGCCAGTGCGCACGGGCTCGCGGCCACGAGGACAGTCATTGCGAGATAGAAGGCATCCGTGAACGGCTGCGAGAACACGGACATCGCGACCATCAGGGTGGCGGCCACGCCGAGGATCACCGCGGGCACGTACCACCGCTGGAAACGGTTGATGAACTGCTGCGTCGGTGACGCAGCCTGGTCGGCCGTGCGGACCAGCTCGACGACCTTGCTCAGCGTCGAGTCCGCGGCCGTCGCCGACACCACGACCTCGAGCACTCCGGAGCCGTTCACCGTGCCGGCGAACACGCGATTCGCGGCCGGAAGGGTATCCACGGTGCGCATCGCCCGCTCGCGATCCGCGACCGGCTCCTTCTCGATGGGCATCGACTCACCGGTGACCGCCGACTGATCGACCGCCGAGATCCCGGCGATCACGAACCCGTCCGACGGGATCCTCGAGTTCGGGCGCACCACCACGACATCACCCACCGCGATCTGCTCCACGGGAACCTCGACGGGATCGTCGTCTCCGCGGCGCACCAGGGCACTCCGTGGCGCGAGTTCGGCCAGCGCTTCGATCGACTTGCTGGCGCGGCTCATCGCGTATTCCTCGAGGGAATGGCCGAGGCTGAAGAGGAACAGCAGCACCGCGCCCTCCGCCCACTTCCCGATCAGCGCGGCGCCGATCGCGGCGACGATCATGAGGAAGTCGACCTCGAACTTGCCCCGCAGCGTCGACGAGACCGCCGTGCGCACGGTGAAGAAGCCTCCGAAGAAGTAGGTGGCGATGAACAGGACCAAGGGCAGACCCATGAGCGGCAAGCCGACCGCATACTCTGCGATCATGCCCGCGGCGTAGGTGATTCCCGCGGCGATGGCGAACCACAACTCCCACCGGGCGGAGCCGTGTGCATGTTCCTCTGTGGTGTCGTGCGAGTTCGTGGCAGTCGAGCTGGTCATGCTTCGACAATACATCACAAGAACATGATATGTTGATATATGTGAATGATAATCGTGCTCATAGGGGAGGATGTCAACTATGACCGACTCGGCAGAATCGGCATCTGCTCCGCTGTCAGCGGGGGATGCCGAGCGGCTGGCTGAGATCATGCGGGCACTGGCGTCACCGGTCCGACTCCGCATCCTGAGCGCGCTGCGCATCCGGCCCAGCACGGTGACCGACCTCGGCGCGCAGCTCGGCATCGGACAGACGACGCTCTCCAACCACCTACGGCTTCTCCGGAATCTCAGCGTGGTCCGCGGCGATCGTGAGGGACGGCACATCCACTACGTGCTGTTCGACGACCACGTCGCAGATCTCTTCGACGAGGCCATGGGGCACCTTCGCCACCTTCCCAACGATCGGTGACCGCTCGGTCTCCACCGAGGGGCCGAGCGGTCCTGTGTCCTTCCGCCTTCGCTTCGTCGTGGGTCTTGAAGTCCGCCGCAGCCTCGTTGTCACGAACAGTTCCTCATGAGCCATGTCGCTGTTGCCAACGCCACGTTCGTCGCCGCAGCCTTCGGCTATGCCGATGTGCTGATAGCCGTTCGCAACGGTGTCGCGAGCCGCTCGGGTGATGACGTCGTCCTCGATCATCTGCTGCCACGTCGGTGCGATCTGGGAGTGTCCGGGGCGGCCCGCCCCGGCATCAGGAGCCGCCCCTTGCGACTGCGAACTACAGGATCAATGGCACTGGGCCAGCCTCAGCGCGTGTCGGTATGACGCCGATTGACCGACAATCCGCCGATCTTGGTCACAAGATCACTGGCACGCACTACAGAATCACTGTCGTCGGACAACGGGTCAGCGACCGGCGCGATCCATCGACCTCTGGATGGCGACCGAAGCGGCTCCGCGCGCCCACGCCCGGAACCCCGAGGTGTCGACGTGGATGTCGAGTGGTGCGGCCTGTGCGTCGCGTCCGTCGGCAACGGCTCTGCGGATGACCTCCTCCGCCACCTCGAACAGGCCCACCCCCTCCCCGGCCAGCACGACGGCTGACTGCAGGCTGAGGTTCGCGGCGAGAGCCATCAGCTTTCCGAGTGCGATGCCGGCGGCGTCGACCACGGTGCGGGCCGCCGGGTGGTCGGCGGCTGCCAGCTCGAGAGTCTCCGCATAATCGACCGGTCGCCCGAGCGCGGCCGACATCTGGGCCGTGATCGATCCCGACGACAGCATGGCCTGTGCGCAGCCGCGATGCCCGTCGGTGCAGAGCGGCCCGTACGGATCGAGGGGGATGTGCCCTCCGGTTCCCGTGGTGGCGTCCGGTGTGCGGACGACCTCTCCGGAGACGACGAGTCCGTATCCCACGCCCGCTCCGATGGTGAGGGTCACGAAGCCGTCGAGTCCTCTTCCGACTCCGAACCAGCGCTCGGCCTCAGCCAGCGCAACGACGTCGTTCTCGACCGCGACCGGGATGCTCAGCTCGCGCTCCAGCGTGCGTCGAACGTTCACGTCGGCCCAGCCGAGGAACGGCGCGAATGCGACCACGCCGTCGTGCACGACCCCGCCGAGGCTCACGCCCACACCACGAAGGCCGTCCAGGCCGAGACCGTGCACGGTCTCGACGACGAGCCGAAGAACAGCATCCGGCGAGGCGTCCTCGATCGTGCGCTCGTCGCAGGCGATCACCTCCGCCCGGATGTCTGTGCCGACGGCCACGATCTGATCGCCGGTGATCTTTACCCCGGCGAAAGATCCGAGACCGGGGGCGATGTCGAGCGGCCGTGTAGGTCTGCCGACGGAGCCGTCGGCGACCTCGTCGAGCTCCACCAGCAGGCCTCGTTCGAGGAGAGGCTTCGCCAGCCGCGTCAAGCTCGCAGGCGACAGCCCCAGCCGCGCTGTGAGATCACGACGTGACACCGGACCGTGAATCAGGACGGCGCGTGCGACAGCTGCTTCGCTCTCACTCATTCACCACTCCCCGCTTTTCTTTCATTCTGACATGAAGTGGGCGGGAGGACCGCGATCGCTCGCGGGGAAGTGGGCTCTTGACCTACCAGTTGTTTCCGTTGTAGAAATAACCCATGCTTCACCTCGAGGATGCGGTCTCCCACCCCGCCTACGCCGATTCGGTCGGACCGTCAGCCCCCGACGCTGTGCACCTGCGTCGCGCGGGGACGAGCGTCGTCGTCGACCTCGCCGGCGGCGAGCCGGTGATCGCCCACTGGGGCGAGGATCTCGGCGACGCATCGCACGAGACGATCGTCTCGCTCGCGACCGCCTCGCGCCTTCAGCGAGTGTCGGGTGGCCTCGACGAGACCGCCCGGCTCGGAGTCGTCGCCACGGCGGCAGCGGGGTGGCTCGGAACTCCCATGCTGGAAGGCCACCGTGATGGTGAAGCGGTGAGCGCGCTGCTCACGCTGACGGGCATCCAGGCGACATCCGATGCTCTCCAGCTGCACTTCGTCGACCCCGAGACCGAGATCTCGGCGCGGCACGAGCTGCGCGTCACGGCCTCCGGTCTCGTGCGAGCCCGGACCACGGTGCGCAATGACGGTGCGGGCGTCTACACCGTGCAGGCTCTGCACACGGCGCTTCCGCTGCCATGGGACAGCACGGAGCTTCTCGACACGACCGGCCGTCACCTGCGCGAGCGCTCGGCGCAGCGCCACGAGCTGACCTTCGGCACGCATGTGCGGGAATCCCGCCGCGGGCGCCCCGGCGCGGATGCGACGCTTCTGCTGGCCGCCGGTGTGCCCGGCTTCGGTTTCGAGCGCGGTCGGGTCCACGGCATCCACCTCGCCTGGAGCGGCAACTCGCGTGTGTTCGCGGAACGCACCTCGACCGGCGAATCGTTCCTCGGAGCGGGTGAGCTGTACCTGCCCGGTGAGATCCGCCTGGGTCAGGGCGAGGAGATCTCCTCGCCCGAGCTGCTCGGGTCATGGGGCGACGGGCTGGACGAGCTCTCCGCGCGCTTCCACGCTGAGTGGCGCGCCCGCCCGCAGCACCCGACGCGTCCGCGGCCGATCACCCTGAACACGTGGGAGGCGGTCTACTTCGACCACCGACTTCCCAAGCTCATCGCACTCGCAGACGCCGCCGCCGAGGTCGGCGTCGAGCGCTATGTGCTGGATGACGGCTGGTTCCGTCACCGCCGCGACGACACCGCCGGGCTCGGCGACTGGTATGTCGACGACACCGTCTGGCCCGACGGCCTGCACCCGATCGCTGACCATGTCGTGGCGAAGGGGATGGAGTTCGGCCTCTGGTTCGAGCCGGAGATGGTGAACCCCGACAGCGACCTCGCCCGCGCGCACCCCGAGTGGATCCTCCGTGGCCGTGTCGGGCTGCCCGCGTCCGCCCGCCAGCAGCAGGTTCTCAACCTGGCCCACCCCGACGCCTACGACTACATCCGAACCGTCATCGACGACATCCTCGACGAGTACCCCATCTCGTACATCAAGTGGGACCACAACCGTGACCTCGTCGATGCCGCCGCAGGCCCGGGCGGAGCCGGTCAGGTCCACGCGCAGACCCTGGCGGTCTACCGGCTGATCGACGAGCTGAAGGCCGCACACCCCGGCCTCGAGATCGAGAGCTGCGCATCGGGTGGGGCGCGAGTCGACCTCGGCATCCTCGATCGGACCGACCGCATCTGGACCAGCGACTGCCTCGACCCCGTCGAGCGTCTTGAGAACCAGCGCCACACCGCGCTCGTCGTGCCGCCCGAGATGATGGGCATGCACCTCACCACCCCGCACGTGCATTCCACCGGCCGCACCGTCTCGCTCTCCATGAGCGGCGCCGTCGCCCTGTTCGGCCACTTCGGCATCGAATGGGATGTCACGACGCTGTCCGAGGCGGACGCCGCGGAGGTCGCCGAGTGGGTGGCGCTTGCCAAACGGGTGCGCCCCCTCGTCGCGACTGGCCGCATCGTGAACAGCGACGTCGCCGACCCCGGCCTCGACGTCCGCGGCATCGTGGCGGCCGACGCCGCGTCGGCGTTCTTCACCATCACCCAGTCGCAGACTCTGATCTCTTCACCGACCGGGCGCGTGCGCCTGCCCGGGCTCGAGGACGACCGCACCTACCGCGTGCGGGTCGTCACCCCCGGCGGGATCGTCTCCGCCCCTGCGCAGTCACCGCTGGAGTGGGCGCACCACGACACCGTGCTGACGGGACGGCAGCTCGCCGTGGTCGGCCTTCGTCCCCCCGTCCAGAACCCCCAGCAGTCCACCGTCATCGAGATCGCGACCGCGTAGTTCGCGACACCGCGCAAGGAGGCGCCCATCATGAGACCCAGATTGCTCCGCACCGCCATCGCCGGCGCCCTCACAGCCGGGCTCACGCTCGCGCTGGGCGGGTGCGCCGGCAACGGCGCCGCCGATGTGACCACCCTCGACTTCTTCCAGTTCAAAGGCGAAGCGCTCGAGGACTTCAATGAGATCATCGCCGCGTTCGAAGCCGAGAACCCCGACATCAAGGTCGTCCAGAATCAGGTCGGGGACTCGGAGACGCTCATCCGGACGCTCTTGGTGAAAAACCGGACGCCCGACGTCATCACCCTCAATGCCAACGGCAACTTCGGCAAACTCGCCGAAGCCGGTGTCTTCTACGACTTCTCTGACGAACCGATCCTGGACACCATAAGCCCCGGAGTTCAGGAGATCCTCGCCGATCTTGGGAACTACGGCGATGAGGTCAATAGCCTCGGCTACGTCAACAACGCGAACGGCATCATCTACAACCAGGACATCTTCGAGCAAGAAGGCCTCGAGGTTCCGGAGACGTGGGACGAGCTCATCGCGCTCTGCGACACGCTGGAGGAGCGCGGCATCACACCCTTCGCCACCTCACTCGCGGAGAACTGGACGCCGATGCCGTCCTGGAACGGCATCGGTGCCTATTACGCGCAGGACGGCTTCTTCGACAAGATGCGTGCCGAGGGCGACACGGTCGGGCCCGATTCACCCGTCTCGTTCGAGAAGGACTTCCCCGAGGCGATGGAGCGGCAGGCCGAGCTCTTCCAGTACTCGCAGGACGGCTATCGGGGCGCGTCGTACGACGACAGTACGACGCTGTTCGCTCAGGGCGGCGCGGCGATGATGCTTCAGGGCATCTGGGCGCTCAGCCCGGTCAAGGCGGTCAATGCCGACATCAACGCCGGGATCTTCCCCTACCCCGTTCCCGACAACCCGGAGGACCGAATGCTGGTCTCCGGCGTCGACGTCACTGTGACGATGGCGCGGAACACCCCGCACAAGGAGGAGGCGCTGCGCTTCATCGAGTTCATGTTCCGACCCGACGTGATCGAGAAGTTCGCGGCGTCGCAGACGATGGTGCCCTCAGTCGAGGGAGCTCAGCTCAGCGACGACCCGGCGCTGCAGTCGATCGCTCCCTACTTCGACGCGGGCAAGATCACCGGCTTCATCGACCACCAGGTGCCTACCGCGATTCCGCTCACCGGTGTCGTGCAGCAGTACCTCTACGACGACGACGTCGAGGGTGCTCTGAGCACCCTCGACAAGGAATGGCGCAAGGTCGCCGCCCGCACCATCACGACAGACGAGGAGAACTGAGATGGCCACCGTCACCGCCGACGGCACGCGCCGCGCCGAGGGGGTCCGTCCTACGGAGCCGGCCATGCGTCGTCGCTCGAAGCTCGCGCCCCGCGCGTACTACTGGTTCGTCTGGCCGGCGGTCATCGCCTTCGCCGGCTTCCACACCCTGCCGGTCCTCATCGGCGTGTTCTTCAGCTTCACGAACTATCCCGGCTACGGCGCATGGGACTTCGTGGGGATCGCGAACTACGTGAACATCTTCCGCGACGACCGGGTGCTGCAGGCCTACGGGTTCTCATTCCTATTCGCGATCGTCGCCACCGTGTTCACGAACGCGATCTCGCTTGCGATCGCGATGGGGCTGAACGCGAAGATCCGGGCCCGGAACTTCTGGCGCGGGGTGTACTTCGTGCCGTACATCCTCGCCGTGCTGGTGGTCGGATACGTCTTCCAGTTCCTGTTCTCGAACTCGCTGCCGAAGATCCTCTCCGGCATCCCGATCTTCCGCGACAACATCCTCACCAACCCCGAGTGGGCATGGACCGCTGTCGTGGTGCTCGCGGTGTGGCAGGCATGCGCGTTCTCGATCATCATCTACCTCGCCGGACTTCAGACGATCCCCGCGGACATCTATGAGGCGGCATCCATCGACGGCGCCAGCCCAGCGCGCCAGTTCCGCTCCATCACGTTCCCGCTCATCAGCGCCTTCTTCACGATCAACGTCGTGCTGAGCCTGAAGGGGTTCCTGCAGGTGTTCGATCCGATCATCGCGCTCACGAACGGCGGGCCAGGAACCTCCACCGAGTCGGTCACGATGCTGATCTTCCGCGGCGGCTTCTCCGGGGGCGAATTCGCCTACCAGACCGCCAACGCGGTGATCTTCTTCATCGTCATCACGATCGTCTCCCTCCTCCAGTTCCGGGTCCTTCAGCGCAGAGAGGCCGACTTCTGATGTCCAGTTCCGTGACCACCCCCATCGAGGCCAACGAGGCAACCCGCGCCGTCGTCATTCCGCGCAAGCGTCGCCTCTCCGGCGGCGACCCCGACGACACGCGGCGCACCAACTGGTGGGCCACCGCGCTCATCGCCGTCTGCTCCCTGACGGTGCTCATCCCGCTGTATCTTGCGGTCGCCGTCGCCCTCAAGACACCTGCGCAGCTCGCGTCCGGCACCGGGTTCGAGCTGCCGTGGCCGATCAATTGGCAGAACTTCGCCGTCGCGTGGGAGCGCACGTCATTCCCGCAGGCGCTGATGAACACCGCGATCATCACGGTGGGCTCGGTCGTCTTCACCCTGCTCACCAGCTCGCTCGTCGCGTACGCGCTGGCGAGGAACCTGCATCGGCCGTTCTTCAAAGGCGTCTTCTACTACCTGCTGGCAGCGCTGTTCATCCCGTTCCCGATCATCATGCTCCCGCTCGTGAAGCAGACCTCGCTTCTGGGGCTCGACAACCCGGCCGGAATGATCGTCCTGTACACGATCTACGGTCTGAGCCTGAACATCTTCATCTACACCGCCTTCATCCGCTCGATCCCCATCGAGCTCGAAGAGGCGGCGAGGATGGACGGCGCCTCGACGTGGCGCGTCTTCCGGCAGATCGTGTTCCCGCTGCTCCTGCCGATGAACGCGACCGTCGGCATCCTCACCTGCGTGTGGGCGTGGAACGACTTCATCATGCCGCTGGTCGTGCTGACCTCGCCCTCAGACCGGACGCTGTCTCTCGCGCAGTATGTGTTCCAGGGGCAGTACAACACCGACTACACGGTGGCGTTCGCGTCGTACCTGATGGCCATGGCGCCCCTGCTGATCGTCTACATCTTCTCGCAGCGCTGGGTCATCTCCGGCGTGATGCGCGGGTCGATCAAGTAGGGCTGACCAGAGGGATCGGCGCCGACCCGGGAAGGCACGCGTCAGTGCCCGACCACGCCCAGCTCGTAGGCGCGGATCACCGCATCCACGCGGTTGCGCAGCTCGAGCTTCGACAGCACCCGCCCGACGTGGGCTTTCACCGTCGAATCGCTCAGGTGCAGGGCCGTGGCGATCTCGCCGTTGGTGCGCCCCTGGCCGATCAGCACGAAGATCTCCCGCTCCCGCGCGGTGAGTTCCCCGAGCGCGCGCTCCTCGTCGTCCGTCTGCCGCCCGCCCAGGTGGGGTGCGGCGGTCGCAATCAGGTGCGCGGTGATCCGCGGCGAGACGACCGCGTCGCCGGCGTGCACGGCATGGATCGCGGCGACGAGCTGCTCGGGCCTGGTGTCTTTCAGCAGGAATCCCGCCGCGCCGGCGCGCAGCGCGCCGAAGGCGTACTCGTCGAGGTCGTAGGTGGTGAGCACCAGCACGCGCGTGTGGGGCCGGCGGGCGAGGATCCGCCTGGTCGCCTCGATGCCGTCGGTGCCCGGCATCCGCACATCCATCAGGATCACGTCCGGATGCAGACGCTCGGCCGCACCGACCGCCCGCTCACCGTCGTCGGCCTCGCCGACGACGACGACGCCGGGCGTCGCATCGAGCATGAGCCGGAAGCCGTAGCGCACGAGCTCCTGGTCGTCGACGAGCAGCACGCGGATGTCATCGCTCATCTCCTGCTCCTTCCGTGTCGTTGCCGTGCAGTCGGGCGGAGACCCGCCATCCGAGACGGTGCGGACCCACCTCGATCGTCCCGTTGTACAGAGCCACTCTCTCCTGCATGCCGAGCAGCCCGCGCCCGACGGAGTCGCCATTCGCCGGCAGGGCGGGCCGGGATGCCGAGGTGTCCTGCACGACGATTGCGACGTCACCATCGAGCCATTCGACGTGCACTTCGACCGACTGGAGGTCGGTCGCGTGGCGGAGGGAGTTGGTGAGCGACTCCTGCACGATCCGGTACACCGTCAGGCCCAGCGCGGCATCGGCGGGTGGCCGCCCCGTGATGGTCAACCGCACCGGCAGGCCCGCGTCGGCGAACTCCTGCACGAGAGCCGGCAGCCTGCCCGCGTCGGGCTGCGGTGCGTGCTGCAGCTGCGTATCCGCTTCGCCCACGGCCACGTCGTCTCCGGCGCGCACCGTGCCGAGCAGCCGCCGCACCTCGCCGAGGGTTCGGCGCCCGGTCTCCGCGACGCGGGCGATGGCCTCCTTCGCCTGTTGCGGGTTCTCGTCGGCCGCCAGCCGCGCGCCGTCGGACACGGCGATCATCACGGTCAGGCTGTGGGCGATAACGTCGTGCATCTCCCTGGCGATGCGCTCCCGCTCGCGGGCACGCGCCGTCTCGGCCTGCTGATCGCGCTCTCGGGCGAGCTGCTCGGCACGATGCTGCAGTTCGCGCAACTGACGTCGACGGTGTCCGGCGTTGATGCCGAGCAGGGTCGCGATCAGCAGAAGCGCGGCGATCAGGCTGAAGAAGTTCAGCCAGTCCAGCAGCGAGTCGCGCGCCTCGACCGGCGGCTGCAGCCCGAGGATGTGCGGCAGTCGGGTGCCGCGCTGAGTGAGCGCGAGTGCAGCTGCGGCCGCGCACGCGAGCGCGGCCGCCAGCGCCGACCAGGCGACGCTCGCTCGGGCGCGCAGCCCCACCAGGTACATCGCGCCGATGGGAAGCATCCCCTCGGCCCCTGAGCCGACCGCGGCGGATACCAGCGCCAGCGCGAGCGCACCGGCGAACGCCGCACGAGGATGCCGGTGGCGCACGACCACCACCACTATCCCGCCGAGGGTGAGTGCGATGAGCGCCCCCAGCGGCGTGACGTACGGCGGCTCCAGCGAGAGCACCGCCATCGCGGCGGCCACCATGACGTACACGCCCAGCAGCACGGCATCCGCCATCCACAGACGGCGCAACCCGCGCGGCGCCTCGGAGGAGGCGCCGCGCGGGGCGGCCGGTGCGCTGTTCAGACGTCCCCCCGTCGTAGGCGCAGAAGACCGAGGAGCAGGAACGTGAGCGCCCACGCGGCGGCGATCGTCCAGCCGGCGCCCCAGCTGATGTATCCGTCGACGAGGTTCACGAACCCTCCCAGGCTCTCCGGGGCATTGCTCATGGCATCGCCCGCCTTCGACATCGTCAGCAGCTGCACGTTGCGCACCGTCTGCGACGCCGGCAGCGCCGACAGCACGATCGGCACGAGCAGAGTCAGGCTGATCGCGCCGGCGATGCTCGGCGCCACCGCACGCAGCAGAGCGCCGATACCCACCCCGAGGATAGCCGACAGGCCGAGGTAGACCGAGGCGCCGATGAGCGCCGGCAGCACGCCGGGGGCGGTGAGCGGCACGGCGAGCCCGAGTGCGTCGAAGAGCGGATAGCTCGACGCCCACGACCCGACTGTGGTGAGCATGCCCGCCCCTGTCGCCGCCGTGAACACCACGCACGCCTTCGCCAGCAGAACCGGGGTGCGAGTGGGGACGGCGGTCATGGTCGACTGGATCGACCCGCTCGCGTACTCGCCGCTGATCGTCAGCACCCCGAGCACCACGGCGATGACATGACCGAACAGCACGGTGCCGACCGTGACCTGGTCGAGCATGAAGCCCGTCGAGGGCTGATCGGGAACGCCCGCATCTGCCATCGTCACAGCGAGCGCCAGGCTGACTCCCACGCCGAGCACGGCGATCGACGCGAGCATCGCTCGGTTCGAGCGCAGGCTCACGAGCTTGATGTACTCCGAGCGGAGCACACCCGAGAAGCTCAGTCCGGCGCGGGAGGGAATGAAGGTCGTGCGCTTGTGATCGATGGCGGTCATCGGACGACTCCTTCGGTCGAGGTCGAGGTCGAGGTCGATGGCGGGGCGGAGCGGTACTCCACGTCGCCGGCGGTGAGGGCGAGATAGGCGTCTTCCAGCGAGCCGGACGAGCCGATGACGTCGTCGAGGGTGCCGTCCGCGAGGATGCGACCGCGGCCGATCACGATCAGCCGATCAGCCGTCTGCGACATCTCGCTCATCAGGTGCGACGACAGCAGCACCGTGCGGCCCTCTGCCGCAAGCGTGCGCATCAGGGTGCGCACCCACCGCACGCCCTCCGGATCGAGCCCGTTGACCGGCTCGTCGAGGATGACGGTGCCGGGGTCGCCGAGCAGCGCCGCAGCGATGCCGAGCCGCTGGCCCATGCCGAGCGAGAACCCGCCCACCCTCTTGCCGGCGACGGACTCCAGGCCGGCGAGCTCGAGCACCTCGCGCACCCGTGAGGCGCCGATGCCGTGCGTCGCCGCGATGCCGCGCAGGTGCTGGTAGGCCGTTCGGCCACGGTTCGCCGCCTTCGCGTCGAGCAGCACGCCCACCTCGTGCAGCGGTGCCGGGTGACGGGCGTAGGAGCGACCGTTCACGCGCACCGACCCCGAGGTCGCACGATCGAGGCCGACGATCATTCGCATCGTGGTCGACTTGCCGGCCCCATTCGGGCCGAGGAATCCGGTCACCTGACCGGGTTCGACGGTGAAGTCGATGCTGTCGACGGCGGTTCTGGAGCCGTAGCGCTTGACGAGCGCTTCGGCGGAGATCACTGGTTTCCCTTTCGCATGCATCGACAGTACGGACGGCGCCCCCTCCCGCACATCGGACGTGAGTGCACCCTTTTTGCTCGACCGGTACCTGGGTACCGGTCGCCCAGCGAAGGTGCGCTCAACGCCGGATGATCGCCGCCGACTCCGCGAGCAGAGTCGTGCGCTCTGCGGTCGATACGGTCTCTCGCGTCGCGAGCAGGACCTCGCCCGCGACGTCGAACGCGACATCGTCGGAGGTCAGATTGATCAGGATGCTCAGCCCGCCGCGGTCGATGCGGAAAGCACGCCGCTGCGGCTCGTCGCTCGGCACGACGAGATGCACCGACGGCTCCCGGATGCCGGGCTCGGTCAGCTCCGGGAGCTCCCGTCGCAGCGCCGCGAGCCGACGGTAGAGATCGAGCAGCCGCCCATGGCGGGCGATCGCGAGCTCATCCCAGTCGAGGTGGGATCGCTCGAAGGTCTCCGGATCCTGCGGATCGGGGACGAGCGCGGCATCCCACCCCATCCGGGCGAACTCGGCGATGCGCCCCTCTGCCGTCGCGCGGCCGAGCTCAGGCTCGGGATGCGAGGTGAAGAACTGCCACGGCGTGGATGCCCCCCATTCCTCACCCATGAACAGCATCGGCGTGCCGGGCGCGGTGAGCGTCAGCACGGCGGCCACGGCGAGGCGGTCGTCGGACAGGGTCTGGCTGAGCCGGTCGCCGGTGGCGCGGTTGCCGATCTGGTCGTGATCCTGCGCGAAGGTGACCAGCCGCCAGGCGGCCATCTCGTGGGGGATGGGTGAACCGTGCACCCGGTCGCGGAACGACGAGAACGTGCCGTCGTGGAAGAAGCCGCCGTCGGTGACCTTCTCGATGGCATCCGGCGCGGCGAAGTCGGCGTAGTAGCCCGACGTCTCGCCGGTGAGCGCGACGTGCACCGCGTGGTGCCAGTCATCCGACCACTGCGCGGTGAGCCCGTACCCGCCGGCCTCGCGCGGCAGGATCAGCGTCGGATCGTTCAGGTCCGACTCGGCGATGAGGGTGAGCGGCCTGCCCTCATGAGCCGACAGGGCGTCGACGCGCTCGGCCAGCTCCTTCAGGATGTGCACCCGGCTGTCATCGTGCAGCGCGTGAACGGCATCCAGCCGCAGGCCGTCGACGTGCCGGTCGCGCAGCCACATCAGCGCGTTCTCGATGATGTACTCGCGCACGGCGGTCTGGTCGAGGTCGATCGAATCGCCCCAGGTGTTGCGGCTGCCCTCGCGCAGGTAGGGCCCGAACTCGGGCAGATAGTTGCCGCTCGGTCCGAGGTGGTTGTAGACGACGTCCTGGATCACGGCGAGACCGCGCGCATGCGCCGCGTCGACGAAGCGCTGATACCCGCGCGGGCCGCCGTACCCCTCGTGCACCGCGTACCAGAGCACGCCGTCGTATCCCCAGTTCCACTGTCCGTTGAACGCGTTCACCGGCAGCAGCTCGACGTGCGTGACGCCGAGGTCGACGAGGTGGTCGAGCCGTTCGATCGCCGCGTCGAACGTGCCTGCCGGGGTGAAGGTGCTCACGTGCAGCTCGTAGATGAGACCGCCGGCGAGCTGGCGACCCGTCCACGCCCGGTCGGTCCAGGTGAAGGCCGTCTCATCGAACACCGCCGACGCGGCGTGCACGCCGTCGGGCTGACGTCGCGAGCGCGGATCCGGCCGCAGCTGATCGCCGTCGTCGATCACGAAGCCGTAGCGCTCGCCGTCGGCGAGCTCGCCGTCGATGCCCCACCAGCCGCCGACTCCCGCCGTCATCTCCCGCTCGTCGAGCGTCGAGCCGTCGTCGCCGACCCGCCGCAGCCGCACGCGCCTCGCGCGCGGTGCCCACACCTGCATCTGCGCACCGGATGTCATCACCGCACCTCCCGCAGCAGCGCGACCGGATAGTGCTCGAGCAGCTCGGCCAGGCGCACGGGACCGCCGCCGAAGCGCCGCCCCGTCAGCACGTCGACCGACGGCATCTCCGACCGCATCAGCGTCGTTTCGCCCCACCCGCCGCGACGCTCCAGCCCGACGGGCAGACGCGTCGCGACCACGGTCAGTCCGCCCCGGTCGACCGCGACGGCGTGCGCGGCGGCAGCACCGGCTACCGTCTCGGGGCGGTACGCGGTGAACAGCTCGGGGTGATCGCGCCGCAGCCGCAGCGCGCGCGAGGTCAGAAGCAGCTTCGCCGCCCCCGAGTCGTCGATCGCCGGAAGGTCGCCCCCGGCGACGGCGGCGTCGAGCTCCGCCAGCAAGCGCTCGCGCTCGGCGAAGTCCACCGGACGACGGTTGTCGGGGTCGACGAGCGACAGATCCCACAGCTCGGTGCCCTGGTACACGTCCGGCACACCGGGACCGGTGAGCTGCAGCGCCTTCGCCGACAGCGAGTTCGACCGCCCGTAGTCGATGATCTCGGCCACGAACTTCTCGAGCGTGGGCTTCGCGGCGCCGCCTGCGGCCTCGGCGATCGCCTCGAGGCCCTTCTCGAAGTCGGCATCCGGATGCTGCCACGTCGTCGACTCCGACGCCTCTCGCGCTGCCTTCTGGGCGTACGCGAGCAGCCGCTCCGACGAGATCGGCCAGGCGCCCACGGCCGCCTGCCACAGCATGCTGTCGAGCGGGCCGTGCCCCGTCGACGCGATGCCGCGCAGCTCGTCGAGCACCTCGCCCCAGCGCTCGGGCATCTCGGCGAGCACGGCGAGGCGGGCGCGCACGTCTTCCGATCGCTTCGTGTCGTGCGTCGACAGGGTCGTCATCGAGCACGGCCAGGCGGCGAGGCGACGCTGCTGGGCGGTGTGGAACTGCGGGATGCTGAGCGATGCGACCGACGGGTCGCCGCCGACCTCGGTCAGCGTGCCTAGTCGGGTGTACCGATAGAACGCGGTGTCCTCCACGCCCTTCGCCATGATCGCGCCCGACGTCTGCTGGAAGCGCCGGGCGACGGGCAGACCCGGGTCGGCGAGAAGCGGCTCGAGCTCGGCTATCGCGGATGCCAGGTCGGGGCGGCGACGGGTGGCCTCCTCCACCGCATGCCGGAGGTGCTCGCATCCGGCCGGCAGGTAGGAGCGGTAGACGGGGAAGCAGGCGAGCAGCTCGGCAATGGCATCCCCCGCCCGCACGATGCCGAAGGGCAGGTCGTGCACCAGCCGGCGCACCTCGGACTGCAGCAGCCCGTCGGCCATCGCCCGCTTGGTGTCGTGGATGAGATCGTGCCAGTCCTGCGCCTCGGGAAGACCGCTCTCTGCCCGCAGCCTGGCATCGAGAGCGGTGAGCTCGTCGACTCCGGCCGGGTCGATCAGCACCCGGTCGATCTCGCCGAGGGCGTCGTACCCGGTGGTGCCGTCGGTGCGCCACCACGGCGGCAGCTCCTCGCCGTGCTCGAGGATCTTCTCGATCAGCGTGTACGCGCCGCCGGTGGCATCCGCGAGCCGCTCGAGGTACCCCTCCGGGTCGTCGAGACCGTCGGGATGATCGACCCGGATGCCGTCGGCGAGACCCTCGCGGATCCAGCGCACGATCTCCTCGTGCGACCGGGCGAAGACGTCGGGGAGTTCGACGCGCAGAGCCGCGAGCTCTGAGACGGCGAAGAACCGCCGGTAGTTCAGCTCATCGTTCTGGTCCCGCCAGTGCCGCAGCTCGTAGTGCTGCGCGTCGAGCAGCGCCCTGAGGTCGTCGCGCAGCCCTGCCGTGCCCGGCGCCAGCGGGAGGACGTGCTCGAAGTAGGTGAGCGTGCCGTCGGGGGCATCCGCGACCGCAGTCGTGTCGACCACGATCTCGCCCCGCTCCAGAACCTCGGCCGGTGTCCCGCCGAGGATCGGCAGACGCACCTTCTCGCGCCCGCGCTCCCAGTCGATGTCGAACGCGATCGCGTGCGCCGAGCCGCGTCCGAGGCGCAGCACGTCCCACCACCACGGGTTCTGCCGCGGTGCGGCCACCCCGACGTGGTTCGGCACGATGTCGACCAGGATGCCGAGCCCGTCCGCCCTCGCCGCCGCCGAGAAGGCGGCGAGCCCTGACGCACCGCCTCGCGATTCGTCGATGCGCGAGTGGTTCACCACGTCGTAGCCGTGGTCGGACCCGTCGGTCGCCGCCAGCAGCGGAGACAGGTATGCCCAGTCGGCACCCAGCCGGTGCAGGTAGCCGGTCAGCTTCGCAGCCTCCTCGAGCGGGAAGCGCGAGGTGATCTGCAGCCGGTAGGTGGATTCGGGGCGACTGGTCATCTCACACCTCGGGCTTCGGGGCCGGGGAACGGGTCGCGGCGTTCTCGATGTGCATCCGCAGCGACGCCTCGACGGAGTCGTCGGTCGGCTCGTCGTCGCCGTCGACCTCTCGCAGCACGAGCATCGATCCGGCCTCGAGCTGCACGTTCGCCGCGGCGCTCAGCGGATCGGCGTGGGTGAGCCCGCCCGACGTGTCGACCGCGGCTTCCCAGATGGCGCCGTGCCTGGCATCCGGAAGCACGACGTCGACCGGCTCGTCGCCACTGTTGAAGTACACCAGGAAGTTCACGTCGTACACGGGCCGGCCCTGTCGGTCCTTCTCGCGGATGCCGCGGCCGTTGAGGAACATGCCGATCGACAGCCCGAAGCCCGACTCCCAGTCCTCCGGCTGCATCGTGCGCCCGTCCGGGCGCAGCCACTCGATGTCGGGCACCGGCGAGCCCTCTTCGGTGCGCACCGGCTTGCCGTCGAAGAACCGGCTGCGCCGGAACGTCGGGTGCAGAGCGCGCAGCCGGGTGAGCGCCGCGGTGAACTCGATGAGCGGCAGATCGGCCGCCTCCCAATCGATCCACGTGATCTCGTTGTCCTGCGCGTAGCCGTTGTTGTTGCCGTCCTGAGTGCGACCCAGTTCGTCGCCGTGGGAGATCATCGGCACGCCCTGAGACAGCAGCAGCGTCGCCAGCATGTTGCGCTGACGCATCGCGCGGCGGCGGTTCACACCGGGATCGTCGGTGTGCCCCTCCACGCCCAGGTTGTCGGAGCGGTTGTGCGATTCGCCGTCGTTGTTGTCTTCGCCGTTGGCCTCGTTGTGCTTCTCGGCGTAGCTGACCAGATCGCGCAGCGTGAAGCCGTCGTGGGCGGTGATGAAGTTGACGGATGCCACGGGCCGGCGCCCCGAGTGCTCGTAGAGGTCGGCGGATCCGGTCAGGCGCGAGGCGAACTCGCCCAGCGCCTGCGGCTCGCCGCGCCAGAAGTCGCGGACCGTGTCACGGTACTTGCCGTTCCACTCCGACCACTGCGGCGGGAAGTTGCCCACCTGGTAGCCCCCGGGGCCGATGTCCCACGGCTCGGCGATCAGCTTGACCTGCGACACCACCGGGTCCTGCTGCACCAGCTCGAAGAAGGTCGCCAGACGGTCGACGTCGTAGAACTCCCTCGCGAGGGTCGAGGCGAGATCGAACCGGAACCCGTCGACGTGCATCTCGGTGACCCAGTACCGCAGCGAGTCCATGATCAGCTGCAGCGCGTGCGGGTTGCCGACGTTGAGGCTGTTGCCCGTGCCCGTGTAATCGGTGTAGTACCGGCGATCCTTTTCCAGACGGTAGTAGGCCTCGTTGTCGATGCCGCGCATCGACAGGGTGGGCCCGAGGTGATTGCCCTCGGCGGTGTGGTTGTAGACCACATCGAGGATGACCTCGATGCCCGCGGCGTGCAGCGCGCGCACCATCGCCTTGAACTCCTGCACCTGCTGGCCGTGCTCGCCGCTCGACGAGTAGGTGTTCTGCGGTGCGAAGAACGACAGGGTGTTGTAGCCCCAGTAGTTCGACAGCCCCTTGTCCTGCAGGGTGCTGTCGTTCACGAACTGATGCACCGGCATGAGCTCGATCGCGGTCACGCCGAGGCGCGTGAGGTGGTCGATGATGGCCGGGTGGGCGACGCCGGCGTAGGTGCCGCGCAGCTCTTCCGGCACGTCGGGGTGGCGGATGCTGAGCCCCTTGACATGCGCCTCGTAGATGACCGTCTGCGCGTAAGGGGTCTTCGGCAGGCGGTCGCCGCCCCATTCGAAGAACGGATTGATCACGACGCTCTTCGGCGTGCTGGCCGCCGAGTCGTCTTCGTTGTGCGAGTCCGGGTCGCCGAAGTCGTAGGAGAACGGCGCCTGACCCCACTCGACCTGACCGGCGACAGCCTTCGCGTACGGGTCGAGCAGCAGTTTGCTGGGGTTGAACCGCTTGCCGTTCGCCGGGTCGTACGGCCCGTGCACGCGGTAGCCGTACAGCTGACCGGGCTGCACCGAGGGCAGGTACCCGTGCCACACGTACGCGTCCACCTCGACGAGGTCGACACACGTCTCTTCGCCGTCATCGTCGAACAGGCACAGCTCGACCCGCTCGGCGCGCTCGCTGAACAGCGCGAAGTTCGTGCCCTGACCGTCGAAGGTCGCGCCGAGAGGATGGGCGGATCCCGGCCACACGTCGACGGTCATGCCGCCGAACGCCCGTGGTCGTGCGAGCCGCCGGAGTGCGGTGCGGCTTCGCGCACGCGGCGCACGGCCTGCTCGAAGTCGAAGACCTGCGCCACTTCGATCGCCTTCGGGTAGGGGTGGCCCGAATAGCAGATGAACAGGGGCGGGATCACCTCGACGTAGCCGACGGGGCCGTCGTCGAAAACCTCGTAGCGATCGATGTCGACGAGCTCGTACGCGGGCTCGGACGGAGCCGGCGTGTCGGCGGCCACCGCCGGCTCGGTCGGCGCCGCCGGCTCGGCGGCCTGCGACGGCGTGGTGGGCTCGGCGGGCTGAGGGATCGCCCGTCCGGTGGATCTGGTTGCGGCAGACATGAGGACTCCTGTCTCGACTGCCTTCCGGCGAAGCGCCTCGAGGTCATTGCTGTCGAGGCGAACCTACGGCGGTGACGGCTGCGACGCTACGGGGTTGTCACATGGCGGAGTTCGGGGTAACAGAGCGGCTCCGCCACTAGGAGGTCTGGCTGTCGTCGTTCTCGCGGTCGGGCTCCGGCTCCGGCTCCGGTTCCGGTTCCGGCTCCGGCTCCGGCTCCGGCTCCGGCTCCGGCTCCGGCTCGAGCATGCCGAGGATGCGCTGCAGATGCATCGCGCTGAGCACGCCGGGGCCCGCAACGGCATCCGTTTCGACCGACCGCGTGTGCACGGCGCGCAGCAGGGCATCGACCTCTTCCGATGCCCTGGCGTGCAGCCGCGCGACGTCCTCCTGCGCACCGCCGAGAAGTTCGGCGACCGCCTGACAGGCGGCGGCGAGGGGATCGACCAGTTCGGGATCGAGGGGGAACGCCGAAGGGCGGTCGCGGATCGTGTCGCTGAGACAGCCTGAGACATCGCGGATCTGATGCGCCACCTCGACGAGCACCTCCAGTCGGGCGTGCTCGTCGCTCGTGTCCGCCCGACCGTGCCACGCGCGCGGGTTGCCGCGCCGGCTCTCGTCGGCCTCGGCCAGCGCATCGCGCAACGAGCGGCTGGTCTCCGCCAGCGCTCCGGCATCCTCCATCCATCCCGCGCGCTCCGGAGGCCACGTCTCGGTCAGCGCGGCGGCGATATCGTCGAGATGGGCCGCCAGCCGCTGCTGGAAGGCATCGATGCGGGCGGCCGCGTCCGAGACCAGTGGCGCCGGCGGGATGATCGCGTTCACCAGAAGCCCGACGACCACGCCCACGGCGGTCTGAGTGACGTAGCCGAAGGAGTAGTCCTCGGCATCCGCTCCGCCGATGATCAGCTCGAACAGCGCCGCCATCGGGATGTACTCGCGTCCGGCGCCGAACCAGCCCGTGCCCGAGACGATCACGCCTACGCCCACCACCGCGGCGATCGACCACACGCTCGGTCCGACGGTCATCAGCACCAGCGTGGCCAGCGCGATGCCCGCCCCCAGACCGAGGAGCGTCTGCAGGCCGGTCTTCGCCGACGACATCAGCGTTGGGTACATGCTGATCAGCGCGCCGAACGGTGCGTAGTAGGGGTACTCGTCCGCGACGCCGGGCATGTGCGGCGCGATGGTCCATGCGATGCCGACCGCGAGGGCGGTCTTCGCCGCGAAGAGCAGCCGGGCGGGGCTGACCGCGCCGCGCGCCGCCGTTCCGATGCCTGCGCCTCGCAGGCGGATCGGTCTTCTCATTCGCACTCTTCTCGATCACTCCCTGTCGGTTACAGCCTGTGCCGTGTCCGCGACCGCGTCCGCGTCCGGCGCGACGATGACCGGCATGTCGTGCGGTACAGCCTGGCATCCGGATACGTGCGCGGCGGCATCGGCGCGCTGACCGGGGGCAGCCCGAGATAGGGTCTGCCCATGGGGGTGAACGGCGAGACGGGGTGGATTCGGCGCAGGCATCCGGTCTGCGCCGTGAGTGCGAACGACGACGCACCCGAGCGCAGCGACCGGTGGCCGACGACCATCCCGGCGGTCGCGCAGCTGCTGCGCGACGGGATGCGGTTCTCGCCCGGTGTGACGTTTCTCGTCGGCGAGAACGGCAGCGGCAAGTCGACGATCGTGGAGGGCATCGCGCTGGCGTACGGGCTGTCGCCCGAGGGCGGGTCGCGTTACGCCCGTCACAGCACTCGACCCACCGAGTCGCCGCTGTCGGACTGGCTGCGGCTCGAGCGCGGCATCGGCGCGAGTCAGTGGGGGTTCTTCCTGCGTGCCGAGACGATGCACTCGTTCTACACTTACCTCGAGCAGAACCCGTCTTCGGGTCCGGACGCGTCCTTCCACGAGATGAGTCATGGCGAGTCGTTCCTCGCCCTTCTCGACACTCGATTCGATTCGCCCGGGTTCTACTGCCTCGACGAGCCCGAGGCCGCGCTGTCGTTCGCCTCGACCCTCACTCTGATCTCGGTGCTGAGGCGCATCGCCGATGATGGCGGGCAGGTACTCTGCGCCACGCACTCTCCGGTGCTCGCGTCGCTGCCGGGCGCGACGATCCTCGAGGTCGGCGAGTGGGGTCTGCGCGAGACGACGTGGGAGGAGCTCGAGCTGGTGCGGCACTGGCGGTCGTTCCTCGGCGATCCGGATCGCTACCTGCGGCATCTGCTCGACTGAGTGCACGCCGGCTGCTGCGGGACTGAGTACACGCCGGCTGCTGCGGGTCTGAGTGCAGCGCGGCTGCTGCGGGACTGAATGCACGGCGGCTACTGCGGGTCTGAGTGCAGCCCGGCTGCTGCTGGTCGATGCGCGACAGGCGTCATCCGGCATCGTCGTCTCGGCGATCCTGCGAGAATGGAGAACCCGACGACCCGAGGAGCCCTCGTGCTGTACATCTCCACCCGCGGCGGCATGCAGCCGCAGCCGTTCAGTGAGACGCTGCTCGAGGGCCTCGCGCCCGACGGCGGGCTGGCGGTGCCCGAGCAGCTGCCGCAGGTCGACGCCGAGACGCTCGAGCGCTGGCGCGCCCTCACCTACCCGCAGCTCGCGACCGAGGTGCTTTCGCTGTTCGCGACCGACATCCCCCGCGAAGACCTCGCGCGCATGACGGCGGCGGCCTACGCCGGCTTCCCGGATGCGGTCGTGCCGCTGCGCTCGATCGGCGGCGGTCTCACGATCGTCGGCCTCTCCGAGGGACCGACGCTGGCGTTCAAGGACATGGCGATGCAGTTCCTCGGCCAGGTGCTCGAGTACGTGCTCGAGAAGAAGGACCGTGTGCTAAACATCGTCGGTGCGACCTCGGGCGACACCGGCTCGGCGGCAGAGCACGCCTTGCGCGGCAAGGAGCGCGTGTCGGTGTTCATGCTCTCGCCCCAGGGGCGGATGAGCTCGTTCCAGCGAGCTCAGATGTATTCGCTGCAGGACGAGAATGTGCACAACATCGCGGTCGACGGGGTGTTCGACGACTGCCAGAACCTCGTGAAGAAGCTCGCAGGCGACCTCGAGTTCAAGCAGGCGCAGAACCTCGGCGCCGTCAACTCGATCAACCTCGGCCGCATCGCGGCCCAGGTCGTCTACTACTTCTGGGCGTGGCTTCGGGTGACGGATGCAGTCGAACCGGAGTTCCGTGAGGGTTTCGAGGTCTCGTTCACCGTGCCGTCGGGCAACTTCGGCAACATCCTCTCTGGCTTCTTCGCAAAGGGCATGGGCGTGCCGATCCGCCGCCTCGTGCTCGCCGCGAACGAGAACAACGTGCTCGACGAGTTCTTCCGCACCGGCGTCTACCGCCCGCGCTCGGCCGCCGACACGCACGCCACATCGAGCCCGTCGATGGACATCTCGAAGGCGTCGAACCTGGAGCGGTTCATCTTCGACCTCGTCGGCCGCGACGCGGCTCGGGTCGTCGCGGCGTGGGATGCCCTCGACGCCGTCGGCGCGATCGACTTCTCGGCCGAGCGGGAGCGTTTCGAGGGCGAGTTCGGCATCGTCAGCGGCACGTCGACGCACGCCGACCGGCTCGCCACGATCCGCTCGGTGTACGACGAGACCGGCGACATCATCGACCCGCACACCGCCGACGGCGTGAAGGTGGCACGAGAGTACGTCGAACCGGAGGTGCCGATGCTCGTGCTCGAGACGGCGAAACCCGAGAAGTTCGCCGAGACGATCACCGAGGCGATCGGCGTCGAGCTGGAGTTCTCGCCCGAGCTGCGCGAGATGATGGCCGCTCCGCAGCGGGTGACCGAGATGGCCGATGACGAGCAGGCGCTGCGCGCCTTCGTCGCGGAGCACGCGCTGCGCTGACCCGCTGGGCAGTCCGCTGCGCAGAGTGATCCTGCAAGTTCCGCCACGCATCGTGCTCTCGGCGACGGTGCAGGACAAACGTGGGGCTTCGCTAGGCGTCGATCGGATGCGGCCCGCCCGCTCGGGGGCCTATATCGTCTGTCAAGCGGCGAGGACAGGCCCGGTGATGCGTGATTGATAGGTAACCGACCAGAGCTCCGCAGGGCTGGGCGACTGCGACCGGCAACGCCCCGATGGTCGCCGCCTGGCCGACGACGGGGAGGACCAGCCCGTGCCCTGCGAACTGGTCGAGGACTGCTCGCAGCCGTGTCTCGTCGTTTTGGAGCGCCCTGTCGAACAGCCGTTTCCCGGTCCGGTCGAGATCGACGGCGTGGTGCTTGCCCTTGCCGTCGTCGAGACCGCTGAAAACATCGACGTCGTCGTATCTGTCGATGCTGGTGACCGCTTCATCCTCCGCTTCATCCGCGACGGCGTCCACCAGGCGGCTCGTCTCGGCCTCCACGTTATGAACGGCCTCGAGCATGCTCGGGTCCAGCCCCTTATCAGCGATCACACACCGCCAACCAGGCCCGGTGACAACACCCCGGCTCATCATGAACAGGGGGCAGCAATCGTGCCGGGCCCGGCAGGCCGTCACCGCCCAGCATTCTCGCTCGGCGGGGCACGAAGAAAGCAACGGGGCTGAATGCCTGTCGCAGATGGTCCAACTGCCCGCCGCCTCGGTCAAAGTGGAGTAGCACGAACTCGAGCTGTTCGACGCGTTCGTGTGGCTGCTCGCTGACCAGTATCCGCTTGTGCGGGAACCCCACCCTTGAGCGGTAGCGATCTCAACCTGCACGGCTCACCGCGTCCCGCTTGACGCAGATGGGTGCATCCGCGCTGGTCGGTGAGAGGTCCGTCTTCTCCTGCCATTGCACGTCGCATAATTCAGATCGTCGTGGACCCCTGGTCGTCGCCCGCCTAGAACCGATCGTGACCCGCTTGGACTCGCGGCTGCCTTCACCGCGCTTCTGCCCAGCGCCTCGTGGTGGCCAGTTTGAGGAACTTCGTCGAGATCGCGCCGCTCCGCGAACGTGATCGCAGACCGCACCCTCCCATCCTGATTGCGCAACTCCTCGGAGGGTTGACGGGGTGAATTTCTTAACTATACTTCAGGTGAGCACTGAATCCACGGGAGGACTGCATCCATGGCGAACGTTAGCACTGAAGCTCCCCCTGAGTTGGGGGTGAGCGTCATCCTGGAGACGATCGGCAGTCGAGTGCGCGAGATGCGCAAGGCGAAGGGCCTCACTCTCGCGGACCTGGCTCGGGCCACAAGCCTGAGTACTGCGATCGTCAGTCAGATCGAGCGGGGTCTCGCGAACCCGTCGTTCTCCACACTGGTGCAGCTGGCGCACGGCTTGAACGTCCCCGTGGGGAGGCTGTTCCCCGACGAGGAGGAGAGCCGGTCGCCGGTCGTCCGCAAGAACGCCCGCCGTGACCTCAAAGGGCAGGCGCCGGAGTCGGCAAGCGATGACACCGTCTTCGAACTGCTGACGCCGAACCTCTCCGGAAGTCTCGAGGCCATCTGGGTCGTCACGCCACCCGGCTCGACGACCGAGGGCACCCCGTTCAAACACGGTGGCGAGGAGTTCGTGATCGTGATCTCCGGCAAGAAGGACGTCTACCTCAACGGAGAACGCTACGTCCTCGAAGCAGGCGATTCGATCACCTACAACTCGTCCATACCGCATTGGTTCGCCAACAGCTCCGACGAACCGTGCGCCTCCATTTCCGTCATCACACCCCCTACCTGGTAACACCGGAAGCCACAACACCGCGCCGACCTGAAGTGTCGGACACAGACGCGCAGTACGACGAGCCGAGAGTGCCGGCACCTCGACGATCGTGCTGCTCACCGACCCCACAAGCCGGGTGCGCTGGTCGCGCCCGAATCTCAATGAGGAGACACGCATGTCCACCCCGATGTTCACCGATCTCTCGCGACGCAACCTGCTGAAGGGCACGGGTGTCGCGCTCGGCAGTCTGCTGCTCGGCAACGCACTTCTCACCGGATGCTCTTCCCCTGGAGGCGGTCCGGCCGGGGCGGGCGCAAAGGGCGCCACCCCGCTCAGCATGCAGCTGGGCTGGCTGCTCAACTCGGGCCAGATGGGTGAGGCGATCGCCCTGCAGAAGGGCTACTACGACGACATCGGCCTGCAGTTCAAGATCAAGCAGGGCGGTCCGAGCATCGACGGCATCGCTCTGGTCGCCGCCGGAGAGTCGCAGATCGGACAGATCTCGTCCAGCCCTTCGCTGATGCTGGCCCGGTCCCAGGGAATCCCGATCAAGGCCTTCGGCGTCGGCGTGCAGGAGCATCCGTACGCGTGGATCTCCAAGAGTGACAGTCCGATCGAGTCCCCGGACGACCTGATCGGCAAGACCGTCGGAGGTCCTGCGACGAGTGAGATCCTCTTCAAGGCGTTCCTCGCGGCGAACAAGATCGATCCGGAGAAGGTCGAGTACGTCGCGACGGGTGACACCATCGCTCCGCTGCTGACCGGTCAGGTCGACGCCTTCGGCACGTGGCTGAACTCCAAGTCACAGCGTCGCGAACTCGGGGAGGACTTCGTCTCCATGCCGCTCGCGAAGTTCGGCGTCCCGCTGTACGCGTACATCTACTACACCACCGACGAGGTGCTCGAGAAGAACCCCGAGATCGTCGAGCACTACATGGAGGCGACGGCCAAGGGCTGGACCTACGTGCGGGACAACATCGACGAGGCCGCGAAGGCGATGGTGCAGATGTCTCCCGAGGTCAAGCTCGACGACATCAAGGATGACGGCGGTGCACTGATGGACTACATCTTCAGCGCCGACACCAAGACCGACGGCTGGGGCACGATGAAGAAGGAAGTCTGGCAGACGCAGATCGACCTCTGGGACGAGCTCGGCCAGTTCAACTCCGCGCCTCCGAAGGTCGAGGACGTCGCCACCTGGCAGATCCTCGACGCGACCGCGGACGTGCGTCCGAAGGCGAGCTGAGACATGTCGAACGTGAAGACCATGGAACCGATCCTCATCGAGGGCGTCGGAATCACCTTCGACACCGCCGGTGGTCCGGTCACCGCTCTGGAGGGAGTGTCCGTTCAGCTCGAGGCCGGCAGCTTCACTTCGCTGCTCGGTCCGTCGGGCTGCGGCAAGTCGACGCTGCTGCGGATCATCTCCGATCTGCTGACCCCTACTGCCGGAACGGTCACGGTGCTCGGCCAGACCCCTCAGAGCGCTCGCGAGGGCAGGGACCTCGGCTTCGTCTTCCAGGATGCCGCCCTGCTGCCCTGGCGCAATGCGATCGAGAACGTGCTGCTGCCACTGGAGATCGGTCCGGGCAAGGCCACCGGCGAGGACCGCGATCGTGCGCAGGAGCTGCTCGCGCTGGTGGGACTCGGCGGACGGGCCGAGGCGCTGCCTTCCCAGCTCTCCGGCGGTCAGCGCCAGCGGGTCTCGATCGCCCGCGCCCTGATCACCCGCCCGAAGGTCCTGCTCATGGACGAACCGTTCGGTGCCCTCGACGAGATCACGCGTGACCGCCTCAACGAGGAGCTTCTGAGCATCTGGAAGCTCACCGGAACCACCATCGTGTTCGTCACTCACAGCATCGCGGAGGCGGTGTTCCTCTCCCAGCGGGTGGTCGTGATGTCCGCCCAGCCGGGCCGGATCAGTCAGGTGCACGATATCGATCTGCCTGGCGACCGCTCCCGCGCCGTGCGGACGCTCCCCGAGTTCGGCGAATACGAGGCGCTGCTGCGCCAGGCACTGGAAGGTGCGTGAAGAATGTCCACGACAACCGAGGCAATCGCCCTCTCATCCGCGGCGAAGACCAAGTCCAAGAAGTCCCCGCTGCGCAGGATGGGGCCTCCGATCCTTGCGGTGCTCGTCCTTCTCGTCGTCTGGCAGCTCATCTGCGTGATCTTCCAGATCCCGTACTACATCATCCCCACGCCCGTGGAGGTCGCCGGTGCGTTCGTGGAGAAGCTGCCGTCGCTGACGACGAACATGTGGCCCACCGCCTTCGAGGCGCTGCTGGGCTTCCTCGTCGGCAACAGCGTCGCAGTGCTGCTGGCCGTCCTGTTCGTGCACTGGCGCGCGGCGGAAGAGGCACTGATGCCGGTCGCGGTGTTCATCCAGACCATTCCCATTGTCGCCATCGCGCCAGTGCTGGTGCTCATGCTCGGAACCGGCTACGCCCCTAAGGTCGTGATCGCAGCGCTGATCTCGTTCTTCCCGACACTGGTGAACATGGTCAAGGGACTCAAGGCCGTCGATCGTGAGCACCTGGAGCTGTTCCGCCTGCTGTCGGCTTCCCGCAGCGAGACGTTCTGGAAGCTGCGGGTCTTCGCGTCTGTGCCTTTCCTGTTCTCATCGCTGCGGATCACCGCGACCACTTCGGTCATCGGAGCGATCGTTGCCGAGTGGATCGGCGCGCAGGAAGGACTGGGCTACCTGATCATCCAGGCGACCTACAACTTCGACACCCCGTTCCTCTACGCGACGATGATCATGGCCTCCCTGGTAGCCGTGGTGTTCTTCACCATCATCACCGTGCTCGAGCGTCTGATCGTGACCTGGACCCCCGACTCCAAGATGTGAGGCTGCGCGCCACGGTCCCGCTGAGCGGGACCGTGGCGCAGTCCTCGGAAGGAGGCCGCGATGACGCAGCCGCTCGCCGGCACCGTCGTGCTGGATTTCACGCAGGTCATGATGGGCCCGATCGCGACCCAGACCCTGGGCGACTACGGCGCGGACGTCATCAAGGTCGAGCGTCCTGGCGCGGGGGACCTGTCGCGGCGTGGCGTGCTGGCGCAGCAGGGCATGGACAATCCTGTCTTCCTCGCCCTGAACCGCAACAAGCGCGGCATAGCGCTGGATCTCAGCTCGGATGCCGGCCGGGAGGTCGCGGAGTCCCTGATCGCCCGTGCGGACGTGGTGGTGAGCAACTTCCGTCCCGGCGTGATGGAGCGTCTGGGTCTCGGCTACGACGACGCCCGAAGGATCAATCCGCGCATCATCTGGGCTGCCGGATCCGGCTTCGGCCCATCCGGCCCCTATGCCCATAAGGGTGGGCAGGATGTGCTCGGTCAGGCCTACTCGGGGGTCATGAAGCGTACGCCCGATCCTGACGCGCCGGTGTCCGTGTACGCCACCGCGATCGCCGACTACACCGCCGGGCAGCATCTCGTGCAGGGCATCCTGCTGGCGCTGCTGCAGCGGGAGCGCACAGGAGAGGGGCAGAAGGTCGAGGTCAGCCTGTACAACTCGATGCTCGCCATGCAGGCGCAGGAAGCGACCGCGCGGCTGATGCATGACGTCGAGTTGAACTGGGCGATGATGCCGTTGACCGGCTGCTTCCCGACGCTCGACTCGGAGCTCGTGATCATCGGGGCTTTCAAGGAGAACCCTCTGCAGCGCATCTGTGCCGCACTGGAGCTGCCCGACCTGTCGGCCGACAAGCGCTTCGCGGACTTGGACGGTCAGCGGGAGAATCGAGGTGAACTGCGCCGTGTCATCGCTGATCGACTGCGTGAGAGAACGACCGCATACTGGCTCGCCGCCCTGGAGGAGCAGGACGTTCTGTGCGGACCGGTGCTCACCCTCGCCGAGGCCCTGGCGGGCGAGCAGACCGAGGTCAACCGCATGCTGCTCGAGTTCCCGGATTCCGACGGCAGGGTCGTCCGCACCGTGGCATCCCCGATCCGGATGTCCGCTGCGCCGCCTGAGGTGCGCACCGCGCCCCCGCAGCTGGGGGAGCACTCCCACCAGATCTTGAGAGACGCCGGCTATTCGCCGGAGCAGATCCGCGCGCTCGTCGCCCGCGGAGTGGTTCAGTAGCAGCCGCCTGACCGGCGGCACGGAGAAGAGAAGAGGTGCCGTCATGACGTACGTGATCGGCGAGGCCTGTGTCGATGTCCGCGATCTCTCCTGCATCCAGGTGTGCCCGGTGGACTGCATCTACGTGGGCGCACGCACGCTCTACATCCATCCGTCGGAGTGCATCGACTGCGGGGCCTGCGAGTCCGTGTGCCCGGTCGAGGCGATCACCTTCAGCGAGGACGCGGAAGGTGACGACGAGCAGTACATCAGCATCGCGGAGGAGGTGTTCGCGCCCATCGGCTCTCCCGGGGGCGCTGACGATTTCGGACCTGTCGAGGATCACCCGTATGTGGCAGCCCTACCGCAGCGGATGGGCACCGATGCTTGACTTAGTTAATAAATTCAATATGCTAAATACAGCTTGACGGTCCCAGTCAGAGAAGAAGGGGAGACCAATGAATACCAGCGAACTCGCGATCACCTCCGATGAAGTGCGGGCGCCGATCGCCTCTCGCTCGGATGTCCTCGTCGTCGGGGGAGGGCCGGCCGGAACGGCCGCCGCCGTCACCGCCGCCCGAACCGGCGCATCCGTGACCCTGCTGGAGCGGTACTCATCGCTCGGCGGACTCGCGTCGGGTGGGATGGTCCTCGTCCTCGACGACATGATCAACGGCCAGGAGATCACGGTCACCGGCATCGTCTCCGAGTACGTCGAGCGCCTGCAGAAGCTCGGGCTCGCCGTCGTCCCCCCGAAGGAGGACCGCCGGGCCTCCGAAGAGCTGTGGAACAAGTGGAACCGCTACGGAACCTACGACTTCCACAGCAAGGCTCACCCGAAGCCGATCGTGTACGCCGCCGCGTTCGACCCGGACGGCTGGAAGCGGGTCTCCAACGACCTGGTCCGCGAGTCGGGCGTGCGGCTGTTCCTGCACTCCTGGTTCGCCCGCCCGATCGTCGACGACGGCGTCATCAAGGGCGTCATCGCCGAGACCAAGTCCGGCCCGCAGGTGCACCTGGCCGATGTGGTAATCGACACCACCGGCGACATCGACGTCGCCTCGCGTGCGGGTGCCGACTACATCCAGGGCAGCTACATCACCACCCTGGTCTTCCGCCTCGGCGGCATCGACGTGCGCCGCGCGGAAGAGTTCGAGCAGGCCGATCCGAAGGCTGCTCGCGCGCTCAACCGTCAAGCCAAGCGCATCCTCGGCGGAGCCTGGGAGCACTGGTGGCTGAAGACGCCGCTGGACGGAATCATCTGGTGCAACGCGCCGCACATGAACGGCTTCGACGGTACGAACCCGGAATCGCTGACGGAAGCAGACTTCTCCGCCCGTGAACGCATCGCCGCCGTCGTGGACTACGTCCGTGAGAACATGCCTGGGTTCGAGAACGCGTTCGTGGTCGACACCGCACCCCAGATCGGCGTGCGTCAGACCCGGCTGCTGCAGGGCGAGTACGTGATGACCAAGGAGGATGTGGTTCAGCGCCGGCACTTCCAGGACTCCGTCGCCCGCGGGCGGGACTACTACTACCCGTACCGTTCACTGGTGCCCAAGAACGTCGATCAGCTGCTGGTCGCCGGGCGGCACTACTCCGCGACCTCCGACGCGCAGAAGACCTCGCGCGAGATCCCGCCCTGCATGGCGATGGGGCAGGCGGTCGCGCTCGCCGGGGTGCTCTCCCTGCAGCAGAAGGTGCGGGTGCGTGACGTCGACGCCACCGACATCCAGCGGCTGATGCGCGAGCACAACGCAGACCCGGGTGACATCCCCTCGGCCAACGCGACCATCGACGAGCTCTCAGCGGTCTCTGTTGACAACAAGGAGGCGATCCAGGTATGATCACCCCGGTCCAGCTCTCCGACTCCACGCAGGCACTGCCCCTGTCGGGGGTGCGCGTCATCGACTTCACCCAGGTGTTCATGGGGCCCAGCTGCACGCAGCTGCTGGGCGACTTCGGCGCCGATGTGATCAAGGTCGAGCGTCCCGAGCATGGCGACATCTCCCGCAATTCGGTGCCGGACCGCGACGGTCAGGACAATCCGATCTTCCTCTCCATCAACCGAAACAAGCGCAGCATCGCGATGGACACGAAGTCGGAGATGGGCCGTGATGCGCTGCGCGCACTCATCGCCGAGTCCGACGTGGTCGTCAGCAACTTCCGCGCGGGGGTGATGGAGCGCATGGGCTTCGGGTACGACGAGCTCAGAGAGCTGAACCCGCGCATCATCTGGGCGTCGGGAACCGGCTTCGGACCCACCGGCCCGCACGCATCCGAAGGTGGTCAGGACGTCGTCATCCAGGCCTACTCCGGTGTGCTCTGGCGCCGGTCGTCCGACGACGTCCCGCTGACGATCTACCCGACCACGCTGTGCGACTACACGACCGGGATGCACCTCTTCCAGGGCATCCTGCTCGCCCTGCGGTCCCGCGACGTGAACGGGGTCGGCCAGAAGGTCGAGGTCGCGATGTACGACTCCATGCTGCACATGCAGATGCAGGAGGCGAGCATGCACCTCAACCGCGGTCGCGAGATCAACTGGGCGCGTATGCCGCTGAGCGGCGTGTTCCCCACCCTCGACTCCGCCGTCTGCATCGTTGGCGGCTTCACGACCGAGCCGCTGCGCAAGATCTGCGAAGCACTCGAGGTCGGCGAGGACCTGACGCTGCGCCCCGACTTCGCCGACTTCGACGCGCAGACCGCCAACCGCGCGGCGCTGCAGGAGATCTTCGCTGAGAGGATCGCCACGAACACCACCGAGTACTGGACGGATCGGCTCGAAGCCGTCGGCATCCTCAATGCTCCGGTGCGCACCATGGCCGAGGCCCTCGACGATGAGCAGACCGCCGTCAACGGGATGATCGTCGAAGCCGAGCATCCCGTCGCGGGCACGGTGAAGATGCTGGGCACACCGATCCACCTCTCCGGCACACCGGCCACGGTTCGCCGGGTCGGACCGCGACTGGGTGAGCACAACGAGGAGGTGCTCGCGGAGTTCGGATTCGACGAGAAGCGGATCCGCGAACTCATCGAGACGGGAGCACTGCGATGACGAGCAGGGAATGGGAAGCGGGCGTCCGGCTCGACATCGACGAACGCGGTGTGGCGACGGTCACCATCGATAGGCCTGACGTGCGCAACGCCGTCGATCAGCGCACGCACGACGCGCTGAACGAGGTGTGGGCACTGATGGAGAATTCGTCCGACGTGCGCGTCGTGGTCGTCACCGGTGCCGGTGATCGCGCTTTCTGCGCGGGCGCTGACATGTCGGCGGCGGCAGTGGACAAGACCGGGCTGGAGTACTGGGCGGGCCTGGATCCCAACGGCTTCGGCGGGATCAGTCTGCGCCGCACGCTGCTCGTGCCGATCATCGCTCGCGTGAACGGATACGCGGTCGGCGGGGGGATGGAGATCGCCCTCGGGGCGGACATCATCGTCGCCGCGGAGCACGCGAAGTTCGGTCTCACCGAGCCTCGCGTCGGCAGGCTCGCTCTCGACGGGGGCATCCACCAACTCGTGCGCAGGGTGCCGCACCAGCTGGCCATGGGCATGCTGCTCACCGGACGGATCGTCCCCGCGCAGGAGGCGTACCGGATGGGTCTGGCCAATGAGGTCGTTCCCATGGACGAACTGGACGACGCGGTGGAGCGCTGGATCGCCGATCTGCTCGCCAGTTCGCCCAGCTCGATCCGCGCCATGAAGCAGATGGTGGCCGAGACCGGACATCTCACGGCGCGCGAGGCCAGGGGCATGCGTCTTCCCGCACTCATCGATGCCCTCGATGGTGAAGACGCACGTGAGGGCGTCGAAGCGTTCCAGCAGAAGCGCGCGCCGCAATGGACAGGCCGATGACCGCGGGGGTGCGCGAACCGCGCGCAGCTCTCGAAACCGGAGTCTGGGGTGTGGTGGCCACGCCGTTCACGGACGACGCGTCCTCAGTCGACGAACCGAGCCTGGCGAGGCTGGTGCAGTTCAGCCAGACCGCTGGTGTGCGCGGCCTGACCGTGCTCGGAGTGTTCGGTGAGGCGGCATCGCTGACCGAACAGGAGCGCGAGCGGACACTGCGAGTGGTGGTCGAGAACACGGAGCTGCCCATCGTCGTGGGCATCACCTCGCTCGACACCGGCGAGGTCATCCGCGAGATCCAGAGTGCCATGGCCATGACCGGACCGCGCTTCCGCGCAGCGATGGTGCAGGTCAACTCCGCCGACGCCGACGAAGTCGCCCGCCATCTCGAGGCGATCGTGGCGGCAACCGACGTGCCGGTCGTGCTGCAGGACTACCCCCGAGCCAGCGGAGTCAACATCAGCGCCGAAGGACTCCAAACCGTCCTCCACGCGGTTCCGGCGATCGTCGCAGTCAAGGCGGAAGCGCCGCCCACGTCGCCCGCCGTGGCGAGGATCCTTTCCGGCGGGACGACGGCGTCGGTCTTCGGGGGTCTCGGGGGTCAGGGTCTCTTGGACGAACTCGTGAGCGGCGCCGCAGGCGCGATGACCGGGTTCTCCTTTCCGGAGGGCCTGGTCAGGACGATCGACGCCTGGCATGAGGGTGGCTTCGCGGCTGCATCGCATGCCCTGCTGCCGTACCTTCCGCTGATCAACTTCGAGCAGCAGGTCGGGATCGCCTTGGGTATCCGCAAGGAGCTGTTGCGGCGTCGCGGACTCATCACGAGTGCGGCGGTGCGCTCGCCGGCCACTCCCTTCCCCGCCGCCCTGAGCGCACATGCGGCGCACCATCTCGAGCTGGTCGCGGAACTGCAGGAGGCCTGATCGTGGATCTCGGGCTTCAGGGGCGCACTGCGCTCGTCCTGGCATCCACCGGCGGTCTCGGACGAGCGACAGCAGAGGCGCTGGGCCGCGAAGGCGCGAATGTCATCGTGACGGGTCGGCGGGCCGATGCGGCCGAGGAGGTCGCCGCCGGTCTGCCGTCGGCGATCGGCGTCGCCCTCGACATCCGCGAAGCCCGATCGCGCCAGAGTGCGGTACGCAGTGCGGAGGATCGGTTCGGCCCCATCGATGTGCTCGTGATAAACGGTCCGGGACCGAAGACCCAGACAGCAGCAGCCCTGTCGGCGGACGAAGCCGGTGCCGCGTTCGACGATCTCGTCAGGCCCGGCGTCGACCTGATCTCGCAGGTGCTGCCGGGCATGCGCGAACGTCAGTGGGGGCGCATGCTGGCGATCGGATCCTCCGGGGTCGTCGCGCCGCTCGCCGGCCTGGTGACCTCGAACCTCGGGAGGGCCGCCCTGGCCGGGTATCTGAAGACACTGGCCGGGGAGGTCGCCTCTGACGGCGTCACCGTCAACCTGCTGCTGCCCGGTCGCATTGCGACTGCGCGTGTGGACGGACTGGACCGTGCCAGCGCCGACCGGCAGGGGCTGGATGTCGACGATGTGCGCCGACGATCGACGGCTCTCATCCCGGCGGGCCGGTACGGACAGCCGGACGAGTTCGGCGCGATGGCCGCCGTTCTCTGCAGCAGTATCGCCTCATATGTCACCGGTGCGGCCATCCGCTGCGACGGCGGACTCGTGCAGGCACTCTGAGACTCCACGGAAGGATGTAGACGGATGGCACAGACAGCAACGGCCCAGCACCTGATCGGGGGCGAGTTCCTCGGGGACGCGGACAAGGAGCGGGAGAATCCCGCCCGCCCCGGTGAGATCGCCGTGAGATACCCGAGCGGCACGGCGGGCGAGGCGGATGCCGCAGTCGCCGCGGCCGTGGATGCTCAGCCCGCGTGGGCTGCGCTTCCGACGCCCGCGCGCGGTGCGATCCTGCTGCGCGCCGCGGAGATCCTGCACAGCAGGCAGGCCGACATCGCGGGCGATCTCGTGCGCGAGGAGGGCAAGACCATCGCCGAAGCCACCGGGGAGGTCGGACGTGCGATCGGCGTGTTCCAGTTCTTCGGGGCTGCCGGCTGGTCCGCCACGGGGGCCACCTTCGACAGCGCCCTGGCGGACACCACCGTGCAGACCAGGCGGCAGCCGCTCGGCGTCGTGGGTCTCATCACGCCCTGGAACTTCCCCATCGCGATCCCCGCCTGGAAGACGGCGCCGGCGCTCATCAGCGGCAACTCGGTCGTGATCAAGCCCGCCGAGCTCACCCCGATGTCGGTGACCCATCTGGCCCGGGCGCTTCAGGATGCGGGGCTCCCGGCCGGTGTCTTCAACGTGGTGCATGGCCCGGGTCGGGTAGTCGGGCAGTTCCTCGCCGATGATCCCCGGATCGCCGGGCTCTCCTTCACGGGGTCCACTGCGGTCGGACTCGGCCTGCAGACGACACTGAATGCCCGCCGGGCGCGTGCTCAGCTCGAAATGGGTGGGAAGAACGCCGTTCTCGTGCTCGACGATGCCGACCCGCGTCGCGCGGCGGCGGTCGTCGCCGCAGGAGCGTTCTCACTCACCGGACAGGCGTGCACCGCGACGTCGAGGGTGTACGTGACACCTGGCATCCGCGCCGCGTTCCTGCGTGAGCTCGCGGAGGCGGCGGCGAGGTTCGCACCCGGCGACGGGCTGGATCCGGCCACCAGCATGGGCGTGGTCGTGAGCCGCCCTCAGCTGGAGCAGGATGCGGCTGCCGTCGAAGCAGCGGTGTCGGCAGGGGCGACGTTGCACCACGGCACCGGGACCCCTGACGGTCTCGCCTTCGGTCCGGTCGTCGCGACCGATGTCGCGCACGCTTCGCCCCTGGCATCCGAGGAGATCTTCGGGCCGATCGTCGCGGTCATCGACGTCGACGACTACGAGTCCGGCCTGGCTGCCGTCAATGACACGCCGTACGGGCTCACCGCCGGCATCTGCACGACGAGTCTCGCGCATGCGACCGACTTCGCCGGTCGGGTGCAGGCAGGCGTGGTCAAGGTGAACCGTCCGACGTCCGGCCTGGATCTGCACGTGCCGTTCGGGGGGATCAAGGAATCGTCCTCGAACACATTTCGTGAACAGGGCCACACGGCCACGCAGTTCTACACTTGGGAGAAGACGGTTTACGTCGGCATCGACCGGTGAGCGACGCATCCCGGTCAGGCTCAGGCCCGATCGGGTTGTGCGTGCGCGGAGCGGATGCCCGCTCCGGACGATCGTTCCGAAGGGGCGACTGAAACCCGGCGGCAGGGGATGTGGCTTAGACGTCACCACCGGCGGGTCGCGGATGATCTCGCAGCGGTGCGCGCTGACGCGCGGATGTCGAGGCCGTCGTCGACTGATTCAGGACCCGGAGTCGATCGAGAGCATCCAGGCGACGCCGAACCGGTCGACGAGCATGCCGAACTCGCCGCCCCACGGGGCAGCACCGAGCGGCGCGGTCGCCGCGCCGCCGTCGAGCAGCCCGTCCCAGATCGCGCGCAGGCGGTCGACCTCGTCGCCGGTGATCGAGATGGAGACGCCCTGCGGTTGCTGGTGCTCCATGTGCGCCGGCGTGTCGGAGGCCATCAGGATCACGCCGTCGTCGGTGGTGAGCTGGCCGTGCAGGACGAGTTCGCTCTCGCTCGGGTCCTGAGGCAGGTCGGGCATCGAGCCGAACGTCATGATCTGCAGCTCGCCGGCGAGCACGTCGCGGTAGCGCTTGAGAGCCTCGCGGGCGTTGTCGCGGAACGAGATGTACGGGTTGAGAATGGGCATGGTTCACCTCTCACAGGCGGATGCCGGACGCCCCGGCGCCGACAAGTCTTCGCCGCACCACCGACATCCGCAACGGGTCGTGGCGTCGTCAGCGATCGCGGTGGTCTTCGCGGCGAGGCGGACGCCGCGGCGCGGCTTCAGCCCGGCGTGCGGCGCGCGCCGACATCCGTCCCGGCGCGCCGGGGTGGCGGGAGGGATCCCGTGCGCCCTTCTGCTTTTCGCGAGATCTCCTGCGCTTCGCGCGGCGGTGGGGCAGCGCGATCAGTGCGGGGCGTGGTATTCCGCCTCGTCGCGCTTCCAGTAGCCCTTCACAACAGCCTTCGACACGTCGACGCCCCAGCGGGCGAGCAGTGCGCGGCCCGGCTTGACGATCTGCTGCTCGGCGGCGATGAACACGAAGGGGTCGGCGCCCACGGCATCCGTCTCGTCGAGGGTGTCGAGGAAGGCGATCAGCGATGAGCCCGCCAGCGCGTTGCCGCGATGCAGCCACTCGACGGCGACCGGCGCGTCGATCTCGACCTGGTCGGCATCCGAGACGACCTCGACGACGATGCGTGCCGGCGCATCGGCGGGGATCATCGCCGCGAACCGCCGGATCGCCGGGATCGCGGTCTCGTCGCCGACCAGCAGCCAGGAGCCGGGCGTACCGGTCAGCACCGCAGAGCCGCGCGGTCCGCCGACGCCGACGAACGAGCCGATCGGAGCGGACGCCGCCCACCGGGCGCCCACGCCCTCGCCCCCGTGCACGGCGAATTCGACGTCGAGCCAGTCCTCACCCCACGCGAGCGGGGTGTACTCGCGGCTCGGCGAGGCGCGCAGCTCGTCAATCGAATCGGTCGGTTCGGATGCGAAGAACAGGCGCATGTGGTCGTCGGCGCCGAGCGACGTGAAGTCGGCGAGCTGGTCGCCGGCCAGCCGGACGCGCACGTAGCCGGGGGCGAGCCACTCGCGCGATGCGAGAGCCGCGGCACGGAACCGCAGATCGAGTCCCTGGCGTTCGATCGAGAAACCGGATTTCACATCGCTCATAAAGTAAGGCTAACCTAAGTCGCGGCGAGATCGTATTCGCCGCCGCGCAACTCGCGCACCATCCCCGCAGAACAGGAGATTCTCCATGTCCGTGCCCCGAATCCTCGGCGGAACCGCCCTCGGTCTCGTCAGCGTCCTCGCTCTGGCCGGCTGCGCCGCCGGCCCCGCCGCCGAAGCCGAAGAGGTCATGCCCACCAGCGGCACGGTCACCGTCGAGGACAACAACGGCACGCACAAGATCTCCACGCCGCCGACGTCGATCGTCGCCACAGACAACCGCACGTTCCAGACCCTCAGCGACTGGGGCATCGAGCTCAGCGCCGGAGCTGTCGCCCTCATGCCCACGACCGTCGACTACAAGACCGACGACAGCATCATCGACCTGGGCAACCACAACGAGCCCGACCTCGAGTCGATCGTCGCCGTCGAGCCCGATCTGGTCATCAACGGTCAGCGCTTCACCCAGCACCACGACAAGATCGCGAACCTCGTGCCCGACGCCACCATTCTCGAGCTCGATCCCCGCGAAGGCGAGCCGTTCGACGACGAGCTCAAGCGTCAGGTCACCGTGCTCGGTGAGGTGTTCGGCAAGCAGAAGGAGGCCAAGAAGCTCGTCGACGACTTCGACGCCGCCGTCGCCCGCGTGAAGGACGCTTACGACGCAGCCGACTCGGTCATGGCCGTCACCACCTCCGGTGGCGAGATCGGCTACATCGCCCCGACCGCAGGCCGCACGCTCGGCCCGATCTTCGACATCCTCGGCCTCACCCCCGCGCTCGAGATCGAGGGCGCCACCGACGACCACCAGGGAGACGACATCTCGGTCGAGGCGATCGCGAAGTCGAATCCCGACTGGATCCTCGTCATGGACCGCGATGCCGTGTTCGCCGACCGGGAGCCCGGCTACGTGCAGGCCGCCGAGATCCTCGAGAGCTCCGAGGCGCTGGCATCCGTCACGGCGGTCAAGGACGACCAGATCGTCTACATGCCCACCGACACGTACCTCAACGAGGGCATCCAGACGTACACGGAATTCCTCAACGACTTCGCCGACGCACTCGAGAAGTCCGCGAAGTGACACCAGCGCGGTGGCATCCGCTCGATTCCGGATGCCACTGCGCACTCGCACCATGACACGCACACCAGCCCTGTCCGACCCCGCCCCGGCTCGCGCCCGGCGCGGGAGCGCGGCGACCCGCGGGCGCCTCTTCGACGGCAAGCTGCTGATCGGCATCCTGGTCGTCGCGGCCCTGCTCGTCGCCTCGCTGTTCACCGGCGTCTACGACATCTCAGGCAGCCCCGACGGAGCCGAGATGTTCCAGATCACGCGCATTCCACGCACCATCGCGCTCGTGCTGGCCGGAGCATCGATGGCCATGGCCGGACTCGTCATGCAGCTGCTCACGCAGAACCGCTTCGTCGAGCCGACCACGACCGGAACCACGGAATGGGCCGGGCTCGGCCTGCTCGCCGTCATGGTGCTCGTGCCCCAGCCCTCGCTGCCGCTGCGCATGGCCGGCGCAGTCGTCGCGGCGTTCATCGGCACGATGATCTTCTTCCTCTTCCTCAAGAGGGTCTCGCTGCGCTCGTCGCTCATCGTGCCGATCGTCGGCATCATGCTCGGCGCCGTCGTCGGCGCGGTGTCGACCTACCTGGCGCTGGCGACCAACACGCTGCAGAGCCTGGGCGTCTGGTTCGCCGGCAGCTTCACCTCGGTGCTGCGCGGCCAGTACGAGATGCTGTGGATCGTCGCCGTGGTCGGCGTGATCGTGTTCATCGTCGCCGATCGACTGACCGTCGCCGGGCTCGGCGAGGAGATCGCCACGAACGTCGGGCTCGACTACGACCGCATCATGCTGCTCGGCACCGCGCTCATCGCCGTCGTGACGGGCGTCGTCACCGTGGTCGTCGGCAACCTGCCGTTCCTGGGTCTGATCGTGCCGAACATCGTCTCGATGCTGCGCGGCGACGACCTGCGCAGCAACCTGCCCTGGGTCTGCCTGCTGGGCATCGGGATCGTCACGCTCTGCGACCTGATCGGCCGCACGATCGTGATGCCGTTCGAAGTCCCCGTCTCGCTGATCCTCGGCATCGTCGGTGCCGTCGTTTTCGTGCTTCTCCTGCTCAGGCAGCGTCGCCGTGCTTAGGCGGGTGACGATGCACGAGCGGGCGGACGCCGTGCGGGTGGCTCCGGGGCGCGCCGCCGCGGGCTGGTTCGCGGATGCCCGTGCCCGGCGCCGCTACCTGATCGCGCTCACGATCCTGATCGTCCTCTCGGCCGGGTTCGGGGTCGGACTGCTCGCCTGGGACAATCCGATGCCGTTCGGCACCGTCGGATTCTGGCGCATCGCCGAGCTGCGCTTCACCAACGTGGTCGTGATGATCGTCGTCGCCGTGTGCCAGGCGGTGGCGACGGTGAGCTTCCAGACCATCGCGACGAATCGCATCGTCACGCCCTCGATCCTCGGGTTCGAGTCGCTTTACCGGGCCGTGCAGACATCGTCGGTCTACCTCTTCGGCATCGCCGGCCTCGTCGCGATGCAGGGCCTGCTGCAGTTCGGCATCCAGATCGCCGTCATGGTCGCTCTCGCGATGCTGCTCTACGGCTGGCTGCTCACTGGACGCTACGCCAACCTGCAGATCATGCTGCTGATCGGCATCGTGATCGGCGGAGGACTCGGCGCCGTCGCGACGTTCATGCAGCGCCTGCTCACCCCGAGCGAGTTCGACGTGCTCGCCGCGCGGCTGTTCGGCAACATCTCCAACGCCGACGCCTCGTACCTTCCGCTGGCCGTGCCGCTGTGCGTCGCGGCATCCGCTCTGCTCTGGATGCGCGCCCGCCGGCTCAACGTGATGGCGCTGGGGGCGGACACCGCGAACGCGCTCGGGGTGGATCACCGGCGCGAGCTGATGATCACCCTCTTCCTCGTGGCGGTGCTGATGGCCACCTCGACGGCGCTGGTGGGGCCGATGACCTTCCTCGGCTTCCTCGTGGCGACGCTGGCGTACCAGTTCGCCGGGTCCGACGATCACCGCCTCGTGTTCCCGGTCGCCGTGCTGACGGCCTTCACGATCCTGTCGGGCGCGTACTTCGTGATGCGCAACGTCTTCTACGCGCAGGGCGTCGTCTCGATCATCATCGAGCTGGTCGGCGGCGTCGTCTTCCTCATCGTCATCCTCAAGAAGGGCCGTCTGTGATCACCATCTCGGATGTGCGTCGTCACTACTCGAGCGAGGTCGCGATCGGCCCCGTCGACCTCGTCATCCCCGAGGGCGGCATCACCGCCCTCATCGGACCGAACGGCGCCGGCAAGTCGACGCTGCTCACCATGGTCGGACGGCTGATGGGGATGGATGCCGGCTCCATCGCGATCGCGGGACTAGACGTCGCCTCGACGAAGTCGGCCGATCTCGCGAAAGTCGTGTCGATCCTGCGTCAGGAGAACCACTTCGTCACCCGGCTGACCGTGCGCCAGCTGGTCGGCTTCGGGCGCTTCCCGCATTCGAAGGGACGGCTGACCAGGGCCGATGAGGACATCATCAGCCGCGCGATCGATTTCCTCGACCTCGGCATGCTCGAGCACCGCTACCTCGACGAGCTCTCAGGCGGTCAGCGTCAGCGCGCGTACGTGGCGATGGTGCTCGCGCAGGACACCGATGTCGTGCTGCTCGATGAGCCGCTGAACAATCTAGACATGAAGCACGCGGTCACGATGATGGCGCAGCTGCGCCGCGCGGCCGACGAGCTGGGTCGCACGATCGTGATCGTGCTGCACGACATCAACTTCGCCGGGCACTACGCCGACCGCATCTGCGCCATGAAGGACGGCCGCGTCGTCGAGTTCGGCACCCCCGCCGAGATCATGACCGACGAGGTGCTCACCCGGGTGTTCGAGACGCCGGTGCAGGTGATCGACGGTCCGCACGGCCCGCTCGCCGTGTACTACTGAGCGGGCTGTTCCTGCCCCTGGGTACCGCGACTTCCGTTCCAGCATGAGACCGGCCCTCCGAAGCGCTGTCTCGTGCTGGAACGCAAGTCTCGCCGGAAGCGGGAGGATAGGGTGCTGCGGTCGCTGTCGGTGAGGCGCCGAGCGGCCGCTTCGCGGCGTATCACCGCTGAGGCTCAGCGGCCGCGGTGGTCTTCGGGGGCGAGGCGGGCGCCGCGGCGCGGCTCGCGGGATCCGGATGCCCAGATCAGCCGGATGATGCGCTGCCGGTGCCCGGTCCACGGGGCGAGCAGCTCGAGCATCCCGTCGTCGTCGGTGCGGTGACCGGTGAGCGCGAAGCCGACCTCGTGCGCGAGGTGATAGTCGCCGACGCTGACGGCATCGGGGTCGCCCAGCGCACGGATGCGCGTCTCGGCGGAGGTCCACACACCGACGCCGTGCAGGCTCGTCAGCACGCGGTCGCGGTCGGCCCCGTCGACTGCGGCGAGAGTCGCGCGCTCGACGCTGGCGCCGCGCCGCGCGGCGGCGACGATCGTGCGCGACTGCGGCGGCTCGACCGCCGCCCGGTGCCATTGCCACGACGGAATCCCCCGCCACACCTCGTGTGAGGGGGAGGCGAACATGGGCCGCGGGGTCGGGCCGGGCGCGCGCTCGCCGAATCGGCTCACGAGGTACCGCCACGCCCCGAACGCCTGCATGCCGGTGACCTTCTGCTCGATGATCGCGCAGACGAGGGCGTCGAAGACACGATCGGTTCGCGCCATCCGGATGCCCGGGTGCCGCCGCGCGACATCCTCGAGCCTGGCGTGGCCGACGACGAACCCGGAATCGTCGTCGTCCGAGCCGCAGAGCCGCGGTACGGCGTCGAGCGCTTCCGCGGCTCCCGGACCCCAGGCGGCTGCGTGCACCTCGCCGGAGGCCTGCCGAAGGCACAGCGTCGCGATCCCGGCATCCGTCCGGAAGGTCATCCAGATCCGGCCGCCGTCGATGACCACAGTCGGATCACCGCCTCCGCGTCGCAGCATCCCGACCGTGCGATGCAGGTCGAGCGGATGCCCCGGCCGGTAGACGCTCTCGCGCGCAGGCGCGGGAGCATCCGTCATCAGGGTCATGCCAGAACCCTACGCGGCGCCCCTGACATCGTCTCTCGGCATCGGCCGAAGCGCCGAGACCCCTAGTTGTCGCCGACACCCCCTGCTGCGAACGCCCGTACCCGGGGGTGTCAGCAGCAAGTGGGGGTCTCGGCGCAAGTGAAGGCGCCGCGGAGAAGCGTCAGAAGCGGTCGGGCGAGGGGGTGCCGTGACCGTAGCGGATCGACACGTCGGCGTGACGGTCGAAGCGGTAGCCGACGCCGCGCACGGTGCGCACGATGTCTTCGTGGCGGCCGAGCTTGGCGCGCAGGCGACGCACGTGCACGTCGATGGTGCGCTCGCCGGGCGCCTCTTCATCGGACGACGCCTGCCACAGGGCCGATACGAGCTCGCTGCGCTCGATGGTGCGGCCTTCGCGAAGCACGAGGTACTGCAGCAGCTCGAACTCCTTGTAGGTGAACGAGGCGGACTCGCCGTCGAGCAGCACGCGCTTGCGGGAGATGTCGACGACGACGCCGGACTCCTCGTCCTTCTCCTCTTCGACAGCGGCGTTGGCACGGGCGATCGCGCCGGGCTCGTGCAGGGCGAGGCGCACGACGTCGAGGTCGCGGCCGCCGGCCGACTGCGGCGCGAGGGCGACGGTGGCGTGCGTCTCGGCGCCAGGAGCGAGCTCGGCGAGCGTGCGGCGCAGCGCGTCGACGAGCACGGGGAGGCTCACGCCGGCCGATGCGGCCTTGATCTCGTCGATGCCGACGTAGAGCGCGAATCCGCGCGGCGAGCGGACGGAGGGGAGATCGGCGGCGGCGTCTGCGGGGGAGACGACGCGGACGGGGGCGGTGACGGGACGCTCGAGGAGGGCGGTGTTCGACATGATGATGGATCCTTCACGGATATGAGCCGAGGGGCTCGGGATGCGTTGCACGAATGACCGGGCGGAGCCGGTGGGGTGATGAGCGCGAAGGGTGGGCGCTCAGAGACTCGTCCTCAGATCGAGGAGAATTCAGCGAGTCAGGCTGGGTGGTTGCGCCTTAGCAACACATTCGGCAACACATGCCAACGCGACCGGGCATCATCATCCCGGCAGTCCCGTTCGCCTCCTGGGCGGACAGAGGGCTTGCGTTGGTGGTCATGGGGGCGATTATTTCCCACTGAGACCTTCCATGTCAAAACGTGACAATCCTGCCTGTGAAACACGACGTAACGTTGTGGGGTGAGTTCAACCCCGGATGCCGCCGATTTCGTGTTCCTCGACGAGAAGGATGCCTCGCGCTGCACTCTCACGCGCGACGGCGAACTGGTGAGCGTGCTCGACTATCGCGACGACGGCACGACCGTCGCGATGACCCGGGCGTACACGATCCCGACGCACCGCGGGCACGGATATGCCGCCAGGGTGGTGGCGGGCGCCGTCGCCGAGATCGAGGCTCGCGGCGACCGCCGGATCGACCCCGTGTGCTGGTACGTCGCCGACTGGTTCGACGCGCATCCCGACAAGCGGCATCTGCTGCGGCGCCGCTGAGTCGCGGCGGGTGGCAGCTCGCCCGAGCGCCCGGGGTGAGCGGAGCGCGGCACGCCTCGGACGCGATGTCGGAGGCGGTACGTACCGTGTGGGTATGCGCATCCTGCACACCTCCGACTGGCACATCGGCCGCACGTTCCACGGGCATTCGACGCTCGAGGCGCTGGCCGAGGTGCTCGACGCGCTGGTCGCGCAGGTGCGTGAGCACGCGGTCGACGTGGTGATCGTCGCGGGCGATGTGTTCGATTCGGCCACGCCGGCAGCATCCGCGTACACGCTTCTCGACGACGCGCTGCTGGCACTGCATGAGACGGGCGCCACCGTCGTCATGACGAGCGGCAACCACGACTCCGCCGCCCGGCTGGGGTTCCACTCCCGTCTGCTGCGCGACGGCATCCACGTGCTCACCGATCCGCGCGCGATCTCGACCCCCGTCACCGTGCACGACGAGCACGGCCCGGTGCACTTCTTCGGCATCCCGTATCTCGAGCCGGCGATCGTGCGGCAGCACTGGATCGACGACGAGCGCGCGCTGCGCACCCAGGCGCAGGTGATGCAGCACGCCATGGATCTGGTGCGGGAGGGCATGGCGATCAACGCCGGTCGATCGGTCGCGGTCGCCCACTGCTTTGCCGCGGGCGTCGAGGTGACCGCGGGGCTCGAGCGCGAGGTGCGCCAGGGCGGTCTCGACATGGTGCCCCTGGCCGGCTTCGACGGCCCCGATTACGTGGCCCTCGGGCACATCCACGGCCGTCAGCAGCTGAGTGACCGGGTGCGTTACTCGGGCGCGCCGCTGCACTACAGCTTCGGCGAGCAGCACAAGCAGCGCGGCTCGTGGCTGGTCGACCTCGATGCCGATGGCCTCGCGACGGTGGAGTGGCTCGATCTGCCCGTACCGCGCGCCCTCGTGACGCTCACCGGGCCGCTCGACGAGATCCTCAGCGACGACAACGCCGCCCGTCACTTCGATGACTGGGTGTGCGCGGTCTACACCGACGCCGTGCCGCAGCACGAGCCGATGCGGCGGCTGCGCGAGCGGTTCCCGTTCTGCGCGCTGGTGCAGCACCAGCCCGAGGGGGCGGATGTGGCCCACGAGCGCTCGTACACGCAGCGATTGCGCGCCGCGGTCAGCGACGCCGACCGCATCGAGGCGTTCCTCGAGCACGTGCGCGCCGGACAGGGAGCGACCGACCGCGAAGCCGAGCTGATCCGCGAGGTGCTCGATGACCGGGTGCGCGCCGAGGCGCTCGTCTGATGCAGCTGCATCGCCTCGAGATCGAGGGGTTCGGGCCGTTCCGCGAGCGCCAGAGCATCGACTTCGACGCTTTCGCCGACGACGGCATCTTCCTGATCGCGGGGCGGACGGGCGCCGGCAAGTCGAGCATCCTCGACGCCGTCTGCTTCGGGCTGTACGGCGGAGTGCCCCGCTACGAGAAGGGCGGCGAGAGGCGGCTGCGCAGCGACCACTGCGAACCCGACGACATCACCGAGGTCGTCGTCGAGTTCAGCACGGTCGCCGGCCGGTATCGCGTCGCGCGCTCGCCCGAGTACCAGCGACCGGCCAAGCGCGGCGGAGGGCTCACCAAGCAGGCCGCCGCAGTCTCGCTGGAAGAGCTCACGGACGCTGGCTGGGTGGGGATCGCAGCTCGCGCCGTCGACGTCGCGAACGAGCTGAATGAGATCCTCCAGCTCACCCAAGAGCAGTTCCTGCAGGTCATCCTGCTCGCGCAGAACAGGTTCGCCGACTTCCTGCTCGCCGACAGTCGCGAACGCCAGGCGCTGCTGCGCCGCCTGTTCGGCACCGAGCGGTTCGCCGACTACCAGGCGCGTTTCGACGAGCGTCGGCGCGAGGCCGAGAGCGCGCTCGGCGGCAGCAGAGCGTCGGTCGACGCGCGCCTCGACGAGGCCGAGCGCATCGTCGCCGACGCCGAGCTGTGGGGCGACGATGCGGCTGCCCCGCCTGAGACGACGGATGCCAGGATCGAGCATCTTCGCCGCGCCATCGCCCGCGCCGACTACCGTGTCGAGCGGCTCGGGGCCGAGCGGGATGCTGCCGAGAAGGCGCTGGCGTCGGCCGACGCGGTGCTGACGACACTGAAAGAGCAGCGTCAGGCGCAATCCGAGCGCGAGCGTGCGCGCTCGGCGCTGGCGGCGCTGGACGCGCAGGCAGACGAGATCGCGGATGCCACGACTCGGCGTGATCGCGCCCGCGCGGCCGCAGCTCTGCGCCCTCTCATCGTCGCGGCGACCCGGGCATCCGTCGCTCGAGCCGCCGCAGCGCAGACCGAGCAGCGAGCCGTCGCCGCCGCGGATCCCCTTCGCACAGACCAGGAAGCGGTTGCGCAGAAGGCGACCCGACCGGACGCTGCCGCGCACCGCGCGAAACCCGACCGCATACGCGCCGTCGAGTACCGCGAGCTGGCATCCGAGCGCACTCGAGAGTGCGGTGCCTGGCAGCAGGCAGCCGAGCTCGAGGCCGGTGCAGCCCGGCGCGCCGCAGACCTGATGGCGGCGCAGACCGCGGCGACCGCGGCGACCGATGCGCTCGCCGCCCTCGAGGCCGAGCGCGACGCGCTTCCGGCCGAGATCGACGCGCTGACCACCGAGCGCGACGCGGCCCGACGCGACGGCGACCAGCTCGGCAGCGCCACTCAGGCCGTGGCGCTGGCCGAGAAGCAGCACGCGGGCGCCGTCGATGCCGAGCGGCTGCGTGCGGCGGTGGCCGCAGCGGCGTCGGCCGAGTCCGACGCGTCCGATGCGCACACCCGCGCTCAAGGCGAGCTCGCGCAGCTGCGCCGGCGCCGTCTCGACGGCTACGCCGGCGAACTCGCCACGGCCCTCGTCGACGGCGAGCCCTGCGCCGTGTGCGGCTCGACCGCGCACCCGGCTCCGGCCGCGCACGCCGACCCGGTGTCGGCCGACGACATCGCCGCCGCCGAGGTCGCGCGAGACGCGGCCACGACCGCCGAGCGCGCCGCATCGCGCGCCCTCGCCGAGCGCACCGCCGAACTCGCCGCCGCCGTCGAGCGCTCCGGCGGACTCGGCGTCGACGACGCGAGCGCACAGCTCGCCCAGGCCCTCGCCGCCCGCGATGCCGCGGCAGCGGCCGCCGCACGCGTCGGGCAGCTCAGCGACAGGCTCGACGGGCTGCAGCGCAGTCTCGTCGACCTCGAACGGCGCCGGACAGCGGCATCCGAGGCGCTCGCCGCATGTCGCACCGAGCTGTCGCTCGCCGAGCAGCGCAACGCCGACGCCGACGTCGCGATCGAGCGCGCTCGGGGAGATCACGATACGGTCGCCGACCGGCTGGCCGAGGCACGAGAGCAGATCGCGCTCGCCACCGCGGCCGCCGACGCGATCCAGGCGCACGCCGACGCCGCCGAGCACGAGCGCGCCGCAGTCGCCGAGCTCGCCGAAGCGCTCGACGCCTCCGTCTTCGACGACGCGACCGACGCTGAGCAGGCCATGCTCGGCGCCTCGGAGCTCTCGGCCCTCGACGAGCGCATCACTGCCTACGCGGTGGACGTGAAGAAAGAACGCGCGCTCCTGCTCGACCTCGAGATGCGCATGCTTCCCGACGAGCCGATCGACCTCGCGGCCGCCGAACAGGAGGCGCTGCATGCCCGCGCCGCCTGGCAGGCTGCCGTCGACGCCGACAGTCAGGCGCGCAGCGTGCAGAGGGGCCTCACCGCGACCGTCGACTCCGCCGCTCGCGCCCATGAGGCATCGGCCGAGCAGGCCGCCGAGTTCGAGGTGATCCGAGGTCTGGCCGACGCGCTCGCCGGCCGGTCAGGCAACACGCACAAGATGAACCTCGAGACATTCGTGCTCGCGGCCGAGCTCGAAGAGATCGTCGCCGCCGCCAACCTGCGCTTGCACGACATGTCCGACGGCCGCTACCAGCTGCGTCACTCCGACGCGCTCGCAGCGCGCGGCGCGGCATCCGGGCTCGGCATCGTCGTGTTCGACGCGTTCACCGGGCAGACCAGGCCCGCGAAGTCCCTCTCCGGGGGTGAGACGTTCCTGTCGTCGCTCGCACTGGCGCTCGGGCTGGCCGAAGTCGTCACAGCCCGCGCGGGCGGCATCCGGCTCGACACGCTCTTCATCGACGAGGGATTCGGCTCGCTCGACGCCGACACGCTCGAGACGGCGATGCGCACGCTCGACGAGCTGCGCCAAGGCGGGCGCACCGTCGGGGTGATCAGCCACGTAGAGGCGATGCAGGAGCAGATTCCCGCTCAGCTCAGCGTGCGCACGGTGCCCGACGGGCACAGCGTCATCGATGCGCCGCGGCGATCGAGCTGATCAGAGCGGGTACTCGCTGCGCATGTGCTTCCAGAGCTGCGCGCTGCACGCGGCGACGACGTCATCCCACACCTGCGTCGCGCCGTCTTGAGCGCGGTCCGAGACCACGCGCATCACCCGGATCGGCACGCCGAACTTCTGCGCCACCCAGATGAACGAGAACGTCTCCATGTCGACGAGCACGCCGCCGAGGCCGCGGATGCGCGCCACGGCGTCGGCGTCGTCCACGAAGATGTCGCCCGTCGCGATGGTCACGCCGTCACGGCCGGTCTCGACCCGAGAGGGCAGCGACACGTGCTGTCCGACCACGCCGTCGAGATCCTGCACGTCGTGCTGGATCGCCGCGCTCACGTCGTAGATCCCCGACTCGACCGAGTCGTCCACCGCGCCGGCGGTGCCGACCACGACGATCTCGTCATAGCGCTTCGCGTCGAGTGCGCGGGTCAGCCCGTAGGCGGCCATGAGCTTGCCGGGGCCGGTCACCAGCCGGTCGAACCCGGGGAGCTCGGCGGGGAAGGCCTGAAGTTCGGATGCCAGGGCGGCGACGAGAAGTCTCACGCCCCCATCCTCTCAGCTGGGGGAGACTGGTACCGACGAAGGAGGCGCCATGACCATGCAGCAGCAGATCATCGAAGACCTGGGCGTGAAGCCCGAGATCGACCCCGCGGCCGAGAACGAGAAGAGGATCGGATTCCTCGTCGACTACCTGCGCGCGACCGGCGCGAAGGGGTTCGTGCTCGGCATCTCCGGCGGCCAGGACTCAACCCTCGCCGGTCGCCTGGCGCAGCTCGCCGTCGAGCGGGTGCGAGCAGAGGGAGGCGAGGCGACGTTCCTCGCGGTGCGTCTGCCGTTCCGTGTGCAGGCGGATGCCGCGGACGCGGAGTCGGCGATCGACTTCGTCGCGGCCGATCGCTCGGTCACGGTCAACATCCAGAACGGCGTCGACGGGCTCGAGCGCGACCTCGAGGAGGGGCTGGGGGCGAGCATCTCCGACTTCAACCGCGGCAACATCAAGGCGCGGATGCGGATGGTGGTGCAGTACGCGCTCGGAGGTCACGATGGGCTGCTGGTGATCGGCACCGACCATGCCGCCGAGGCGGTGACCGGCTTCTACACGAAGTTCGGCGACGGAGCGGCCGACCTCGTCCCGCTCGCCGGGCTCGACAAACGCCAGGGCCGTGCGATGCTCAAGCAGCTCGGTGCCCCCGAGCACCTCTACACGAAGGTGCCCACCGCCGATCTGCTCGACGGCATGCCCGGGCGCTCCGACGAGGACGAGCTCGGCCTCACGTACGAGCAGATCGACGACTACCTCGAGGGCCGGGAGATCGAGCCGGCGGCCGCCGCGATCATCGAGCAGAAGTACCTCGCGTCCCGACACAAGCGGCATCTCCCCGTCGCTCCGGCCGACGGGTGGTGGCGCTGAGCACCCGCGCTGAGCACCGGGCGCCCGGTGATGTCCGAGCCTGCGGATAGTGTCGAGGGCAGGCAAGGGAGAGGGGCATCGTGCGGGTCATCGCAGCGGAGAATCGGGTCGTGTGGAGCGCCAGCGACCTGAAGCTGGCGGCGGAGTGCGAGTTCGCGTGGGCGCGCGCACTCGATGCGAAGCTCGGTCGTGTTCCCGCCGTGGCAGAGCCGGAGGATGCCACGCTCGAACGTGCCGCGCGTCTCGGCGACCGCCATGAGGAGCAGGTTCTCGAGCGGTACATCAGCGAACTGGGGGAGTCGGTCGACGGCGGTCCCGGCGTGGTCGTTCTGCCGAAGGTCTCCTCGGCGGATGCCGGTGAGCTGGCCGCCACGGTCGAGGCCACAGCGCGCGCGCTGCGGTCGGATGCCTCGCTGGTGTTCCAGGCAGCCTTCTCGACTCCCGAGTTCGTCGGGTTCGCGGACTTCATCGCGCGCGACGAGCCGCTGCCCGGAGAGAGTGTCGGGCGCTGGCGAGTGCAGGACTCGAAGCTCGCCCGCACGGCGCGCGCGACCGCTCTCATGCAGCTCGGCGCATATGTCGATCAGCTCGATCGGCTGGGCATCCCCCGCTCCGACGAGGTCGATCTGATCCTCGGTGACGGAACGATGAGCACGCACCGAGTCGACGACCTGCTTCCCCTCTTCCATGTGCGCCGGGCACGCCTGCGCAGCCTGATCTCCGACCGGCGCGTCGCCGACGGCGTCGCGGGCGAGCCGCTGGCCTGGGGCGACGACCGTGGCGATCTGCACATCACCGCCTGCGGGCGCTGCGCGACGTGCGACGAGCAGGTGACGGCGCACCGTGACCTGCTGATGGTCGCTCGCATGCGTCCGGTGCAGCGACAGCGACTGCGCACAGCGGGCATCCGTTCGATCGATGATCTCGCCGTCGCAGCGGATGCGCCAGACGGCATGAACGCCGACACCTTCACCGCGCTGCGCGCACAGGCCCGACTACAGGCGGGGGTGTCAGGCGAGTCCGACGCCATCCCGCCGTTCGAGCTCGTCTCCGCGAACGCCATCGGACTGATGCCGCGCCCCAGCCGGGGCGATCTGTTCTTCGACTTCGAGGGCGATCCGCTTTACACCGAGCCCACCGCGCCGGGTGAGAGCCCGCGGTGGGGCATCGACTACCTGTTCGGGTGGACCGACAATGCCGAGCAGTACTCGGCTCTCTGGGCGCACACCTTCGCCGACGAGAGGGCTGCGCTGCTCGACTTCCTCGAGTTCGTGAAGCTGCGACGGCAGACGCATCCCGACATGCACATCTACCACTACGCGCCGTACGAGACCTCGCATCTCTCGGCGATGGCGGCGCGGCACGGCGTCGGAGAGGCCGACGTCGACCGGCTGCTGCGCGAAGGCGTCTTCGTCGACCTGTACCCGATCGTGCTGCGCTCGGTGCGCATCGGATCGCGCTCGTACTCGATCAAGAAGCTTGAGCCGCTCTACATGGGTGACGAGGTGCGCACGAGCGACGTGCAGAAGGGCGACGACTCGATCGTCCAGTACGTGCAGGCGCGCGAACTGCGCGCATCCGGTCGGGAGGTCGAGGCGCAGGCCATTCTCGATGACCTCGCCGACTACAACCGCTACGACTGCGTGTCGACCAGACGACTGCGCGACTGGCTGATCGGCCTCGCCAGAGAGGCCGGCGTCGTCCCCGCTCCGCCGGATGACCCCGAGACGCGGGCCTACGAGCCGTCGCCGCTGTCGCTCGCGCTGCAGACCGAGGCGGGCCGCGCTGGCGACGAGGCGAGTGCGGCGTCGTACCGGGTCGCGGCTGCGGCGATCGACTACCACCCGCGTGAGGCGAAGAGCTTCTGGCAGGGGCACTTCCAGCGACTGCGCGAACCGGTGTCGATCTGGGAGTCCACGCGTGACGTGCTGCGCGTCGATGCGACGGTCAGCCGCGTCGACGCCGACTGGGCGGTCGACGAGGGTCGTCGTGCCCAGACCAGGCTGGTTCGGCTGCGCGGCGAGGTCGCACCCGGCAGCACGCTCGGCGTCGGAGGGCGGCCGTTCGCGCTCTACGGGGTGCCGACACCGTTCGACGCGCCCGCACCCGCGCGCGTCATCCACGTGCCGCACGAGGTCGAGATCGTCGAGGTGCTCGACGACGGCTACATCGTGCGCGAGCGCACCGTGCAGGGCCAGGTGTGGGACGAACTCCCCGTCGCTCTGGCTCCTGCCGCGCCGCCGAACGTCCAGTCGCAGCAGGGCGCCATCGAGGAGTGGGCGGCATCGCTGCATCATGCCTCGCCTGTCTTCCCGAACGACGCCGCCACCGACATCCTGCGTCGCATCCCGCCGCGCACGGTCTCCGGCGCCCCGCTGCCCGCGGTGGGCGAGGACGGCGACGTCGTCGACGCGATAGTCCGGGGTGTGCTCGACCTCGATGACAGCTATCTCGCCGTGCAGGGCCCTCCCGGGACCGGCAAGACGTACACCGGCTCGCACGTGATCGCACGGCTGGTGCGCGACCACGGCTACCGCATCGGCGTCGTCGCGCAGTCGCACGCCATCGTCGAGAACCTGCTCGAGCGCGTCGTCGCCGACGGGGTTCCGGCGGCGCAGGTCGCGAAGGCGCCGAAAGACCCGGATGCCGCCGAGCCGGCGTTCACGGTCATGCGCAAGGACGGCATGGCGGCCTTTCTCGCCGAGCATGCGCATCACGGCGCCGTCGTCGGCGGGACGGCGTGGGACTTCAGCAACACGAGGCGGGTCGACCGCAAGGGTCTCGACCTGCTCGTGATCGACGAGGCGGGCCAGTTCTCGCTCGCATCCACCATCGCGGTCGCCGCCGGCGCCAAGCGACTGCTGCTGCTCGGCGACCCGCAGCAGCTGCCGCAGGTCAGCCAGGGCACCCACCCCGAGCCGGTCGACACATCCGCGCTCGGCTGGGTCATGGACGGCTCGTCGGTCATCGACCCGCGCTACGGCTACTTCCTCGCCGAGTCGTGGCGCATGCATCCGGCGGTGGCCGCGCCCGTCTCCCGACTGTCGTACGCGAGCCGGCTGGCGTCGGCGGCGGGCGCCGAGCAGCGCATCGTCGAGGGAGTCGAACCGGGCCTGCACGTCGTGCCCGTGCGGCACCGCGGCAACGCGACCCAGTCCGCCGAGGAGGCCTCCGAGGTGGTGCGCATCGTGCGCGATCTCATCGGGCGCAGGTACGTCGACGGCATGTGCGACGACCCGCCGCGCCCGCTCGAGCAGCTCGACATCATCGTCGTCGCTCCCTACAACGCGCAGAAGCAGCTCATCCACGACGAGCTGTCCGCGGCTGGGTACGGCGATGTCGCGGTCGGCACGGTCGACAACTTCCAGGGCAAGGAGGCGGTCGTGTCGATCACCTCGCTCGCGGCATCCAGCGGCCGCGACGCGCCGCGCGGACCGGAGTTCCTGCTGCTGCAGAACCGGCTCAACGTCGCCATCTCCCGCGCAAAGAGCGTCGCTTATCTCGTCCACTCTCCGGCACTGCTCGACGATCTGCCCTGGACTCCCGAGGGCGTCGCACGCCTGAGCGCCTTCGCGCACCTGGTGGGGGCGGATCGCGATTGACCCGGGCCGCGGCCCGCTCAGATCGCGGGTGGGCGTCGGTCGGGTGTCACCGGCGTCGCCTCCGGATGGATGCTGGCGGCGTAGTGCTCACATCGAGACGTCGTTCTCGATGTCCTCGGCCAGGTCGTCGATCGCCTCGGGCCGCAGCCGCACGCCGGCCTCGTCGAAACGCTCTTCCAGAACGTTGCTGACGTCGTCGTCGACCTGGCCGTGCCTGATGTCGTCGCGAACCTCTTCGACGACCTGCTCCACCGCCTCGGTGTCGTCGTCCGTGCCCGCCGTCTCGTTCTGCTGATCATCCCGTGTCATGTCGCGATGATCAGATGCCAGGCCCGCCGGGCCAACCCCCTTGACGAGCGCGACCAGGGGCACAGCGGGGTCACCGTGGCGGGGCTCATTCTCGGAGCGGTGCTAGCTTGCCAGCATGCACACAGTCCACGAGATCCTGCGCGCTTCAGCGGCGTGGGTGTGGTTCCCGCGCGGCAGCGAGCAGGAGAAGACCGAGTTGCAGCTGGTGCGCCATCCCGCACGTTTCGGGGGAGGCGTCAAAGCATCTCAGGTCGGCTCGTCGAGGAACGCGGCGGAGGTGCTCGATCATGCGATCGAGCGCACGCGCGCATGGGGCGAGACCGAGCTGACATTCTGGACCAACGCGTCCGACCGTCCCGACCTCGAAGACGAACTGCAGCGCCGGGGTGCACGGCACATCGACACGGTCACCGTGCTCGCCCGCCCCGTCGAGGGGTGCCCGATCGATGTGCCCGAGGACGTCACGGCGGAGATCGTCCGCACGCCCGAGCAGTTCCGCGAGCTCGACCGGATCAACGTCGCGGTGTGGGATCACCAGGGTCCCCTCAGCGAGCAGGGTCTGCGTGACGAACTCGAAGAGAACGCCGAGTCACTGGCATCCGGAACCGGTGGTCGAGCCCTCGCGCGCGTCGACGGCGTCGCCGTCAGCACCGGCGGATGCACAGTCGTCGACGGCTTCGTGCGTCTCTGGGGCGCCGCCACCCTTCCCGAAGCGCGCGGTCGCGGTGCGTATCGCGCCGTGCTGGCCGAACGGCTGCGACTCGGCGCCGAGATGGGCGCGAGAACCGCCCTCGTCAAGGGCCGGATCTCGACCTCCGCGCCGATCCTCGCCCGGGCCGGGTTCGAGCCGTTCGGCGAAGAACGCGGCTACGTGCTCACGGTCTGAGCGCGAGAAACCACATCCCGCCTGAGAGACCCGAACCCGACCGGTTTCTCACTACGGATGCGGTTTCTCGAGGGGGTGAACGAGATCAGACCGTGCCGTACAGGCGGTCGCCCGCGTCGCCGAGTCCGGGCACGATGTAGCCCTTCTCGTCGAGGCGCTCGTCCAGAGCGCCGAGCACGAGGGTCACGTCGGCGTCGCCGACCATCTTCTCGATCGCCGCGACGCCCTCGGGGGTGCCGAGCAGGCAGATCGCCGTCACGTTCTTCGCACCGCGATCGAAGAGGAACTGGATCGCCGCCGCCAGCGAACCGCCCGTGGCGAGCATCGGGTCGATGGCGAAGCACTGCCGGTCGCTCAGGTCGTCGGGCAGTCGCTCGGCGTAGGTCGTGGGCTCGAAGGTCTCTTCATCGCGCACCATGCCGAGGAATCCGACCTCGGCGGTGGGGATCAGCTTGACCAGGCCCTCGAGCATCCCGAGACCGGCGCGCAGGATCGGCACGACGATCGGACGCGGCTCGGCGATCTTCACGCCCGTCGTCGTCGTGACCGGGGTCTTCACCTCGATCGGTTCGACCTTGACATCGCGGGTCGCCTCATAGGCGAGCAGCGTCACCAGCTCCTCGGTCAGCTGACGGAAGACCGGAGATGAGGTCCTCTCATCCCGCAGCACGGTGAGCTTGTGAGTGATGAGCGGGTGATCGGCCACATGAACGCGCATGGGTACAGATTACTTGGCGACCGTCCGCGCACCAGCACGGGCAGCACGGCGCTCCTTCTGCGCGGCGTTGATGCGCTTCGCGTTCGCGGCCACGACGATCGAGCCGATCAGGGCCGGAAGCGTCGTCATCATGATCACCAGTGCGGGGGCGTTGTCCATGTCTTCAGGCTATGCGCACGCCAGCACGCGGGGCATCCGTCGCGCGGGGGAGATCATCGCGTCCGTCGCGCGGAGGACGGGTGCCATGATGAGCCTCAGCGCCGCGTCTCGAAGAACGCGCGCAGCTGCGCGGTCGCCTCGGCGGCGCGGATGCCGCCGACGACCTCGGCACGGTACGGCAGGCGCCGGTCGCGCAGCACGTCGTACATGGAGCCGGCCGCTCCCGCCTTGTCGTCCCAGGCGCCGAAGACGACCCGGCCGATGCGGGACTGCAGGATGGCGCCCGCGCACATCACACACGGCTCGAGGGTCACCACGAGGGTGTGACCCTCGAGGTTCCATCCGCCGTGCGCCTCGGCGGCGGCGCGCAGCGCGACGATTTCCGCGTGCGCGGTCGGATCGTGCGTCTGCTCGCGAAGGTTGCGTCCCTCGCCGACGACGGCGCCTCGGGCATCCAGCACCACTGCCCCCACCGGGACGTCGCCGGCGGCACCCGCCTCCGCAGCGAGCCCGAGGGCGCGACGCATCGCAGAGTCATCCGGGGTGGTCATGAAGGACAGGGGTCAGTCCGACGACGGGAAGACGAACGCGTCGGTCGAGGGCTCGGGATCGAGTGCCGGGCGATACACGTCGGGCTCGAGGTAGATCACGCGGGCGGCGGGAACGGCATCCCGGATCCGCACCTCGATCTCGTCGATGTCGGCGGCCGCCTCGCGCACGGTCTTGTCGGCCGTGAACGCCACCTTCGCCGCGACCATGAGCTCGTCGGGGCCGAGGTACAGGGTCTTGATGTGGATGAGTTTCTCGACGTCGGGTCCGCCGACGATGGCGTCGACGATGCTGTCGTGGTCGGCTCGGTTCGCGCCTTCGCCGATGAGAAGGCTCTTCGTCTCGATCGCCAGGACGATCGCGATCAGGATCAGCAGCAGGCCGATCATCAGCGTGCCCAGCGCGTCGTACAGCGGGTTGCCCGTGACGAGGGTGAGCCCCACGCCGAAGAGGGCGAAGGTCAGGCCGATGAGGGCGCCGGTGTCTTCGAGCAGCACCACGGGCAGCTCGGGAGCCTTCGACCTGCGGATGAACGAGATCCACGACTGGCCGGGCTCACGCACCGCGTTGCTCTCGCGCACCGCGGTGCGAAGCGACGTCGCCTCGAGCACGATCGCGATCAGCAGCACGGCGAGCGGAAGCCACCACCACGTCTGGTCGATCTCGTGCGGGTCGACGATCTTCTCCACGCCCTCGTACACGGCGAACAGTCCGCCGAGCGAGAACAGGATGATCGACACGACGAAGGCAGACACGTACCGTTCACGGCCGTATCCGAACGGGTGCGCTCGGTCGGCATCGCGGTTCGCCTTGCGGTTGCCGAGCATGAGCAGCAGCTGGTTGCCCGAGTCGGCGACCGAGTGGATCGCCTCCGCGAGCATCGACGCCGAGCCCGACAGCGCCCACGCAATGAACTTCGCCAGGGCGATGCCCATGTTCGCCAGGAAAGCCGCGATGATCGCCTTGGTGCCGCCGGATGCGCTCATGGCCCGAGTCTACGACGACGGCGTCTGTCGATCGCGAGGGCACGACGCCCCGCAGGCAGCGCTCGTAGGATGGCGTGTATGGCCGATTCCCTCCCCGCAGTCGCGTTCCTCGGAGCAGGTTCGATGGGAGGTGCGATCCTGCAGGGCGTCGTCGCGTCAGGCGTTCAGGTCGACGGCGGGATCGTCGCGACCAATCGCACCCGCGAGAAGGCGGATGCCCTGGCATCCCTTCCCGGGGTGACGAGCATCGCTCTCGACGAGAACCCCGCCGGCAACACCGACGCGGCGGCAGCGGCGCGGATCATCCTGGTCGGCGTGAAGCCGGCCATGGTGCCCGACCTGCTGCGCGAGATCGCCCCATCGGTGCGCGACGACGCGATCGTCGTGAGTCTCGCCGCCGGTGTCACCCTGGCGACCTTCACCGAGGCGCTCGGCGAGGGCGTGCGCACCGTGCGATCGATGCCGAACACCCCGGCCACGGTGGGTCGGGCCGTGACGGGCATCGCCGCAGGACCCGCCGCGACGGACGACGACATGGCGCTGGTGCGCGCGCTGTTCGAGAATGTCGGCGCGGTCATCGAGGTGCCCGAGTCGCAGATCGACGCGCTGTCGACCGTCTCGGGATCGGGTCCCGCCTACGTCTTCGTGCTGATCGAGAAGCTCGCCGAAGCGGCGCGGGGGATGGGCTTCTCGGATGCCGATGCCCGCCTCATGTCGGAGCAGACCTTCATCGGCGCGGCCGCCCTGCTCGCGGCATCGGGCGAGGACCCGGCGGAACTGCGCCGCCGCGTCACCAGCCCGAAGGGCACCACCGAGCGGGCCGTGGCCGTGCTGCAGGACGCCCGTCTCGACGACGTCTTCGCGGAGGCGACGGCCGCTGCACTGGCGCGTGCGAAGGAGCTCGCCGCGGGTTCCTGACGGCTACCGGTCGAGGCCGGCGAACCGCTCGATGTCGACGTTGGTGCCCGAGACGATGATGAGGTCGTGGTTGGTGACCACGGTGTTCGCCTCCGCATAGCGGAACGGCTTACCGGGGCTCTTCACGCCCACGACAGTCACGCTGTACTTGCTGCGCACGCCCGACTCGTTCAGCCGCACGCCGCGGATGAACTTCGGCGGGTACATCTTGGCGAGCACGAAGTCGTCGTCGAAGCGGATGAAGTCGAGCATCCGCCCGCTGACCAGGTGGGCGACGCGCTCGCCGGCCTCCCGCTCGGGGTAGATGACGTGATTCGCGCCGACGCGCGCGAGGATCTTGCCGTGCGACTGCGAGACGGCCTTCGCCCAGATCTGCGGCACCTTCAGGTCGACCAGATTCGCGGTGATCAGCACGGATGCCTCGATGAGCGATCCCACGGCGACGACGGCCACCTGGAAGTCCTGGGCGCCGATCTGCCGCAGCGCCTCGATGTTGCGGGCATCCGCCTGCACGGTGTGGGTGACTCGCTCCGACCACTTCTGCACGAGTCCCAGATCGCCGTCGATCGCGAGCACTTCGCGATCGAGACGGTCGAGCTCTCCGGCGCAGGCGGCGCCGAAGCGGCCGAGTCCGATCACGAGCACCGGGGCGTCGCCCCGCACCATCTCAACCAACGATCGGCCTTTCGACGGGCAGCGAGTAGAGCTGCGAGCGGGATGTCGCGGCGACCGCCGCGGCGAGTGTCACTGTACCAACGCGCCCCATGAAGATGGTCGCGGCGAGGACGTAGCTGGCGGAGTCCGGAAGCTGGGCGGTGAGACCCGAGCTGAGTCCCACGGTGCCGAAGGCCGAGATCACGTCGAAGAGCACGTCGATGATGTCTGCCTTGGTGATCTGGGCGATGATGACCGTCGAGACGGCGACGATGGTCGCGCCCCACGCCACGACCGACAGTGCGACGCGCTGCACGTCCGACGGGATGCGACGGCCGAACACCTCGACCGACTGGCGTCCCTTCGCCTCCGACCAGACCGCGATGGCGAGGACGGCGAGCGTGGTCACCTTGATGCCGCCGGCGGTGGATGCCGAGCCGCCGCCGACGAACATGAGCATGCACGCGACGAGCATCGAAGAGCCGTTCAGGTCGGACATCTCGATGACGTTGAACCCGCCCGAGCGGGTCATCGCCGACAGGAAGAGCGCGTTCATGGTCGTCTCGCCGGCATCCATCGAGCCGAACGTGGCGGGGTTGTCGAACTCCAGCAGGAGGAAGACGGCGGCGCCGAGCAGGAAGAGCAGCCCGGTGGTGATGAGCGTGAGCTTGGAGTGCAGTGACCAGCGCTTCACGTGCCACACGTGCTTGGCGAGGGTGTAGATCACCGGGAAGCCGATGCTGCCCAGGAACATGCTGATCATCAGGATGGTCAGCACGAGATAGTCGTCGGCGAAGACGGTGACCCCGCCCGCGTTGGGGGTGAAGCCGGTGTTCGTGAACGACATGGCCGCGTAGTACGGCGCCTCCCACAGGGCGGCGAACGGGTCGATTCCCGCCCACACGAGCGCGGGGTAGAGCAGCACTGCGACGCTGAGCTCGATCACGAGGGTCGACAGGGCGACCGTGGTGAGCAGCTGCCCGACCTCACCCAGCCGCACGGTCTGGCTCTCGTTGACCGGACCGCCGTGCGCGCGCATCGGGTTGGTGTCGCCGGCCGCGAGCAGCTTGGCGCGCAGGCCGAGCCGCTTCGAGATCACCATGCCCATCACCGACGCCAGCGTCAGCACGCCCATGCCGCCGATGTTCACGCCGATGAACAGCAGCACGTTGCCGAACGGCGACCAGTGGCTGGCCATGTCGACCGTCGCGAGCCCGGTGACGCAGATCGTCGACATCGCGGTGAACAGCGCATCACTCAGCGGCGTGACCGTGCCGTCGGCCGACGCGATCGGCAGCGACAGCAGGCCGGTGAAGATGAGGATGAGCGAGGCGAAGATGATGATCGCGAAGCGCGACGGCGACGAGGTCACCAGGTGCTTCGTGCGACGGCCGAAACCGCGCATGGTGATCTGCGGGGAGGATGCCGACCCCATGCCCGACATCGTTCCCCTTCCTTCGACTGCCGGCGCCGCTCGCCGAGCCCTCGTCATGGTACTCCGCCGCGGCGCCTACTACCCTGAGGGGATGACCGACATCTTCGACGTGATCGCGGACGGCACGAGGCGAGACATCCTCCGGCTGCTGCTGAGCGAGTCGGCCGAGGGCGACGGCGGCACCAGCGTGACGCAGATCGTGAGCCGGCTGGGCATCAGCCAGCCGACCGTGTCGAAGCATCTGAAGGTGCTGCGCGAAGCGAGCCTGGTGACGGTGCGGGAAGAGGGCCAGCGCCGCTTCTACAGTCTCTCCGTCGGTCCTCTCGAGGAGGTCGACGACTGGCTGGTGCCGTTCCTGGTCGATGCCTACGGCGACCAGGCGCCGCTGATCGACATCCCGTTCGCCCCGCTGCCGGCCAAGACCGCGCACGCGGCCGAGGTCGTCGGGCGAGCCGCAGCCTCGGCGAAGCACGTCGTGACGTCGGCCCTGAAGAAGCTCGGCACGTAGCCGCGAGTCACATCCGTCTCACGTGTTTACAGCTGTCGCAGCAACCCCATATGCTGTGCTTCAGCAGAAAGGGGTGCTGGGGATGCCCGACGTTCACGACGTTCGATTCCTGACGGTGGCCGAGGTCGCCGAGATCATGCGCGTGTCCAAGATGACCGTGTACCGCCTCGTGCACGCCGGTGAATTGCCGGCCGTGCGCTTCGGGCGCAGCTACCGCGTGCCGGAGTCCGCCGTCGCCGACGCCATGCGCACGCCGGATGCCGATGTCGGCTGACGGCCGATTCGGGCGGCGTGCGACCGTTTGCTAGAATCGTCCGAGGCATTTTTTCCGTGCCCGTACCCGGGTGCCGTTTCCGTGGCATCCAACCCCTGACTTAGTGAGGTTTCCGTGGGTTCAGTCATCAAGAAGCGCCGCAAGCGCATGGCGAAGAAGAAGCACCGCAAGCTGCTTCGCAAGACTCGCCACCAGCGCCGCAACAAGAAGTAAGCGGCACGACACCGAGCGCCCCTCATGGCTCCTGAGCCGGTCGAAGGGGCGCTTCGTGTCTGCGGCGACAGAAGGAGAACCATGAAGTCGATCACCGTCGACCAGCTCGCGCAGCGTGAGGGCGTGCCGCTCATCGATGTGCGCGAGCGGCACGAGTTCGAGGCCGGGCACGTGCCGGGCGCGACCAACCTGCCGATGTCCGAGCTGGGTGGTCGTCTGGACGAGCTGCCCGGTGAGGCGTTCGACGTGATCTGCGAGCTGGGCGGGCGATCGGCGCGGGTGGTCGAGGCGCTGTCGGATCGCGGCCACGACGCCACGAACGTCGAAGGCGGCACCGCGGCCTGGGTCGCCCAGGGGCGTCCGGTCGCGCAGTGACGACGCTCACCATCATCGGCAAGCCCGACTGCCACCTGTGCGAGGTCGCCGGCGAGGTGGTCGACGCCGTCGTCGCCGAGATGCCGGATGCCGCTGCCGAGCGCCTCGAGATCGTCGAGCAGTCCATCGCGGACGATCCTGCGCTGTACGAGCGCTGGTGGGAGAAGATCCCCGTCGTGCTGATCGACGGCGAGCTGCACGCGCACTGGCGCGTCTCGCCGGGTCGGCTCCGTCAGGCACTCGAGGAGGCCATGAAGTGATCCGCCATGTCGTCAGCTGGAAGCTCGCCGCGGAGGACGCCTCGGTGCGCGCGGAGCAGGCCGCTGAGGTCGCTCGCCGTCTCAACGCGCTCATGGGCGTCGTCCCCGAGCTGCGCGCGGTGTCTGCCGGCGCGAACGTCGCTGACCCCGACGTCAACTGGGACGTGACGCTGGTCGCCGACGTGGACTCGCTCGACGCGCTCGATGCGTACCAGGTGCACCCGGCGCACGAAGAGGCCGGTGCGTACATCAAATCGGTGGTCGCGTCGCGGGTCGCCGTCGACTTCGAGATCTGACCGCGCCGACAGTGCAACGCAAATGTGATGGCATCGCCGCCCCCGGGCTGCCACGATGCTCGGCACCGCATGACAAGATGTGTTCAACCCGCCCGTGGGCGCAAGCCCCCGTCACGAAGGAGTGGCCATGAAGCGCCGTCCCCTCATCCTCGGCACCGCCATCGCTGCCGCTGCCGTCCTCGCTCTCTCCGGCTGCGCGAGCAGCTCAGACTCGAACGGTGACGGCGACACGTCGGCATCCGGATCCGAGTACGGCCTGGTGACGCCGGGCACGCTGTCGGTCTGCTCCGACATCCCCTACGCTCCGTTCGAGTTCGAAGGTGGCGACAACGGCACCGGATACACCGGCTTCGACATCGAGCTGCTGGCCGCGGTCGCGAAGAAGCTCGACCTGAAGCTCAACGTGCAGGACGTGGGCTTCGATGCTCTGCAGTCCGGCACGACGCTGGCGGCGGGCACCTGCGACGTCGGCGCGTCCGCGATGACGATCACTGATGAGCGCAAGGCCAACATCGACTTCTCCGAGCCCTACTACGAGTCGCTCCAGTCACTGCTCGTCCGCACCGACTCGGGCATCAAGGGGATCGACGACCTGAAGGGCAAGACGGTCGGCGTCCAGCAGGGCACGACGGGTGAGAGCTACGCCAAGGAGCACGCCGAGGGCGCTGAGCTGCTGCAGATGGGCTCCGACGGCGACCTCTGGCCCGCGATGCAGGCCGGCCAGCTCGACGCGATCCTGCAGGACCAGCCGGTCAACCTCGAGCACGAGAAGGCCGACGAGAGCTACAAGATCGTCGAGGAGTACAAGACCGACGAGCAGTACGGATTCGCTTTCGAGAAGGGCAAGAAGGACGCCCTGCGCAAGGCAGTCGACGACGCGCTCCAGGAGCTGAAGGACGACGGCGACTACCAGAAGATCTACGACCAGTTCTTCACGGCGAAGTGACCCTCGCAGCACCCCGCCGGGGAGGAATGCGACCATGGCGCTGAAGCGCACGCAGAAGCAGAAGCTGTACCGGTACGCCGTCTATGCGGTGCTCATCGCGATCGCGGTGTGGGTAGCGCTGACGGCGAACTGGGCGCGCCTCGGTCCGCTGTTCTTCAATCCCGAGGTCGCGGTCAAGATGCTTCCGGGCATCATCACGACCGGACTTGTCAACACGCTGTGGTTCACCGCAGTCGCGTTCCTCGGCGGTCTGCTGCTCGGCATCGTGTTCGCGCTGATGAAGATGTCGGTCATCGGTCCGTTCCGCTGGATTGCGACGATCTACATCGAGCTGTTCCGCGGGCTGCCGGCGATTCTCACGATCTTCGCCATCGCGTTCATCCTGCCGATCGCGGTCGGCGTGCCCGGCAAAGATCTCGGCGGGCCGGTGGTGCTCGGCCTGATCGGTCTGGTCCTCGTGGCGTCCGCCTACATGGCCGAGACCATCCGGGCGGGCCTGCAGGCGGTTCCCAAGGGGCAGACCGAGGCCGCGCGCTCGCTGGGGATGTCGCCCATGGCGACGACGTTCTGGATCGTGATTCCGCAGGGTTTCCGCATCATCATCCCGCCGCTGACGAATGAGTTCGTGCTGCTGCTGAAGGACACCTCGCTGCTGTTCGTGGCGGGAACCTTCATCTGGTCGAAGGAGCTCACGACCTTCGCCCGCGACGCCTCGACGCAGAACGCGAACGGCACGCCGCTGATCATGGCGGCGCTGCTGTACCTGATCGTGACGATTCCGCTCACGCGCTTCACGGCGTGGTTGGAGCGGCGGATGGCGAGGGAAAGATGAGCACGGACCTGATCGATGTCCACGCACCTGCGATCGACATCCAGGGGCTGGTCAAGTCCTATGGCGACAACGAGGTGCTCAAGGGCATCGACCTGACGGTGCTGGGCGGCGAAGTCGTGTGCATCATCGGGCCGTCGGGATCGGGGAAGTCCACGCTGCTGCGGTCGGTGAACCTGCTCGAGCAGCCGACCGACGGTCACATCCTCATCGAGGGCATCGACGTCACCGATGAGGACACTGACATCGACCGGGTGCGTCAGCGCATCGGCATGGTGTTCCAGAGCTTCAACCTGTTCCCGCACATGTCGGTGCTGGGCAACCTGACGATCGCGCAGCGGCGGGTGAAGAAGCGCAGCAAGGCCGAGGCCGAGCAGGTCGCCCGCGAGATGCTCGGGCGCGTGGGACTGGCCGAGAAGGCGGATGCCTTCCCCAGCCACCTCTCCGGCGGTCAGCAGCAGCGCGTCGCGATCGCGCGGGCGCTGTGCATGAACCCCGACATGATGCTCTTCGACGAGCCGACGTCGGCTCTGGACCCCGAGCTGGTCGGCGAGGTGCTGCAGGTCATGCGCACCCTCGCCGACGAGGGGATGACGATGCTCGTCGTCACGCACGAGATGGGGTTCGCTCGGGAGGTCGGCTCGCGTCTGATCTTCATGGACGGCGGGCACATCCTCGAGCAGGGCGACCCGCGCGAGGTGCTCGCCGACCCGCAGCACCCGCGCACCCAGGACTTCCTCTCTCGCGTGCTCTGAGCCGCAGGGGCGAGCCCGTCGTGTCCGGCGAGGGCGCGCCGATCTGGCATCCTGAACTGTGATGGAGATCGGCGCGTTCCTCGGCCTCGAGCAGCTCACCTGGGGCGTGCTCGTCCTCGTGGTAATCGCCGCATTCGGCGCCGGGTGGATAGACGCCGTCGTCGGCGGGGGTGGGCTGCTGCAGCTGCCCGCCGTGCTGCTGATCCCGGGCATCACCCCGGTGCAGGCACTGGCGACGAACAAGCTCGGCTCGATCTTCGGCACCGCGACGAGCAGCGTCACGTACTATCGCCGGGCCAGGCCCGACATCCGCACCGCGCTGCCCATGGCGGCGATCGCGCTGGCGGGATCTTTCGGCGGAGCCGCCGTGGCGACCGTGCTTCCGGCATCCGCCTTCAAACCGATCATCGTGGTCGCGCTGCTGGCGGTCGCGCTGTTCACCGCGTTCAGGCCGCAGCTGGGCGCGGCGACCGCGCTGCGCTTCTCGGGCCATCGCCATCACATCGCAGCCGGCGTGGCAGGACTGGTGATCGGCTTCTACGACGGTCTCATCGGGCCGGGTACGGGAACGTTCCTCGTGATCACGCTCGTTGCGCTGCTCGGCTACGACTTCCTGCAGTCCAGCGCGAAGGCGAAGATCGTGAACTTCGCCACCAACGCCGGCGCCCTGATCCTGTTCATCCCGCATGGCGCGGTGCTGTGGCTGCTGGGTCTCATCCTCGGCGTCGCCAACACCGCGGGCAGCTACCTCGGTTCGCGCATGGCGATCTCGCGCGGATCGGGTTTCATCCGCGTGGTCTTCCTCGCCGTCGTGATCGTGCTGATCGCGAAGCTCGGGGTCGACGTGTGGAACGAGAACGTCGCGCCCCTGCTCGCGGAGCGATGATGCCGGCGACAGAACCCGGCATCCGGCCAAGCGTCCGGACACGATCCTTGCCACGACCGGTGTCTTCCCGCGTAGACTCCGAATTGCGCTCGCTCGGGCGCGCCAGTGCTCCCACGGAGGAGGGACGATGAGGTCACCAGGCTCGATGCGGATCATGGTCGGATTCGCCGGTCTCACTGCGGCGGCGGTCGCGCTCAGCGGATGCTCGGGATCGGGGGACCCCGGTGACGGCGACAAGATCACGCTCGAAGTGCAGTCGGCGATGGGGGAGGGGACGCCCCGCTACGAGGCGCTCAGCGCGCTTGCCAAGGCGTACGAGAAGGACAACCCCGACGTCAAGATCGACGTCGTCGCGCTGGGCAGCGACTACGAGGGCGACATGAAGGTGCGGATGGGCTCGGGCGACCTGCCCGACATCTGGGCCACGCACGGATGGTCGCTGCTTCGCTATAGCGAGTTCCTCGAGCCGCTCGACGATCAGCCGTGGGCGGATCAGCTCAACCCCGTGCTCGACTCGACGATGAAGAACGACGACGGCGAGTTCTTCGCGCTTCCGCTGACGACCGACGTCGCCGGCATCCTGTACAACAAGAGCGTGCTCGAGAAGGCGGGAATCGACCCCACGTCACTCGGGACCATCGAGGCGTTCGACGAGGCGCTCGGCACGCTCAAGGGCGCAGGCGTCGTGCCCATGTCGAGTTCTGGCAAGGACGACTGGTTCGCCGGCAACGTCGCCGACTGGCTCGGGTCGGGCTCGTACGACGAGGCGCAGTCCGAGAAGCTGGCCGACGGCGAGTTCGTCGACAGCGGATTCGAGGAGATGTTCACCAAGCTCGACGAGTGGGCCAAGGCAGGCTACTTCAACCCCGACTGCTCATCAGCGACCAGCGATGACATCGCCGCAGCACTGGGACAGGGCACGACCGCGTTCGTGATGATCCAGAACACCCTCGCCCTCAGCGCGAAGGAGTTCGTGCCGGACGCCCAGATCGGGTTCATCCCCGTGCCCGCCATCAACGGCGACGAGGAGTACCTGATCGGCGGCGAGGGCGTCGCGCTCGGCGCGTGGCGCGACGGTGAGAACAAGGAGGAGGCGCTCGACTTCCTCGAGTTCCTCGCTGAACCGGAGAACATCGGTCAGTTCGCCAGCGATGACGGCAACCCCGCTGGTCTCACCGACATCGACGTCGACCTCGGCGACCTCTCCGACAGCTACGAGCAGTTCTTCACCCCGGGAGAGGTGCGCATGGTGCCGTACTTCGACCGCGCGTATCTACCCAACGGCATGTGGAACACGCTGATCTCGACGACGTCGGGCATCATCACCGGGCAGACCACGGTCGGCTCGGCGGTGAAGCAGGTCGAGGCCGAGTTCGGCACGCTGTACGGGCAGCAGTAGGTCACGCGAGAGGTGAGTTCACGTTCGACGGGGATCTTCCCGCGCCGACTCAACTGGTTCTACGTGCCGGCGCTCGTGCTGTTCGCCGTGTTCTCGATCTACCCGCTGATCAGCGGCATCAGCTTGTCGCTGACGAACTGGAACGGATACAGCCGCAGCAAGGCGTTCGTGGGCTTCGACAACTACCTGCGCCTGCTCGACGACGAGGTGTTCCGCACAGCGCTGGTCAACACCCTGATCTACGGAGTGGGCAGCACCGTGATCCAGCAGGTGCTGGGTCTGGGTCTCGCCGTCGTGCTCGATCGCGTCGTGCGCGGCGCAGCGTTGCTGCGCGCGGTCATCTACCTGCCGGTGCTGGTCTCGCCCGTGGTGCTCGGCACGATGTACTACCTGATCTTCCGATACAACAACGGCGCCCTGAACGATGTGCGGGCGCTGTTCGGCGCGGAGCAGGTCGCGTGGCTGTCGGATGCCTCATTCGCGATCGCCGCGATCGTCATCGTCAACTCGCTGCAGTTCGTCGGCATCTCGATGGTCATCTACCTGGCCGGTCTGCAGGGCGTGCCGACGGAGTACTACGAGGCGGCGCAGCTCGACGGCGCGACCTGGTGGCAGAGCTTCCGCAGCATCGCCGTGCCGCTGCTGCAGCCGGCCTTCGCGACGAGCATTGTGCTGAACCTGATCGGCGGCCTGAAGCTGTTCGACATCGTGCAGGTGCTCACCGGCGGGGGCCCCGGTCAGTCCACCCACTCGGTGTCGACGCTGATCGGCGAGACGTACTTCTCGAATCAGGCGGCCGGATACTCGGCCGCGATCGGCGTGGTGCTGTTCGTGCTGATTGTAGCGGTCACCTTCGTTCTGAACTCCCTGCTGAACCGGAAGCGGGTCGAGCTGTGAAAGACGCTGCGGCTCCGTCGAAGGCGCTCATCTACATCGGCCTGGCGTTCATCGCCGTGTTGCAGCTGCTGCCGTTCTACTTCGGGCTCACCACGGCATCCAAACCCAAGACCGATCTGTCGTCGCCGTGGGTCTTCCCCGGCGAGATCCACTGGGCCAACTTCGCCACGGCGATGCAGCAGGGCAACATCCTGCAGGCGATCGGCAACAGCGCTCTCGTGACGGCCGTATCGACACTGCTGGTCTGCGTGCTGGGGGCTCTGACCGCCTACCCCCTCGCGCGGCGGGTCACTCGCGGCAACCGGTTGATCTACGCCTGCATCATCAGCCTGATCATGATCCCGCCGCTGTCGGTGCTCGTGCCGCTCTACACGCTCATGAAAGACCTCGGCGGGCTGAACACCCACTGGGGCATCATCGTGCTGATGGTCACCGGCAACCTGCCCCTCGCGGTGTTCCTGTACACCGCGTTCATGCGCAGCCTGCCCGTGTCGATCGAGGAGGCGGCGACGGTCGACGGGGCTGGTCCGCTGCAGGTGCTGTTCCGGATCGTGTTCCCCATGCTGCGGCCGGTCACCGCCACCGTCGCGATCCTCGCGGGGGTCGGCATCTGGAACGAGTTCGCGTTGAGCACGTACTTCCTGCGCACCGACGAGACCCGCACGATCGCCCCGGCCGTCGCCGGGTTCTTCGCGGCGCAGGGCAGCAACCCGGGCGCCGCGGCGGCGGCATCCGTGCTCTCGGTCGTGCCGGTGCTGGTCGCCTACCTGTTCCTGCAGCGCAGCTTCATAAAGGGGATGGTCGCCGGCTCGCTGAAGTGAGCCGGCTCAGAGGCGACGACGTCAGCGCGCCAGGTGGTACTTGAAGCCGACGTGCGAGCCGATGTAGCCGAGGCGTTCATAGAACCGGTGTGCGTCGGTGCGGGCGGCATCCGAGGTCAGCTGCACCATCGCCGCGCCGAGCGCCGGGGCCGCGTCCTCCGACACCCAGCGCATGAGGGCCGAGCCGATGCCGCCGGAGCGCAGGTCGCTGCGCACCCGCACCGCCTCGACGAGCAGGCGGCGCGCGCCCTGCCTCGCCATGCCGGGGATGGAGGTGAGCTGCAGTGTGCCGACGATCGCTCCGTCGAGGTCGACGACGAGCAGGTCGTTCGAGGCTCCGCGAGGATCTCGTCGAGAGCGGTCAGATAGGCCGCGCGGTCGGCATCCGATGCCTCGTCCCCGCGGGACGCACTGATGGGGTCGTCGGCGAGCAGCGCGATGATCCCGTCGGCATCATCCCCAGTCGCACGCCGCAGCACCGCGTTCCCGACGCGCGAGTCGACCGGATGGGGAAGGGGAAGGGATGCCAGCATCCGGCCAGTCTTCCAGCATTCGCGCCTCGCCCTGCACGGCGGGCAGCCCGGTCAGGCTTCGGCGCGCACCGCGACGGGTATCGGATCGACAGCGAGGAACACCCGCTCGCCGAACGATGGGTGCGCGTGCGCATCATGCTGCACGCGCACCAGTTCGCCGCGGTCGGTCCGCACAAGAGTGCGACGGATGCTGCCCAGGAACGTGGTCTCCTCGACGGTGCCGGCGGTCGCGGCATCCGCCTCGCCGGTGAAGCGGAGGTTCTCGGGACGCAGGAGCACGTCGACGTCGCCGACAGCAGGCGTGCTCGTCGGAAGCGACCGCCCCCACACCGTGACGGCGTCGCCTGAGGCCACACCCGGGACGACGCTCGAGAGTCCGATGAACGACGCGACATGCGCGGTCGCGGGGCGGCGGTACAGCTCCTCCGGAGTGCCGATCTGGTGGATGCGTCCGGCATCCATCACCACAATCCGGTCGGAGACGGCCAGGGCCTCCTCCTGATCGTGCGTCACGAAGACGGTCGTGATCCCCACGCGCAGCTGGATGCGGCGGATCTCGTCTCGCAGCTGCGCCCGCACCTTGGCGTCCAGCGCCGAGAGCGGCTCGTCGAGCAGCAGCACACGCGGCTCGGTGACGAGAGCCCGGGCGAGCGCGACTCGCTGCTGCTGCCCGCCGGAGAGCTGGTGCGGGAAGCGGTCGGCGAACTCCCCCAGACCGACCAGGGCGAGGGCGTCGAGCGCCCTGCGCGCGGCGGCAGCCTTGCCCACGCCGCGCCGACGCAGCCCGAATGCGGTGTTGCCGGCGACGTCGAGGTGCGGGAACAGCGAGTACGACTGGAACACCATGCCGATGTCGCGCTTGTTGGTGGGGACACGCGACACGTCCTGACCGCCCAGCAGCACAGCGCCGGCATCCGCATGCTCCAGACCGGCCAGCACACGCAGGGCGGTGGTCTTGCCGCAGCCCGAGGGCCCGAGCAGCGACACGAATTCGCCGGGCGCGATGTCGAGGTCGACGCCGTGCAGCACCCGATTCGCGCCGTAGCTCTTCTCGATGCCCTGGAACTGCACGCGCGTGCCCTCGCCCGCCTCAGCGAGCAGCAGGTTGTCCGCGGTTGCCGGGAGATGGCTCGGCATGGTCATTGGTCGGCCTTTCGATTGCCGCGCGCAGCGCGGCCGATGATGAGCAGCAGCAGGAAGCAGAACAGCAGTGCGAGCAGCGTGAAGATCGCCGGCGTGTAGGCATCCTGCTTCTGGACGACGATCATCGCGGTCTGGAACACCTGCCGGTTCAGCAGCGACGCGATCGTGAACTCGCCCAGCACGACGGCGATCGAGATGAGGGATGCCGACAGCAGACCTTGACGCAGGTTCGGGGCGAGCACGTTCACGACGACCGTGGGCCAGCTCGCGCCGAGCGAGCGGGCGGCCTCGGAGAGCGTGCGCACGTCGGCCGCGTCGATGGACGCCTGGATCGCGCGGTACGCGAACGGCAGCACCGTGATGCCGTAGGCGAAAGCGAGCGTCCATGTGCCGGTGCCGAGTGTGCGACCGATCTGGAGGTAGATCGGGGAGAGGCCGACGACGAGCACGATCGCGGGGATCGAGATCGGCAGGAGCGACGTGAACTCGAACACCGGCTTCAGTTTCGGCAAGCGAAGATTCACGAGGATCATCGTCGGCGCGAGCAGCATGAGCACGATCACCACGGTGACGATCGCGAGGACGAGCGAGTTGCCCAGGCCTGTCCAGATCGGTCTGATCGCAGCCGACGCTGCGGGATCCAGCAGTGCCGCCCATCGCGTGAACGACAGGCCGCCCTCTCGGTCGCGCAGCGTGTACAGGAACGTCGCGATCAGCGGGACCGCGAAGAAGGCGCCGGTCAGGATGCCGATGACCCACCGCGTCGCGCGAGAGGGCGCGATGCGGCTCACGACCGCCACCTCGCCGCGCGTCGCTGGACGAGCGAGTGCAGCCCCATCACGACGCCGACGACGACGATCATGCCGAGCGCGAGCGCTCCGGCGAGGCTATCGCGGCCGAGCAGGGTCTCGCTGGTGAGCGCCGCACGGATCTGCAGCGGGACGACCTGCGAACCCTGGCTGGCGAGCGCCGCGGCGGTCGCGTACGACGAGAACGCGTTGGCGAACAACAGCAGCAGGCTGGCCAGGAAGGAGGGGGCGAGGACGGGGATGCCGATGCGCAGCCAGAATCCGAGGCGGGTGCCCCCCAAAGTGAGGTTGGCTTCGGCCCACTGCGGCTTCAGCGCTGCGAGGGCCGGCATGAACGTGATCACCATGAGGGGCACCTGGAAGTAGATGTAGGGGAGGATGAGGCCGGGGACGTCGTAGAGCCACACGCCGTCCGCGAAGATGTCGACGCCGAAGGCGTCCCTGAGCAGCACGGTGACGACGCCCTGCAGGCCGATCGTCGCGATGAACGCGAACGCGAGCATGACGCCGCCGAACTGTGCGAGAACGCCGGCCACGGCATCCACCGTCTGGCGCAGAGGGCCGTGGGGGTTCGTCCCCAGCAGGGCATAACAGATCAGAGCGCCCCCCACGGCGCCGATGACGGCGGTCAGCAGCGACAGCGACGCGGAGTTCGCGAACGTGTTCAGGACGACCGGATCGACGAGTGCGGTGACGTTCGTCCAGGTGAAGGCGCCGTCGCGGTCGAAGAAGCCCGATCCGATCGCGAGGATCGTCGGCGCGACCAGGAACAGCACCATGTAGGCGCCGAAGGGGACGAGCCCCAGCCACGCCCAAGACCAGCCCGACCGCCGGGCCGTCTGAGACGACCCGGCGGTGGTGGGGACGGATGCCGTGGCATCCGTCCTCGCGATCAGCAGCGTCACTGAACCGCCACGGCCCACTTCTCGCCGAGCAGCGTGCCGGCATCCGTCGACTGCTTCTCGGTCGGGACGACCGTCTCGGCAGGGGCGTCGGGCAGGGCGGCCGCGAGCTTCGCATCGATCGTGCCCGCTGCGGTCATGGCCTCCATGCGCGCGGGACGGGCACCGCCCTTGAGCCACAGGTTCTGCACCTCGTCGCTGTAGAGGAACTCCTGCCACAGGCGTGCCGCTGCCGGGTGCGGGGCATCCTTGTTGACGGCCTGGTTGTAGTACGAGGCGTAGCCGACGCCGTCGAGCACGACGACCTTCCAGTCGGGGTTGTCCTTGCCGGCGGAGGCGTTGAGGTAGTCCCAGTCGAAGACGACCGGGGTCTCGCCGCTCGTGATGGTGGCGGGAGTCACATCCACCTTGAGGAAGTTGCCCGCCTTCTGCAGCTCGCCGAAGAACTCGATGCCGGGGGTGTAGTCGTCGAGCGTGCCGTCGGACTGCACAGTGGCGAGGCCGACGGCGCCGAATGCGGAGCCGGCCTGGGTCGGGTCGCCGTTGATCGCGACGGCGCCCGTGAAATCGGCGCCCTTGAGGTCGTCGAGCGAGGTGGGCTCGGGGTACTTCGACGAGTCGTAGCCGATCGACATGTATCCGCCGTAGTCGCCGACGAACAGACCGGTGGGCTCCTTCAGTGCGTCGGGGATCTCGTCGAAGTTCTCGACCTTGTACGGTGCGAAGCTGTCGGTGCTCTGCAGAGCGACGGCGAGTCCGAGGTCGAACACGTCAGGGGCGGTGTCCAGGCCCTTGTTGGTCTCGGCTGCTGTGATCTCCTCGGCGCTGGAAGCATCGGGCGAGGCCTCGTTGATGGTGATCTCGGGGTAGCGCTCGGCGAACAGATCGAGGATCTCCCCGTAGTTGGCCCAGTCGCGGGGTAGGGCGATCACGTTCAGGGCGCCCTCGGCCTTGGCTGCCGCCTCGAGCTCTTCGAGGGTGCCGAAGTCGGCGAGCGACGTCGCGGTCGCGGCGTCAACGGATGAGGCGGCGTCGCTGTCGCTTGCGCTGCTGCTGGCGGCGCAGGAGGTCAGTGCCAGGGCGGCCGTGGCCGCGAGGGCGATGCCGGCGACGAGACGCGCGGGGCGGGTGAGGGTGGTCATCAGGGTTTCCTCTCGGATTTCCTGCGCTGGCGCGCGGGAGTCGGGTTACGAGAGGAAGCTACGGAGCGCGAGTTACCGGGTGGCGCGAGTCGGGTGAACGCGAGGTGTCGTGAGGGCGAATCGGTGAGGGGTCGGCTGTCCGTGCGGTTACGTCGAGACCCCCGGCTGCAGACATCAGCAGCCGAGGGTCTCGACGGTAGGTGGGCCTCGGTGTCAGGCGTCTTCGGGTTCGAAGTCGACGCCGGCCTCGGCGCGCTGCTCGGCCGTGATCGGCGCGGGCGCCTCCGTCAGCGGGTCGAAGCCGCCACCCGACTTCGGGAAGGCGATGACCTCGCGGATCGACTCCGTCTTCGTCAGGTGCTGCATGACGCGGTCCATGCCGAGTGCGATGCCGCCGTGCGGGGGAGCGCCGAACTTGAACGCCTCGAGCAGGAAGCCGAACTTCTCGTCGGCCTGCTCTTCGGTGATGCCCATCACGTTGAACACGCGCTTCTGCACGTCTTCACGGTGGATGCGGATCGATCCGCCGCCGAGCTCGGAGCCGTTGCAGACGATGTCGTACGCATACGCGAGAGCGGAGGCCGGATCGGTGTCGAATGTGTCGGCGAACTCCGGCTTCGGGCCGGTGAACGCGTGGTGCACGGCAGTCCACGCTCCCGAGCCGACCGCGACATCACCGGATGCCACCGCGTCACCGGCGGGCTCGAACATCGGCGCGTCGACGACCCAGGTGAAGGCGAACACGTTCGGGTCGAGCAGCTCGAGGCGGCGGCCGATCTCGACGCGTGCGGCGCCGAGCAGCGCGCGGCTGGCCTTCGTCTCGCCCGCGGCGAAGAAAGCGCAGTCGCCCGGCTTCGCGCCCACGAGCTCGGCGAGGCCCGCCTGTTCGGTCTCGGAGAGGTTCTTGGCGACGGGGCCGCCGAGCGTGCCGTCCTCGTTGAAGAGCACGTACGCCAGGCCGCGGGCACCGCGCTGCTTGGCCCAGTCCTGCCAGGCATCCAGCGTCTTGCGCGGTTGCGACGCGCCGCCGGGCATCAGCACGGCTCCGACGTACTCCGACTGGAAGACCCGGAACGGCGTGTTCACGAAGTACTCGGTCGCCTCGACGAGCTCGAGACCGAAGCGCAGGTCGGGCTTGTCGGAGCCGTACTTGGCCATCGCGTCGGCGTAGGTCATGCGCGGCAGCGGAGTCTGCACGTCGACGTCGATGGTCTTCCACATCGCGACGATCAGCGACTCCATCATCTCGATGACGTCTTCCTGCTCGACGAACGACATCTCGATGTCGAGCTGGGTGAACTCGGGCTGACGGTCTGCGCGGAAGTCCTCATCGCGGTAGCAGCGCGCGATCTGGAAGTACTTCTCCACACCGCCGACCATCAGCAGCTGCTTGAACAGCTGCGGCGACTGCGGCAGTGCGTACCAGCTGCCCGGGTGCAGGCGGGCCGGCACGAGGAAGTCGCGGGCGCCCTCGGGGGTCGAACGCGTCAGCGTCGGCGTCTCGACCTCGACGAAGTCGCGACCGTGCAGCTCGTCGCGGATCGCCTTATAGACGTCGGAGCGCAGGCGCATGGCGGCGGCCGGGTTCGGGCGGCGCAGGTCGAGGTAGCGATGCTTCAGACGCACCTCCTCGCCGATCGGGTCGGACTCGGCCAGGCCGCTCGAGACCTGAAAGGGGAGGGGAGCGGACTCGTTGAGCACGACCACCTCGGCCGCGATCACCTCGATCTCACCGGTCGGCAGATTCGGGTTCTCGTTGCCCTCGGGGCGACGCGACACCTCGCCGGTCACCTGCAGCACGAACTCCGAGCGCAGCGGGTGGGCCACCTCTTCGTCGCGGATGACGACCTGCGCGATGCCCGACGCATCGCGAAGATCGATGAACGCGACGCCTCCGTGATCGCGGCGACGATCGACCCAACCCGAGAGGGTGACGGTCTGACCGATGTGCGAGGCATCGAGTGAGCCTGCCGTGTGTGTGCGAAGCACGGAGATTCCTTCTGATCGGGGAAATACGAACCCGCCCAGTCTACGTGGCGGGTCGCGACGGCCGATTCGTACCGGGCTGGCGCCAGATACCGCGAGACTTCCGTTCCAGCACGAAACCGGATGCATAGAGCGAAGTGTCGTGCTGGAACAGAAGTCTCGCGAAGTGCGATGTCGTGGAACTGCCGCGATACGGTGGGCGGGTGACGGCACGACGACTCCACCTGGTGCGCCATGGCGAAGTGCACAACCCCAAGCGGGTGCTGTACGGCCGCCTCCCCGACTACCACCTGAGCAGGGCAGGGCGCCGGATGGCGCGTGATGCGGCCGAACATCTGGCATCCAGGGGCCGACCGGTGAGCGAACTGCGCTGCTCGCCGCTCGAGCGCACCCAGGAATCGGCCGAGCCGTTCACCGAGCTGTTCGGTCTCGAGGCGACGCACGACGCCCGCATCATCGAACCGGCGAACGTGTTCGAGGGGCAGCGGATGTCGCGCGCCCTGCGCAACCCGTTCAACTGGCGCCACCTGCGGCGGCCGTCGGTGCCCAGCTGGGGTGAGCCGTACACGTCGATCGCGACGCGCATGCGCGCGGCGATGGATGAGTCATGGGATGCCGCCGAGCGGGCAGCCGCGGGGTACGACGGCGACATCGTGTTCATCTCGCATCAGGCGCCGATCTGGATCACGCACCTGTCGGTCGCCGGCCTCACGCTGCAGCACGACCCGCGCACCCGCCGCTGCGCGCTGTCGAGCATCACCTCGTTCGAGCGGGTCGGCGACGTCTGGCGCGAGGTCGACTACGCCGAGCCGGCGGCCAAGGGCGTCGATCTCGGCGCCGTCTGACCTCCATCCGCGTTCGAATCGCTCGACTGTCAGCTCTCTCGGCTGAGAAGCGGTCATTCAAGCGATTCGAAAGCCGCCGGGGCAGCTCGGCTCAGAGCGCGCATAGGAACCGCGCGTACGATTCCCAGCGTGTCCGTGCCTGCTCGTTCCCTTCGCGGCGCCTGGCGCATCGGCGCCGCAGCGCTCGCCGCGACGCTCGCCATCGGTCTGAGCGCGTGCGCGCCCGACCCCATGGTCGAGGCGTACAAGAACGGTGATCAGAAGGCGTACACGACCGCTGATTTCCGGGTCGAGCCGATCCCCGCGGCCAAGCGCAAGGCGCCCGTCGACTTCGGCGGCGTCACCGAAGACGGCGAGAAGTTCTCGAGTGACGACATCCGCGGCGAGGTCGCCGTCGTCAACTTCTGGTACGCCGGATGCGGCCCGTGCCGCATCGAAGCAGAAGACCTCGAGGCCACCTGGCAGAAGCACAAAGACGACGGCGTGCAGTTCATCGGCGTGAACATCTACGACCAGGCCGACACCGCGAAGGCGTTCGCGAAGACCTACGGCGTGACCTACCCGAGCCTCATGGACGCCACCACGGGCGATGCCAAGCTCGCCTTCGCCCGCGTGACGCCGATCCAGGCGCCCCCGACCACTCTCGTGCTCGACCGGCAGGGCCGGGTCGCCGCCCGCATCATCGGACCGATCGACGGCACCTCGATCCTGTCGACGCTCATCAAGGACGCCCTCGAGGAGAAGGCGTGAGCCCGGATGCCGTGATCGGAGCCGGCGCGCTCTGGATCGCCGTCCCGCTCGCCCTGCTCGCCGGGCTCGTGTCGTTCCTGTCGCCGTGCATCCTGCCGCTCGTGCCGGGCTATCTCGGGTTCCTCGGGGGAGCGGCAGGCGTGAAGGCGCCGTCGTCACAGGTCACCGCTCCCGCCTCCCAGCGTCGGCGGATGCTGCTCGGCGTCCTCCTCTTCATCGCCGGCTTCACGGTGGTGTTCGTCGCCTATACGGTGATCGGCGGCGCGGCATCCGTCTTCTTCCTCGAATGGGGCGACCTCATCACCCGCATCCTGGGCGGCGTGGTCGTGCTGATGGGCCTGGTCTTCCTCGGCTTGTTCGGGTTCGCGCAGCGGCAGTACAAGATGCAGGTCGACTCGACGGCCGGCCTCATCGGCGCGCCGCTGCTCGGCTTCACCCTCGCGATCGGCTGGGCGCCGTGCACCGGACCGACGCTCGGCGCCATCATCAGCGTCGGCTGGACGCTGGGCGACCCGTGGCGCGCCGGGCTGCTCGGCGTCGCGTACTCGCTCGGCCTCGGCATCCCGTTCCTGCTCGTCGCGCTCGGCTTCGGCTGGGCGACCAGCGCGACCGCGTTCATGCGTCGGCACATCCGCATCGTCAACATCGTCGGCGGTGCGCTGCTGATCGTGCTCGGTGTGCTGATGGTCACCGGCGTGTGGACCCAGATCATGTCTCGACTCACGGCGGTGATGAGCAGTGTCATCCTCCCCCTCTGATCGCTCAGGGATCGATGAGGGCGCGGCAGCGGCATCCGACCCGCTGCGCCCCTCAGATCACATCGACTCCGCTCCCGTCGACGACAACGAGATCAACCAGCCCAAGCTGGGCGTCGTCGGCTGGCTGCGGTGGGGCTGGCGTCAGCTGACGTCGATGCGCGTCGCGCTGGTGCTGCTGCTCATCCTCGCCATCGCCGCGATCCCCGGATCGGTGTTCCCGCAGCGCACAGCCGACCCCAACGGTGTCGTGCAGTACAAGCAGAACAACCCCGACATCTTCCCGGTGCTCGACGCGATGCGGATGTTCGACGTGTACTCGTCGCCGTGGTTCTCGGCCATCTACCTGCTGCTGTTCATCTCTCTGATCGGCTGCATCATCCCGCGCATCAAGCACCACGCCAAGGCGCTGCGCGCGCTGCCGCCACGCACCCCGGCGCGGCTCGGCCGACTCGAGCACCACCGAGCCGCAGTCTGGGCTCCTGAGCCTCCCCAGGGGGAAGGCGACGCGGCCGCCGCGATCGACGTCGCCGAGAAGCAGCTGAAATCGCTGGGCTATCGCGTCGCCCGCTACGACCGGGGTCGCACCTGGTCTGTGTCGGCCGAGCGCGGCTACTGGCGCGAGACAGGTAACCTGCTCTTCCACATCGCCCTCGTCGGCGTGCTCGTCACGGTGGGCATCGGCGGCGGCTTCGCGTACACCGGCCAGCGCGTAGTCATCGAGGGCGCCAGCTACGTCAACACCCTGATCGACTACAACTCGATCAACCGAGGGCGTTTCGTCGCCGACGACTCCTTCCAGCCCTACGCGCTGACCCTCGACTCGTTCGACGTCACCTACGAGGACTTCGGCACACCCGGCGCCGGCCAGGCGGGCAACTTCGCCGCCAACCTCTCGGTGCGAAACGTCGACGGCTCGACGAGCAAGGGAACCGTGCGGGTCAACCACCCGCTGCACGTCGGCGGCGACAGCATCTACCTGCTCGGCAACGGCTACGCGCCGACCATCACGGTGCGCAACGCCGAGGGCGAGAAGGTGTTCAGCGGGCCGGTGGAGTTCCTGCCGCAGGACAGCGCGATGACCTCGCTCGGCGTGGTCAAGATCACCGACGGCATGCCCGAGCAGCTCGGCATGATCGGCTTCCTCTATCCGACGCCGCTGAAGATGAAGAGCGGTGCGTACACGTCGGTGCACGGTGCGCTGAACCTGCCGCTGCTGACGCTGGACGTGTACCGGGGAGACCTGGGCGTCGACGGCGGCAAGCCGGTGTCGGTGTTCGAACTCGACACCGACGGTCTCGAGAAGCTCAACGGGCGCACCACCGATACGAAGTCGATCGAGCTGCAGCCCGGCGAGACGGCCGACCTGCCCGACGGGCTCGGCACGGTCACGTTCGAGAACGTGTCGCCGGAGGGCGCGAACGACACCCTGCAGTCGGTCAAGCGCTACGTCTCGCTGCAGATCCACCACGACGCCTCCGCCCCGTGGGTGCTGGCGTTCGCGCTGCTTGCCCTCGGCGGTCTGGGGCTCGCCCTCTTCGTGCCGCGCCGGCGCATGTGGGTGAAGGCCACCGCCGCTGACGACGGCATCCACCTCGAGTACGCCGCCCTCGCGCGCGGCGACGATCCGACCCTCGCCGCCGCCGTGGACGACCTCGTCCGCGGACACGAGCGGCTTCTCGAAGCGGCCGCGCCGAAGGGCTCGACCCCCGCGAAGGGAGCATGACCCATGCCCGACCTCGATTCGATCTCGATCCTCACGCTGTGGACGGCCATCGCCGTCTACGCCGGCTCGTTCATCGCCTACGCGTTCGACCTCGCCCGACGCTCCTCGGCGACGACCGCCGAGGTCGAGGCGCCGGTGCTGGTCGCGGCCGGGGGAGCGGATGCCCGTGGCGCCGGCTCACCGGCATCCGGAGCCGCTGCAGGCAAGCGGGGGAAGCGCGGGAGCGGCAAGCCGCGGTATATCTTCGCCCGCATCGGCACGGCGCTGGCCATCCTGGGGTGGCTGTTCCATCTCACCTCGACGCTGACCCGCGGCTTCGCCGCCGGCCGCGTGCCGTGGGCGAACCTGTACGAGTTCGCGATGGTCGGCACGCTGCTGATCATGGCCGTGTACCTGGTGGTGCTCACCCGCATCGATCTGCGCTACCTGGGCACGTTCATCTCCGGCCTCGTCGTGGTGCTGCTCGGGGCCGCCGCGGCGAACTTCTACGTCGCCGTGACCCCGCTCGTCGACCCGCTGAAGTCGGTGTGGCTCGTGATCCACGTCTTCGTGGCGTCGCTGTCGACCGCGCTGTTCGCCCTGGCGTTCGCGCTGTCGGTCATGCAGCTGATGCAGTCGCGGCGCGAGCGTCGCCTGGCTGAAGGCATCGAGAAGCCCGGCCCGGGGTTCCTGCGCACGCTGCCGAACACGGTGCGCCTCGAGAACATGGCCTACCACTTCACCGTCGTCGGCTTCATCTTCTGGACCTTCACCCTAATCGCCGGCTCGATCTGGGCGCAGGACGCCTGGGGCCGCTACTGGGGCTTCGACGTGAAGGAGACCTGGACCTTCATCATCTGGGTGCTGTACGCCGGGTACATCCACGCCCGTGCGACGCGCGGCTGGCGCGGCAACCCGTCTGCATGGCTGTCGATCACCGGCTTCACCGCCGTGATCTTCAACTTCGCCATCGTGAACGTCTTCTTCAAGGGACTGCACGCGTACTCCGGCCTGAGCTGAGCCACCGTTCTGGTTCCCCGCTTCCTGAGAACAGGCCGGTTCGCGAGAGCAGGACGGATGCCCGGGAACGGGCCTGTCGTGGTGAACGAGCCTGTTCTCGGTGTGCCTCGCCCGCGTGGAGGTAGGCGAACACGCGGAGGGAGGCGGATATCCGTGAGGATCGCCTGCCCCGGCGTATTCGCCTGCGTCGGATGAGTTCTGTTCTCAGAAGCAGGCTGGTTCGCGAGAACAGGACGGATGCCGGGAACCGGGCCTGTCGTGGTGAACGAGCCTGTTCTCGGTGCGCCTGCCCGCGGCCCAGCTCGGCTTGGCACACGCGGAGGTAGGCGAACACGCGGAGGGAGGCGGATATCGCGAGGATCGCCTACCCCGGCGTGTTCGCCTACCCGGCGAGTCAGCCCACGGGCATCCGGATGCTATGCCGCGGCCAGCACCGCCTTGGCAGAGGTCGTACGTCGTGTGGCCACGGCCACGGTCGCGGCCACGAGAGACAGCACGGCCCAGACGACCAGCCCCGCGAAGGCGGCTCCGCTCGGCTCGATCAGACCGCTCAGCGCCGGCGTCGTCGGCATCGCTGCTCCGAGACCGGCGAGCCAGTCGGGCACCGTCGAGATCAGGCTCGTCGCGAACGCCAGCACACCGACCAGGGTGCTGATCCAGCGTCCGATGCCGCCGAGCACGGCGACGAGCGCCTGGTTGATCGCCGCGAACGCGATGCCGGCGCTGATCGCGAAACCGGCGAAGCCCCACCATGTCGCCGCGTCGTATTCGACGACGAGCTGCACGACCAGTGCGAGCACCAGGCCCTGGGCCGCGCCGATCGCAGCGGCGGGCCAGAAGCCGCGCAGCACCATGCCCGCCGACGAGCGTCGTGAGGTGAGGGCGCTGCCGGGAACCGCCCGCAGCGCGATGAACGTCGCCAGTGCCCCGAACCACAGCACGACAGCCGACAGCAGCGGGATCGTCGCGGGTCCGAAGAAGTCGTTCGAGTCGGAGCTCGAAGTGACCGGATCGGCGATCACCGACGCGAGCGAGGTCGACTGCTCGTCGTCGAACGACGGCAGCGAGGTCGAGGCGGTGCGCAGACCCTCGGCGAGATCGCCGGTGCCGGATGCCAGTTCGTCGAGCCCGTTCGAGAGCTCACCCGCACCGTCACCGAGCGCGGAGATGCCGTCTCCCAGCTGCGAGGCGCCGGAGGCGAGGCCTGATGCTCCGGTCGCCGACTGGCTCACGCCGTCGGCGAGCTGGCCCAGTCCGCCGCCGAGCTGCGATGCCGCCGTGCCGGCCGTGCGCAGCTGCCCGGCGATCTGCTTGGGGGCTTCAGCGCTGAGCTGCGTAAGCCCGTCTGCAGTCCCTGCGGCTGCCTGCGCTGCAGGCTCCGCGTACTGCGACGCGGCGCCGGCGGCTTGCGCGGCCAGTCCTGCAGGCTCGATCAGGCCGCCAGCGAGTGCCACGGCGCGGTCCAAGTCGCCGCAGAAGCCGGGGCTCGCGGTGCGGTCGCACTGCGCGGCGAGGCCGGCGAGCTGCTGGGAGAGTCCGCTGACGCCGGTCTGCACGCCGGCGGTCGCCTCCGCGGCGCCGTCCGCCGCTTGCTTGACCCCGGCGGTGGCCTGCTTGGCCCCGTTCGCGGCATCCACCAGCTGACTCGGCACCAGCCCATTATTCTCGAGCGCCGCTGCTCCCGAGATCAGTCCCTGTCCGAGCTGCGTCGCGCCGGAGCCCGCTTCGCGGGCCTTGCCTGCGATCGTGTTCAGGCCGCCGGCCAGCTCACCCGCACCGTCGGCGAGCTTGTTCGCCCCGTCGGCCAGCTGGGCCGCGCCACCGGGGATCTCCGCCGCCCCGTCCGCCGCAGAACGTGCACCGTCCGCGAGCTGGTCGGCGCCGTCGGCGGCATCGCCGATCTGGTCGCCGATGGTCTTGAAGCCGATCAGCACGTTGCCGACCGTCGCCTCGCTCAGCATGGTGCCCAGGGTCGATGCGGCGACCGAGGCGATCTGCTGGCTGATCAGCCCGTCGGCCACGCGTCCGTCCGGCGGTGTCGTGACGCTGATCTCGGCCTGTTCGGCCTGATCAGCGGCTCCGTCGCCCTCCTGCAGAGCCGCTCCCGCCGAGGTCGCGTCCTTCGAGAACGACTTCGGGATCGTCACGACCGCCTGGTAGCGGCCGTCGGCCATGCCCTCGGCCGCGTCGTCCTCGTTCGAGATGACCCAGGTCAGGTTCGAATCGAGCTCGTCAGAGCCCTCAACGAGGCCGGCGGCGAGCTGGCGGCCGAGCGGGGTGTACTGCCCGTCGATAGTGACCGGCTTGTCGAGGTTGACGACCGCGGCCGTCATCTCCTCGAGGCGGTCGGTCGGGTTGTGCAGTGCCGCGACGAGGATCCCGCCGATCATCGCGGGCAGCAGCAGTACACCGATCACGGTCAGCCAGGTGATCGGCCGCCGCGAGCGTGCGCGTTCGATGGGGAGGGTCATGCGTTCACCTCGGTCGAGTCGGAGAGATCTGTTCGTCGAGACCCCGTGCTGTCGTCGACACCCCGTGCTGTCGACGTCGAAAGGGCGGGGTCTGGGCGAGAGGACGGGGTGTCGGCCGAAGAGGGGAGGTCGGTGACGGATGCCTGGGCCCGGCCGGCATCCACGAGCAGGCGCTGCGCGGCATCCGGGTCGGGCGTGGTGAAGACGACCGCGAGGTCGTCGCCTGCGTCTCGAAGCCGCGCGACGAGCTGGTCGCGATCGGATGCGGGGATGCGCTCGACACCGTCGAGGATCACCAGTCCGGTGCGCCCGCGCAGCGCTTCGCTGAGCTGGGCGCCGGTGTCCGGCTCGTCGAGCAGGGCCACGCCGACGTGCGCGCGCACCCAGGCCGAGCGGCCGGGCAGCAGATGCCCGGTGACGCGCAGCCTTCCGGCATCCGGCTTCACCCGCCCGCCGAGCACGAGGGCCAGGGTGCGCAGGGCGCGGGGCGTCGCTCCGGTGACGACGAGCGAACCGCCCGGTGCGAGTCGCAGGCGCGCGCCCTGGATACCGGCGTCGTCGACGTCGAGTTCATCGGCTGCGACGATGCTGCCGTCACCAGGCCACGCGTCGAGCGCACGCTCACGTTCGACCGCCTCGCCCTCGATGTCGACGTGCGGCAGGATGCGCTGCATCCATCGCGGGATGCTCCATGCGCGGTCGCCGAGAATCGCCATCACCGCGGGGATCAGCGTCATCCGCACGAGGAACGCGTCGATCGCGATGCCCGCGGCGAGCCCCAGGGCGATCGGCTTGAGCGACGAGTCGCCTTCGGGCACGAACGCGACGAAGACGGCGAACATGATCAGCGCCGCGGCGGTGACCACGCGGGCGGTGCCGGCGAACCCGGAGCGCACGGCCTCGACGGCAGCGGCCCGGGGCCCCTGAACCTGGCGAAGGGCGCCGGAGTGGACGAAGTCCTCCCGCATCCGCGAGACGAGGAACACCTGATAGTCCATCGCCAGACCGAACAGCACACCCATCAGCACGATCGGCATGAAGCTGATGATCGGACCGGTGCGGGCGACATGCAGGGCATCGGCGAACCAGCCCCATTCGAAGACCGCGGCGACGACGCCGAACGCGGCGACGATCGAGAGCAGGTATCCGATCGCGGCGGTGACCGGCACCCAGATCGAGCGGAACACGATCGCGAGCAGGATCAGCGAGAGGCCGATCACGAACACGCCGAACGGCAGCAGCGCCGCACCGAGCTGGTCGGAGATGTCGATCGCGACGGCGGTAAACCCGGTGACCTTCAGATCGATCCCGTACTCGTCGAGCCATTCGTCGTGGTGCGAGCGCAGCTCGCGCACGAGGTCGCTGGTCGCCGGGTCGTCTGGCGCCGTCTTCGGGATGATCTGCACGATGCCGGTGTCGGCCGTCTCGTTCGGCGTCGCGAGTGCGACCTCGCGCACACCCGGGAGCTTCTCGACCTCGTCGCCGAGATCCTGCATGAGGTTCAGCGGGTCGGTCGAGGTGACGATCGTGCCGGTGAGGATCAGCGGGCCGTTGAAGCCGGGGCCGAACTCCTCGGCGGTGAGGTCGTAGCTGACCCGCGCCTCGGAACCCTTGGGCAGCACGCCCGCGTTGGGAAGGGCGAGATTGAGGCTGAGGGCCGGGATCGCCACGATGCCGAGGCCGACGATGACTGCAGTGGCGACGAGGATCGGGCGCTTCGTGATGGTGTCGACCCAGCGGCGCGAGAACGGGCGCCGAGGCGCGGCATCCGTCTTCTGGCGCGCGCGACGCGGGCGCCCGGCGACCCGACTCTTCAGGAAGCCGAGCATCGCGGGGGTGAGGGTGACCGAGATCGCGACGGCGATCGCAACGGCGACAGAGGCGGCGATGCCCATGGTCGTCAGGAACGGGATGCCCGCGAAGCCGAGCCCGATCAGGGCGATCAGAACCGTGACGCCCGCGAACACGACGGCGGAGCCGGCCGTGCCGACCGCGCGCGCCGCCGACTCCTCGGGCGCCATGCCTTCGCGCACCTGGTCCTGATGGCGCGCGACGATGAACAGCGCGTAGTCGATGCCGACCGCGAGACCGAGCATGAGGGCGAGCAGGGGGGTGGTCGACGAGACCGTCGCGAATGCGGTCGCCGCGAAGATGCCGGCCATCGAGATGCCGACGCCGAGCACGGCCGTCAGCAGCGGCAGGCCGGCGACGACGAACGAGCGGAAGGTGACGATCAGCACGAGCAGCGCGATGAGCAGACCGATCGCCTCGGTGATCGTCACGGTGGGGATCGACGACGCGAACAGGTCGCCGCCGAGAGCCGTCTGCGACCCGTCGGGCAGCGCCGCGGCCAGATCGTCGACCTGCTGCTGCAGGTCGTCCTTCACGCTGTCGGGCACGTCGGTGGACTGCCCGTCGAACTGCAGGCGCACGATTGCCGCGGTCTTCTCGGTGTTGACCATGCCCGAGATGTTCTCGTCGTAGGGCGAGGTCACCGCGAGCACGCCGTCGATGCGCTCGAGCTCACTCACCGTGTCCTCTATGCGGTCGCGGTACGCGGCATCGGTCACGTCATCGCCGTCGGCGGCGACGACGATGAACTGGGCGTTCGTGCCGCTCACCTGGGGGAAGGTGCGCTGCAGCTGCTCGAGTCCGGCCTGCGACTCGGTGCCGGGGATAGAGAAGGTGTTGTCGGTTCCCGCGCCGAGCCCCAGGGCGCCGCCGCCGGCGACGCCGAGCACGATCAGCCAGGCGACGAGCACGCGCCAGGGGTGGCGGAACGACCAGCGGCCGAGCGAGGAGAGAAGGGTGGACACGCGGCCTCCGCGGAATCTCGATACACAGATGTATTGAATACGTAGATGTATCGTAAGGGCATCGGGGTGCCGGATGCTGTGCACCCGATGTGAAGGAGGAGCCGATGTCGACGACGCGCAGCCGTGAGAACACCCGCGCGCGCCTGCTCGAGGCGGCTGCGCAGGTGTTCGCCGAAGTGGGTCTGGAGGGCGCCACTGTCGAAGCCGTCTGCGAGCGGGCCGGATTCACCCGCGGCGCGTTCTACTCGAACTTCGAGTCGAAGGACGCCCTGTTCCTCGAGCTCGCCGCATCGGTCGGCGAAGCGCGCCTGCAGGCCGTCCGCGAGCGGGTCTCGGCCCTCGTCGGCCAGAACGCCATCGACGACTGCGACCCGGCCGACCTCGTGCAGCAGATCATGGATTCCGGCGCCGACGACCGGGTCGGCGTGATGATGATGAGCGAGATCCGCATCCGCGCACTGCGCGACCCGTCGTTCGGCGCGGCCTATCTCGCGCAGGAGAACGAGATGATGCAGAGCATCGTCGCGATCATCCAGGAGATCGTCGACTCGGGGCAGATCGCCCTGCGCATCGATGCTGAGGAGGCTGCCCGGCTGCTGATGATCGTGTGGGAGGGCATGAGCGTGCGCTCCGCCATGAACGGCGACGACTCCGACCGACTGCGGCGTACGGGCAGCGAGGCTCTCGGACGAATGGTCGAGCTGATCCGGCGCTAGACGCCGGCCCTACGCTCCGGCCCTTTTCGCGTACTCTGGCCGCCGGTTCTGGTCGATGGCCTCAGGCTCGGGCATCCAGCAGCGCGTGGCAGCGCTCGAGACGCGCCAGCCACCAGTCGCGCCGCTCGGCCGGTGCCTCCAGGCGCGCCAGCGCACCGGCATCCGGACTCACCCGCGCCGCCGACACAGACCCGCCCACCGGGCGGGCGTCGGCGACGTCGTCGGTGAAGAGCGAGGCGGTGCCCAGTCCGCAGTCGAACTCGAGAGAGGGGAGGGATGCGGCGAGCGCCGCCCCCTGCGACAGCCCCACTGCGGTGTCGAGCGCGCTCGAGACGACCGCTGGCAGCCCCGCCTGCGCGACGATGTCGAGCGCTCGCCGGATGCCGCCGAGCGGCTGCGCCTTGATGACGACGAGGTCCGCGGCGCCGGCGCGGGCGACTGCCAGCGGATCATCGGCCTTGCGGATGCTCTCGTCGGCGGCGATCGGGATGCCCATGTGCTTCACCCGGCGGCGCAGCTCCGCGAGCTCGTCGACCGACGCGCAGGGCTGCTCGGCGTATTCCAGATCGAACTCGGCGAGGGCGTGGATGGCGTGCTCGGCCTCGTCGACGTTCCAGCCGGCGTTCGCGTCGACGCGGATCCGCCCTTCCGGCCCCATCTGTGCGCGAACGGCGCGCACGCGGGCGATGTCGTCGGCCAGCACCTGGCCGCGCTCGGCCACCTTGACCTTGGCGGTGCGGCATCCGTCGAATCGCGCGAGAACCTCCGCCACCTGCGCCGGGTCGACGGCCGGAACGGTGGCGTTGACGGGGATGCGCTCGCGCAGCGCCGCGGGCTGCTCGTGCCAGGCGAAGTCGATCGCCGCAGCGAGCCATGTGGCCGCCTCGGCGTCGGCGTACTCGACGAAAGGCGAGAACTCCGCCCAGCCCTGCGGCCCCTCGAACAGCATCGCCTCGCGCACGTCGACGCCGCGGAAGCGCGTGTTCATCGGCAGGGCGACCACGCGGGCGGTCGCGAGCAGGTCGGCGAGGGGCGGCGTCATGCGTCCATCATGCCCGCGCATCCGGCCTCGGCGCGCGAGGTCAGCCGACCTTCTTCTGCAGCTCGCCGAGGCGCCCGGTGGGTCGGAAGCCGAGGCGGGTGTTGACGGCGAGCATGTGCTCGACGCGGCGGATCTGCACCGGTGGGCTCATCGCCCCAGACTACGGCGGCGTCGAGCGCATCAATGTGTCGTTGACAATGGTGTGCGTCGCACAATATAGTGACTCGCATGAGCGACAGTGAGTTCGACGTCCATCTGCAGGAGCTGCGGCGAGGCACCATCGTGCTCGCCAGCCTGCAGCTGCTGCGCACCCCGGGTTACGGGTACGGTCTGCTGGAGCAGCTGGCATCCGCCGGCTTCCCCACCGATGCCAACACGCTCTACCCGCTGCTGCGCCGACTCGAGAAGCAGGGCTATCTCGACAGCGAGTGGAACACAGACGAGGCGAGGCCCCGCAAGTTCTACCGCACCTCCGAGGCGGGCGTCCGCCTCGCGACCACACTGACTCAGGAGGTCGCGGCCATCGCCGCCGCGACCGCCGCGCTCCGTGACGAGGAGAACTGACATGACCGCCACACTGACCGACCGGTACATCGCCGCCACCGTGCGGAGCCTCCCAGCCGGGCTGCAGAAGGAGGTCGGCGACGAGCTGCGCGCCTCGATCGCGGATGCCGTCGACGCCCGCACCGAGAACGGCGAGACCTTCGAGCATGCCGAGCACGCCGTGCTCACCGAACTGGGCGATCCCGCGGCGCTCGCCGCGGGATACGCCGATCGGCCGCTGCACCTGATCGGGCCGAAGTACTACCTGACCTGGTGGCGGCTGCTGAAGATCCTGCTCGCCATCGTGCCGGCCTGCGCATTCGGCGGGGTCGCGATCGCGCAAGCGCTGGCCGGCGCGGGCATCGGCGAGATCATCGGCGAGGCCATCGTCGTCGCTCTGTCGGTGATCGTGCACGTCTCGTTCTGGACGACGCTGGTCTTCTTCATCCTCGAGCGGACGGGGGCCGACACCGGCGTCAGGTGGAGCGTCGATCAGCTGCCCGAAGATGCGCAGAGCGGCGCCGGGCACGCCGATCTGATCGCCTCGCTGATCATGCTCGCGCTGTTCGCCGGGGTGCTCGTATGGGATCAGCTGCGCGGCTGGACGGCCTCCGCCGATGAGCCGCTGTCGATCCTGAACCCAGGGCTGTGGCCGTGGGGCATCGGCGCGCTGCTGGCGCTGCTCGTCGCCGAGGCCGTGCTCTCGGTCGCGGTCTTCGCTCGCGGGCACTGGACGATGACGTTCGCGTGGATCAATGCCGCCCTGGCGGCAGTCGTCATGGTGCTCGGCCTGACCGCGCTGATGAACGGGATGCTGTACAACCCGCGCTTCGTCGACGAGGTGTTCCTGAGCAACGGGGTGGGCGATGACGCCGTGATCGTCCTCGCCGTGCTCACCGGCATCGGCATCGTGGGCATCACCGTCGGCGACATGATCGACGGCTGGCGCAAGGCCGCGCGCGCCCGCCTGGCCCGCTGATGCTCGGCCGCCCTCCCGCCGGCGGGCACTGACCGGCGAGCTCTGCCGGCGGCCACCGACGGCCGGCGCCCACCGCCGAGCGCTGAGACCCCCAGATAACGCCGAGACCCCCACCTGCGGACGTTCCGAGGTGGGGGTCTCGATGCGAAGTGGGGGTCTCGGCGCAGAAGTCGGCGCCGGGTTGCGCGGCGTCAGCCCTTGGTGACGCTCTCGATCAGGACCGGGGTCTTCGGAGCCCCGTCGGGGCCGCCGTTCTCGGTGCCGGCTGATGCGACATCCGCGACGATCGCGGTGGACGTTTCGTCGAGGTGGCCGAAAACCGTATAGCTCGGCGGCAGCTGGCTGTCGGCGTAGACGATGAAGAACTGCGACCCGTTGGTGTCGGGGCCGGCGTTGGCCATCGCGAGCGTGCCGGCCTCGTAGGTCTCGGAGCCGTCGAGTTCGTCGGCGAACGAGTAGCCGGGACCGCCGGTTCCCTTCGCGCTGGGGTCGCCGCACTGCAGCACGAAGATGCCGTCGGTGGTGAGGCGGTGGCAGGTGGTGCCGTCGAAGTAGCCTTGCTCGGCGAGCGAGAGGAAGCTGTTCACGGTGCACGGCGTCTTCGCGGCGTCGAGCGTGGTCTTCAGCTCGCCCACGCCCGTCGTGATCGTGACGGGCACCTCAGCCGTCTCGGTGGGCTCGGCAGCGGGTGCGTCGACAGCCTTCGACGCGGGGCGGCCGTCCTGCGGGTAGGAGCAGGTTCCGGATGCCTCTGACGCGGACGACGATGGGGCAGGGGCTGATGAGCCCGGGTCTGCGGCATCCGGATTCGACGCGCAGCCCGCCAGGGCGAGCGCCGCGGCGGCGGTGAGGGCGAGCACGGAACGGCGGAGGGGAGTTGTCAGACGCACGCCACGATCGTACGCGAGCCGACCATGCGACCCGGTCGCACCTGTCCGACGGTTGATTAGGCTGAGTGCCGTGACCGCCGACTTCGTCTCCGACATCTTCGACCCGTCCGAGTGGCAGCTCGCCCCCGGAGCCGAGGACTACACCGACATCACCGCGCACGTCTCTCGCGACGGGGGCGTCGCCCGCATCGCGTTCGACCGGCCCGAGGTGCGCAACGCGTTCCGCCCGCACACGGTCGACGAGCTCTACCGTGCCCTCGACATCGCTCGGCAGGATCCCCGGATCGGCGCCGTGCTTCTCACCGGCAACGGCCCGAGTCCGAAGGACGGCGGCTGGGCGTTCTGCTCGGGCGGCGACCAGCGCATCCGCGGTCGCGACGGATACAAGTACTCCGACGACGAGGCGACGGTGCACGACACGGCTCGGGCCGGACGGCTGCACATCCTCGAGGTGCAGCGGCTGATCCGGTTCATGCCCAAGGTCGTGATCGCCGTCGTCCCGGGCTGGGCGGCCGGCGGCGGGCACTCGCTGCACGTCGTGTGCGACCTGACGATCGCGAGTGCCGAGCACGGTCGGTTCAAGCAGACGGATGCCGATGTGGGCAGCTTCGACGCCGGCTACGGCTCGGCGTACATGGCGCGCCAGACCGGGCAGAAGATCGCCCGCGAGGTGTTCTTCCTCGCCGAGGAGTACTCCGCGCAGCGCGCCTACGAGATGGGTGCGGTCAACCGTGTCGTGCCGCACGCCGAGCTCGAGCGCGAGGCACTGAAGATGGCGCGCACGGTGCTGACGAAGTCGCCCACCGCCATCCGGATGCTGAAATTCGCCTTCAATGCTGTGGACGACGGACTGGTCGGCCAGCAGGTGTTCGCCGGCGAGGCGACCCGCCTGGCCTACGGCACCGACGAGGCCGTCGAGGGCCGAGACTCGTTCCTCGAGAAGCGCGACCCGGACTGGTCGCCTTTCCCCTACCACTTCTGAGCTCGTGGCCGGGGTGAGGCTTCGTCCGATCGACGGCGCGGATGCTGCCGCGGTGCGGCATGCCCTGCCGGCCGCGCTCGACGGATCGAGCCCGCTGGCCCTCGGCTTCGAGCCGTCGGCGGAGGATGTCGTGCCCGCTGGCACGGCGGTGGTCATCGCGACGTCCGGGTCCAGCGGCATCCCCAAACGCGTCGTGCTCAGCGCCGCTGCGCTGCGCGCGAGCGCGACTGCGACCGTCGCACGCGTCGGGTCCGGCCAGTGGATGCTCGCCCTGCCCGCTGCGTACATCGCCGGCGTGCAGGTGCTCGCGCGTTCGCTGCTCGCCGGCCACGAGCCGGTGCTGCTCAGCGGTCGGTTCACCGTCGAGTCGTTCGTGGACGCGACGGAGCGGATGCGCGACGACGTGCACCGCTTCACCTCGTTCGTGCCGGCCCAGCTGGCCACGCTGCTCGACGCGACGGAGTCACGCCCCGAGGTGCGCGCCGCGCTCGGGTCGTATCGGGCGATCCTCGTCGGAGGCCAGGCGCTGCCCGAGCCGCTGCGCGCGCGTGCCGTCGCGGCGGGCGCGCGGATCGTGCGCACCTACGGCTCGAGTGAGACCGCAGGCGGATGTGTGTACGACGGCATCCCGCTCGACGGCGTCCGCCTCGTCGAGGTCGATGGCGAGGTGCGCATCAGCGGTCCGATGCTCGCCGACGGATATCTCGGCGACGCCGAGCGCACGGAGCAGGTGTTCGTCACCGCACCCGACGGCGCCCGCTGGTACCGCACCGGAGACGCCGGCACGATCGGCGAGGAGGGACGTCTTTCCATCACCGGCCGCATCGACAACGTGATCGTGTCCGGCGGGATCAACGTGTCGCTCGACCGCGTCGAGCGGATCGTGCGCAGCGTCCCGGGCTTGGAGCAGGCGGTCGTCGTCGGCATGCCGGATGAGCGCTGGGGGGAGGCATCCGTCATCTTCCTCGCCGCCGGCATCGGCGATGTCGAGGAGATGTTCGAGGAGGCCCGTGCTCTCGTCTCGGCCGAGATCGGCCCGCACGCGCGTCCCGCGCAGCTCGAAGTCTCTCCCGAGCTGCCCACCCTGGCATCCGGCAAACCCGACCGGGAGACGCTGCGCAGGATGGCTCGCGACTGAGCCCGACGCGCGGCGAGAGCCGTGAATCCCGCTGCGACATACTGGTGAGCATGGCCGTCTACACTCACGGGCACCACGCCTCGGTGCTGCGCTCGCACAACACCCGCACGGTCGAGAACTCCGCCGCGTACCTGGAACCGCACCTCGCCCCTGATGCGCACCTGCTCGATGTCGGCGCAGGACCGGGGACGATCACCGTCGACTTCGCCGGCCGGGTCGCCCGGGTCACCGCCACCGAGATCTCCGACGACGCTCTCGCCCTCTCGCGAAGGCTCGCCGCCGAACGAGGCGTGACGAACATCGACTTCGCGGTAGAGGACGTGCACGCGCTGAACTTCGCCGACGACATCTTCGACATCGTGCACGCCCACCAGGTGCTGCAGCACGTCGGCGACCCAGTGCAGGCGCTGCGCGAGATGCGCCGCGTCGTGAAGCCGGGTGGGATCGTCGCCGCACGCGATGCGGACTACGCGGGGTTCATCTGGTTTCCGCTGCTGCCCGAGCTCGATGAGTGGCTGCGACTGTATCGGGCGGCGGCGCGGCTCAACGGCGGCGAGCCGGATGCGGGGCGTCGCCTGCTGTCATGGGCGCGGGCGGCGGGGTTCACCGACATCACCGCCACCGCGTCGACCTGGTGCTACGCGACGCCCGAGGAGCGGGCGTGGTGGGGCGGGATGTGGGCCGACCGCATCCTGCAGTCGGCGCTCGCGATCCAGCTCGAGCGCGAGGGGCTCGCCACCCGTGCGCAGCTGCAGCAGATCAGCGACGCCTGGCGCCGCTGGGCATCCGACGGCGACGGCTGGTACCTCGTGCCGCACGGCGAGATCGTCTGCCGCACTTGATCTCTCGGCGACGGCGCCGCCCGCCGGTGCGCCCGTCGGCACGCTCGCTGGGCTCATATGGTTACTTCGGATGCCCGGGAGGGGCCATTCGGGCCCACTCGGCCTGCCTCGCGGGCCCCGGCAGCGACGAGCGAGATACATCTGCAGGCGGACGCGCCTCGCCACGCGCTCCCGTAGCGTGAAAGGGTGATCCGCCGCATCCCGATGACCTGGCTCGCTCTCGACATTCTCGGGGCGATCGTCGGCCTGCTGATCACGCTGCCGCTCTCGCTGGCTTTCAGCGCCGGGCAGATGAGCTTCTGGCTGCCCGACACCAGGGCGACGGTGGCGCTCGTCGTCACGGCACTGCTGGTCTGGGGCGCTGTGGCGATCAGTCGGCTCTCGCCGGCGATCGCGCTGATCGTGGCCTGGGCGGGTGCGCTCCTGCAGATGTCGGCCGGGCTGCCCCCTGCACCGATCGATGTCGCGATCTTCGGGGTGCTGTTCGCGACGTCGGCGTGGGGCTCGAAGCGGGTGCTCTGGCTCGGCGGCGCCTCGGCCGTCGGCGGCGGGGTGGTAGGCGGTCTCTACATCGGCCTCCTGCAGTACGACTTCGGAACGCTCACGGCCGCCTCGCCGATCGAGCTGCGACTCGTTCTGCTGAGCGTGACCATGGGCCTCACCATCGTGCTCTCACTGGCTCTGGCCTGGGGCGCGGGACTGCTGTGGCGGCTGGTGCGGCAGAGCAGGGCGAACCGCGAGGCGCAGCAGCGCGCCGAGACGGCGGCCGCAGAAGAGCAGGAGAGAGTGCGCATCGCCCGCGACATGCACGACATCGTCGCGCACTCCCTCGCCGTCGTGATCGCGCAGTCCGACGGCGCGCGCTACGCCGCAGCCCAGAAGCCCGAGCTCGCCCAGGAGGCGCTCGCGACGATCGCGCAGACCGCACGATCAGCGCTGTCTGACGTGCGGATGCTGCTGACACAGCTGCGCCACCGTCAGGGCGACGGACCGCAGCCCTCCCTCGCCGACCTCGAGGCCCTGTTCGCCCAGGTGCGTCAGGCCGGCATCCAGCCGCGGGTCACCGTCGACCCGATGCCGCCTATCGAGCCGCCGGGAGCGATCCAGCTCGCCGTCTACCGCATCCTGCAGGAGGCGCTCACCAACGCGATCCGTCACGGCGGGGGCGATGTCGATGTGCGACTCTCGTGGTGGGCGGATCGAGTCGACATCGCGGTGCGCAACGGCATCCCTCCGTCGAAACAGCAAAGGCCCGGAGCACCGCCCGCGCACAGCGGCGGGCACGGGCTCATCGGCATGCGCGAGCGTGCGCAGCTGATCGGCGGTGCGCTGACCGTGCAACATGAACCCGCCCGGTTCACCGTGCGCGCTACGCTTCCGATCGGCCCCTCGGCGAACTGAGCGGGCGAAGACGACCAGGAGGTCAGGATGATCAGGGTCGTGCTCGTCGACGACCAGGCGCTGTTCCGCGCGGGCGTGCGGATGCTCGTCTCGTCGCAGCTCGACATGGACGTGGTCGGCGAAGCCGGCGACGGCAGGGAGGCGCTCGAGGTCATCGGGCGCACGCGTCCCGACGTCGTGCTGATGGACATCCGGATGCCCGTGATGGACGGACTGACGGCGACCGCGGAACTGCTCGCCCAGCCCGACCCGCCGCGGGTCGTCATGCTCACCACGTTCGACCTCGACGAGGCCGCGGCGCGGGCGATCCAGAGAGGGGCGAGTGGCTTCCTGCTCAAGGACGCCGATCCCGAGTTCCTGCTCGCCGCCATCCGCACGGTCGAATCCGGATCGAGTGTGATCGCGGCATCCGCCACCCGCGAGCTGTTCGCGCACTTCACCGCCGAGACCAAGCCGGTGCCGCCGGAGTACGCCGACCTCACCGACCGGGAACGCGAGATCTTCGCGCTCGCCGCGCGAGGGCTGTCGAACTCCGAGATCGCGGCGCGGGAGTTCCTCAGCGAGGCCACCGTGAAGACGCACATCAGCCGCATCCTCACCAAGCTGCGCCTGCGTGATCGCGTGCAGCTGGTCGTCTTCGCCTTCGAGCACGGCCTCGCCTGACGCGGACGTACACCGCCCGTCACCGCGGATCATCCTCTCGATGTAGTCGAATGCCACCCCGAGGCCGATGCGGCAGGGCGGGCCCGGAAAATAGCGTCGAAGCATGGAGATCACGACCTCGGACCTCGGCCTCGCCGCACGCGTCCAGCACCTCACCAAGACCTACGGGGCCGGAGCCGCCGGCGTCCGCGCCCTCGATGACGTCAGCGTCGGCATCCGTCGCGGCCAGTTCACCGCGATCATGGGCCCGTCCGGATCGGGCAAGTCCACGCTCATGCACATCATGGCCGGCCTCGACGCCCCCACCGAGGGGCGCGCGTGGATCGGAGACACCGAGATCACCGGTCTCGGCGATCTCGAGATGACCGTGCTGCGCCGCCGCCGTGTCGGCTTCATCTTCCAGGCGTTCAATCTGGTGCCCACCCTCGACGCGCTCGGCAACATCCTGCTGCCGTTCGAGCTCGACGGGCGCCGGCCGACGGCCATCGAGCGCGCGCGCATCGACGCTCTCGTCGAGCGTCTCGGCCTGGCATCCCGGCTCACTCACCGTCCGCACGAGCTGTCCGGTGGACAGCAGCAGCGCGTCGCGATCGCCCGCGCCCTCGCCACCGCACCCGACCTCGTGTTCGCCGACGAGCCGACCGGCAACCTCGACTCGCGCAGCGGCCGCGAGGTGCTCGAGCTGCTCGCAAGCGCGAGCCGCGAGCACGGCCAGTCGATCGCCATGGTCACGCACGACGCGATCGCCGCGAGTCACGCCGACCGCGTGCTGTTCCTCGGCGACGGGCGCATCACCGCCGACCATCCGAAGCAGAGCGCCGAGCAGATCGCCGCGCACATGCTCGCCGCGGAGGTGGCGGCGTGAGCGCGCCCATGACGTCGGCCGCGACGGCCGCAGCCGCCCCGATGATGTCGCGCCTCGAGCCGAGCCGCCCGCGGGCGAGTCGACTCGGCGGGCTGCGTGAGCGGGGGATGGGCGCCAGCGTCCTGGTCTCGGCGCTCGCCGCCGCATTCGGCGTGATCCTCGTCGAGGTGACCGCCTACATCGGGGCCGTGCTGCAGTCCGACCCGTTCATCGGCGACAGCGAGGTCCTGGCCATCGTCGTGACGATCCTTTCGGTGCTGCTCGTCGCGGTCGCGATGTACGTGGCGGCGATCGTCACCGCGAACACCTTCTCGACGATCATCGCGGGCCGCACCCGGCGCATCGCCCTGCTGCGTCTGATCGGCGCGTCGGCACGGTCGCAGCGCGCGGAGGTGACAGGCCAGGGGTTCGTCGTCGGCCTGATCGGGGCGGGCATCGGGCTGATCATCGGGGTCGCCCTCTCCGCACTCGGGGTGCTGGTCGGCGACGCCCTGCTCGACGGCGCCTCCGACGGGTTCACCCTCGTGCAGCCCGGTGTGCTGTTTCCGGTCGTCGGCGTCGCCCTGACGACATGGCTCGCCGCCTGGATCGGATCGCGCCGCGTGCTCACCGTAACCCCGCTGCAGGCGCTCGGCGGCTCGGTCGAGCGCACGCACGACGAAGAGGCCGGCCGCCGCGGCAAGCACGTGGGCGCTCTGGTGCTCATCGTCGCGGGGGTGGCGCTGCTGGTGGCGGGCGTGCTGCTCGGCCTGATCACCCCGCTCGGCGTGGTGGTGGCGTTCTTCGGGGGACTGTTCTCGTTCACCGGGCTCGCCACCGCGTCGCCGCTGTTCATGCCGCCCGTGCTGCGCCTGGTCGGCCGTCTCTTCGGCACCGGGCCGACCGCCCGGCTCGCCGCCGAGAACGCGCTGCGGCACCCCGAGCGCTCGAGCCGCATGGCGATCGGCGTGGTGATGGGTGTGGCGCTCGTGACGATGTTCGCGGTGGCCCTGGAGTCGGTCAAGGCGCTGCTGATGCGCCAGAGCGAAGGCGAGTTCGTCGACGGCTTCTTCGCCCCGATGGACGCCTTCGCGAGCATCATGATGGTGCTGGTGGCCGTGTCGGCGGTGATCGCCGCGGTCGGCCTGGTCAACCTGCTCACCATCGGGGTGGTGCAGCGCCGCCGTGAGCTGGGGCTGCTGCGCGCGATCGGGCTGACCTCGGCTCAGGTGCGCCGGATGGTGCTGCTCGAGGCCGTGCACATCACGGTGGCCGCGACCCTCACCGGGCTCGTGCTCGGCATCGCGTACGGCTGGATCGCGGCGCAGTCGCTGCTCGGCTCAGTGCCCGTGCTGCCCGACTTCGAGCCGGCCGGGATGGTCTACCCGGCGGTGCCGTGGATCCCGGTGGCGATCATCATCGTCGCCACCGCGGTGCTCACGGTCGTCGCCGCGGTCACCCCGACCCGTCTGGCCACCCGCGTCGCCCCGGTCGAGGCGCTCGCCGCCGACTGAGCGGCGCCCCGCCCGCCCTGCCGACACCCCGTCGTATCGCCGAGACCTCGTGCTGTTCGCGTTCGCAGCACGGGGTCTCGGCGACAGCACGGGGTCTCGGCGATGAGGGTGGTGGGGATTAGGCTTGACGGATGCCCTCGCCGTTCGACCAGTCCTCGTATCAGGTGCGTCTCGAGTGGGGCGCGCAGGGGCTCGCACGACTGGCTCCCGCCGACGTCGTGATCGTCGTCGACGTGCTGCGCTTCTCCTCCACACTCGCCGACGCGGTCGCCTCCGGCCAGCGGATAACGCTGGCGGACGCCATGCGGTGGTCGACGAACGGTGCGACGGTCGCCGCTGCCGCGTCGACTCCGACTGTTCCGGATGCCCGTCCCGCGACGGTGCTGATCGGCGGCATCCGCAACGCGGCGGCGACCGCTCGCGCGGTGATGGCCGTGCAGGAGCGCCAGGGCGCCCGCGCCTCGGTCTCGATCGTCGCCGCGGGGGAACTCGCGCCCGGGGGCGAGCTGCGCTTCGCGGTCGAGGATCAGCTCGGTGCCGGAGCGATCGCCGCCGCGCTGTGCGACCTCGGCATCGACCATTCGTCGCCCGAGGCGGCCGCGGCGGCGGAGGCGTTCCGCGCCCTGCGGCCGGGGCTGCGGCACATGCTCGTCGGCAGCGGCTCCGGTCGCGAACTGGCCGATGGTGTGGCATCCACCGCTCGGATGGAGGCCGCGGGAGTGCGCCCGGCGACCACCACGGAGGCGGCGGAGCTGGATGCCGTCGACGCCGTCCCCGTGCTGAACGAGGGTGTGTTCGAGCGTTTCCGCTGACCTCACTGTCGGAAGTCTCAGGACATTCCGCCGTGGTCGGTGTGTCGCGGCGACGGCGCGGCGTTGGCATCCGGTTCGGTCTGGTGTCTCCGACGTCGGGGAGCGCTATCGGCGGCCCGGGATTCCGGCGCTGCCCCGCACCGCGCGGCATCGTCGGCGCCATGATCCGGCGGCATAAGGTCGAAGCATGAGGTTTCTGCCCGCGATCATCGTGGACGCCGTGTTCGTGCTCGTCTTCGCGGCGATCGGCCGCGCATCGCATGATGAGAATCCGCTCGGCTTCCTGCTCACGGCCTGGCCGTTCCTCGTCGCGCTGGTCGTCGGCCACGCTCTCGCGGCACTCGTGCCCGCCAGGCCGCGACGGCCGTGGTCGCTCGGCTGGGGCCTGATCGTCTGGGTCGTGACCGTGGCCGGTGGGATGGTGCTGCGCCTCGCCACCGGCGACACCGCCGAGACGCCGTTCATCATCGTCGCCGCGCTTGTGCTCGCCGCGATGCTGCTCGGCTGGCGGCTGATCGCGCTCCTCGCGCGGCGTTATCGGGCCCCGCGCTCCGCGGAGTGAACGGGGCCGCCGCCCGAATCACAGGAGATCTCTCGAAACGCAGGAGGGATGCCTGGCGAAGCTCCTGCATTTCGTGCGAAGTCCCGCGTTTCGCGTGCGGCCGGTAGAGCAGCGCAGCCCGGACTGAGCTCGGTCAGACACAGGAACCTGGCGTATCGCGACCGAGAAGGATGCTCAGCGGGGCGACTGCGCGGCGAGCCGGTCGGCGGCGGTGATCTCGCGGCGGTGCCATTCGAACAGGAAGCGCCGGTCGAAGCGCCGAGAGCATTTGGCGCACGACGTCTCGCGTGCAGGTCGACGATGACGGTACGCGATATGACCGGCGGGGCATCGCCCGATCCACGGGGCGAGCTCGGTCGCCGTCTCACCCTGATGGGTGGTTCCGCCGACGTACCCGAGTGATCGTGCGGTGCGCTTCCACGCCGGCCCGTGGCCCGCGGCGTGCCCGGCCAGGGCATGCGCGACCTCGTGCAGCAGAGTCTGATGGATCTCGTCGTCGTCGAATCGAGCGGCTAGATAACGCGACACCGAGATGCGACGACGCTGATAGTCGCACAGCCCGGCACGGCGCTTGGCGTTGTCGAACTCGAACGACCACGACTCGTCGAGGTGCATCCGGATCAGCGCGTCACCCCAGACGCGGACGCGATTCAGATCGGCCATGTGATCAGAGTAAGACCAGCCGCCGACATCGGCGCCAGACGAGTACGTCGGCGGCTCCGGGCGAGAGGTCGGCGGCTCCAGACGAGCACGTCAGCGGCTCCGGACGCAGGCGGCTCTAGACGAGTACGTCGGCCTGCATGGCGCTGCGCCGCTCGGCGGCCTCGATGGCGCGCAGCGCCTTCTCGAGATCGGAGTCGTCGGCGCCCGCCGCACGGCGCAGGAACAGCGAGCGCTTGAAGCTCTCTCGCGCCTGCTCGAAGTCGCGCATCTCGTACGCGTTCTTGCCGTGGTGCTGATGAGCGAAGGCCGCGATCCCGGCCCATCCCTGGCCCTCGGCCTCGTTCGCGCACGTGGCGAGCTCCTGGGCCGCCGCGGCGTGAGCGCCGCGGTTCTGCAGCACCGTGCCGTGCAGCACGCGAGCGCGCAGCAGATCCTTGCGGGTGCCGGCCATACGGGCCTGGCGCACTGCCTCATCGGCAAGATCGAGCGCCTCGTCGAGCCGGTCGAGCACCTTCAGCAGCCACACCCGCTCGAGCAGCACCGGCAGACTGCGCTGGTTCTCGATCTCGGTCAACCGGGCCAGGCACTCGCGCGGATCCACCAGTTCTCGGAGGGTTTCTGGGTCGTAACCCTGGATCAAATTCACGACTGCTGGCTCCCTTCTGCGACCGTGGTCCCAGTCTGCCTCGCCTGTCTGAGAACCGGTCGAGGCTCGCCCTGCGATGCCGGGATCGGAGGTGGTGTCAGCGTCTCAGCGCAGAAAGATGCTCGCGTCGGGGCGGGGGGATGCTACGGCATCCGCGTCCGTGACGATCGCCGCCCCTTTCGCGAACGCCGCAACCTCGGCATCCTGAGCGATCTTCGCCGGATGCGGCCCCGCGGCCAGCAGCCGCGGCAGCCACTCGGTCGGCAGCGGGGTGCGCGACGCGGCCAGCACGAGGTTGCCGAATCGGCGGCCCTTCAGCACCTGGGTGTCGGCGAGCAGCGCGACCTCGTCGAACACGCTCATCGCGGTCGCCACCTGACGGCGCGCGAACGCCAGCCCGGGCCCGTCGGCGACGTTCACCAGCAGCACCCCTGAGGGGGCGAGCAGGTCGGCGATCTCGCGGTAGAACTCGAGACTGGTCAGATGCGCGGGCGTCTGCGCACCCGAGAACACGTCCGAGACGACGAGGTCGCAGCGGCCGGCGAGGGCGGGCGGCAGCCGCCGCAGACCGTCGCGCGCATCGCCGATGCGGATGCGGATCGCCGCCGAGCGCGGCAGGGGGAGGTGCTCGCGCACGAGCGCGACCAGCGGTCCCTCCAGCTCGATCACCTGCTGGCGCGATCCCGGCCTGGTCGCCTCGATGTAGCGGGGAACGGTCAGGGCGCCGGCCCCGAGATGCACGACGCTGAGCGGGGCGGATGCCGACGAGCCGAGCTGATCGATCACCGCACCCATACGCACGATGTACTCGAAGTGCAGATGCGTGGGGTCATCGAGATCGACGTGCGACTGCGGCGTGCCGTCGACGATCAGCTCGAAGCCGCTGCCGAACTCGCTCGGCGCGACCTCTGCGATGCCGCCGTGATCGAGTCGCACCCGCGGGTTCGCGGCATCCCGCGCGCGTGCTCGTCCCATGCCTGTCTCCCTTGTCGAGCGGCCTGTGGAGTGCAAGTCGCGTGCTCGTCCCTGCCCCGAGGGTATCGGTCAGCGCCGCCTGCCGCCCGAGCAGGTCTGCTGGTTCAGGTCGATTCCGCTGATCTGCTCCGACAGCACGACGCCCTGGGTCGCGGAGGGTGCGGGGCTCGGCGCCTGGGATGCCGGGGCGGTGGCTTCGGGCGCGTCGGGCGACGCCGGTGCGTCTTCCGCGACCACGCCGCCGTGGTTGCTGGCCTCTCCGGTGATCTGCATCGACTCGCCGGTGCGGATCGCCTCCCACATCGGGCCCGCGGCGCTCTCATCGGTCACGACGCGGTTCGGGTCGGACGGCGCCTCGACGGTGGGCAGCTGCAGGAACTTGAACTCCTCGAAGGGCACGTCCTTCAGCGCGAGTGCGAGCTGCGCGAGCCGCACCGGGTTGGCCAGCTCCCTGCTCGGGTCGACGTTGTCGGCGACCACGTTCGCCAGCCGCAGCACCTTCGGCACGTCGGTGAGGGTCTCGCTGCTGAGGATCGTCTTCGCCAGGCGCGACATGTACTGCTGCTGATTCGAGATGCGCGCGAGGTCGCTGCCGTCGCCGATGCCCTTGCGCACCCGGATGAACTGCAGCGCGTCGTAACCGGACACCGTGCGCAGCCCCGGCGGCCAGTCGATTCCGGTGTCGCGGTCGCGGATGCCGGTGCCGCCGATGCAGATCTCCACCCCGCCGATCGCGTCGGTGATCTTCATGACGCCGTCGAAGCTGAGCTTCGCGGCGAAGCCGATGTCGATTCCGCTCAGCGCGGCGACCGACTTCACCACGCACGACAGGCCGGCGCGCTCGAAGACGGTGTTGATCACCGCGGCTGACGATCCGGATGCCACCGAGCCGTCTTCACGTGTGCACTCGGGCACTTCGAGCATCAGGTCGCGCGGCAGCGACACGACGCTCACCTTGCGCGGCTCGGCCGAGACGTGCACGAGCAGGTTCACATCGTTGCGGATGCCGTCTTCACCGACGCACCGCGCGCCGAGCTTCTGCGTCGACACCTCGCCGCATTCGTCGGTGCCGACGAGCAGGACGGCGAACTCGCCCGGGTACGCCGCGAGCGACGGGGGAGCGACCTCGGGCGCATCCTCCAGGTCGACGGCATCCTGACCCACCCTCAGGGTGAGATCGGCGGCGATGAACCCGCCGACACCGAGGGCCGAGACCGCCACGACGGCGAGGCCGATGCCCAGCATCCGCAGCGCGGACCCCCAGGCGGAGGGTGTGCGGTGCGGGGCGTGCTGAGCGACGGGGGTGCGCGTCATGGCATCCGACCCTACAGCGCCCGCTCCGGGCGCACCCGATATCGGATCGCAACACGCGAAAGGTTGGCGATCGGCGACGTCGCTGAGTAGCGTCAAGACATCATGTGCGGATGCGATGGGGCATCCGATTCATGCGAAGAAGCATTCCACAGAGAGGCACACCATGCTCCACAGCACCCGCAGGCGAGGCTTCGCCCTCGCCGCCGGCGCCGCCGTCGCAGCGATGCTGCTGACCGGCTGCGTCGCCAGCCAGCGTGATGACGACAACGGCTCGGACGCATCCGGCGACGTCGACAGCACCTTCGTGTTCGCCGCATCGTCCGACCCGCAGGGCCTCGACCCGGCGCTCGCGCAGGACGGCGAGACCTTCCGCGTCTCGCGCCAGATCTTCGAGGGTCTCGTCGGCACCAAGCCCGGCACCGCCGACCCGGCGCCGCTGCTCGCCGAGTCGTGGGAGTCGTCCGACGACGGCATGACCCACACGTTCGACCTGAAGAGCGGGGTGACGTTCCACGACGGCACGCCGTTCAACGCCGAAGCCGTGTGCTTCAACTTCGACCGCTGGTACAACTGGACCGACCTGCTCGCGTCCGAGGCGCTCGGCTACTACTACAACAAGCTCTTCCGCGGCTATGCGTCCAACCCCGCAGACGCCGTCTACAAATCGTGCACGCCCGACGGCGACGACAAGGTCACGATCGAGCTGAACAAGCCGTTCGCCGGCTTCGTCGCCTCGCTGTCGCTGCCCGCGTTCAGCATGCAGAGCCCGTCGGCGCTCGAGGAGTTCAAGGCCGACGAGGTCGGCGGAACGGCCGCCGCTCCGACGCTGTCGGAGTACGCCAAGGCGCACCCCGTCGGCACCGGCCCGTTCCAGTTCGATTCGTGGGCGCCCGGCGAGAACGTCACGCTCAAGGCCTACGACGACTACTGGGGCGAGCAGGGGCAGATCCAGGAGGTCATCTTCCGCGTGATCGACGACCCGACGGCGCGCCGTCAGGCACTCGAGGCCGGCGACATCGACGGCTACGACCTGGTCGGCCCGGCCGACACCAAGGCCCTGGAGGAGAAGGGCTTCAACATGGTGTCGCGAAAGCCGTTCACGGTTCTCTACCTCGGCTTCAACCAGGCGGTTCCCGAGCTGCAGGACGTCAAGGTGCGCGAGGCGCTCTCGCACGCGATCGACAAGGACGCGCTGATCAAGCAGGTCCTGCCCGAGGGCACCGAGAAGGCCACGCAGTTCGTGCCGCCGGTGGTCAACGGCTACAACAAGGACGTCAAGACCTACGAGTACGACCCCGCCAAGGCGAAGTCGCTGCTCGAAGAGGCCGGCTACACGGCTGACAACCCGCTCACGCTGACCTTCAACTACCCGGTCAACGTGTCGCGTCCGTACATGCCCAACCCCGAGCAGATCTTCACCGTGCTGGCCAAGCAGCTCGAAGAGGCCGGTGTGAAGGTCAACCCGCAGACCGACGCGTGGAGCCCGGACTACCTCGAGAAGATCTCGAGCACGCCCGAACACGGCATCCACCTGCTCGGCTGGACCGGCGACTACAACGACACCGACAACTTCGTCGGCGTCTTCTTCGGACAGCAGAGCGCGGAGTGGGGCTTCGACAACCCCGAGCTGTTCTCGGAGCTGGCGGATGCCCGCGGCATCTCGAACATCGACGAGCAGACGAAGGCGTACGAGAAGATCAACGAGGATGTAGCGGAGTTCATCCCCGGCGTCCCGCTGGCGCACCCGGCACCGACGCTCGCCTTCAATGAGCGGGTGAAGAGCTACCCGGCCAGCCCGGTGAACGACGAGGTCTTCTCGGAGATCGTCCTCACCAAGTAATGCCCGCCGCGTCGTCCGCCTCGGACCAGTGAGGTCCGGGGCGGACGACGCGCCCCGACGGAGAACTTCGTGCTGCGTACTATCGGCAAGCGGCTGCTGCTGCTCATCCCCACACTCTTCGGCCTCAGCATCCTGCTGTTCGCCTGGGTCCGCGCCCTACCGGGCGGACCGGCCGTCGCGCTGCTCGGTGAGAAGGCGACGCCGGCGGCCATCGAGCAGGTCAACCAGCTCTACGGCTTCGATCGACCCCTGCTCGAGCAGTACGTCACCTGGATCGGCAGGCTGCTGCAGGGCGACTTCGGCTCATCGATCGTCACCTCGCGGCCCGTCGTCGAGGAGTTCTTCCGCCGCTTCCCGGCCACGATCGAGCTCAGCGTCGCGGCGCTGATCTTCGCAGTCGGCGTCGGCATCCCCCTCGGCTACTGGGCGGCGCGCCGGCACGGCAGGTGGACCGACCACGGCGCGGTGATCTTCAGCCTGATCGGCATCACCATCCCGGTGTTCTTCCTGGCGTTCATCCTGAAGTACATCTTCGCCGTGCAGCTGGGCTGGCTGCCGTCAGACGGACGTCAGAGCCCGCGCATCAATGCGACGCACGTCACCGGGTTCTACGTGTGGGACGGCATCATCACCGGCGAGTTCGACGCCGCGTGGGACGCCATCCTGCATCTGCTGCTTCCGGCTCTCGCCCTCGGCACGATCCCGCTGGCGATCATCGTGCGCATCACGAGGGCGAGTGTGCTCGAGGTGCAGAACGCCGACTACGTCCGCACCGGCAAGGCCAAGGGCGTCGCCTCGTCAACGCTGCGCAACCGGTTCATCCTGCGCAACGCCATGCTGCCGGTGATCACCACGATCGGTCTGCAGACTGGCCTGCTCATCTCGGGCGCGGTGCTCACCGAGACGGTGTTCGCGTATCCCGGCGTCGGGTCGTTCCTCGCGCAGTCGATCTTCGCGCGCGACTTCCCCGTGCTGCAGGGCTTCATCATCTTCATCGCGATCGCGTACGCGTTGATCAACCTGGCCGTCGACGTGTCGTACAGCCTGATCGATCCGAGAGTGAGGGTTCAGTGATGAGCGCAGTGCTCCCACCCGCACAGGGCGGCGGGGTGCTCGACACCGTCGCCGTCGCACAGGCCGATCTGAAGTCCGGCGGCGGCTTCTGGCGGGATGTGTTCCGCCGCCTGCGACGCAACCCGGCCGCCTGGTTCGGCGCCGTGATCGTGCTGCTGTTCCTGCTGGTCGCGGCGCTGGCGCCGCTGCTCGCCCCCTATCCCGAGCGTGCGCTCCCCGGCACCGAGTACATCACCCCCACCAGCATCCCCGGCATCGGCGAGATCGACGGGTTCCCACTCGGCCTCGACCGCTTCGGCGGCGACGTGCTGTCGAAGCTGATCTGGGGAGCGCAGGCCTCGCTGCTCGTCGGCGTGGTCTCGACCGCCCTCGGACTCGTCGGAGGCATGCTGCTGGGGCTGCTCGCCGGCACCTTCGGCGGCTGGGTCGACACGCTGATCATGCGCATCGTCGACATCATCCTCTCGGTGCCGAACCTGCTGCTGGCCGTATCGATCGCCGCCATCCTCGGGCAGACGCCCTCTGCCGTGATGATCGCCATCGGAGCGTCTCAGGTGCCGATCTTCGCCCGCCTGCTGCGCGCGTCGATGCTGCAGCAGCGCTCGGCGGAGTACGTGCTCTCGGCGCAGACCCTCGGTCTCGGCCGCGGTCGCATCACCATGTCGCACGTGCTGCCGAACGCCATCGGCCCGGTCATCGTGCAGGGCACCCTGACGCTCGCCACCGCCGTGATCGACGCGGCGGCGCTGTCGTTCCTCGGCCTCGGCGGCGGCCGGCCCGAGACGGCCGAATGGGGGCGGATGCTGACCTACGCGCAGAACGAGCTCGCGATCGCCCCGCAGCTGGCCTTCCTGCCCGGCATCTGCATCGCCGTGACCGCGCTGGGCTTCACGCTGTTCGGCGAGGCGCTGCGCGAGGCCATGGACCCGAGGACGCGTGCGCGATGAGGAACGAGAGCATGAACACGAATCCGGATGCCGTGCGCCAGCCGCTGCTGCAGGTGTCGAACCTCGCCGTCGACTTCGGCACGATGGACGGCGTCGTGCACGCGGTCGAGGGCGTCGACCTCGAGATCGCCCCCGGCGAGACCGTCGCGATCGTCGGCGAGTCCGGCTCGGGCAAGTCGACCACCGCCATGGCCGTGATCGGTCTGCTCGCCTCGGGCGGGCGGGTGGCCGGGGGCAGCGTGACCCTCGACGGGCGCGAGCTGGTCGGCATCTCCGAGAACGAGATGCGCAAGATCCGCGGCCGCGACATCGGCATGGTGCCGCAGGACCCGATGTCGAACCTCAACCCGGTCGCCAAGATCGGCACCCAGGTCGCCGAGACGCTGCTCGCGCACGGCCTCGCCAACCGCGGCAACGTGCAGCAGAAGGTCGTCGAGGCGCTCTCGGCAGCCGGCCTGCCCGACCCCGAGCGTCGCGCTAAGCAGTATCCGCACGAGCTGTCGGGCGGTCTGCGTCAGCGTGCCCTCATCGCCATCGGCCTGGCCTGCCGCCCCCGCCTGCTCATCGCCGACGAGCCCACCAGCGCCCTCGACGTGACGGTGCAGCAGACGATCCTCGACCAGCTCGACGAGATGACACGCGAGCTGGGCACCGCGGTGCTGCTGATCACCCACGACCTCGGACTCGCCGCCGAACGGGCACAGCGCGTGGTCGTCATGCATCGCGGGCGCGTCGTCGAGCAGGGCCCGGCGCGGCAGATCCTCGAAGACCCGCAGCATCCCTACACGCAGAGCCTCGTCAAGGCGGCGCCCTCGATCGCCGCGGCCCGGCTGCAGCCGGAGGTGTTCGAGGCGCGCCGCGAGACGGATGCCGGTGAGGAGCCCGTCAGCGACAACATCGTCGAGATCGAGGGGCTGCGCAAGGTCTACCCGATCCGCGGTCAGGCTGAGGACTTCGTCGCCGTCGACGACGTCTCGCTCGCGATCCCGCGCGGCAAGACCGTCGCGATCGTGGGGGAGTCGGGTTCGGGCAAGACGACCACGGCCCGCATGCTGCTCAAGCTCATCGAGCCGACCGCCGGCACGATCCGCTTCGAGGGCAACGACATCGCGAAGCTCGACCGCGCGCAGTCGCGCGAGTTCCGTCAGCGCGTGCAGCCGGTCTTCCAGGACCCGTACTCGAGCCTGAACCCGATGTTCACGATCGAGCGTCTGATCGCCGAGCCGCTGGAGTTCTACAAGCGCGGCAACCGTGCCGAGCGTCGCGCGCGCGTGCGAAAGCTGCTCGACGACGTCGCGCTGCCGCAGTCGATGCTGCAGCGCTATCCATCGGAGCTGTCGGGCGGTCAGCGTCAGCGCGTCGCGATCGCACGCGCGCTCGCGCTCTCGCCCGACCTCATCGTCTGCGATGAGCCGGTCTCCGCGCTCGACGTGCTCGTGCAGGCGCAGATCCTCACCTTGCTCGGCGACCTGCAGAAGGAGTACGGACTCAGCTATCTGTTCATCTCGCACGACCTCGCCGTGGTGCGCCTGATCAGTGACTACGTGTGCGTCATGAAGGACGGCGCGCTCGTCGAGGCGGCGAGCTCGGAGGAGATCTTCACGAACCCGCGCGATCCGTACACGCGCCGGCTGCTGGCATCCATTCCCGGCAACGAACTCGGCATCGCGTCCTGACGCGAGGCGTCAGTCCCGCAGTCCCGGGTCGCGCGCCCAGCGCCGTGCCAGCGCGCGCACGCGCAGGGCGCGCGCCTGCCACGAGGCCCAGAGCACGGGCCAGAGCAGCAGGGCGGAGGGCCCGTCGAAGGTGAGCCGGTCGCGCCAGAGAGTCCGTCCCGCCCGGCCGGGCGCGGGCGAGACCGCCATCTGGTGATCCCACACGTCGAGGCCGCCCAGCGGCCCGGTGAGCGGGATGCCGCTGTCGCGGAGGATGCGCACGGGGCCTCCTGGCCCGTCGAGCGTGCGGTCGCTGATGTGGATCAGCTGGGTCCCGACCGGGATGCGTCCGAACGCGGCGAGGCGCACGGGCACCTCGTCTCCCGGCATCCACCGCTCGGGCAGACCGTCCGGCAGCAGTGGCTGCATCTGCAGCAGCGGCGCGTACAGCTCGCCGACGATACGGGGCGAATGCAGGGCGCGCCAGGCGGTGTCGGCGTCGCAGTCGATGGTGAACTTCAGCACGATGCGCATACTGCAGTGTCGCTCATACCCCAGCATCCGGCATTGGTCAAGGATTCCGCTTGCCATGTCGCGAAATCGTGCGTATAGTTGGTAGTTGCGCTCGCTTCTCCGTGCCCTCATATGGTGGTCGGCATCCGTTGAGCTCTCGAGCGCGTACTCCACCGACGTCTAGGAATCGACCAGCCCCTGCACGGGCTCACGGAGGTTACTCCCTTGGCTGCTGCTCGCAACGCATCCACATCCACCACCAACAAGAACGGCCGCGGAGTCTCCCGCCTCTCGTTCGCCAAGATCTCCGACACGCTCGACGTTCCGGATCTGCTTGCTCTGCAGACCGAGTCGTTCGGCTGGCTCGTCGGCAACGACGACTGGAAGGCGCGCGTCGCCGAGGCCAAGAAGTCCGGCCGCAGCGACGTCTCCGAGGTCTCGGGCCTGGGTGAGATCTTCGAGGAGATCTCCCCGATCGAGGACCTCGGCGAGACCATGCAGCTCTCGTTCACGAACCCGTACCTCGAGCCCGAGAAGTACTCGATCGACGAGTGCAAGGAGCGCGGCAAGACCTACGCCGCCCCGCTGTACGTCGAGGCCGAGTTCATGAACCACCTCACCGGTGAGATCAAGACCCAGACGGTCTTCATGGGCGACTTCCCGCTGCAGACCGACAAGGGCACGTTCATCATCAACGGCTCCGAGCGCGTCGTCGTCTCGCAGCTCGTGCGCTCGCCCGGCGTCTACTTCGACAAGACCCCCGACAAGACCAGTGACAAGGACATCGTCACCGCTCGCGTCATCCCCAGCCGCGGCGCGTGGCTCGAGTTCGAGATCGACAAGCGCGACCAGGTCGGCGTGCGCATCGACCGCAAGCGCAAGCAGTCCGTCACCGTCTTCCTGAAGGCGCTGGGCATGTCGAGCGAGCAGATCCTCGCCGAGTTCGCCGGCTACCCCTCGATCGAGGAGACCCTGGCGAAGGACACCATCCTCACCCAGGAAGACGCGCTGCGCGACATCTACCGCAAGCTGCGTCCGGGCGAGCAGGTGGCCGCCGAGGCCGCGCGCTCGCTGCTCGACAACTTCTACTTCAACCCGAAGCGCTACGACCTGGCCAAGGTGGGTCGTTACAAGATCAACCAGAAGCTCGGTCTCGCAGCTCCGCTCACCGACTCGGTGCTGACCGTCGACGACATCGTCGCGACCATCAAGTACCTCGTGCGCGTGCACCGTGGCGACGAGACGTTCGAAGGCATCCGCGGCGGCAAGAAGACCGAGATCCGCATCGCCACCGACGACATCGACAACTTCGGCAACCGTCGCATCCGCGCCGTCGGCGAACTGATCCAGAACCAGGTCCGCACCGGTCTGTCGCGCATGGAGCGCGTCGTCCGCGAGCGCATGACCACGCAGGACATCGAGGCGATCACCCCGCAGACCCTGATCAACGTGCGCCCCGTCGTGGCCGCGATCAAGGAGTTCTTCGGCACCTCGCAGCTGTCGCAGTTCATGGACCAGAACAACCCGCTCGCGGGTCTGACCAACAAGCGCCGCCTGTCGGCCCTCGGCCCCGGTGGTCTCTCGCGTGACCGTGCCGGCGTCGAGGTGCGAGACGTGCACCCCTCGCACTACGGCCGCATGTGCCCGATCGAGACTCCTGAAGGTCCGAACATCGGTCTGATCGGTGCGCTCGCGACCTTCGCGCGCATCAACTCGTTCGGCTTCATCGAGACCCCGTACCGTCGCGTCGTCGACGGTGCCGTCACCGACCAGATCGACTACCTCACGGCAGCCGAGGAGGTCGACTTCAACATCGCCCAGGCGAACGCGCCGCTCGACAAGAACGGCCGCTTCACCGAGAGCCACGTCCTGGCCCGCCCCCGCGGCGGATCGGGTGAGGTCGACCTGTTCCTGCCCGAGGAGATCGGCTACATCGACGTCTCGCCGCGCCAGATGGTGTCGGTCGCGACCTCGCTCGTGCCGTTCCTCGAGCACGACGACGCGCAGCGCGCGCTCATGGGCGCCAACATGCAGCGTCAGGCCGTGCCGCTGCTGCGCTCGGACTCGCCGCTGGTCGGAACCGGTATGGAGGGCTACACCGCCATCGACGCCGGCGACGTGATCACCGCGCAGAAGGCCGGTGTCGTCAGCGAGGTCTCCGCAGACCGCGTCGTCGTCATGCTCGACGAGGGCGGCACGCAGGAGTACCACCTGCGCAAGTTCGACCGCTCGAACCAGGGCACCTCTTACAACCAGCGCGTGATCGTCAGCGCCGGTGAGCGCGTCGAGGTCGGCGAGGTCATCGCCGACGGTCCCGCCACTGAGAACGGCGAGCTCGCGCTCGGCAAGAACCTGCTCGTCGCGTTCATGCCGTGGGAGGGTCACAACTTCGAGGACGCCATCATCCTCAGCCAGGAGCTGGTGAAGGACGACACCCTCTCGTCGATCCACATCGAGGAGTACGAGGTCGACGCCCGCGACACCAAGCTGGGCAAGGAGGAGATCACTCGTGACCTCCCCAACGTCAGCCCCGAGCTGCTGAAGGACCTCGACGAGCGCGGCATCATCCGCATCGGCGCCGAGGTCCGCCCCGGCGACATCCTCGTCGGCAAGGTCACGCCCAAGGGCGAGACCGAGCTGTCGGCCGAGGAGCGCCTGCTGCGCGCCATCTTCAACGAGAAGAGCCGCGAGGTCCGCGACACCTCTCTGAAGGTGCCGCACGGTGAGCAGGGCACGATCATCGCCGTCAAGGAGTTCGACGCCGAGGAGGGCGACGACGAGCTGGGCTCGGGCGTCAACCGCCGCGTCGTGGTCTACATCGCCCAGAAGCGCAAGATCACCGAGGGTGACAAGCTCGCCGGTCGTCACGGCAACAAGGGCGTCATCGCGAAGATCCTGCCCGTCGAGGACATGCCGTTCATGTCGGACGGCACGCCGGTCGACGTCGTGCTGAACCCGCTCGGCATCCCGGGTCGAATGAACTTCGGCCAGGTTCTCGAGACCCACCTCGGCTGGATCGCCAAGACCGGATGGAAGGTGGAGGGTGACCCCGAGTGGGCCGCCAAGCTGCCGGAGAACGGTCGCGACGTCGCCCCGAACACCAAGGTCGCGACCCCGGTGTTCGACGGTGCCAGCGAGTCCGAGATCTCGGGCCTGCTCGACTCGACCCTGCCGACCCGTGACGGCGTGCGCCTGATCGACGCGTCGGGCAAGACGCAGCTGTTCGACGGCCGTTCGGGTGAGCCGTTCCCGGCTCCCGTCTCGGTCGGCTACATGTACATCCTGAAGCTGCACCACCTCGTGGATGACAAGATCCACGCTCGCTCGACGGGCCCCTACTCGATGATCACCCAGCAGCCGCTCGGCGGTAAGGCGCAGTTCGGTGGACAGCGCTTCGGTGAGATGGAGGTGTGGGCTCTCGAGGCCTACGGTGCCGCCTACGCACTGCAGGAGCTGCTCACGATCAAGTCCGACGACATCCTCGGCCGCGTCAAGGTGTACGAGGCGATCGTCAAGGGCGAGAACATCCAGGAGCCCGGAATCCCCGAGTCCTTCAAGGTGCTCATGAAGGAGATGCAGTCGCTCTGCCTGAACGTCGAGGTGCTCTCGGCCGACGGCACAGCCGTCAACCTGCGGGACACCGACGACGAGGCCTTCCGCGCAGCGGAGGAGCTCGGCATCAACATCTCCAGCCGTTTCGAAGCGGCGTCGATCGACGAGATCTGATCTCGGCCCTCGACAAGCGACAGATTTTTTCTACACAGGAGAACTAGTGCTCGAATCAACCACTTTCGATGAGCTTCGAATCGGCCTGGCCACCGCTGACGACATCCGCGGATGGTCCTTCGGTGAGGTCAAGAAGCCCGAGACGATCAACTACCGCACGCTGAAGCCCGAGAAGGACGGCCTCTTCGGCGAGCAGATCTTCGGCCCCTCCCGCGACTGGGAGTGCGCCTGCGGCAAGTACAAGCGTGTCCGCTTCAAGGGCATCGTCTGCGAGCGCTGCGGCGTGGAGGTCACCAAGAGCTCCGTCCGTCGTGAGCGCATGGGTCACATCGAGCTCGCTGCTCCCGTGACGCACATCTGGTACTTCAAGGGTGTTCCCTCGCGCCTCGGTTACCTGCTCGACATGGCGCCGAAGGACCTCGAGAAGGTCATCTACTTCGCCGCCTACATGGTGATCTCGGTCGACGAGGATGCTCGTCACCGCGACCTCGCCACGCAGGAGAACAACATCCGTCTCGAGCTGAAGACGCTCGGCGACCGCCGCGACGCGAAGATCGCGGAGCGGATGGCGAAGCTGGAGGAGGAGCTCGCCGCCCTTGAGGCGGAGGGTGCCAAGGCCGACGCCAAGAAGAAGGTCAAGGACGCCGCCGAGAAGGAGATGACCCTCACCCGCAAGGGTGCCGACGAGGCCATCGCCAAGCTCGAGCGCGTGTGGGAGGACTTCCGCACCCTCGAGGTGGGCGCGCTGCGCCCCGAGGACGACGTGTTCCACGAGCTGCAGGACCGGTTCGGTCAGTACTTCGAGGCGCACATGGGCGCCGAGGCGATCAAGCGCCGCCTCGAGACCTTCGACCTGCAGGCCGAGTCCGAGAGCCTGCACCTGCAGATCTCGGAGGGCAAGGGCCAGCGCAAGATCCGTGCGATCAAGCGCCTGACCGTCGTCAACTCGTTCCTCGAGACCGGCATGAGCCCGGCCGCCATGGTGCTCGACGTCGTGCCGGTGATCCCGCCGGAGCTGCGTCCGATGGTGCAGCTCGACGGTGGCCGCTTCGCGACCAGCGACCTGAACGACCTGTACCGCCGCGTCATCAACCGCAACAACCGTCTTCGTCGTCTGATCGACCTCGGTGCGCCCGAGATCATCGTCAACAACGAGAAGCGGATGCTGCAGGAGGCCGTCGACGCGCTGTTCGACAACGGCCGTCGCGGTCGTCCCGTCACCGGCACCGGCAACCGCGCCCTGAAGTCCCTCAGCGACATGCTGAAGGGAAAGCAGGGTCGCTTCCGCCAGAACCTGCTCGGAAAGCGCGTCGACTACTCGGGCCGTTCGGTCATCGTCGTCGGCCCGCAGCTGAAGCTGCACCAGTGCGGTCTGCCCAAGCAGATGGCTCTGGAGCTGTTCAAGCCGTTCGTGATCAAGCGCCTGATCGACCTCGGTCACTCGCAGAACATCAAGGCCGCCAAGCGTGCCGTGGAGCGCACCCGTCCCGAGGTCTGGGACGTGCTCGAGGAGATCATCCGCGAGCGCCCGGTGCTGCTGAACCGCGCACCCACGCTGCACCGTCTCGGCATCCAGGCGTTCGAGCCGCAGCTCGTCGAGGGCAAGGCCATCCAGCTGCACCCGCTCGTCTGCGCCGCGTTCAACGCCGACTTCGACGGTGACCAGATGGCTGTGCACCTGCCGCTGTCGGTCGAGGCTCAGGCCGAGGCCCGCGTGCTGATGCTCGCCTCGAACAACATCCTCAAGCCGTCGGACGGCCGTCCGGTCACCCTGCCCTCGCAGGACATGATCATCGGTCTGCATCACCTGACCACGGTCAAGGAGGGCGCTGCCGGTGAGGGTCGTGCGTTCGGCTCGGTCTCTGAGGCGATCCTCGCGAAGGACGAGGGTACGCTCGACCTGCAGGCGAAGGTCCGCATCCGCATCCCGGGTCTGACCTTCCTCGAGGGCGAGGCTCCCGAGGGCTACGAGCGTCACGGTCTCGTCGACGCCTCGCTCGGCCAGGCGATCTTCAACGGAGCGCTGCCGAAGGGCTACCCCTTCGTGCGCGGCCAGGCCGACAAGGGCAAGCTGTCGCAGATCGTGAACAAGCTGGCCGAGGAGTACCCCAAGGTCGAGACGGCCGCCACGCTGGACCGCATCAAGGATGCCGGTTTCCACTGGGCGACCCGCTCGGGCGTCACCGTCGCGCTCAGCGACATCCTCACCCCGCCGAACAAGGCCGAGATCGTCGCCGGCTACGAGAAGCAGGCCGCGAAGGTCCAGTCGCAGTACGACAAGGGTCTGACGACCGACATCGAGCGTCGTCAGGAGCTCATCAAGATCTGGACCGAAGCGACCGACGAGGTGCAGGCCGCGATGCGCGAGCACTTCCCCGAGGACAACACCATCAACCGCATGGTGACCTCCGGTGCGCGTGGTAACTGGCTGCAGATCCGCAACATCGCGGGTATGCGCGGTCTGGTGAACAACCCCAAGGGTGAGATCATCCCGCGTCCGATCATCTCCTCGTACCGCGAGGGTCTGTCGGTGGCGGAGTACTTCATCGCGACGCACGGTACCCGTAAGGGTCTCGCCGACACCGCTCTGCGCACCGCCGACTCGGGTTACCTGACCCGTCGTCTGGTGGACGTCTCGCAGGACGTCATCATCCGCGAGCAGGACTGCGGCACGTCGAAGGGCCTCGAGCTCCCGATCGCAGCTCCGAACTCGCAGGGTGTGCTCACGCGCGACGCGAACGTCGAGAACTCGGTGTTCGCCCGCACGCTGGCATCCGATGTCGTCACTGAGGGCGGCGAGGTCGTCGCCACCGCCGGTGAGGACGTGGGTGACGTGTTGATCGACAAGCTGGTCGAGGCCGGCATCGAGACCATCAAGGTGCGCTCGGTGCTGACCTGCGACTCGGCCGTCGGCGTCTGCGCGCAGTGCTACGGCCGCTCGCTCGCGACGGGCAAGACCGTCGACATCGGCGAGGCCGTCGGCATCATCGCCGCTCAGTCGATCGGTGAGCCCGGCACCCAGCTGACGATGCGTACCTTCCACACGGGTGGTTCGGCCTCGGCCGATGACATCACCCAGGGTCTGCCGCGTGTGCAGGAGCTCTTCGAGGCCCGCACCCCGAAGGGTGCCTCCCCGATCGCCGAGGCCGACGGCCGCATCACGATCGAGGAGACCGAGAAGGCCAAGAAGGTCATCCTCACGCCCGACAACGGCGACGAAGAGGTGGTCTACCCGGTGCTGAAGCGTGCGACGCTTCTCGTCGAGGACGGCCAGCACGTCACCGTCGGTCAGCCGCTGCAGGTCGGCACGCTCGACCCCAAGGAGGTCATGCGAGTCATGGGTGCCCGCGAGGTGCAGAAGTACCTCGTCGGCGGAGTGCAGGGCGTGTACCGCTCGCAGGGTGTGCCGATCCACGACAAGCACATCGAGGTCATCGTCCGTCAGATGCTGCGCAAGGTCACCGTGGTCGACCACGCTGACACCACGCTGCTGCCGGGTGAGATGGTCGACCTGAAGCGCTACCAGCAGATCAACCGCGAGGCCGTGGCAGAGGGCAAGCGCCCCGCGTCGGGTCGCCCGGAGCTGATGGGTATCACGAAGGCGTCGCTCGCGACCGAGTCGTGGCTGTCGGCTGCGTCCTTCCAGGAGACGACCCGCGTGCTCACGCAGGCCGCCATGGAGGGCAAGCGCGACCCGCTGGTCGGTCTCAAGGAGAACGTCATCATCGGAAAGCTCATCCCGGCCGGAACCGGTCTGTCGAAGTACCGCAACATCACGGTCGAGGCGACGGAAGAGGCCAAGAGCGAGCGCTACCCGAACCGGATCTTCGCATCCGACGGTGCGTACGCCGACGGCGACTTCGGCTACGTCGACTTCGACGCGTTCTCGACGGACGACATCACCCCCGGCACCTACAACTGATAGGTCCTGAGTGATTAGAAGGCCCCGGCCCCTCTTCGGAGGGCCGGGGCCTTTCCCGTCCCCGCCGCGGGCGGGGTCGGCGGGCGGGCCGCCGGGCCGGCGGATCGGCGGGTCGGCGGGCCGGCGGGCCGGCGGATCGATCGCGAGACTTACGTTCCAGCACGAGACTTGCGCTCGGGACGCCGGTTTCGTGCTGGAAGGCAAGTTTCGCGGGCGGCGGCGCGGGCGGCGGCGCGGGTGGCGGCGCGGGCGGCGGGCGGCGAGTGGGCGGGCCGGCGGGTGGCGGTCAACCCCAGAGGGCCGCGATGATGCTCGAGGTGTATCCGTTGGGCGCGAGGTTCGAGTAGCGCGTGTCGATCAGCAGGCCGTCGCGCCAGAAGAGCGTGCGTCCGTCGGTGACGGGGTACTGCTCGTTCTGCCAGCTCTTCTCGCAGCGCGTGCCGCCGTCGGGGGTGTAGCAGGTGAACCCCTGGTCGGCGGCCAGGGTGTTGAGCAGGTCGAGCGCGGGGCCGCGGTCCATCCGCGAGATGGTGGTGCTCAGGCCCGTGGTGTCGGCGCGGGGGTCGCCCCAGTTGCAGACGAGCGAGCCGCTGACCAGCCCGCTGTCGCCAAAGGCGGGATCGTTCAGCGGCACGCCCTCGAGCTGCGTCAGCACGTCGTCCGAGAGGATCTCACGGCAGTCACCCGGCAGCGGCACGAGCGTCGGAGTCGGGGTCGGGGTCGCCGACGCCGAGGGGGATCCGGATGCCGATGGCGCGGCGCTCATCGACGGCGTCGCCGCCTGCTCCGGTCCGGCGGAGGCGCAGCCCGCCAGAGCAGTGACGGATGCCAGGAGGAGCGCGACTGCCGCGCCGGCGCGGAGCTTCATGACCACACAGTACGACCGCGCGGCGCGCCCCGCATGCGCCGCGCCGTCACCCGGAACAGGGCGGCCAGCCAGGGCGGGCGCACTCAGGGCATCCGTCCTGTCCTGAGCCCACGAGCCCGTTCTCGCAACGCCTCGGAACTGCCGTCGGCCGACCGCCCGCGGTACCCTCGCAGAATGAGTGCAGTGGTGATCGGCGATGCCCTGATCGATGAGATCCGTGATGCCTCCGGCGTGCGTGAGCTGGTCGGCGGGGCCGCGCTGAACGTCGCCGTGGGCCTGCGCCGGCTGGGCGTCGAGACGACGCTGATCGCGATGGTCGGCGATGACGAGGCGGGTGCGCACATCCGCGAGTACCTGCGCGATCACGGCGTGCGCCTGATCGAGAGTCCGTCGCCGCGGGGGTCGTCGCGCGCGGTCGTCACGTGGTCGCCGGCGGGCGAGCCGCAGTACGCCTTCAACGAGGCCGCTCGCGGCCGCAGCATCCGGTACGACGAGGCGGCGCGTGCGGCGATCTCTGACGCCGACGTCGTCGCGATCAGCTGCTTCCCGTTCGATCGATCCGACGAGGTAGATGCGCTGGTCGATGCGCTGGGGGATGCCCGAGTCGCCGTCGATCCGAACCCCCGCAGCGGGATGATGGGCGACGTCGCCGAGTTCGTGCGCGGGTTCGAGCGCCTCGCCGCCAGGGCGGAGCTGGTGAAGGTCGGCGCAGACGACGCGGCCCTGCTCTACGACGGCGACCTCGACGCGCTGCGCGAGCGGCTGCGCGGGCTCGGCGCGATGGCCGTGCTCGCCACCGCCGGTGCCGAGGGTGCGGTGCTCGAATCGGACGCAGGCGTGTTCCGTGCGCCGATCGCCACGCTCCCCGGCCCGGTCGTCGACACCGTCGGCGCGGGAGACGCGACGCTCGCGGCCGTCGTCGCCGGGCTGTCGCGCGGGGAGCCGAAGACGGATGCCGAGTGGCAGCGGCTGATAGACGACGCCATGCTCATCGCCGCGGCAACGTGCCGGGCAGAGGGCGGACTGCTGCGCACGCCGGAGTCGCTGCAAGAGGCGGAGCGGGGCGTGTTCGGCAGCTGACCGCTCGATTTCTCACCGCCGCCGGCGACCGGTATGCTTGATCTTCGCGCCCCCGGTTGGCTGAGAAAGCCGGACGGGTGTGCACTGGCAAGTTGCCCGAGCGGCCAAAGGGAGCTGACTGTAAATCAGCCGCGTAAGCTTCGGGGGTTCGAATCCCTCACTTGCCACATCCAGACCGAAGGCCCTCGCATTGCGAGGGCCTTCGTCGTTCGCTCCTCTATGAGTCGTCCGCAGGTCCCGATTCGTCGCCTCGCTGTCGTTCGCAGGTGCCGAATCGTCGCCTCGCGTCGCGGGAGCCGGTCATACGGGGCCACTCGAACGCCCCCACGGCGCGATGCGACGGCAGCGGGTCGCGCCACCACCCTCAGCCGGCGTTGCGCACCAGGATGCGCCAGCGCTCGGGGCCCTCGTCGAGATAGCGAGTGTGAAAGGTGTCGCCGTGCTTGCCGCGCAGCTGGGTCAGCAGCGGCACCGGGTCGTGCGTAGCCGAGATCACCAGGGCGCCGCCTGGCTGCAGCGACTCGATCGCCCCGAAGATCGCCGCGTGGCGCACTGCGTGCGGGATGGCCTGCGCGTCGAGCTCGGGCAGCTTCTCGTCGTGGCCGCCGCACGCGCAGCCCGTGCCGCCCGGCATCTGGGAGGTGGCTTCCGAACGTGACCTGTGGATCTCGATGTTTCCCATGATTTTCTCCGTCTCCGCGAGGTGGGCGTGTGCGGTCGATTTTATTACACTGGATACCGTGGAAAATGCAGAATCGACCGGAGAAAAGCCGGTCCGCCGCGGTGCAGACGGGGGTCGATATTCTTCGACGCGCGAGCGGATCCTCCGTGAGGTCGAATCGCGTGCCTCGGCATCCACGTCCGACATCGTGGCCGCCACCGGCCTGCACGAGAACACCGTCCGCGAGCATCTCGAGCGGCTGCGCCTCGACGGCCGGCTGCGCCGGGTCCGTGCCGAGGTGCAGGGCCGCGGGCGCCCCGGCTGGCGGTGGCAGGCGCCGCCTGCCGACACTGTGAACCCCTACGCCGGACTCGCGCTCGCGCTCGCCGACACCCTCACGCAGGTTGTGGCCGATCCGGTCGGGCAGGCGCGCGCGTCGGGTGAGCAGTGGGGCGCGCAGATCGCCGCTCAGCATCCGGATGCCGCGGCCACGCCCCGCGAGATGGTCGTCGAGGTCATGCGCGAGCAGGGCTTCGCGCCGATCGACGACGGCGGCGGCATCCGGCTGCACCGCTGCCCGCTGCTGTCGGTGGCGGCTCGCCGTGCCGATGTGGTCTGCGCGGTGCACGAGGGGATGATCGCGGGCATCCTGCGCTCTCGCGACGCGACGGCGGATGCCACGCTGCTGCCCTTCCAGGCCGACGGCGCGTGCGCGCTGCACCTGCGGACCGCATCATGAACGGCGTTCCGCGCGCCGCAGCCTCCGCCGGCCTGCCGCGCCCCGGCGCCTCCGCCGAGAAACCGCGTTCTGCGCGAGGAACCACTCCCCGCGTGGATTCTCGCGAGGGACGTGGTTTTTCGCCCGGGTCCTCGCGACGCCGCCCGGGTCTGCGCCTGGTGTGGATGCTGCCCGCCGGCCTCGCCCTGCTCGCCGGGCTCGACGCCGGCCTGCTGCTGCTGGGTCTGCCCGCGCCGGTCACCGCCGAGCGTCTTCCCCACGTGCACGGGATGCTGCTCGTGCTGGGCTTCGTGGGAACGCTGATCAGCCTGGAACGAGCCACCGCTCTCGCCCGGCCGATGGGCTATGTCGCGCCCGCGCTGCTCGGCATCGGCGGCATCCTGCTCGTCACTCCGCTCGTGCCGCTGGTCGCGGCGAAGATCGTGCTCGCCGCGGGTGCGGCATCCTTCCTCACCGTCTACATCCCGCTGTGGCGACGACAGTACGACCACGCGCTGCTCACCCAGCTGCTCGCAGCGGGCCTCGCGCTCGCCGGAGCGCTCATCTGGATCGGGCAGGACACGATGACCCGCGTCATCCCGTGGCTCATCGGCTTCCTCGTGCTGACGATCGCGGCCGAGCGGGTCGAGCTCGCGCGCATCACGATGGGGCCGGCGGCGGGCATCCGGCTTCTCGTGCACGGCTGGGCGGTGACGGCGGCGCTGGTCGTCGGACTCGTCTTCCCCGACGCCGGGGCCATCGCGCTCGGCCTCGTGCTGCTGTCGCTGACGGGCTGGCTGGTCGTGCATGATGTCGCGCGTCGCACGATCCGCGCGACGGGTGTGACACGGTACATGGCGGCGTGCATCCTGGCGGGGTACGTCTGGCTCGCGGTCGCGGGGCTCGTGCTGCTGCTCGGATCGCCCGAGGCGCAACCCGCCTACGACGCGGTGATCCACGCGGTGTTCCTCGGCTACACGTTCTCGATGATCATGGCGCACGCGACGACGATCCTTCCCGCCGTGCTGCGGATCGCCCTGCCCTACCGCCCCGCCTTCTGGGCGCCGGTCGCGCTGCTGCAGCTGGCGCTGGTCGTGCGCGTGTGGGTGGGCGACGGTCTCGGGATGCCGGCGGCCTGGCGCATCGGGGGAGTGCTCGGCGTCATCGCGCTGCTGCTGTTCGTGCTGACCGCCGTGTACAGCGCGGTGCGCGGACCGGCGCGCGCCCCCGCGGCCGCCACCGCTCGGGAGGAGAACTCCGCCGGGGGAGGACGGATGCTGCGCGTGGACCCTCCGCGCCGCGCGTTCTCCCGGACCGATGGCGCGCCCTCCCGATCCGATGGCGCGCCCTCCCGATCCGATGGTGCGCCGACCGTGGAGGAGGGCTCCGCATGACGAAGAACCGCGGATTCTGGCCGATGCGCGACATCCCGACCGTGCTGTGGCTGCTGCTCACGGTTGCGGCCGCCCTCGCGCACCGTGCGCTGCCGATGCCGGGCTGGCTGATGATCCATCTGCTGCTGCTCGGCGCGGTCACGCACGCGATCCTCGTGTGGAGTCAGTACTTCTCGTTCGCCCTGCTTCGCAGCGCCGCCACAGACATGGATCGCCGGCGCCAGAGCATCCGGTTGATCCTGTCGAACTCCGCCGCCGCGCTCGTGATCGCGGGTGTGATCAGCGGCCTCTGGGCGATCACCGTCACCGGAGCGGCCGCGCTGATCGTCGCGGTCGGCTGGCACGGGGCGACCCTGCTCGCCCGGATGCGCGGCAGCATGCCGGGCCGCTTCGGCCGCACCATCAGGTACTACGTCGCCTCGGCCGCGCTGCTGACGATCGGCGCAGCCCTCGGTGCCTGGCTCGCGCGCGGCGACTCGGCGCCGAACCTCGTCATCGCGCACGCGCTGATCAACGTGCTGGGCTGGATCGGGCTCACCGTCGCGGGCACGGTCGTCACGCTGTGGCCCACGATCCTGCGCACCCGCGCCGACGAGGGCGCCGCGACCGGGGCATCCCGTGCCCTGCCCGTCCTCGCCGGCGGTGTCGTGGTCGCCGCCACCGGGGCCGCGCTCGCACAGCTGCTCGTCGTCGCCGCCGGGCTTGGCGTGTACCTCGCGGGACTCGGGATCATCTTCGGCTCGCTGATCGGGGCCGCGCGACAGAAGGCTCCGCGCAGCTTCGCGGCCCTGTCTGTGGGTGCGGCGCTGCTGTGGTGGGCGGGCGCCGTCGCCGTGGTCGCGGTGGGTGCGGTTCTAGCCGCGCTCGACGGCAGTGGCTTCCCGGCACTCGACGCCCTCTTCGCTCAGGTCGTGCCGTACCTGGCCGCGGGCTTCGCCGCGCAGGTGCTCGTCGGCGCGCTGAGCTACCTCGTCCCCGTGGTGTTGGGCGGCGGCCCCGCGCCCGTGCGCGTCGGCACGGCCGGGTTCGATGCGGCCGGTATCCTGCGCGTCACGGTGGCCAACGCCGCGCTCTCTGTCTGCGCCCTGCCGGTGTCGAGCCTCATGCGCGTGGTCGCGTCGATCATGTACCTCGTCGCGATGGCGTCGTTCCTCGTCGTGATGTGGCGCGCGATGCGCGCCCAGCGCCGGGCGAAGGCCGCGAATGACCCGCTGGACGCCAGGTCGAGCGGTCGCCGGGGGCCGATCGTTCCCGAGGGTGAGCACGCGCCGGGGCGCCGATCCGGGCAGGCTGTCGCTGGAGTGCTGGCGGTGGTGCTCGTGGCGGCGGGTCTCGCCGCGGTCGATCCGGCCGGTCTCGGCTGGAGTGCCGCGCCGGTGGGAGCGGCGGATGCCCCGGTGCAGACCGTGCAGGTCGAGGCGGCCAACATGCGCTTCACCCCGAACCGCATCGAGGTGCCGGTGGGCACCCGGCTGGTCGTCGAGGTCACCAACACCGACGACGAGCAGGTGCACGATCTCGTCTTCGCCAACGGGATCGCGGGCGGGCGCCTCGCGCCGGGCGAGAAGGAGACGATCGACGTCGGCGTGATCACCGGCGACCTCGACGGCTGGTGTTCGATCCTCGGGCATCGGCAGATGGGAATGACGCTGCAGATCATCGCCACCGGCGCCGAGGCCGGCAGCGAGACCGGCGGCGACTCGAAACCGGATGCCGCTGGGCATGACATGGGCCATATGGGCGGCGACACCACGAGCGACACCGCGACCGCCCCCGACCTGATGGCCGACCCCGGCCCGGGCTTCGAGCCCTACGATGCCGAGCTGCCCGCGCTTCCGGCATCCGCTGCCCCGGTGACCCGCGAGCTCACTCTCACCGTCCGAGACGAGAAGCGCAAGGTCGCGCCGGGCGTGACCCAGACGCTGTGGACGTACAACGGCACCGCCCCCGGGCCGCTGCTGCACGGCAGGGTCGGCGACCGCTTCGTCATCACGCTCGAGAACAAGGGCACGATGGGGCACTCCATCGACTTCCATGCCGGCTCACTCGCCCCCGACCGGCCGATGCGCACAATCCCGCCGGGCCAGAGCCTCACCTACACGTTCACCGCGACACGGGCCGGGATCTGGATGTACCACTGCTCGACCATGCCGATGACCGCGCACATCGCCAACGGTATGTACGGCGCCGTGATCATCGAGCCCGCCGACCTGCCAGCCGTGGACCGCAGCTACGTGCTGGTGCAGGGCGAGTACTACCTCGGCGATCACGACGGCGGCACGGTCGACCCCGACCGCATCGCCACGCGCGACCCCGACCTCGTCACCTTCAACGGCTACGCGAATCAGTACGATCACGCGCCGCTTCAGGCAGCGGTCGGCGAGCGGGTGCGGGTGTGGGTGCTGGATGCCGGGATCGAGCGCCCCAGCAGCTTCCACGTCATCGGAGGCCAGTTCGACACGGTCTGGGCCGAGGGCGCATATCTGCTCGATCACTCGGCCGAAACCGGATCGCAGGCTCTGGCGCTGCAGCCCGCGCAGGGCGGGTTCGTCGAGCTGATCTTCCCCGAGAAGGGCACGTATCCGTTCGTGTCGCACCTCATGATCGACGCCGAGCGGGGAGCGCACGGGCAGTTCGCGGTGGGGAAGTAGGGCCGTGCCGCCCCGTACGGCCTCCGAAGCATGACGGCGCGGCCTGCCCGGCCGCCCTTCCGAGACGAATCGGGGGCCGACACGCCAGATGAAGGACGTGTCGTGGTGATCGGTCCGACATCTGGAGTGTCAGCCCCCGGAATGTAACGGTGCGCGGCCCGGTCGGTCCCCCGGCGCATGGAGGTGCGCGGCCTGCCCCGTCGGTGACGAATCGGGGGCCGACACGCCAGATGAAGGACGTTTCGTGGTGATCGGTCCGACATCTGGAGTGTCGGCCCCCGGACTGTAACGGTGCGCGGCCCTGCCCGGTCGGCCCCCGGAAGGCAACAGCCACGGCTTCCGCGGACACAGGGTTCTGGCCTGCGCTTCCCCTGACTCGAGGAGGCCGCATGATCCGGACGGTGCTGGTCGCGCTCGCCGCGGTGTTCACCTGGGGCGCCCTGGTCGGGCGCTGTCCGGCATCCGACGACCCGCGGCCCGACCCGGCGGAACGGGCGACAGCCGACCTGTGGGCGGCGATCGACGCGGAGGACGCCGACGCGACCATTCGCGCGATCGAAGACGCTGCTCGAGGCGGGGGCCGACCCGAACATCACCGACAGTGAGGGGCGCACGTCGCGCGAGCTGGCGGTCGAGCACGGTCACGACGAGATCGTCGCGGTGATCGACGCGGCCGGATGAGAGGGTGGACGCCATGGATGCCACGGACCTGACCCATCTGCGCCGCTGTGTCGAGCTCGCCAGCGAGGCGCTGAACGACGGCGACGAGCCGTTCGGCTCTCTGATCGTTTCGGCCGACGGAGACGTGCTCTTCGAGGACCGCAACAGGGTCGCCGGTGGCGATCACACCAGGCATCCGGAGTTCGAGATCGCGCGCTGGGCGGCAGCCCACCTGTCTGCGCCGGAGCGAGCGGATGCCACGGTCTACACCTCCGGTGAGCACTGCCCGATGTGCTCGGCGGCGCATGCCTGGGTGGGCCTGGGCCGCATCGTGTACGCGACCTCGTCGGCGCAGCTGTCGCAGTGGCACGAGGAGTGGGGGCTCAGGCTCGGACCTGTGGCAGCGCTGCCGATCCAGGCGGTGGCTCCGGGCATCCCGGTCGACGGGCCCGCCGACGAGCTGATCGACGAGGTGAAAGAGCTGCAGCGCCGCCTCGCCGAGCGTCAGTCTTCCTAGACTGGATCGATGCGACCACTCACCGAGACCCAGGTGCGCGAGGCGATCAAGAACGCCGACGCCGAGGAGATCGACCAGATCGGCTTGCCCCACGACTTCATCCTGACCGACTGGGACTACATCGATTTCCTCGCCTGGCGCGATCCCGAATCGAGCCGGCGCGCCGTCGTGATCGTCGAGCGCGACGGCCAGCCGATGGGCATCGTGCTGCGTTCGACCGACCCGGCGCGGGTGCGCTCGGGCATGTGCAACATCTGCCGCACGATGCAGCCTGGCAACCAGGTCGCGCTGCTGACCGCGCGGCGCGGGGGAGCGAAGGGCCGCCGCGGCGACAGCGCGGGTACGTACATCTGCGCCGACCTGTCGTGCCATGACAACGTGCGACTCGCGCATCCGCTGGCACCGAGCGAGGTGCGCGCCCCCGGTCAGATCGACCAGCGGCTCGACGGCACGAAGCACCGCATGGAGGACTTCGTGGTGCGCGTGCTGTCGGAGGACTGACCGCCGCCGACCCGCGGTTGCGTCTGCGCCTGCGAGCGAGGTCAGGTTCGTACGGCTTCCGGCCCGTGAGCGTACCGAAGTGACCTGGCAGCGGCCGGCGACGAGCCGCAGGCGTGACGCTCAGTACCGGGTAGGCTGAAACCCCGTCCTGCGCATCGAAGGAGAGCCATGACCGAGCCGCTGCTGCTCACGATCGACGAGGGCCTCGCCCGGCTCACGCTCAACCGTCCCGCGAGCCTGAACGCCTTCGACGCCGACCTGGCGCACGCCTGGCGGGACGCCACGGCCGCGGCCGTCGCTCGCAACGATGTCGGCGCCATCCTCATCGAGGGTCGCGGCCGCGCGTTCTGCGCAGGCGGCGACGTGCGCGCCATGTCGGCGAGCATGTCGGGCGGGCACGAGATCACCGCACTCGCGCAGGTCATCAACGCGGGCATCCTGTCGCTGACGACCTCGGCCGTCCCGGTCGTCGCGGCCGCGCACGGCACCACGGCGGGGGGCGGCCTCGGCATCCTGATGTGCAGCGACTACGCGGTCATCGGCGCGAGCTCGAAGATCGGCAGCCGCTACGCGAACATCGGACTGACGCCCGACCTGTCGGTCTCAGCGCAGCTGGCACGGGCGGTCGGCGAGCGCCGCGCTCTGCAGCTGCTGCTGCAGGACCGGATGCTGTCGGCTGATGAAGCCGTCGAATGGGGCCTCGTCGCCGAGGCGATCGCCGGCCCGTCGGGCGAGGCGGGATCCGATCCGGATGCCGAGGCGGATGCCGTGCGCGAGCGCGCTGAGGAGGTCGCGCGGTTCTGGCTGGCCGGCGCATCCGGTGCGTACGGGCACGCCAAGCGCCTCGTGCGCTCGCAGCCGTCGCGGTCGTTCGAAGAGCAGCTGAGCGCCGAGGCCGACTCGATCGGCGCGGCGTTCGACACGGCCGACGCGCAGGCGCGCATCGCCGGATTCGCGGCCGCATCGCGCGAGCGCTGACGTCTCTGCACAGCATCCGGTCGTCTTGACCGGTGCATGCGAGGATGAGAGCACCGACCGGGGAGGATCTCATCATGTCCGACGTCACACCGTCAGCCGAGCATCCGGTGAACGCCGATGCGCACAAGCCGATGTCGTCGAAGCTGTTGCGCGGCGCGATCTGGATCGCGATCGGCGCGCTGATCGCGGCCGCCCTCGTGTGCGTCGTCTGGGTGCTCGTCGGCGACCAGGACGGCCTCATCGGGCGTGCGTTCCTCACGATCCTGCTGCTCGCCCTGTTCGCCGGCGTCGCTATCGCCGAGGCGCATCTCGCCGAGCGTCGGCCAGACTGGCTCGCCCTGTCGAGCATGATCAGCTGGATCATCGTGCTGCTCGTCGGCGCGGTGAAGATCTGGCTGCCGCGTGACATGTCGGAGACTTTCGGCTGGGCGGGAGCGAGATTCTTCCAGTTCCTGCTCGTGATCGCGATCCTGCAGCTCGCGCTCGTGCACGTGCGCCTGTTCACGAAGGCATCCCGCCGCTACGTCACCACCTTCACGCGTGTGATCGTCATCGTCACGTTCGCGATGCTCGCGGGCCTCGTCGCGCTGCTGGTGTTCCACCTGACGTTCCCCGAGCAGTTCCGGTACGACGACCTGTACTGGCGCATCGTGGTCGCGCTGGCGATCCTCACTGCCGTCGGCACCACCCTGATCCCGCTGCTGAACGCGCTGTTCGCTCCGCGTGCACCCCGGCCCGCGCGGCCGGTCGCCGTCGCGCCGCAGCAGATGTGGCCGACCTACGCCGACGGTCGCACGCCGCTTCCGGCTCTGCCCGACGGCAGCCCCGACCTGAACGCGTATTACACCGGCCGTCCGACCTACGCGCCGCAGCAGGCGTCGAGCTTCCCGACGCTCGAAGCCCCGCAGCATTCGTACGGGCACGCCGCGCCGGCCGGGCCCCAAGCAGGTTCTCCCACGGTCGCGCCGCGAGTCGAGCCGAAGTGGGATGACAGCGCGCCGTTCGCGCACGTGCCTCCGCGCGCCAGCGACCGTTCGGCTGCGGGCGTGCCGACTGCTCCGCCTGTGCCGCCGGCGCCGCCCGCCCCGCCGGCACCCCACGCGCCTTCGCAGTCGCACGGTTCGGTCTCGCACGGTTCGGTCTCGCACGGTTCGGTCTCGCACGGTCCGTCGGTGCTGAACGCCCCTTACGGTGGCGCGGCCGCACCCAGCGGCCAGCCGGCGCCGCCTGCGCCGCACGATTCCGGCGCCTCGACTCTCCCTCCGGTGCCTCCGGTGCCTCCGGCGCCTCCGGCGCCGCACGATTCCGGCGCCTCGACTCTCCCTCCGGTGCCTCCGGTCCCGCCGGTGCCTCCGGTGCCGCACGATTCCGGCATCCCGACGCCTCCTCCGGTTCCTCCGGCCCCGCACTCCGGCGGCGACCAGGCCGCGGCCCCGCAGCCCGGCACCGCGCAGGCACCGGCCTCGCACCTCGGCGGCGACCAGGCCCCCGCCCTGCACCTCACCGGCGATCAGGCGCAGGGCCTGCACCCCGACGGAGATCAGCGCTCCCCTTCGGCTGACCAGCGCTCCACGTCGACCGAGCCGACCCCGCCGCAGCGGACGGAAGACCAGTCGTGAGCGCAGCCGACCTCGGCGCGCTGGCCGCTGAGATCGCTCGCGAAGCCGGCGAGCTGGCTCGACGGCGCCGCTCCGAAGGCGTGGCGCTCGCGGCGACCAAGTCCACGATCGCCGACATCGTGACCGAGGCCGACCGCGAGGTCGAGCAGCTCATCCGCGAGCGGCTGCGCGCCGAGCGCCCTGACGACGGCTTCCTCGGGGAGGAGACCGGCGCCGAGCGCGGTTCGAGCGGGCGCACGTGGGTGGTCGACCCGATCGACGGCACGGTGAACTACGCGTACGGCATCCCGGGATATTCGGTGAGCATCGCCGTCGTCGACGGCGAGCCCGATCCCGAGCGCTGGCAGGGCGTCGCGGCGGCCGTGTGCGCTCCGGCACTGGGCGAGCTGTTCACCGCCGTGCGCGGTGAGGGCGCCTGGCTCGACGGCACCCGCCTCGCCGTCACCACCGAGACCCCGGCCGGAGCGCTGCTCGGCACCGGATTCGGCTACGACCCGACGACGCACGACGGCGATCTGGCCACGGTCGGGCGCGCGATGACCATGGCTCGTGACCTTCGCCGCATGGGATCCGCGGCGATCGATCTCGCCTATGTCGCCGCCGGGCGCCTCGACGGGTTCTTCGAGCGCGGGCTGAATCCCTGGGACTTCGCTGCCGGAGCGCTCCTGGTCGAGGAGGCAGGGGGCGTGGTGACGCGCCTCGATCCTTCCGCCGCACGGCCCATGCTGGTCGCCGGCGGACCCGACGTGCATCGTCGGCTGTGCGAGGCGATCGCCGTCCCACATGAGTGAGCGATATGTCGGACTCATGGCTTTTTCAGCCTGAGCACGATAGCGTTTATCCGATCGTTACTTTCGTTGCCCGAACGGCGAGAGTGACCAAGCCCTTCCCCAGCTTGACCCGAACCCCGAGAGATCCGTTTTGCCCCCTGAGCACACTGAGAACGCCGCTGCCCCGACGCGTCGTTCGAATCGACTTCGCGCCGCCACGGTGGCCCCCGCGGATTCGACGACTCCGAACGCAGACCAGGTCGTCCCGACTTCGGCATCCGCTGTCGCCGCCGCTGCGGCCGTGACCGCCGCCGCCGTCTCAGCCGCCGCGACCAGCCGCCGCGCCCGCCGGATGGCCGCCAGCGCGGGCCCCGAGGCGCCGACCGTCACGGAGCCCGAGGCCGTGATCGCCGCGCCCGCCGCGGTCATCGCCGAGATCGTGGCATCAGTGGCATCCGCCGCGCAGCCTGCGCCCGCACCCGCGGTGCGCGACGAGCCCTCCGCCGTCGAGATCGAGCAGATCGCCGAACAGGTCGCACCCGAGGCCGAGCCGGTGGCAGCGCCGGTCGACGCGGATGCCTTCGCCGCGGCGTCGATGGCCTTCGGCTTCCGCCCCGTCGACGACCAGCCCCGGGTCGACGGCTCCGTCGATGACGTGCCCGTCGCCGACGAGCCGGTGTCGGCGGGCGTCGTCGCCTCGCACCTCGCTCCGCGGCGCCCGCGCGTCTCGCGGTTCGTCGCCGCCGGCGCAAGCCTCGGCATCATGGGCGTCGCCGGTCTCATCGCGGTGTCGATGACCCTGCCCGTCTCGGCCGTCGCCGCCGCGCAGGGCGGTGCCTCCGCATCCCTCGTCGCGGGAGCGACTGCCGCCGCGTCATCGGACAAGGTCGACGAGGGCGAGATCCAGGCGTTCGTCGCCCCCGCCGATGTGCAGGGCGAATCGCTCGCACGCTCTGACTCGTACTCGACCATCTCACTCGCGCAGGTCGCGGCCGAAGAGGGCATCAAGTTCTCCGAGAGCCTGTACACGAACGACCCCGAGGCGGCCATCCAGTGGCCGTTCAAGGTCGGCGTGGCGATGAGCTCGCCCTACGGCCAGCGTTGGGGCCGACTGCACGCCGGCATCGACCTCGTGCCCGGAGAGGGTGCGCCGATCCAGGCGATCGCCGACGGCACGGTGCGCATCGCGACCGAGTCGGGCGGCGCATACGGCGTGACGATCTACATCGACCACGTCATCGACGGCCAGGTGGTGACGAGTCACTACGCGCACATGCAGCACGGCTCGATGCAGGTCAAGGCCGGCGACAAGGTCAAGGTGGGCGACGTCATCGGACACGTCGGCAACACCGGCCGTTCGTACGGTGCGCACCTGCACTTCGAGATCATCATCAACGGCTCGACCGTCGATCCGCTGCCGTGGATGCAGCGAAACGCCGGGCGTTACGAGTACTGATCCTCGATTTCGCGCGAGACACGGTGAGGTGATAATCTCATCTGGTTGCCCGGAAACGGGCAGCACGCCCCGATAGCTCAGTGGCAGAGCACTTCCATGGTAAGGAAGGGGTCGTCAGTTCAATCCTGACTCGGGGCTCGCAGCATTCGCATTTCGATCGGATGCCCTGCGGCAGGGTAGCTCAGTTGGTGAGAGCGCACGACTCATAATCGTGAGGTCGCGGGTTCAAGCCCCGCTCCTGCTACAGAATGAAACCCCCGGTTGATCCGGGGGTTTTGTCGTATCCGGGATGCGTTGCTGCGGGCGGGGCCAATAGCCCGCGGCCGGTCCGGGGCTGCGCGGCCCGCCGCGAGACTTCCGTTCCGGCACGAGACATGAGACTTGACGGTCGGTCTCATGCTGCAACGCAAGTCTCGCGGCGGATGCGGCGGTCGCGGCGGGTGCGGCGGGTGCGGCGGATGCGGCGGATGCCGCCATACAGCCGCCGCCGTGCCGCCGCCGTGCCGCCATCGTCACCCCAGCTGCGGCGCCTCGCCGACCGGGCACGAAAGCCGGCCGGGCGCGCCGCCGGGCATGAAGCCCAGGCACCCGACCGATAAACTGGAGCGTGTGACTGGCGCGCGTGCCGAGGCGGCATACTCTCGCTCCCTCGCGGCGTTCCGAACGCCGACGCTGGGGCTGCTTCACGGTCGCCAGGCGCCCTTCGTCATCGCGGCCCTGTCGATGCTTTTCTCGGCCGAGCGGCCGTCCGTGCCCGTCGCCGACGCGCACGCCGAGGTCGCGGAGGCGCTCGACGAGCTGCGATCGGCCGGGCACGACGACGACGATCGCCGCATCCCCGCCGGTAGCGGCCGCGAGGTGTGCCGCACCTGGGCGAAGCAGGGCTGGCTCGTGCAGCAGATCGACGACGACGTCGAGGTCTACCGGCTCTCGGCGCACGCGGTCGAGGCGCTCGAGATCACCGGCCGCACCGGCGGCGGCCGCACCCGGGTGTCGAACTCGCGTGTGCGCACCCTGCTCGACGCGGTCGAACGGCTGGCCGACGAGGCCGAGGCCGACCCCGTCAAGCGCATCGCCCGTCTGACCGCCGAGAGGGATGCCCTCGACGCCGAGATCCTGTGGGTGCAGGCGAACGGCACTGTTCCCGTCGACGACGAGGAGCTGTACGAAGAGGCCGAGAACATCCTGCACCTGGCGCGCGAGCTGCCGGCCGACTTCACCCGCGTCGCCGAATCGCTCAAGGCGATGCAGCGCGACGTCGTCGCGCACCTGCGCCGCGACGAGCGCCCGACCGGCGAGGTGCTGCGCGAGTACCTGCAGCGCGCGAAAGACGTCATGCAGGCGACTCCCGAAGGCCGCGCGTTCGCCGGAGCGCTGCGGCTGATCGGAGACCCCGAGCGCATCGACGCTCTCGCCGAGCAGCTGCACGACCTGCTCACGCATCCGTTCGCCCGTCACCTCGATCAGACCCAGCGGGCGGAGTTCGACGCGATCGGCCGCCGTGTCGAGCTGGGCGTCGAAGAGGTGCTCGCCGCGCAGCGCCGTGCTTCGCACGTCATCACCGGGCAGGTGAAGACCCACGACCCGCTGCGCGACCGGCAGATCGACGACCTGCTGCGCGACGTCATCTCGGGCCTGCATCAGTGGGCGCAGTCGGCGCCGTCGAACGCGGTGGTCGACCCAATGCGCAGCCTGCCGCTCATCGACCTCGGCCGGCTCCGCCAGACCGTCGGCGATGTTCGCCCGCCCGGGGCTCCCGCGCCGCTGACGGATGCCGACGACGTCGAGTACCTCGAAGCCGAGTCGCGCTCGTGGGGCGGCCCCCGCTACGCCGAGCTCGAGACGTACGTGGCGGGCCTCGGTGCGGAGTTCGACCTGGCGGATGCCTTCGCCCACGCACCCGAAGACACGCGGCGCCCGGTGGACCTGGTCGGTCTGCTCGAGATCGCGCACCGCAATGGCATGACCGAGACCGACGGCCTGTCGACCGTCGAGACGCTGCGCCCCGACGGCACCACGAGGCGCTTCGCGTTCGTCTCGGTGACCGCCCGCACAGCCGAGGAGGATCACGATGACTGACGAGACTGCTGCTTCGGGCCCGGCCGCTGCCCCGGCGTCCGGGTCGGGGATGGGAAACGCCGGTGCGGATGCTGCGGAACCGGCGTTCGGCATCCCTGAGTCGTCGGCCGCGGGCCGGGCATCCGGGTCGGGGATGGGAAACGCCGGTGCGGATGCCGCGGTACCGGCGTTCGGCATCCCTGAGTCGTCGGCCGCGGGCCGGGCATCCGGGTCGGGGATGGGAAATGCCGGTGCGGATGCCGCGGAACCGTCGTTCGGCATCCCTGAACAAGCCGACGACCGCGACGACCAGCCGGACGCGCAGCCCGACGCGCCGTTCATCGCCCCCGTCGCGATGGAGGACGACCCCGACGAGCTCTTCCCCGGCGATCGCGGCACCCTCGATCCGGAGGTGCGACGTGTGCTCGTGCACGTGCTGCAGCGGCGATTCCTCAGCGCCGACAGTCGTTCCGAATGGGCGCTGCTGCTCGAGCACCAGCAGCTGATCGAGTCGCGCATGCACGACCTGTACCTGCGCCTGGTCGTCGACCTCGGGCGCGGCGTGGCCTACAAGCAGCAGGTGCGCTCCGACGAGTTCGACGTGCCGATCCTGCTGAAGGATGCCCCGTACAACCGCACCGAGACGCTGGTGCTCGTGCACCTGCGCACGGTCTTCCAGCGCGAGTCGGCCGCGGGCGAGCCGGCCCCTCGTATCGACGTCGAAGACATCGAGCAGACCGTGCTCAGCTATCTGACGGATGCCGACGGCAGCACCGCCCGTCAGCAGAAGGCGATCCGCGCCGCGCTCGACCGACTCGACCGCGAGGGCGTGATCGACGAGGAGACGTTCGGCCGGTACCGGATCAGCCCGCTGGTCGAGGTGGTGCTCAGCGCCGCGAAGCTCGCCGAGCTGCGCGCGTGGCTGCGTGAGCAGGCGGCGCAGCAGGCATCCCGTGCCGAGAGAGCCCAGAAGGAGGCAGCGCTGTGACGATGCTCGAAACGCTCTTCGGGCTGATCCCCGCCGACTCCCGTGGTCAGCAGTGGGTCGCCGAAGACCTGCAGCTGGTCAACTGGGGTGGCTACGACGGCGGCCCGCACCGAGTGCGCTTCTCGCCGACCGCGACCATGCTCTGCGGCGGGTCGGGGTCGGGCAAGTCGACCCTGATGGATGCCTACATCGCCCTGATGATGCCGCACACGACGCCGTTCAACGGCGCCTCCAACGGCGGGATCACCGGTCGCCCCCGAGGCGATGAGCAGCGCAACATCCTCTCGTACGGCCGCGGCAAGATCGACGAGTCGCGCACCGACGAGGGCACCAAGCTGCGCGTGCTGCGCGGCGACGGCGAAGACACCTGGACGGCCATCGCGATGACGTGGCTCGACCACGACGGCTCGCGCTTCACGGCGCTGCGCGCCTGGTACATCCCGGCCGGCGCGCGCATCCTCGAAGACACCGTGCGGGTGCGCGCGACGACCGACGGCTTCTTCGACCTCGCACGCCTGGAAGAGGCGGCCTCACAGCGCCTCGCCGACTCGGCGCTGCGCGCGCTGGGGCTCGAGACCCTCGGCACCGACCGCGAGTTCTCGGCCCGCCTGCACGCCGTGCTGGGCATCGGCGCGGCAGGCTCGGGTGCGAAGGCGATGAGTCTGCTCGCGCGCATCCAGGCCGGTCAGCAGATCACGACGGTCGACGACCTGTACAAGCGGCTGGTCCTCGAAGAGCCCGAGACGATGGCGACGGCGGATGCCGTGGTCGCGCACTTCGACGAGCTCGAGAGCACCCGGGCGAGCATGATCACCGCGCGCCAGCAGGTGAACGCGCTGGAGCCGATCGCGGGCATCCGGGAGCGGATCACGGCAGCGGCCGAGCAGGTGCGTCTGATCGACGAGGTGGGCGATTTCGCCTCCCCCGACTCGCGCGCGACCCTGTGGCGGGCCGAGCGCCGCCTCGATCTGCTGCGCGAGGTCGAGGACGAGCTGCGCGAGCGCACGCACGCCCTCGACCTGACCCTGCGTGAGAAGAAGGCGCTCGTCGACGCCGCCGAAGCCGAGCGTGACGGACTGCTCGACCTGCTGCGCCATTCGGGCGGCGACCGGCTCGAGACGGCGCAGCGCGAGCTGCGCGCGGCCGAGCGGCGCCTCGCCGAGGTGCAGCGTGAGCGCGACCGGTTCGACACCGTGCTGGCCGAGCTCGGGCTGTCGGCCAGCACGGCCGAGGAGTTCGCCGAGGTGCAGGCGGCCGCCCGCGCCGCGCAGTCCGAGGCATCCGCTCGACGGCAGGCGCGGGCGACGTTCGCCGAGGCCGAATCCGCTCGGCAGGCGCTCGCCAAGCGCCGGCGGGCGCTCGCCGAGGAGCGGGCGGAGGCGGATCGGCTGCGCGGCAGCATCCCTCCGGCCCTCGACCGGGCGCGCGTGCTGCTGGCCGAGGCCGCCGGTCTCGACGTCGACGACCTGCCGTTCGTCGGCGAGCTGATCGAGGTGCGCACCGAGTTCGAGCCGTGGCGCGAGGCGTTCAACCTCGCCCTCGGCGGGTTCGCCACCACGCTGCTGCTCGATGATGCGCATCTCGACCGGTTCCGTGCGGCGATCGACGAGGTGCGCCTGCCGATCCGGCTGCGCTACGAGGGCGTGCAGACCGGGCTGGCGTCGGCCGATCTCGCCGACACGCGCACGCTGCCGGGGCGGCTCGACCACCGCCCCACGCCGTTCACGGGCTGGCTGCAGCAGCGCCTCGACGAGCGCTTCGGGTTCGTGTGCGTCGACTCGTCGGCGCAGCTGGGCGCGCACGCGATGGCGCTCACGATCGCCGGTCAGATGTCGCAGGGCAGCCGTGGGGCGCACGGCGGGCATGGCCGCGAGAACGTGCTCGGCTTCTCGAACGAGCGGCGCGTGCGTGCGCTCGACGAGCAGGCTGCGGCTCTCGAGGCGGAGGTTGCGGCGGCGACCGCCGCGGTGACCGACGCCGAGGCGGCGATGGATGCCATCGAGCAGCGCTCGACGGCGTTCGCGATGATCCATGACCTGACCTGGGAGCAGGTCGACGTCGCCTCGCTCGCCGCGGAGGTCGAGCGGTGGCAGGCCGTCGAGGCCGAGGTGACGACCGCGGATCCCGAGATCGCTGATCTGCGCGAGCGGGTCGAGAGCCTCAAGGTGCGCGCGGCCGTGCTGCGGGACGAGATCGGCGCGCTCGGCGCGCAGCGCGCAGACACGCAAGAGCGCTGGGGCGCGGTCACCGATGACGTCGACGAGTGCCAGCGCGTGGTCGACGAGGCGTCGGAGATGTCGGTGGGCGACGCCCAGGCGGCGTTCCTCGATGAGCGCTTCATGCTCTCGGCGTCCGACGACGGCGATGGGCTGTCGGCGAGTGACCGGCTGGCCAGGCTCGACCTGGCGCTGAAGTCGGCGGCGGCGCGTCTGGCATCCGATCGCCGCGCGGCCGAGGAGGCGCACGACGAGCAGCGCGAGCGGATGCGGCAGTTGATGTCGTCGTTCCTCGAGAGGTGGCCGAACCTCAACCTGCTGCCGGACCCGGATGCCTCGGTGCCCGAGTTCCTCGGCATCCTCAAGGCGCTGCGCACGAACGGGCTGCACGAGCTCGAGAGCGAATGGCGCGACAGCCTGCTGGGCCTGTCGGGCAATGACCTGACCAGCCTCGATTCGACCCTCAGCCGAGCGGTGCGCGAGATCAGAGAGCGGATCGAGCCGATCAACAGCATCATGCGCGAGCTGCCGTTCTACGACGACCGGCATCGCCTGCAGATCTCGCCGCGCGAGAACCAGTCCGAGGCGCGCAAGCGCTTCCGCCGCGAGCTGCGCGAGGTGCGCGGGCTGATCGAGGCGGCGTCGACCGACGACGAGCGCGAGCACGCGTACAAGCGGATGAACCGGCTGATCGGGCGCATGCGCCGCACCGCTCCCGACTTCGCCGAGTTGATCGACGTGCGAAACCACGTGCGGGTGTCTGCCGAGCGGGTGCTCGCCGAGACGGGGGAGCACATCGCCCTGTACGACCACATCGGCGAGAAGTCGGGTGGCGAGTCGCAGGAGCTGGTCGCGTTCATCGTCGGCGCGGCTCTGCGGTACCAGCTGGGGGATGCCGGCGCCTCGCGCCCGCGCTACGCGCCGGTGTTCATGGACGAGGCCCTCATCAAGGCCGACGCGCACTTCACGAAGCGCGCGATCGGCGCGTGGCGGGGGCTGGGCTTCCAGCTCGTGATCGGCGCGCCGAACGACAAGTACAGCGCCATCGAGCCGCACGTCGACGTGGAGTACACGATCCTCAAGGACACCCGCGGGCGATCGTGGGCGAAGCCGAAGGTCGCGGTCTGAGCGTGTGGTCTGAGCGTGTGGTCTGAGCGTGTGGTCTGAGCGTGTGGTCTGAGCGTGTGGTCTGAGCGAGCGATCGCGGGGCAGCCCGGGTGAAGCGCCACTGCGCGGTCGAGTCGCACGGCAGGTCCGGGTCGCACGGCAGGTCCGAGTCGCACGGCAGGTCCGAGTCGCACCACAGGTCCGGGTCGCACGGCGGGGGCAGCGTTGCTGTGCTCAGGCGGCGATGTCGTAGCGGGCTCTGCCGCCGAGGCGGGGTGCGCGGGTGGGATCGATGTGTGGTGGTGGGATGAACCACACTCGTCCCCTGATGCTCGAGCGCGCATCGGTGTTCTCGATCCGGATCTCCCACCCGTTGTCATGGATGCGATGGTGACAGGTCGAGCACAGCAGGATCCCGTTGGCGAGGTCCGTCGGCCCGGTGTCTCGGTTCCACCAGTCGATGTGATGCACCTCGGTCATGCTGGGTGGGAGCCCGCACATCGCGCATCCGCCGTCTCGGTCGACGAGTGCGAGTTTCTGCGGTTTGGTGAACAAGCGCTTCTCTCGTCCCCAGTCGAGGATCTCGCCGGCGCTGTCGAGCACGCACGGGATGACACCGCCGCTGGCGGCCATGCGTCGGGTCGCGGCGACCGAGATCGGCTGATCGATGCCGTCGATCGTCCCGCAGCCGGTCCCGGCTTCCAGGTCTGACGCGTTGATGCGGACGATGACGGTGGCGCCGGCGACGGGCATCCGGCTGTCGCAGTCGAGCATGTGGGCGCAGAACAGGGTGAGTGCGTCGGCGCGCATCATGGTGACGGTGCGCTGATCGGCATCCGCGCCATCGGCATCCGCGATGCCCGCGTCGGCCAGATCTTTGCGTGCCTGGAACTGCGCGGTGACGTATCCGTCGATTGCGGCCTTGATCGGCGCGCCCTCTTCGGCCGGGGTGATGAGGTTCAGGTGCAGCATCCCGTCGCGTTCGAACATGCTCAGCGCCCGCTGCGCGCGGCGTTCTTCTTCTCGCGCTTCGAGCTTGTCGGCTTCGAGTACCGCTTCGGCGCGCGTGACGAGGCGGCGCACGTCATCCAGCGACAGTCCGACCGCCCGCTTCACCAGCTGTTGCTCGACATCCGCCACAAGGTCTTTGTCTGCCCCGATCCGCGCCCGGTCGAGGAACTCCACGATCACCGCCGCCCCGGCACCACCCAACCGGCCGGAGGTGACGGCACCCTGCACGGCCGGGTACTTCGCCGGCGCCGGCTCGCCGAGCAGGTTCTGCCTGGGTGCGATCGCCTCGCCGACTTTCACCAGCCGCGCCGCATCTCCCGCGCTCGTGCCGGTGGTCGTCGCGATGAGCTGCGCGGTGTTGCGGAATCCCTGCTGCTTCGCCAGCGACTCCGCACCCAGTTCCGGTCGGGATTCGTGCGCGATGGCCGCGGCGACGTCGGCCTGCAGGGCATCCAGCGCCCGCCGCGCCGACCCGATGGCGCGGGTCATCGACACGAGATCTGACCGGTCGAGGTCGGCCGCGGTCGCGGCATCCGCCCACACCCCGGCGAGGGCCGTGACGGCTTCTCGCAACGGGTCCAGAGCGGGTGCTGACATGTCAAAAAGCCTAAACGCCGGCCACCCGCAAGTCAAGCAAAACTACGAAGAAAACCGTACCACTTCTCCACAACTCTCGAAACTTTATGCGACTTGATGAAACGCGTCGGTCGGGCATCCTAGGCATCAACCGCCGACATCCGCGGCCGGCGCTCGCGTCTAGGCTGAACACGTGCGCATCCGCCTCGACATCGCCTACGACGGCACCCACTTCCGCGGCTGGGCGAAGCAGCCGGGTCTGCGCACGGTGCAGGGCACGATCGAGGCGGCGCTCGCGCGCATCCTCGGATCCGAGGCGCAGCTGGTCGTCGCCGGCCGGACGGATGCCGGTGTGCACGCTGCCGATCAGGTCGCGCACGTCGACCTCGATGACACCCAGTGGGCTCGGCTGCAGACGCGCCACGGCCACGCGGCCACCGATCCTGCGGGGTCGCTCGCGCGTCGCATCCGGGGTGTGCTCGGCAACTACCCGGACGTGACCGTCACCCGCACGAGCCTCGCACCCGAGGGATTCGACGCGCGATTCTCGGCCGTGTGGCGCCGGTACAGCTATCGTCTCGCCGACGCCACGGTCGGCTACGACCCGATGCGCCGCAACGACACGACGACGATCCGCGCAGCTCTCGACGTCGAGCGGATGGATGCCGCCGCACAGACCCTCATCGGCCTGCACGACTTCGCCGCGTACTGCAAGCCCCGCGAGGAGGCGACCACGATCCGCACCCTGCTCGACTACCGATGGACCCGCGATCGCGACGGCGTGCTGGTAGCCGAGGTGAAGGCTGACGCGTTCTGCCACAGCATGGTGCGCGCACTGGTCGGGGCATGCGCCGCGGTGGGGGAGGGGAAGCTCGAGGTCGCCGACGTCGCGCGCCTGCGTGACGAGCTCACCCGCACCAGCGCTTTCAAGGTGCTGCCGGCCAGAGGGCTCACGCTCGTCGAGGTCGGGTATCCGGCAGACGAGCTGCTGGCATCCCGCGCCGAGCAGACGCGCGCCCGCCGCGACCGCGACGAGGAATAGTCCCGCGCGAGTCTCTCGCGCAACCCCGATCGCGCGCTCGGATGGCGGCGGTAACGTGGCGGGCATGAGAGTGATCTCGTACAACCTTCGCAAGCATCGTGCCGCAACGGAGCTGGCCGCGCTCGTCGCCGAGCACGATCCCGACATCCTCTGTCTGCAGGAGTGCGACACCACCGCCCTTCCGGATGCCATCGGCGGACTCTCCCTTGTGCACACCACCAGCGGCAATCGGCTGGGCCTGGCGATGTACCTGCGCCGCAACACGTTCCAGGTCGAGCAGGTGCGCACCATCGGGCTGAAGAAGTCGCTGCACGATCGAGTGCTGAAGCCCGTGCACGAGCGGGTGCTCGGCGCGCAGCTGCGCGACATCGACACCGGACGGGGGCTGATCGTCGCGTCGTTTCACGCCGCGCCCCTCACCGCGCTCAACTCGTTGCGTCGCAACCAGATCAGGGCGGGTCTCGACGCCCTGCAGGAGCTCGGGCCCGGGATGCCCGTGCTCATGGTCGGCGACTACAACTACCCCGTGTTCAAGGAGAGCCTGGGCCAGACCGTGCGCGACCACGGGTACACGCTCACCCTCAGCGACGACCGCACGTACACCCGCTACCGGGTGTTCAAGGGGCACTACGACTTCGCGACCTCGGTCGGCTTCGACATCTCGAAGATCACGACCCTGCCGCAGGCCACGAGCGACCACCGCCCGATCCTGGTGACCGCTGAGGCCGAGTAGTTCGGTCTCAGCCTCCGGATGCTGTAAGCTTGACCCTTGGTGTGTGATCAACTGCGGTCGCACCCGCGAACGTGAGCCCTCCACTGGCGCGTGTTCCATCTCGGATCCTCGAGAGGGAACCCACCCCGGAGTGGGATTCACGAACCTCTCCGTTCGAATCAAGAAAGCAGCACTATCGTGACGCGCACTTACACCCCGAAGGCCGGGCAGGTCCAGCGTGACTGGATCGTCATCGACGCCACCGACGTCGTTCTCGGCCGTCTGGCATCGCACGCAGCAGCAATCCTGCGTGGCAAGCACAAGGCCACCTTCGCTCCCCACGTCGACACCGGTGACTTCGTCATCATCGTCAACGCCGATAAGGTCGCCCTCACGGGTCAGAAGCTCCAGAAGAAGATGGCCTACCGCCACTCCGGCTACCCGGGCGGCCTGACCGCCACGAGCTACGCCGAGCTCCTCGAGAAGCACCCGGTTCGCGCCGTGGAGAAGGCCGTGCGCGGCATGCTCCCGAAGAACACCCTGGGTCGTCAGCAGCTGTCGAAGCTCAAGGTCTACGCAGGTGCCGAGCACCCGCACGCCGCTCAGCAGCCCACGCCGTACACCCTCGACCAGGTCGCCCAGTAAGCGCCATAAAGACTTAAGGACATACTCGTGGCTGAAATCCAGGACACCACCGAATTCCCGCAGAACTTCTCGACCTCGAGCCCTGAGGCCGAGGTTCAGGAGTCGGCTCCCCGCCCCGTGCTCTCCGTTCCCGGCGCCGCTGTCGGCCGTCGCAAGCAGGCCATCGCCCGCGTGCGTCTGGTTCCCGGCTCGGGCACCATCACGATCAACGGTCGCACGCTCGAGGACTACTTCCCGAACAAGCTGCACCAGCAGCTGATCAACGACCCCTTCACGGTGCTGAACCTGCAGGGTGCGTACGACGTCATCGCCCGCATCTCGGGTGGCGGCGACTCGGGTCAGGCCGGCGCCCTGCGCCTCGGCATCGCCCGTGCGCTGAACAACATCGACGCCGAGAACAACCGCCCGACCCTCAAGAAGGCCGGCTTCCTCTCGCGCGACGCTCGCGTCATCGAGCGCAAGAAGGCCGGTCTCAAGAAGGCCCGCAAGGCTCCTCAGTACTCGAAGCGCTGATCCGTACAGTTCCTTCTATGGCACTGTTCGGAACGGACGGCGTGCGGGGGCTGGCCAACGGTCAGCTCCTCACCGCCGAGCTTGCGCTCCACCTGGCCCAGGCGACTGCTGTCGTCCTGGGCCAGGGCCGTATTGCCGACGCGCGTCGCGCGGTCGGCAAGCGGCTCACGGCCGTCGTCGCGCGTGATCCGCGCATCTCGGGGCACTTCCTCAGCGCAGCTGTCGAGGCGGGTCTCGCCTCGTCGGGTGTCGATGTGCTGGATGCCGGAACCCTGCCCACACCGGCCGCGGCCTTCCTCATCTCGGATGTCGACGCCGACTTCGGCGTGATGATCTCGGCCTCGCACAATGCGGCGCCCGACAACGGCATCAAGATCTTTGCCCGTGGCGGCGTGAAGCTGCCGGATGTCGTCGAGCAGCGCATCGAGGAGACCATCCACTCCCGCGAGAAGCTGCAGCCCACCGGTGGTGACGTCGGTCGCGTGATCCGGTTCGCGGATGCCGAGGATCGCTACGTCATGCACCTGCTGGCCTCGCTGCCGCACCGCCTCGACGGCATCCACGTCGTGCTTGACTGCGCCAACGGCGCGGCATCCGGAGCATCACCCGAGGTCTTCGCCGCGGCGGGCGCCAAGGTGACCGTCATCGGCGCCGACCCTGACGGTCTGAACATCAACGACGGCGTCGGATCGACCCACCTCGACAAGCTCGCGGCGGAGGTCATCCGCGTCGGAGCCGACGTCGGCATCGCCCACGACGGCGACGCCGACCGCTGCCTCGCCGTCGACGCCGAAGGCAACATCATCGACGGCGACCAGATCATGGCGATCCTCGCCGTGGCGATGAAGAGCCGCGGCAAGCTGGTCGACGACACTCTCGTCGCCACCGTGATGAGCAACCTCGGTCTGCATATCGCCATGCGCGAGCAGGGGATCACCGTGCGTCAGACGGCGGTCGGCGACCGCTACGTGCTCGAAGACATGACCGCCGGCGGCTACTCGCTCGGCGGCGAGCAGTCGGGCCACGTGATCATGAGCGAGTTCGCCACCACCGGCGACGGCCTGCTCACCGGCCTGCACCTGGTCGCCGAGATGGCGCGTCAGAAGAAGTCGATCGCCGAGCTCGCCTCGATCATGACGGTCTACCCGCAGGTGATGATCAACGTGAAGGACGTCGACAAGGACGCCGTCTCGGATCACGCCGGCGTGCAGGCGGCCGTGAAGGACGTCGAGTCCCAGCTGGGCCCCACCGGTCGGGTGCTGCTGCGCAAGTCGGGCACCGAGCCGCTCGTGCGTGTGATGGTCGAGGCGGCGGATGCCGAGACCGCGAACTCCCACGCCGAGTCGCTGGCGAGCACCGTGCGACAGCACCTCGCGCTCTGAACTCGAGCAAGTCGAAGAAGGCGGTCACCTGCGGGTGGCCGCCTTTCTCGTATTCACGGGCAGATGGCCCGTTGGCCGGGAAGACGGGCGCGGCCCCGGCGAGTGGGGACTCTGCGGGGGCCGCTGATGCGGGCCGCTGGGGACAGCTCCGCATCTGACGCGTGGCACTGGGGATGCCGTATCGCGCCAGCGACGCATGTGACAGCGTCGCGCTTTGACTCTATCGGTCAAGCGGGGCGGATGTGCCACCTTCGTGTGCATCCCGCCTGATCTAATATATCAGGATTGCGGTACACGCAAGCGACACGCCGCAGTGATACGGATTCGATACTCAGGTTCATCTGTTTTCATGGGCTCATCCGTGCGGTTCCCAGTTCCGGCGGATGATCGCTCCTCACCGCCCGACAGATCCCCGAAACAGGCTCCCCGTATGCGCTTTCTCCGACGCCGCCCTGCCCAATTGACCCTCGGTTTCGTCTTCGCTCTACTCGGTCTTCAGCTGTCGGCCGCGTCCGCGACCGCCGACGAGGCTGCCTCCGCTCCTGCTGCGGTGCTCTCTTCGTCTCCGGTCGTCGCAGGCTCTGTGCCCGTCGGGGAGGCGTCGTACGACGTGCCGTCCGACGCCGTGCACGTCGTTCCGGAAGGCTCGACGAGCAGCGGGGACGGCAGCGACTCCTCTCCGATCTCGGGCGCCCAGCGCGCGATCGATTCGTCGCCGAGCGGCTCCACCCTCGTTCTTCACGAAGGGACGTACACCGAGTCGCTCGCGGTGCCATTCTCGAAAACGCTCACGATTCAGGCGGCACCCGGCGAGGCCGTCTGGCTCGACGGTGCCAGGAATGTCGACGGATGGTCGCGCTCCGGAGATGTTTGGACGGCCCCCTGGAGCGCGTTCTTCGACTCGCGTGTCTCCTTCAGCGTCGACCAGGACGAGACCAGCTGGTGGGTGAACCCGGCTCACCCCATGGCAGGCCACCCGGACCAAGTGTGGGTCGATGGGGCACCTCTCACCCAGGTGGGCAGTCCCGACCTGGTGACACCCGGCACGTTCTACGCCGATCAAGCCGGCCAGAGGCTCGTCATCGGCGACGATCCGACAGGCCGCGTCGTCGAGGCGAGTGCGCTCGCCAAAGCGCTGAAGATCCAAGGTGAGGGCACCACTGTGCGCGGCCTCGGTGTGAAGCGCTACGGCACAACGACCGCCCTGCTGGGAGCAGTCAGTGCCGAGGTGGACGGAATCACGCTGGAGAACATGGTGATCCGCGACAACGCCACCGTCGGTCTGTTCATCTGGAACGATGACAAGACGATCAACAACCTCACGGTGACCGGCAATGGGCTGCTCGGCATCGGCGTCAACGCCAGTGAGAACCTCTCGGTCACGAACAGCCTGGTCACAGCGAACAACGCCGCGCGATTCAACCACAAGCCGGTCGCGGGAGGAATGAAGATCTCGCGCGGAACCAACGTCACTGTGGCGAACAGCATCTTCTCCGCCAACATCGACTCAACCGGGCTCTGGTTCGATGTCTCGAGCTCGAAGCTGCGAGTGTCGAACAACGTGCTCGCCGACAATGGTCGTGAGGGCCTGGAGGTCGAGCTCAGCAACTCGGCCATCGTCGCCGGCAACCACATCTCTCGCAACGGCAACAACGGCCTGTTCGTCTTCGACTCCGGTGACGTGGACATCTGGAACAACACCTTCACCGGCAACGTCAAGACCATCACCTACATGCAGGATGAGCGTCGACAGCCGGTCGAGGCACTGACGTCCTCGATCCCGTGGGTCACGAGTGACATCGTGGTGCGCAACAACGTCATGGCATACGGCGCCGGGCCCTGCCCAGTGCTCACCCAGGATCTGACCGGCCGCTGGTCCGGTCAGGACTTCGGTGTCGCGCAGGATGCGAACCTCTACCACCGCAGCTCCTCCGCATCGCCGGCAAACTTCGCCTGCTGGGCTGACGGAGCCAAGGGCACACGCGGCTTCCTCGACATCGAGAGCTTCCGAGCGCACACGGGGGGCGATGCTCGATCCGTGCTGCTTGAGGGAGGCGAGATCATCGATCCCGCCACCGGCGCGCTGACCGTGCCGAACCCGGTGTCCACTTATCCGCTGCCTGTGGCGATCGCCGAGTCGATCGGCGTGGAAGCACAGACACCCACCGTGGGCGCCGTGCTGCCTCCTCCCACCGCGCGCTGAAGCAGATGCGCGGCGCCACGATCTGTCCGTCGGCCCGGGGCGGGGCGCCGCGCGTGCGCCGGCTGAGATGACGTGCTTTCAGCCGACCAGGACCATGCGCCGTCGGGCGCGACCTCGGTGGAGGGCATCCTGCAGCGAGACCGCGTGCAGCCCTTGTCGGTGGTATTCGTCCAGGATGTCGGCGAGCAGGGCGGCTCGATCGAAGCGCGCGATTTCGGGGTCGTCGACCCCGTCGTCGGCCCCGGCTCTCGCATCGTGCGCGAGAAGCACAAGGCCTGGGGCGGCGCACGACGTTGCTCGCGCGACGCGCTCGTCGTTCGATGCATCTCTGCCGTCGAGTGCACTCGTGCCCCAGAGCACCGGCGTCAGCTGCGCTGCGCGCACCTCCCGCCAGGTCGACGCGGTGAGGGCACCGTAGGGCGGCCGATACCAGCGGATGCGGCGTCCTGTCTGCGTCTCGAGTTCGCGGCGGCCCTCGCGCAGCATGCGTCGCGCCTCCGCTCGAGGGAGAGCCGTGAGTCGACGGTGGTCGGCACCGTGCAGGGCGACCTCGTGCCCCTCGTCCACGATCCGGCGCAGAATGGCCGGATGCCTTCGTGTTCGGGAGAGCAGGACGAAAAAGGTCGCGGTCGCCTGTCGCTCGGCGAGCAGATCCAAGATCGCCGGTGTCCACTCCGGATCCGGCCCGTCGTCGAGCGTGAGGACCACGACGCGCTCGACGGTCCGCACTCCCGTGATCGAGCGGAACACGGGAGAAACCGAGCGGACGAACGCGGCGAGCGCCGATCGCGCTGAGTGGGTGTGATGTCCTGCGCGACTTCGCCCTTGGCCGTTTTCCGCTCGGGCATACTCCGGCCGCGCGACGCCCACCGCTCCTTCTGCCATCCCGATACCGCGCTGTATCTGGCGCGCGCCCCTCGCACGCATCGACAGCGATCCACGGACCGCACCGACGACGACCCGACCGAAGCCGCGCGCAGTCCACACCAGGCTCTTCCCGGCGGTGCGAAGTCGCGTGCGCAGTCGCTGACTCGCGGTTTCAGCCAGACGCAGATCGATGACGGCCTGCATCTGCCCGTGGTGGCGTGCGCGTGCCAGCGCGAACGCGCGGGTCGCGCGCGAGGGCTGGAGTGGGTCGTCGGCGATGGATGCCGGGCATGCGACCACGCGCATGCCTGCGCGAACGAGCTGCCGGGTGAAGAGTGTGTCCTCCCCGCCGAACAGTCCGAGGGTGATGTCGAAGCTCACGCCGGATGCGCGCACCTGCGTGAGGTCGAGAAGCAGGTTGCCAGCGCCTGCGGCCGCAAGACTCTCACCATCGCGATGCAACGGGCGTGAGAACAGCCCGGATGCTCTCACCCAGGGATCGGTGTCGTGAGGGAAGTCAGTGTTGACGTGACCGGCAACGGCAGCGGCGCCACTTCGCCGCCACGTCTCGATGAGCGCCGCGAGCCATCCCTCCCGGGGCGTCTCGTCGTCGTCCATGAAGGCCAGCAGGTCATCTTCGCGTGTCTCGTCGAGTGCCCTCTGCCGGGCGGCTGCGATGCCGGGACGCGGCTCGTGCACGTAGTCGCAGACGATCTCGCTGCGAGCCCGGCCGACGATCGGCTGCGCGCTTGCCTCGGGGTCGTTGTCGATGACGAGCACCCGGATCTGCGCGGTGAGCGTCACCTCCCCGAGCCTGTCAGGCAGCACCTCCAGCAGCCGGCGGAGCCGATCTGTCCGTCGGAACGTCGGGATGGCGACGACGATGCGCGGCCGGTTCAAACCGCAGCGCTCAGGCGACACGGCGGCGCGATCGCCACCGGCGTTCATCGTCGCCCCCGGCGCAGGGCGGCGGCATGCCGGAAGGCAACCGCATGCTGCGCCCCCACTGCGGTCCACTCCCGGCGCGTGAGGTCGGGCACCGATGTGCGGGGGGCGCGTGTCGCTTCCATTGCGAGCCGGAGATCGTTCGCCTGCAGATCACCCTCGAAGAGATGCACCCACTGGTCTCCGACTTCGTCTGCCAGAGCACGGTTGACGGCGTTGTCCGGAATCAGCACCGGTCGATCGAGGGACAGGGCGGCGAGAACGGTACCCGAGTTGTGCATGTGCCGGTACGGCAGGACCACGAGCTGGGATTCGCTGATCCTCGCGACGAGCTCGGCGTCATCGAGGAACCGGAACGCGAGGGAGATGCGCTCGTCGTCGCCGGCCAGTGACTGCAGCTCGTGCCGCAGCTCGTCGGTGGACGGACGTCCCGCCACCGCCAGGGTGGCGTCGGGGGAGTCCCAGTCGAGGAAGGCTCGGATGAGCTGCTCGACGCCTTTGTATCGGCGGATCAGACCCAGGTACGCGACTCGGCCGGTTCTGGCGTCGTGGCGCGGGTGATGCGCGAACCAGTCGCGATAGTGCCCATGCAGCACAGTGTGGTGCGCTTGCCCGCTCGACACGGGCGTGGTCTCGTTGAGCGTGACGGTGGAGGTGGTGAGCCGGTCTATGCAGGTCAGGAGCAGCCGGTCGATGCGACCCAGTCCCGACGGTCGCTCGAGGTTGTGAAGAGTGCGCACCACAGCCACCCGCGTGATCAGGATGCGCAGCAGGAATGCCGTTGTGAGGAGTCTTCGCGCGACGCGACCCGAACGACGATGCCCGCCCATGAGCAGTTCGGGCCAGTGCACATGGAAGACATCGACTTCTCCGAAGAGCGCTCGGCGCCAGCTGAAGTAAGACAGCTCTATGCCCGGTGTGCGCTGCAGCGACTGGCACAGCTGAATGAGGTAAGGATTCGTGGTCGGCCGGGGGCGGCTGAGCGACTCCATGACGGCGAGCTCGGTGGCCGGCCCAACGGCAACGGCGTCGGCGTACCAGCCCTCCACGAGGGAGGGCAGCCGTGCAGCGTCCCAGCGGTCGTGTGGACGAGCGGGGCTCGCCGCGGAATCTCGCAGCGCCGACGCCAGTCGCCCTGGGAGGTCCCCACCTCTCGCCGCGACCACATGTCCGTTGATCCCGGCGAGCGTAGGCGGGCCGCCGAGATCGAGACACACCACGGGCAGGCCCATTGCACTGGCCTCTCCTACGATCCAGCCGGCCTGATCGTGCATGGAGGGAAACAGCAGGGCATCCGATCCCGCCAGTGTCTGCAGCGTCACCTCGCGGCTCACATGTCCTCGGAAGTCGACGCGCTCGGGTACGCCGAGCGAATGCGCCAGCCTGCGCAATCGCGGCAGTTCGTAACCCTCGCCGAGGACGATCAATCTCCACCCCGAAGCGGCCCGCTGTGCGATCGCCTCGATGGCGAGGGCCGCTCCTTTCCACGCGAGAAGACGCCCGGCGAAGACGGCCGTGTGGCCGTCTTCGCTGCCACGATGCTCCGGAATCTCACCGGTGAATGCCGCGTTGGGCTCGACGACGACGGATCGAGCCCGACGGAACCGGCGAGCGACATCGGGGTTCTGCGCGACGACGATCGCGGCGCGGCGCGCGCTGGCATCTCCCCAGATCCGTCTCGGGATCGCCGTCAGCGTGGTGCGGGCGAGCTCGGTGAGCATGCCTCGACCGCCCAGCCATCGTCTCAGCGGCATGAGCGGCAGCCGGCTGGCGCCGCCCACGGGGCCCCACACCATGGGCACTCCCAGCTTCGCGACTCCGCAGGGCATCCAATCGTTGGCGAACGAGACATGGTGGACCACGTCGAACTCGACCTCGGCGTGCAGACGCTCTGCCGTGCGTCCTGCGAGGCGCTGCCACAGGGCGTAGTACCAGTAGAGATCCCATCCGCGCCGCTTCCAGCGCATGATCCGCTGAGGCAGGTCGATATGCACGACGGTCACGTGTGCGGCGAGGTCGGGGTCAGCAGCCAGAGTCCGCGTCAGCGCATCCCGGAATCGCTCGCGCGTCAGGATCCACACGTCTGCCGACTGCGCAGCCGCTCGAGCAAGTGCCCATCCCGCACTGGCTTCTGGTCCCATCCCCGCGCCGCACGCGTAGGCACTGATCAGCACGCGCCGTCGCGGCCGATGCCGCCTGTCATCCATGCTCACGCGAGGTCCCCTCCTCCGCGCCGGCAGTCCGCATCAGCAGTGCTCCCCAGCACTGCACGTCCTCCCGGGCAAGGCATACTCTATCTGGTGATCTCGCGCCGGCCACGCGGGGAAGGGAGCACGCCGATGGGTGACGAGACGATCGGGGCGATCATGCGGCGTCTCTCCACTGCGCAGAAAGGGCGCGCCAAGGGCGCGCCAGGCTACAGCGTGTATGTGAACAGGCCCGTCGGCCGGGTGTTCGCGGCGGTGGCTCATCGACTGCGGATGACACCCGATGTGGTGACGGGCGTGAGCGCGGTGTTCACCTTCGCGGGCATCGCGATCATCGCGGCCGCGCCCCCGAGCCCTGCCTTGGGGGTGCTCATCTGGCTGCTGCTCGCTGTTGGGTATGCGCTCGACTCCGCAGACGGACAGGTGGCGCGCCTGCGCGGGGGCGGATCAGTCGCAGGGGAGTGGCTGGATCACTTCTTCGACTCGCTCAAGATCGTTGCCCTGCCGCTCGCCACCGCTGTCGGACTGTTCCGCATCGACGATGTGTCTCGGGCATACCTGCTCGTGCCGCTCGGCTTCGCGGTGGTCGCGACCGCCACCTTCTTCGGGATGATCCTCAACGACCTGCTCAAGGTCGCTCACGGAGCAGCCACATCGGCTCAGCGCGGCGGCGGGGGTGCGCTGGCTTCGCTGCTTCGCCTCCCTGTCGATTACGGCATCGTGTGCATGGTCTATCTGCTGTGGGGATGGACTGATGCCTTCCTCGTCGCGTATGCGCTCTTCTTCGCCGCTGCCGTCGGGTTCTGCGCGCTCGCGGCTGTGCGGTGGTTCCGTCAGATGCGCGCTCTGTCACAGTCGGGGGCGTGATGACCGATCTCGCGTCCCTCTCGGTCATCGTCGTGAACTACGGATCGTCCGCGCTTCTCGAGCAGAACCTAGTCGCCACGGCGGCCGCGCTGCCCGGAGCCGAGGTGATCGTCGTCGACAATCGCACCACAGCGCAGGAGGCGGATCTCGTGACCGCGCTCGCCGAGCGGGAGGGATGGCGGGCGCTGCTGCAGGCCGAGAATCTCGGGTTCGGCGCGGGAGTGAACGCCGGTGTGGAGGCGGCCCGAGCAGGGGGGCGCACTCGACATCTGCTGCTGAACCCGGATGCCCGCATCGACGCGTCATCCGTCTCGCTGCTGCTCAACGCCGTCGTCGGGGATGCTCCCGCGATCGCAGCACCGACTGTGCTCGATGGTGCCGGGCGGGTCTGGTCGGCAGGTTCAGCCCTCGACCTGAGCGACGGGTCGACGCACGGCGCCGCCTGGATCGCTCGCAACCCGCACGCCCCCATGCGCCGATGGCTGACCGCCGCGGTGCTCATGGTGAACGAGGCGGCATGGGCACGGACTCGGGGCTTCGACGAGGACTACTTCCTGTACTGGGAGGACGTCGACTTCTCGCTGCGCGTCGAGGATGCCGGAGGCGCGCTGCGCCTGGTCGCCGAGGCGACCGCGGTTCATGACGAAGGTGGCACGCACGGTGGCGGGGACGCCTCTGAACCGGCGAAATCACCGACTTACTACTACTTCAACATCCGCAATCGCATGCTGCTAGCCGCCAAGCTGCTGGATGCCGACGCCGTGCGACGTTGGGATGCCTGCGCGACTGCCGCAGCTTGGCAGATCCTGCTGCGGGGCGGACGCCGACAGCTGATGCGGCCTTGGCGGGCCATTCCACCGGCCTGGCGCGGGCGCCGCGATGGCCGACGGATCGCGCGCGCTCAGCGCTCATCGTGACACGACCGCTGGACGACGCGACCCGGGCGAGAGGGAGCGAGTGAGCTAGAATCGCTCCACCGCTGGGCGCCAGCGCTGTGGGGCAGGGGACAGACGTGCGGGAAGTCGAAGATGCGTCGGTGCGAACGGACCGACGACGCAGATGGGTGTGGATCGCGGCGGTCGTCGTGGGCGCCGCTCTCATCGCAGCCGTCATCGCGTTCAACGCGATGAGCCGAGCTCAGCCAGACGCGGGGTCTCAGGCGAGCTCGAGTCCAGGTCCATCGCAGCCGACGCCGACGGTCACGCGGCCCGCGCCGCCATTGCCGACCTCCACCCCGCTGCCGTCGCGGTCGTCCGACACGATGCCCGAGCTCGCGCCGGTGGAGCCCACCGAGCCCTCCGACAACGATGCCGGACTGGTCGCCGAGATCGTGAAGATGGAAGCTGTGCAGGGCGAGGCTGTGCAAGCGGGAGACATCGCCGGCCCGGCTGTTCAGTTCACGCTGCGCATAGACAACCGGTCGGGTGAGCCGGTCGACCTCGGGCTGGTCGCGGTGAACGCCTACGTCGGTGAACGGCGCACCCCGGCCGTCGGGCTGTCTCGTCCCGGTGGAGCACCCTTCGAAGGCATTCTGCGCGACGGCAAGAGCGCCGAGGGTGTGTACGTGTACAACATTCCCGAGAAACAGCGCGACGACGTCACGGTGACGATCGACTATCGAGCCGGGCAGCCCGCTTTCGTCTTCCGCGGCGAGGTCGGCTGATCGCTGCAGCCTGGTGAGGTCTCTCGTCGAACGCCACGATCGGGTACGCGTCACGCGGAGAATTCGCGTCAGCTCTTGGTGAAACGGGTGCTGGGCTCTATGCTTGCGCTCGACACAGGTCTTCTGGGGGGAAGCGCCTGTGCTGGCGTGTTCATGGGGAACGCCACAGCGCATTCTGGGGAGAAAAGTGCACATCAAATGGGGCGGACGCGTTTCTGCGTCCGAGAACAAGCTCGTCGGACAGCGTCGTCGCGCCGACGGAAGAACGGCATCCACGAGAGGCGATCGCGCGGTATCGGTCATCTCGGTGCTCGCGATGGTCGTCAGCGGAATGCTGCTGGCACCCGCTGCCGCGTCGGCTGACACGGCCCCGCCCGCCGGTACGCCTGAGACGTACACCGCCGATGCGCTGCCGACCGTCCAGGTCGACGGTGTCGTGTACGCGCAGGAAGTGGTCGGTGACACGGTCTACGTCGGCGGCAGTTTCGCCAGCGCCCGGCCCGCAGGTGCGGCCGCCGGCTCGAACGAGACTGCGCGCGCGAACCTTCTTGCATACAACATCAAGACCGGAGCACTCATCGGGTCGTGGAACCCGGGCACGAACGGCACGGTGTTCGACATCAAGAAGTCGGCCGACGGGTCGCGCATCTATGTCGCCGGTCAGTTCTCTCAGGCGGCGGGGGCGTGGCGATATCGCATCGCTGCCTTCGACACCGCCAGTGGTGCACTCATCTCATCGTGGGCTCCGGACGTCAACGCCCGCGTCGACGCCGTGGCAGTGACTGCGTCGGCCATCTATCTCGCTGGAGAGTTCACGACTGTGAACGGAGCACAGCGCACGAAGGTCGCAGCGGTGTCTCCCGCCACCGGCGCTGTGCTCGAATTCTCTGCGAGTGTCGCCGGCGGGTACGGTGCGAAGGGCGTCGTCGTCTCGCCGGACGGCGGGAAGGTGGTCATCGCCGGGTCGTTCACATCTGTGAACGGCTCGACCAATCCCGGCCGCGGCATCACCGCGTTGGACACGGCCACCGGCGGCTTGATGCCGTGGGCGATGAACAGCGTGCTTCGCAACGGCGGAACCGCCGCAGCGATGTATTCGCTGTCGTCCGATGGTGACAGCGTGTACGGCACCGCATTCGACTTCGGCGGGACGAGCGAAGACGGCTTCGAGGGGTCGTTCCGCGCGGACTGGAGCGACGGCCGGCTGGTCTGGATGGAAGACTGCCACGGCGACACCTACGACGTCACCGCCACCGCTGACGCCGTCTACGTCGCCGGGCACCCCCACTACTGCGGCAACATCGGCGGCTTCCCGCAGACCGAACCTTGGAGCTTCCAGCATTCTCTGGCGTTCTCCAAAGAGCCGACTGGGCAGCGGATCACTCCCGACATCTACAACTACCGCAGCTTCACCGGGCAGCAGGCGCCGACGCTTCTGCAGTGGTACCCCAAGTACGTCCCGGGCAACTACACCGGCCAGTCGCAGGGGCCGTGGCAGATCACCGCTGCGGGCGACTACCTGCTCGTCGGCGGGGAGTTCCTCAAGGTGAACGGCGCGTCTCAGCAGGGCATCGTGCGCTTCGCCAGCAAGGCGGTCGCGCCCAAGAAGCAGGGGCCCCAGGTGCAGGGAGGTGCCTGGCCGCTCAAGGCGGTGTCGTACCAGACCGGTGTGAACCGGCTGACCTGGAACGCGAACTACGACCGCGACAACGCGAAGCTGCACTACCAGCTGTTCCGGCAGGACATCGGCATGAGCACGCCGATCTACGAGGCCGACGAGGTGTCGAACTTCTGGACCACGCCGGCGATGAGCCACCGCGACACCACGGTCACACCGGGGAACACCTACAGCTACCGCGTGCGGGTCACCGATCCGGACGGCAACTGGACCCAGGGCGACTGGACGCCGGTGACCACCGCGACGGCCGGAGTCTCCACCGCGTATGACGATGCCGTCCTCGACAGCGCACCGGTGGATTACTGGCCGCTCAACGAGACCTCGGGCACCACCGGGCTCGATTGGGTGGGCAGCGATGACCTCACGGTCAATCGCGCGACCCGAGGAGCGAGTGGTCCGATCCTCACGCAGCCCACCACGGCCACGACGTTCAGTGGCAGCTCCGGTTCGATGGCGGTCACGTCCACACCGTCGACGGGACCCCAGGTGTTCACCGTGGAGGCATGGTTCAAGACGAACAGCACCCGCGGCGGCAAGGTTGTCGGATTCGGGTCCTCCGCCACCGGGAACTCGTCGAGCTATGACCGGCACGTCTACCTCGACAACTCGGGGCGAGTCACCTTCGGTGTGTACCCGGGAACCGCGCGGACCATCACCTCGGCCGCAGGATACAACGACAACGCGTGGCACCACGTCGTCGCGTCGCTCGGCCCCGACGGGCAGCGGCTCTTCATCGACGGCGCGAAGGTGGGCGAGCGCACGGACACGACGTCCGCACAGGCCTACAGCGGGTACTGGCGAGTGGGCGGCGACAACCTCAACTCGTGGCCGAGCGCAGGTGCGAGCGCGTACCTGAGTGGAACCATCGCCGGGGTCGCGGTCTACGACCGGGTCCTCACGCGTGAAGAGGTCGATGCGCACCGGGTCGCCAGCGGGCGATCGTCGGCGCTGGCGACCGCTCCGTCCGATGCTTACGGCAAGGCCGTCTTCTCTCTCGACCCGACGCTGTACTGGCGACTCGGTGAGACGGGGACGACCGCCACAGCCGCCGATTCGGGGATGAACGGATCGACCGGAACGTACACGGGCACGAGCAGCCAGCTGGTTCGCGGACAGGCGGGCGCGCTGACCGGCGTCTCGGACACTGCGGTCCGCTGGGCACCTCCGCTGAGCACCTCGACGGTCAGGCTCGCCGGAACGCAGCAGTTCGTCAATCCGCAGATCTTCTCCGCAGAGGCGTGGTTCAAGACCACCACCACTGCGGGCGGCAAGATACTGGGCTTCGGTGACCGCAACACTGCGCTGAGTTCGAACAACGACCGACACATCTACATGTCGCCGGACGGAACCTTGAACTTCGGCGTCTACAACGGCAGTCAGCGTGTGATCCGCACGAGCGCGGCATATAACGACGGCTCGTGGCACCACGTGGTGGGGGTGCTCTCACCTCAGGGCATGTCGTTCTACGTCGACGGAGTGCTGGCGGGCACCGACCCCACCAGCACTGCCCAGAACTACAACGGCTACTGGCGGGTCGGCAATGACACGGGCTGGGCGGGCGCGACGACGTTCACGGGCACGATCGACGAAGTCGCCGTCTACAGCACCGCCCTCACACCCGATCAGATCGACGAGCACTTCCAGGTCGGGCGCTTCAGCACGGTGAATGAGAGCCCGAATGCAGCGTTCACCGCGATGCCGACCGACCTCACGGTTGCGTTCGACGCCTCCGCCTCGGCGGATGTCGACGGTTCGATCGCCTCGTACGCGTGGAATTTCGGTGACGGCGACACGGGAGAAGGCGCGACGCCGTTGCACACCTACCGCTCCGGCGGCACCTACGAGGTGACGTTGACCGTGACAGATGATCGCGGCGCGACGGCGACCACTGCGCAGACGGTCACGGTACGCGGTGCGAACACACCACCGACAGCCTCGTTCACCGTCTCGGCCACCGACATGAGCGTTGCGCTCGACGCGTCCGCGTCGGCAGACGCCGACGGCACGATCAGCACCTACTCGTGGGCGTTCGGCGACGGGCAGGTAGCGGCCGGCAAGACGGTGTCGCACACCTACGAGACCGCCGGGGACTACACGGTGACGCTCACCGTCACCGATGACCGTGGCGCCAGCGCCACCGCGACTCAGCCAGTGACGGCGACCCCTGCCCCGAACGGCGCGCCGGTCGCGGCGCTGAAGGCGACGGTCGCCGATCTGACGGCGGCGTTCGACGCTTCTGCGTCTCGCGATGCCGACGGCACGATCGTCTCGTATGCGTGGAACTTCGGTGATTCAACGCCGGGGGCGACCACGACGACGGCGAAGACCAGCCATGAGTACGCCTCTCCGGGCACTTACACCGTGACAGTGACTGTGACCGACGATCGCGGCGGCACGGACGCAGCCACGGTCGAGGTGACGGCGACAGCGCCGCCGCAGTTCACAGTGATCGCATCTGACGACTTCGACCGTTCGGCGACCGCGGGCTGGGGAACGGCTGACAAGGGCGGCGCGTGGTCGGCGGTCGGAGGCTCATCGAATTTCTCGGTCACCGGCGGGTCGGGCAGGATCGTGTCGAACAAGTACGACACGCGCACGGCTCTTCTGAACGGCGTCTCTGTTCGGGATGTCGACGTCACGGCCCGCTTCGCGGTCGATCGCACCGGAGCCGGGTACTCGTGGACCCTGCTGGGTCGGTACGTCTCCGGTGACAACTACGGCGCTCGCGTGCGGTTCGAGTCGGGCGACACGATGCGGATCTACATCCTCCGGGGAGAGAACGCCATCGGCAACTCGTACGTGCTCAGCGGCAAGTACGCCGCCGGCGACGAGCTGTCGGTGCGTCTTCAGGTGACCGGGGCATCGCCCACCACGGTACGCGTCAAAGTGTGGCGCTCCGCGGACACGGAACCCGCGGCGTGGCAGCTCTCCGGCACCGACTCCACGGCGGCGATGCAGAACAAGGGCTCGGTGGGTCTTCTCACCTATCTCGGCGGCTCTTCTGCAACGAACACAGCCACGATGGACCTGCACTCCCTGCTGGTGGTCGATCCCACTGCACCGGCCGCACCGAACAAGCCACCCGTGGCGTCGTTCACATCGGCAGTCGCGGGGATGAAGGTGAATGTCGACGGTGCGGCATCGTCTGATCCTGATGGCACGATCCAGTCGTACGACTGGTCGTTCGGCGACGGCGGAAGCGCCATCGGCGCACAGGCATCTCACGACTACACCACACCCGGCACCTACACGGTGAAGCTCACCGTGACCGATGACCGGGGCGGCGTCGCCGAGAAGACGGCCGAGGTGACTGTGGCGCCTGCGCCGAACCAGGCGCCCGTCGCGTCGTTCACTGCAACAACCAGCGACCTGACAGTCGCCGTCGACGCCTCCGCCTCGGCTGATCCGGATGGCACGATCCAGTCGTACGCCTGGGCGTTCGGTGACGACGGCACCGGCACAGGGCGCACGGCGACGCACACGTACGCCACTGCGGGAACCTATACCGTGACCCTCACGGTCACCGATGCGGCCGGCGCCACGGCATCCACCACTCAGCAGGTCGTCGCCACCGCACCTCCGGCCGTGACCACCCTGGCATCCGACGCGTTCGAGCGCACCGTGCCGGCGGGCGGTTGGGGATCAGCCGACACGGGTGGTGCGTGGGCTCTGTCGGGCGGCGCTGCGGCGTATTCGGTTTCAGATGGGAAGGGACAGGCCGCTCTGGCGCCGTCGCACACGCGGTGGGCCCGGCTGCCGCTGTCGAAGACCGACGTCACCGTGCGCGTCACGGTGTCGGCCGATGCGGTGTCGGCGGGCGGCGCGAGCACGGCCAACGTCATCGGGCGTCAGGTCGGCGCTTCGAACTACGCCGCTCGGGTGCGGTTCGAGGCCGGTGGGGCGGTGCGACTGTATCTGCTGCGAGATGAGATCTCACTCGGCTCGTACCTCATGCCCTCGTTCACCTACACGCCGGGCACGACGCTGAGCGTCGCTCTGAGTGTGAGCGGCACCGGGCCGACGACGCTGGGCGCGAAGGTGTGGAAGAGTGCGGAGCCCGAGCCGCCGGCATGGCAGCTGACGGCCACCGACTCGACTGCTGCGCTGCAGGCCGCGGGAACCATCGGCCTCATGAACACGGTGTCGTCTGCATCCTCGGTCGCGACGACGAAGTTCAGCTGGGATGACCTGACTGTCACCGCTCCGTGACAGCAGCGACGAAGCGGCCCGGATCCTCAAAACCGGGCCGTTTCGCTGTGGTCGCGCCTTCGTCAGCTTCTCTGGAAGCTGACGAAGGCGGATGCCCTTGTGCGCTCGGGGACGGCGCTGTCTGGGCGAGCGACGAGTGTGAGTGCTACGGCGAGCATGAGGGTCGCGCTCGACGTCGAGAAGAACGGTGCGAACAATGCATCCCAGAACACCTGGATGGCGAGAAAGACGGTGAGTCCGCCGGCCTGCCGCCGGGCGACGAGTCGCGCGGTGCCGACTCCGACCACGACGAGGAGAGTGAGCAGAAAGGCAGCCCCGAGTGGGCCGAAACGGATCCAGAGGTCTCCGAGCATGGAATGCACCTCGAAGCCGTTGCCGAACATGTACCGCTCGACGTAGCCGTTGTCGGGGTCGTAGTTCAGACGTGCCATACCCGTCTTGGCGGTGAGGAGATCGACGCCATTGGCCAGGGTGCCCGAACCGAGGCCGAACGGGTTGACCGCGATCAACTCGGTCGACGCGCCGATCTCGGGGCGACCTCCGAGCAGCAGCGATCCTGATTGGCTGATCTGCTCCTGAGACCTCACTGCCGCCGCTCGGCCGAACCAGCCGTCGAGAATGAACGCCTGCAGCGCCGAGTAGCCGATGACCCCGATGAAACCGAATACGGCGAGCGTGCGCACGGTGCTCGAGCGTGCGCTGAGCGCAGCACCGACCGCCTGCCAGAGCACCAACGCCGCCGCCAGAAGCAGCATCGAGCCGGCGGAGCGGGAGTCGTTCATCGCCGAGATCACTGCCAACCCGATCAGCGCGGCGACCTCGAGTGCGGGTCTGCCCGTCAGCCTGCAGGCGGCGAGCACGATCACCGTCACGGGCACAGACAGAGAGAATTTCCACACGTTGTCGAAGTCGAGTCCGTGCGTGACGACCCCGACGAGAAGCCCGACGCCGTACCAGAGGGCCATCGTCCACGGACCCAGCAGTGTGCGCGCCCAGACGAGCAGCCCGATGCCCCCGATCACGCCTATCACCGCCAACGAGTTCTGCTGCAGCAGCGACATGCTGGTCGGGTGATTCGCGGCGAAGAAGTCGGTCAGCACGGCGCCACTGACCACCGAAAGTGAGCCGAGCAGCAGCAGAGACATCCCGCCGCGCATGCGCCTCAGCACGACGATCCAAACCGGCAGCAGCAGGATGCTCAGCACGATGCCCGCTGTGAGGCTCTGCTGGATGGTCAGGCGCGATGCGACGATGAGGCAGGCGAGCGCCGCGATGAGCTTCATGCGGCACTCTGCATCGCTGTTGCGCCCAGCAGGCGAGCGCGATGCCGTGCGATGTACACCGCGAAGGGGACGATCTGGAAGACCAGCACTGAGACTGCGTTCGCCAACACGGGGCCTGGGGGGCCCAAAATCGGCGTGATGAGGACCGCCCCGACGACCGTCGATGCGGTCATCAGCAGCACTGGTGCCACCTGGAACCGGATGCCCGCATCGTCCATCAGGAACATGCCGAGCGGATACAGAGCAGCCTGACAGACCACCATGGCGCCGAACGCGAGCACGGTGCCCGGCGAGATCTCGACCGCTCCGTTGGTGATGAAATCGAAGAGCCAGGGCGAGATGAACCAGAGGACAGCGCACGCCAGGGCTGCTCCGGCCGCGAAGGCGGCGGAGAGGGCGTACGGGCCGGTCGTGAGCGTCCCGGCTGCGCGTCTGCGGGCGAACAGCGGCCAGAGAGCGAGCCCGCCTGCGGCGATGACGCCGTTGACGGCGAAGAACACCTGTGCCGCTGCACTGTACTCCGCGACTTCGTGGGTGCCGCCCGACTGCGCGACGACGTATCGCTGCAGCGCGACCGCCAGCGGCGGTGACAGAAGCTGTGCGAGCATGGGCCAACCGACATGCATCACCCTCGCGCCGCGTGCCGTGCGCAGTCGCGGAGCATCGGCGAGGGCGCGGCTCAGCAGCGGAGAGAGCGCGATGAGAGCGCAGACGAAGCCGATGGCGGCGATCACTGCGCCGGAGATCATCGATGACAGCGCGAGGAACGAATGCGCCGACGCCGGCGCCATCGAGAGGATGAGCCAGACCAGCAGCAGGTTCAGCGGCCCCTGGCCGGCTTGGATCAGGATGATCCAGTGGTTGCGGTGCAGCCCGAGCAGAACGCGCTGCCAGATGCCCAGAGGCACAGCCAGGCAGAAGATCGCGAGGGCCGTGAACGCCGCGAGTTCTGCTCCCGGAACGTCCGCGGCGTCGCCGAGCACGGCTCGCCATGTGCCCGTGGCGAAGAGGATCGCGTCGAGCAGCAGCGCGATTCCCGCGAAGCCGATCATGATGCGCCCGACCGTCGTCAGCTGAGCGCGCACACGACTGTCGTGCCGAGCGTCATCGCTCGTTGCGATGCTGTTCACGAGCACGGCTCCGGAGCCGAGATCGGAGAACGAGATCAGCGTGGGCAGCGATGCGATGAGGGTGTAGAGCGCGTAGTACTCGACGCCCGCCTCGCCCAGGATCAGCCGTACGGTGAGCACGCCGCAGATCAGCGACACCACCATCGAGATGACACGGGCACCGAGCGACAGCAGGACGGTCATGTCAGGTCGGTAGCGGTCGGCCGTCCGTTCGCCCGCACGGGCTCATCGTCAGTGCGCTTCGTGTCCGCATCGCCGCCGGTCGCCGAGGGCGTCGGAGCGGATCGCTCCCGCATGGGCCACAGCTTCGGACGCCGCGCGACCTCGGCGGCATAGTACGGGCTGCGCTCGCCGCGCTTGATCGCGTTGAGCACTACGCCGATGACATCCTTGCGCGTCGACTTCAGCGACTGCAGCACGGCTGTGACCTGCTTGCGTCGGGTTCGTCCGGCACGGGCGACCAAGAGCACGCCGTCGGTGAGATCAGCGAGTCGAAGAGCGTCCGAGACGGCCAGCGCCGGCGCGCTGTCAATGATGACGTACTCGTACGACTCCCTCGCCTTCTCGACCACGCCGGCGAGCCGCTGCGACGTGATGAGCTGTCCGGGGTTGGGCGCGGCCGCGCCGCTGGCGATGAGGTCGATGTCGAGCGGCTCGGAACGCTGCACGGCATCCTCGAACGACACATCCCCGACGAGGATCGAGGTGAGGCCCACCGACCCCTCCAGCTGCAGGCGCGTGGCGATCGATGAGCGCCGCAGGTCGGCGTCGATGAGCAGAACCCGATTCCCGGATTCGGCGAGGGATGCGGCCAACCCGATGCTCGTCGAGGACTTGCCCTCGCCAGATGCCGACGACGTGACCATGACGACTCGCAGATCGCGATCGACCGCGACGTACTTCAGGTTCGCTGCCAGGGCTCGGAACGACTCGGCAGTGCGACTGTCGCGGTTGTCGAGCAGAGTCGAGACGACTGTCTTCGCCGAGCGCCAGGCGACGATCTCGCCGATGACAGGCGCGTCTGTGACCGCGGCGATGTCGTCGCGCTCTGCGACGCGCGTCCGCAAGAGGCGGCGCACCAGCGCATACGCGATCCCCAGAGCGATGCCCGTGCCCACGCCGATCAAGGAGATGAGCCGGACGTTGGGGCCGATCGGCGCCTGAGGCATGCGCGCGGGCGCGATGGTCGTCAGCTTCACGGCCGGCGCGTTGTCGGCGTCCTTGGGTGACACCCGGTTCACCGCTTCGATGAGCGACGACGTGATTCCCGCGGCGATGCGCCGAGCCTGCGGCGCGTCGCCGTCAGTGACCGAGATCTCGATGATGACGGTGTTGAGGGTGTTGACCACCGATACGCGATCGGCGAGCCGGGTCGGCGTCTCATCGAGCTCGAGATCGTCGATCACCGGCGACAGCACGAGAGGCGATTCCGCCAGAACCGCATAGGTCTGCACCAGGTTCTGCACGTAGCTCGACCCCTGCACCAGCTCGTTGGTGTTCTCGCCGCGCTGCGGCACGACCATGACCGCAGCGGTAGAGCTGTACTCGGCGGGCAGTGTACGCGCGTAACCGTACGCCACGCCTCCGCCGACGACGGCGAATGCGAGGATCACCAGCCAGTACCGACGCAGAGCGTCGACGTAGTCCTGGATTGTCATATCGTTCTCCCCTTACGACACGAAATGGCGATGACTGTCTTCCCCAGAGACATCGCTACCCCATTCTGTCGGGTCGGGCCGACAATCTCTCTGATTTGTGCAGACTGATCTGTGCGAGGGTCGTGCGCAGAGCGTCACCGTACGCCTGCCGGGAGTGCTTCTCGGTCGCTCTCCTGGCCGCTGCGCTGACTTTCGAGCGCATGTCATCCCACTCGTCGATCAGCCCGTCGATCGCTTCGGCGACGGAGGTGCTGTCGCCGACTGGAACCACTCGAGCGGTGGGGTACTCGGCGACCGCTTCGCGTAGTCCGGTGAGGTCGCTGACGATGACGGGACGGCCGGCGAGCACCGCCTCGACGGCGACGTTGCCGAATGACTCGTCGACACGTGAGGTGACAGCGATCACGTCGGCGGCGATGAGATGCGGCAGCACATCGCTCGCATATCCTCGGCGACGCACGGCGTCCGTCAGATGCAGCGCTCGGATGCGGTCATCCAGTTCGGCGCCGAACCACTCGTACCCGCGGAACACGTCTCCGACGATCTCGAGCCGAGGGCGGTGGCCTCGAGCTCGCAGCAGCGGTATCGCCTCTACGACCACGTCCGGCCCCTTACGCGGCGACAGTCGCCCGATGAACGCGATGCGGATGCGATCGGGGCGTTCGCGCAAAGGCTGCAGTGTGCTCGGGCCCACCACGGGATTGAGGATGACAGTGGTGCGCTTCTGCAGAACCGGGAAGGTGTCGCGCACGACCTGCGCGGTGAACCGGCTGTTGGCGATCACCGACGACGCGGCGAGCAACGGCGTGTACAGCACTGCGCGCATCCACCACGGCGAGGCGCTCTCGGCTTCGTGCACGTGGGCGAGCGCGGGCGTGCGCCGCAGGCGCAGCAGCGTCGTCCACTGCGGGAGGATGACTGTGCTCACGTAGCCGATGTCGGGACGCACCCGCCCGATGAGTCTCCAGGTGGCGACCGCTCCGCGCAGCGTCGAGGCGATCAGCTCGGGCCACTTCCGCGGTGAGAGCAGCTGTTTGCGAAGAACGAACATGGGGACGACGGCGACGCGTGCTCCAGCGTCGGAGAGCGCTGCAGTGAGAGGCCCGTGCTCGGGGAGTGCGACTGTGACGTCGTGCCCGCCGTCGGTCAGAGCCCTTGTGCTCTCGAGCACGACGCGGTCGGCACCGTACATCTCGGCACCGGGATGAGCGATGAGGATTCGCACGCGGACATCGACCCCCTCTGTCACGCGGTCCAGGCTCTCTGATCAGCAGGAATCTGCTCATTCTTGCAGGCTCGTGTGCCCCTCGTGGACGAAGTCGTTCTTCTGTTGCAGATGTGCTTGATTTTGCGCGAATCGCTGGGATGATTGAAGCGTCCTACATGGTTGCATAACCACTGGGGGTAGGAGACCGATGATTGCACGTGTTCTTTTCGTCTGCGCGCAGAACGTCTGCCGCTCGCCGTTGATGGCGGCATCGTTCGCCGCAGCCGTCGGCGCCGGGCGTTCCGACGACGATGACTGGGTGGTGCGCAGCGCCGGCACGCACGCTCACACCGGGCAGTTCGCCTGTCCGGTCGCGGTCGAATTCGCGGAGGGCGCCGCAGGCCATCGCTCGGCGCCGGTCGACATGATGGGGATACTCCTGGCCGATCTCGTGATCGTCGCATCACGAGAGGAACGGTCGTGGATCGCTCAGGAAGTGCCGGAGTCTCGTCAGACGACGTTCACGCTGCGCGAGGCTCTGCTTCTCGACGAGAGGGTACGGCGCCGGGGCGCTGCAGGCGCGGTGTCGGAATACGTGGCGGCACTGAACGCGCATCGCGGCACCATCGACCTCACTGAGCCGAGTCCGTCGCTGTGGCGACGAGAGCCGGAGCACCCGCTGGACATCCGGGACGTCCACGGCGCGAGTCGCCGCGCCCACCGTCGCGTGCTCGCGGATGCGGCCAGGGAGGCTGCGGAATTCGGGCAGCGGATGCGCGAGGCTCTGCTGATCCCGGCGTGATCCGGGGCCGACGATCGCGTCTTCGCGCCAGCACACCTGGCTCACACCAAGACGGGATCCCGCGCATCGCGCTGGATGCTCGCTCCTGCCGCCACGCGTTCGGCGAGCTGCTCGTAGGCGTCGGCGACGTCGTCCCAGCGGAACTCGTGTCGCGCGCGCTCGCGGCCGGCTGCGCTCAGCGCGGCGACTCGAGCAGGGTGTGCTTCGGCCTCGGCGAAGGCCGCCGACACGTCGCGCGTGGTCTCGAAGAACCACCCCTCGTCGTCGAGCACCTCGCGGTTGAACGTGACGTCGTACGCGATCACGGCGGTGCCGGCACCCATCGCGCGCAGCAGCGACGGGTTGGTGCCGCCGACCGAATGGCCGTGCGCATAGGTCATCGCGTCTGCGTAGAGGGTGTCGAGCAGCTCCTGATCGTAGATGCCGCCCAGCATCCGGATGCGAGGATCGGATGCCGCGATCGCTGCGATCCTGCTGGTGTACTCCGCGCTGTAGGGGGCTGAGCCGACGACCAGCAGCGGATGCACGGCGTTGCTGCGGTGGTAGCCCTCGACGATCTCGAGCACGTGGTTCTCGGGCTCGAATCGGGCGACGATGAGGTGGTACGCCCCGGGGGTCACGCCGTACTGCTCCAGTGAGCGGCCGGGCGAGCGATCGAGGATCGGCGCTCCATACCTGATGAGCTCTGTCGCCACGCCGAACTGCTCGGCGTAGTAGTCGGCGATGCCCGGCGCGTCGGCGATCAGCGCGTCGGCGGCGCGCACGCCGAAGCGCTCGGCCCAGCGGTAATAGGCCCGACCGCGCGGGCCCCACTTCGACCTCTTCCATTCGAGCCCGTCCATGTGCAGCGCGACCGGCACTCCTCGTAGCCGCAGCAGGGGCACGAACGGCGAATTGGCGGCGTTGAAGACGAACGCCGCGTCGGGGCGGCGGCGGATCATCAGATGCAGCACAGACAGCCCGGTGTGACTGAGCGTCTCGATCTGCTTCACGGGCAGCGCCGGCAGATGCACGACCTTCATGCCGAGGTGCTCTCTCGCGGCGTTCTTCGAGCCTCGGGTGTATACGACGACCTCGTGGCCGCGTTCGACGAGCCGTCTGCCCACCTCTTCGACGGCCGTCTCGAATCCGCCGTACGCGGCCGGCACTCCGCGAGTGCCGATCATCGCGATCGTCAGAGCCCTGTGCGGCATGAGTCAGTACGCTCCCTTCGGCCTGAGCACGACCTTGGCCGTGCGCCAGATGATCTGCAGGTCGCTCATCACCGACCAGTTCTCGACGTAGCGCAGGTCGAGTCGCACGCTCTCGTCCCACGACAGGTCGCTGCGCCCCGAGACCTGCCAGAGGCCCGTGATGCCGGGATTGATGTAGAGCCGGCGGAACACCTTGCCGTCATAGCCGGTGACCTCGCTGGGCAGCGGTGGGCGCGGTCCGACGACGCTCATGTCGCCGGTGAGCACGTTCCAGAACTGCGGCAGCTCGTCGAGCGACAGCTTGCGCAGCACCCGGCCGACGCGGGTGACGCGTGGGTCTTCCTTCATCTTGAACAGCAGTCCCGAGCCTTCGTTCTGCTCGCGCAGCGCGGCGAGCTGCTGCTCGGCATCGGTGCGCATCGAGCGGAACTTCGCCATCGTGAACAGCCGCCCGTCGCGCCCGACCCGTTCCTGGAAGAAGAACACGGGGCCGGGGGAGTCGAGCTTGATCAGCAGCGCGAGAACGGGATAGGCCAGGGCGATCGGGATGAGCGCGCAGCAGGCGACCACGATGTCGAGTGCGCGCTTGAGCAGGTGCTGCCCGCCGGAGTAGGTCGGGATCTGCAGGCGGATGAGAGGCAGCCCGTCGAGGGCCTCGAACGACAGGCGGGGCCCTGCGACGTCGGCGAGCCTGCTCGAGAGCACCAGCTCGGCGGCGGTTCCCTCGAGCTGCCAGCTGAGTCTCTTCACGAACTCGGCGTCGCCGCGCGGGCGGCTGGCCACCACCACCGTGTCGGCGCCGAGCTCTCGAGCGGTGGCGCCCACCGAGTTCACGCCGCCCAGCACGGGGTACGCGCCGTCGCCGACGACGATCTCGTGCGCGTCGCCGTCGAGCAGCGTCACGCCCACGACGCGCAGGCCGGCGGAGTTCGGACCGCTGAGATTGGCGATCACGTACTCGACGTCGTCGCGATGGCCGACGACCAGCGTGCGAGAGGAGAACACTCCCTGCGCGCGCTGCGCCATCAGCCACCGACGCCACGACCACCGACTCAGCACCAGCAGCCCCAGCCCTGAGGGGAGGGCGACGAGCAGGAGCAGCTGCATTCCATGCAGGCTCATGAGCGCGTCGCCAATGGCCAGAGCGCCGAATGCCGAGCCGGTGGCGCGCGCGACGCCCCGGTACTCCACCGCACTCGGGCGGAAGAGGGCGGCGTCGCGTGTGTGGGTGCCCCCGAGCATCGCCAACCACACAATGCTCAGGAGGGAGGCCCGAGCGGCGGAGTCGAGCAGGCTGGCACCCAGCTGGATCTGGATGCTGACGGTCAGCCCTACGGTGAGAGCGATCGTGCTTGCATCCGTGAGATGGAGGAGCAGGCGGTAGTGCCGTTCCCAACGGCGCCGCTGCTCGAGAGTGGATGTGGCGCGCGGTGCCACGACGAGGTCGGGCACCGCGCGCAGAGCTCGAGGAGCGGCGACCGCAGGACGATCGATCCCGCTGCCGCTCAACCCCAGAACGTCTTCAACGGAAGTCATTCCGAGGCTCCCCGAGCCGTTTTCATACGCAAACCCCAGTGCGTCATGTCCCCAGACTTTCCCCAGTGCCTGCCGCAGCGACGGCAGGCGTTCTCTCTGGGCCCGTTTCCCGGGCCAGAGATCCGTGACCCCAGATCACGGACCGGATGCCACTCCCCAGCGGCATCCAAGTTTCATGCGACAGTTCGGTCGCGCAGCGTCATCCGCCGGGCGGCCCGCGCGATTCTCCACGGTTCATCGCGACATCACCATGGAATTATGGTTCAGCGTGTCGAGAGCTCGCCGGAGGCTTGTGCTCGAGGTGTGAACCGTATACGGGAAGTAGACGACTTCGACGCCCACCTCGGCGAACTCGCTCTCGAGCGCGATGCCCTTGTCGGTGCCGCGCCAGTCGTCGCCCTTGAAGAAGTGGGTGAAATGCAGCTCGCGCCAGGCATCCATCTTCGTCGGCTGAGTCTCGATGTAGACGTCGTCGACGTAAGAGATGTGCCGCACGATCTCTGCGCGCTCTGCGGTGGGCACGACGGGGTCGATGCCCTTCACCGCGCGCAGCATCTCGTCGCTCACGACACCGGCGATGAGCACATCGCAATGTTCGCGTGCGTGGCGAAGAATGTTCAGGTGCCCGACGTGAAACAGGTCGAAGGCTCCAGCGGCATAGCCGATTCGCGTCCCCATGATCTCCCCAGATCAACTCCCTCAGTACGGATCCCCATCCGCATACGGCTCCCCAGTGGCCGTGGTTGCGACTCTACAGATGGTTACGCGCGTAACGCAAGCAGACCGCCCAAGAAAGTTGCGCGTGTCGCCGAGATCCGAGTCAGGATGCGCTGCCGAACCCGTTCGGGTTCCCGGCCCGACTGCAGCCTCGCGTGCAGCCGTCGTCCGGATGCCATGACGAACCTATGAAGGGGATCATTCTTTCTGGGGGATCGGGCACGCGGCTTCATCCGGTCACGTTGGGTGTGTCGAAGCAGCTGGTGCCGGTGTACTACAAACCGATGGTCTACTACCCGCTGTCGACGCTGATGCTCGCGGGCATCGATGTCATCCTGATCATCACCACGCCGCACGACGCCGCGCACTTCGAACGCCTGCGCGGTGTGCACCACAGAACTCGACCCCTCGAAGGCGATCTTCGTGCCTCGCGGCGTCGGCAACGCCTACCAGACGCTCGAACTCGACACCGCCTACTTGTATCTGACCAACCCAGCCGAGTGATCAACCCAGCCGAGTGATCAACCCGGAGAGTGATCAACCCGGAGAGTGATCACCCCGGAGAGTGATCACCCCGGCAGGTTGATCACCCCGGCAGGCGCCCAAGAAAGTCGCGCGCCTCGCCGAGGCCGCGTTAGGATGCGCTGTCGAACCCGTTCGGGTTCTTCACCTGCCACGCCCACGAGTCGCGGCAGGCGTCGGCCAGCGAGCGCGTGGTGCGCCAGTCGAGCTGCTCGTTGGCCTTGGCCGGATCGGCGATGGTGGTGGCGAGGTCTCCCGCACGCGGTGCGACGATCTCGTAGGGGATCTCGCGTCCACTCGCCTCGCCGTACGCGCGCACGACCTCGATCACGCTCGATCCCTCGCCCGAGCCCAGGTTGTACGCCTCGACGCCGGGGGAGAGGTGCTCGAGCGCCGCGACGTGGCCCTCGGCGAGATCCATCACGTGGATGTAGTCGCGCACGCCGGTGCCGTCGACGGTGGGGTACTGATCGCCGAACACCGCGAGCTTCTCGCGGCGGCCTACCGCGACCTGCGCGACGAACGGCATGAGGTTGTTCGGGATGCCGGACGGGTCTTCACCGATCTCGCCCGACGGGTGCGCCCCGACCGGGTTGAAGTAGCGCAGCAGCACGGCTTCGAGTTCGGGCCAGGCGACCTGCACGTCGGCGATGATCTGCTCGATGAACGCCTTCGTGCGGCCGTACGGGTTGGTGATCCCGAGCCCGACCGGCTGCGTCTCGTCGAGGCGCTCGACACCAGCATCCGGAGTGCCGTAGACCGTCGCCGACGAGCTGAACACGAGCCTGCGCACGTCTTTCTCTCGCATGATGTCGAGCAGGTTGAGAGTGGAGTTCAGGTTGGTGCGGAAGTAGCGCGACGGCTGCGCCACCGACTCGCCGACGGCCTTCAGACCGGCGAAGTGGATGACGGCGTCGAAGTCGACATCGCGAAGCGCGGCCTCGGCCGTGGCGCGGTCGGCGAGGTCCGCCTCGATCACCTGCAGCGTCTTGCCGGTGAGCCGCTCGACTCGTCGCAGCGACTCGGGGCTGCTGTTCGAGAAGTCGTCGATGACGACGACGTCGGCACCGCGCTCCAGCAGCACCAGGGCGACGTGGGATCCGATGTAGCCGGCACCGCCGGTGAGAAGAATGCGCACCTCTCGAGCCTATCGACCGTCGGCGGGTTCGACCGACTACGCTCAGGCTGGGATGCGGGGACTCATCCTGGGGAAGCTGGGGACAGGGGAGATCATCGACGATTCGGACGAGCGTCGATCGCGCGCGGGCATGTGGTCGGCAGCGGTCGGTCTGACGCTGTACTGCGCTCTCATGCTGCTGGTCGTCTTCTGGCCAGTGCCGGTTGATTCCGGTGCTCAGGCGCGAGCGGTGGTGCGGTGGATCATTCGCGCGGTGCCCGAGCTGACGTACACCCGCCTGGAGTTCCTGACCAACATCGCGATGTTCGTGCCGTTCGGCGTGGGTCTCGCGGTGCTGATCCGTCGGCCGGGGCCCTGGGTCGTGCTGCCGCTGGCGCTGCTCTCCGCGGTCTCGATCGAGCTCGTGCAGGCGCTGCTGCTGCCCGCGCGCACAGCCAGCTCATCCGACGTCGCGGCGAACGTCATCGGGGCGACGGCGGGCGTGGTGCTGGTGGTCCTCTGGCGGTCGGTGGGCGCGCGTCTGCGTGCTGGCGACGGCCGCGCGTGCTCAGCTGACAGCGGCCCGCACGAACCGTTCGACCTCGGCGAGCGCGGGGCCGAGCTGGGCCGTCGCTTCGTCGTACACCTCCTGCGGCCGACGGTACGGGTCGACCACGTCGTCGTCCGCAGACTGCGCGGCGCCGTGCGCTCGATTCGCCGTCAGGGCAGCCAGAGCGCCCGAGATGCGTGCGCGGCCCCCGCCGGGCACTGCGGCGGCTGCCGCGCGGATCTCGTCATCGCTCAGGGCTGAGGCGAGTTGCGCGAACTCGCGCACAGTGAAGGTGCTGCGCACCCTGCCCGGCATCAGCGACACGGCATGCGAACGGTGCCGGCGGGTCATGGTCAGCACGAGGTCGGCGTCGCGCAGCATGGGCTCGGTGAGAAAGCGGGCGGTGTGCGCTGCGGCATCCGCCGGCCGAGCCCCGGCGCCGATCGCGAGGTCGGCGGCCTCCGGCGTCATCGAGTGCCCGACGAGGGCGTGCGTGCCGGCGCTGTGCACGCCGACGCCCAGGGCATCCAATCGCGCACGCAGGATCACCTCGGCCATCGGCGAGCGGCAGATGTTGCCCGTGCAGACGAACAGAAGAGAGGCCGGGCCGTCGTCGGGGACCGCGACGGGGTCGGTGCCGAGCAGGCGTCTTTCGCGCCGTTCTCGGCGGCTCATACCCTCAGCGAAACCGGCAGTCACGCCCTCAGCCTAAGCGCCTTCGGTCTGAGCGGCCGCGCTCAGCGCCCGCACTGCGCCACGACGGAGGTGTCGCCGAAGGCTGGCGTCAGCTCGGCGATCACCTCATCGGGGTTGGCGTTGGGCAGCGAGACGACCATCGTCGCCGTGGTCGACTCGCCGGGTGCCAGATCTGTGCCGAAGCTGAGCACGCGGTGGTCGCGGTCACGCCCGCCGCCGAACTGCAGCTCGCCCGAGAGGCCGGCATCGAGCAGGTTCGACCCGGCGGGCAGATACACGAACGTCACCACACGCAGTGTCGCGGCTGGCACGCCGTAGCTGCCGCCCACGATCGAGGGGGGCAGGCTGGTCGCGGCATCGGCGGGTGCGGTGTTGGTCAGCGTCAGCGTCAGCTTCGCCTCGGATGTCACCTGCTCGGGGCCGCACCGGTTCCACGACAGCTGCGTGTCGACGTCGAGGTAGTAGCCGAGCTTCGAGCCCGTGCCGTCGTTGAGGTAGACGCCGAACCGCGCGGCTTCGTCGTCGGTGACGGGCAGGTGGCCCGAGAGGGTGGTGTCGGCGAGGATCCGCTGTTCGTCTTCATGCGAGCTCCACAGCAGCAGGCGCCGGTCGTCGGCGGCGTGCGCCAGAGCCGCGAGCACCTTGCCCGGATCGGCGCGACCCGACATCAGCGTGTCGAGCACCGTGCTCGCCGTCTGCGCGAACACGACGTTCTGCATCTCGGGGTCGGGGTACTCGAGGTAGACGCCGTTGAGCAGGAAGTCGACGGCGGTGTCGGCGGTGAGCGTCTGCCCGGTGGGCAGCTGGATCGGGCCGGTGGCGTCGAGCAGGTACGACAGCGCGATCGGGTCGAGCGAGACGACGCCGTCGGCGTCGGTGCCGTGCTCGCGCTGCCACATCTCGCGCGCGAGGGGAGCTGCGAGGGTGAAGTCGGGCAGCACGGTGGTTCCCGAGAAGTACACGGCGGGGCGCTCGCCGTACAGCGCACGAAGCTCGGGGTCGAGCTCGAGCACCGGAGCGTCGAACCGCGGCATCGAGGCCGTGCCCTGCTCGAGCAGCTGCACCCTGCCGTTCTCTGCGCTCAGCACCGCGGTCGCGCCCGGCATGCCGCCCAGCGAGCGCAGCTCGGACGGGTTCTGGAACAGCAGCAGCCAGGTGCGCTTCTCGTCTGCGCCGAGCATCGTGGGCAGCAGCTCGGCCGTGCGGTGCAGGGCGTCGGCGGCGCCGGCGGCGGTGTCGACCTGAACCCGGGCGGCCTCGACCACCTCGCGCAGCGGGCGCAACAGGGGAGTGGTGTCGATCGCGTTCAGCGAGTCGGAGGCGGATGCCATGGCGCGCGCTGCCTGTTCGGCGGCATCGCGCACGCCGACGAACACGGAGAGATCGATGCCGCCGTCCTGAAAGCGGAAGGCGTCGAGATCGACCGTCGAGAGCACATCGGCCAGCGGCGTCAGCGCGTCGGTGCTGACGTCGTCGAGCGTGGCGGCGATGGTCGACACGGCCGCGAGCTGCGGCCCGACCCACGGCAGCTGCGATCCCAGCCACCAGACCGGGTCGCTGGTCAGCGCCCGGGCAGCCTGCGCATCGCTGCGGATCTGGCGGATGCTGACCGCTGCCGCCTCGGGGTCGTCGATCACCTCTGCGGTGCGCTCGACCTGTGCGCTGGCCGCCTGAAGATGCCGTTCGGCGGCGATGCCGCGGAAGACGATCCACAGCGATGCGGCGATCGCCGCGATGAGGATCACGCCGACGATCCACGCCACGGTGGTTCCGATCCGCCTCTGCGTCGACTGCGGGAGGCTCATGGCGTTCTCACCTCGATGATGTCATCTGCAGCCCAGACGACGATGTCGTCGCCACGCGGGGCGATGGCCACGGGAAGAGAGCTGTCGACGCCGGGGGCGCAGCCTGCCGCGCTGCTCGCGTCGCCCGACACGCGCGTGACCGCGAGCCCCGCGCACTCGGGCGAGCGGTGACCGATCAGGATGTCGGTGTCGTCGACCGCCACGGCGACCGCGTCGGCAGGGGCGAGGGGCTGCCACTGGTCGCCTGTGCGCGACCACGCTCGGCCGTCGCAGATCAGTGCGACGACCTCTCCGCGTGCGCGCAGGCCCGACGCCGCCGCGCACGGGGCGGCGACGTCGCCTGTGCGCGTGTGCACGACATCGGCGGCGCCCGGCGTGATGTAGCGCGAGCGCGCGAGGGAGTCGGGTCGCGGCGCCCACGCCTCGCCGGCGGTGAAGGTGCGCAGGGCGACGGGCGTGCAGGCGGTGTCGACGCCGGCGACGAACTCCGCGCCGTCGGCGTAGGCGTCGAGCGACACGATCTCGCCGATGGCCTGCCCGCGCGGCGCGATGCCGACCCACTCGCCCCGGCCGTCGAGGCGCTGCAGCACGGGCGCTGCGCCCTCGCACGATCCGGCCGTCGCGCGCCACGCGCTCGCTCCGGAGAACGAGAGGAATCGCTCCTCGGCCCGCGGCGCGGCGGCTGGGGTCGTCGGCGTGGGGGTCGTGCTGGGGCTGGGCGACGATGTCTCGCTCGGTGCGGGCACGGGCATCCGCTCGTCGGCGGCAGCGACGCGCGCGGTGCGCGTGTGCGACAGGGCGAGCGTGCTGAGCGCCACCACGGCGACGCTCAGCACCACGATGGCGGCGATGCCGACGGCCCTGCGGCCCGTGCGGGTCGAGCGCATCGGATCTCAGTCCTGGTTCTCAGCGGCGGCGGCGCGACGCCGGCGTCGGCGGGGCTGCTCATCCGGTTCCTCGCCGTAGCGCTGTTCGCCGTATCCGTACCCGTATCCGTAGGTCGCAGCATCCACCCCCCGGGTGGGCACCTTGGTGATCACGATGCCGGCCTGATCGGCGTTGACGTTCTCGAGCGCGGTCATGGCCGCGGCCAGCTGCTGCTTGGTCGTCTCGCCGGCGGCGACGATCGTGATCATGCGACCGGTGATGCGCGACAGCACCGCCGCGTCGGTGACGGGAAGCAGGGGCGGGGAGTCGCAGATGACGACGTCGAAGTCGCGCTCGAGCACCTCCATCAGCTGCCGCATGTGCTGCGAGCCGAGCAGTTCGCTGGGGTTCGGGGGAATGCGGCCGGCGGGCAGGATGAACAGGCTGCGATCGCCCCAGGGCAGCATCACGTCTCCGAGGCGCACGCTGCCGATCAGCACATCAGAGAGCCCGATCGCGCCGTCGATTCTGCAGTACTCCGCGACCTTGGGCTTGCGCAGGTCGGCGTCGAGCAGGGCGACCCGCTTGCCCGCGTCGGCCAGGGCGATCGCGAGGTTCACCGCCGTGCTCGTCTTGCCCTCCGCCGGCATCGACGACGTCACGGTGAAGCTGCTCTTGTCGTCGAAGTCGACGAACTGCAGGTTGGTGCGCAGCGAGCGGAACGCCTCGGCCCGGGGGCTCAGCGGGTCGACGTCGATGATGAGCGGACGCTGCTTCCACTTGGCGTCAAAGGGGATCGCGCCGAGCACGGGCGTGTCGGTGATGAGCTGCACATCGCGCTTGGTGCGCACCCGCGTGTCGAGCACCGTCAGCAGCATCGCGATGCCGATTCCGGCTGCGAGGCCGAGCAGAAGACCGAGCGCGAGGTTGAGGGTGACGTTGGGGCTGGATGCCTGTGACGGCGGCAGTGCGTTCTGCACGCGCTCCAGGCGCACGGGACTCGTCGACTGGCCCTCGAGCGTGTCGAGGCTCTCGACCGTGGTGGTGAGGCTCGCGGCGATCGCGTTCGAGATCTCGGCGGCCTGAGCGGGGTCGGGATCGGTGACGGTGATCGTGATGAGGTTGGTGCCGGTCTTCGCTGTGGCCGAGACCTGCTTCGCCTGCGCCGCCGCGGTGGTGTCGATGTTCAGCTCGGTGATCACCGGGTCGATCACGACCGGGGTGGTGGCGAGGGCTGCGTAGGTGGCGACCCTGGCCTGCGTGAACGTCTGGCCCTGCTGCAGCTCGGCCACCGACTCCCCGCTCTGGGTCGACACGTACACCGTGCTCGATGCGGTGTACAGCGGCGTGCGGGTCAGAGACCAGACAGCGGCCGCCCCGACGCCGATGAGGGTGGTGATGACGATCAGTACGGCGTATTTCCGCAAGACGTGCAGATAGTCGCGCAGTTCCATGGGCTCCCTGTCGATGTTCCGGTCAATCCTGCCACAGTGGCCGCCGCCGCCCCCGGGATAGCCTGGCTGCGTGACAGACGCACCTGCAGCAGCAGTCAGATCTTCCGCGACCAGGCGGCGCCGCGACTGGCGAGACGGCGGACGCACGGTCAAGCCGTGGGACGAACCGGTTCTCGCGATCTCACTGGTGACGCTGGGGCTCAGCCTGCTGCTCGCCGCCGTCATCCGCGGGCTCAGCCCGGCACCCTCGGCATGGATCGTCGCCGATCTCGTCGTGCTGCTGGGGCTGGTGGTCGCCAGCGTGCTGGCGTTCATGAAGGCGAGGCCGCGCCCGCTGCTGACCCTGCGCCCGGTGGATCTCGTCTTCGGGCTCGCGGCGGGCCTGCTGCTGCGCGTGATGCAGGGCGCGCTCGCGGTGGCCGCCGGGGGCGACGGGGCGTTTCCCAGCTACGCCCCGCTGGTCGAGAGCACGGGAACGGCGTGGTCGGCTGTGGCGGTGCTGGCCCAGGTCATTGTCGCGCCCACGGTAGAAGAGGTGTTCCTTCGCGGGGTGCTGCTGGTCACCGCCTATTCGGTCGCGCGACGCGTGGGCGGCCGAGCCGCAGCAGTCTGGGCGGCGCTTGCCATCAGCGTGCTCGGTTCGATCGCGGTGCACTCGTGGAACTCGGGAGTGTCGTGGGAGGCCTGGGCGACCCCGCTGGCTGTCGGGCTCGTGACCGGCATGATGGTGCTGCTGACCGGACGGCTCGGTGCCGCCGTCGTCGCGCACGTCACGTTCGCCCTGTCGTTCGCCGCCCTCGCGCTGATCGGGGCTGTGGTCGGCTGAACCACCGCAGACTATGACACCGCAGTCGCATAAGAGCCGGTTCTGTGGCAGACTGCAAGCGAACCGGGGGGATTTGCGATACGTCGCCGTCTCAATCGAAGATGTTCGCCCCACATCGAGACTAGGGATGACTATGAAGAAGACACTCACGAGTATCGCACTCGCCGGACTGCTCGTCGTCGGCGGCTCCACCGGCGCCTTCGCTGCGACCTACCCGGTCGACGAGCCCGACATCACCGTGAGCGACACCACTCCCACGGCCGGCCAGCCCGTCACGATTCGCGTGACCGTTCCCGACGGCATCGACGCGGTGACCTTCACGATCAACGGCGCCCCGGCGGGCTCGACCCTCGCCTCGGCCGTGTTCGCCGCGGCCAGCACGGTCAACCTCTCGGTCGACAAGACCGTCACGAACAACACCGCCTCCGCCGTCTTCACCCCGTCGGCCCCCGGCACCTACACCGCGGTGGTCACCGCAGATGGCATGGAGCCGATCTCGGTGCAGATCGTCGTCGCGGCAGCCGCCGGCGGATCCGGCGCTGCAGGCGGCAGCTCCGACCCTCTCGCCACCACGGGTAGCGATGTTCCCGCCGGCATCATCTGGGCCGGTGTCGGGGCCCTCGGTCTCGGCGGAGCCGTCATCGCCGCATCAGCCGTGCGCCGTCGCGCCAACAGCAACAGCTGAGACAGGATCACTTCCTGAACCACGAGACACCGATCGGCCCGGATCATCCCCCGGGGCGATCGGTGTCTTCTGTGCGTTCTCGGGGCGTCTACGAACGACCGTGGCTCGCTGTCGGGCTGGCTCTCGCGGCTGTCGTCGTCAGCTCGATTCTGACGGGGGCGGCATCGGCGACGACACTCGACGGCGTGGCGAAGACCGGGCTGATCGCCCTGGCGGCGACAGGCCCGCTTCTGCTGGCCGCGATCGTCGTGCCATGGGTGACCACGTCTGCACAGCTGAGCACCGCGGTCGGACTGCACCGCTTCTCTGGCCTCGACCTGCTGCTCGGCCTGAGCGCAGGCATCGTTCTGCGTGCTGTGGCAGAGCTCAACACGCCCACGAGCGGTGGCTGGTCGATCGGCCGCGCGGGGGCGGGGGTGCTGCTCTCGCTCGTCATCGCCGTGGCGGTGTCGCCATTCGTCGAAGAGCTGTTCTTTCGCGGCGTGCTGCAGCGGGCGCTCGGTGACGCGCTGCGGCCGTCGGGCCCCGCGGTCGCCGCGTCGATATCGGTGGTGTCGAGCTCTGCCGTCTTCGCCGCGTTGCACTCAACGACCGGAGCCTCGGTCGCAGCGCTTTCGACGCTGCTCTTGGTGGGGTTCGGCTGCGGGGCGCTGGTCGCGATGACCGGTCGGCTGGCTGCGGCGGTGATCGCGCACCACGTGTACAACCTCATCGGCGTCGGGCTGCTGCTGCTGTGATCGGCGAGGCCGGCTGACCCCGAACCGCCGTCACAGAGTTACGCGCGTTGGGTAGACCCGAAACGTGTGAGAAAATGTTTCTGAGAGTTTGTCGTGAATATCGGGGGGATGGCTCATGCAGGGTGAGCACCGGGGAACCGCCGCACCGGACACCGGTGAAGTCGGAGTCGTCGGCAGCGCGCGTGCTGAAGCGACGGTGCCGCAGCGCCGCCGGCGAGCGGCAGCGGCTTTCGTAGACGCCTTCGCGTGGGAAGCGGGGGTGCTGCTCGCGGTCGCGCTGCGCTTCGAGTTCGAGATGCCGCTGCCGGGCTGGCTGGCCACCCTCGCCCTCGGCACGGTCGCGGCGGGCATCCATGTCGCGAGCGGCTACGCGAGTAAGCTCTACCGCGGTCGGCACACCTACGGCTCGTTCGACGAGGTGCGGCTGCTGGGTGTGATCGTGCTGGCGATCACGATGGTGCTGGGCCTGATCATCGTCGTCTTCGGCGGCGCCGTGAACGTGCCGCGCGGAACGATGTTCCTGGCCGCGCCGATCGTGCTGCTGCTGACGTTCGGCGTTCGCTACATGGCTCGACTCATGCTCGACCGCTCGCGCAAACCGGGCGACGACGCCGAACCCGCGCTGATCATCGGGGCCGGATATCTGGCCGACCGGCTGCTGCACAACATGACCACCGACCCGACCTCGCCCATCCGGCCCGTCGGGCTGCTCGACGACGACCCCGCGAAGAAGAACCTCGTGCTGCGGGGCGTGCCCGTGGTGGGGCGCACGTCGGGCATCGCCGAGGCCGCAGAACGTACCGGCGCCACCATGGTGGTCGTGGCCATCGGCCAGTCCGACAGTGTCATGCTTCGCACCATCAGCGACCGCGCCGAACGCGTCGGACTGCGGGTCGCCGTGACGCCCTCGCTCAACGCCCTCACCTCGGGCGAGAAGGCGGCGACCGATGTGCGTGACATCAGCATCGAAGACCTGATCGGCCGCCACCCGGTCGACACCAACGTCGAGCTCATCGCGGGGTACATCACCGGCAAGCGCGTGCTCGTCACCGGCGCCGGTGGGTCGATCGGTTCGGAGCTCTGCCGTCAGCTCGCGAAGTTCGGTCCGAGCGAGCTGATCATGCTCGACCGCGACGAGACGGGTCTGCAGATCGCGCAGCTCGCGGTTTCGGGGCACGGTCTCCTCGACACGAGGGATGTCGTGCTGGCGAACATCCGCGACGCCGCGGTCATCCACGAGATCTTCGACGACCGTCGCCCCGAAGTGGTGTTCCACGCCGCAGCGCTCAAGCATCTGCCCATGCTCGAGCAGTATCCCGATGAGGCGTGGAAGACCAATGTGCTCGGTACCCTCAACGTGCTGAACGCCGCGATGAGCGTCGGCGTCGAGCACTTCGTGAACATCTCCACCGACAAGGCCGCCAACCCGACGAGCGTGCTCGGGCATTCCAAGCGGGTGGCCGAAAAGCTCACCGCGTGGGCCGCAGCAGAGACCGGCGCAAACTACGTGTCGGTGCGGTTCGGCAACGTGATCGGCAGCCGCGGATCGATGCTGCCGACCTTCCAGACGCTGATCCGCGAGGGAAAGCCGCTGACAGTGACGCACCCCGAGGCGACGCGGTACTTCATGACCATCCCCGAGGCCTGCCAGCTCGTGATCCAGGCCGGTGGCATCGGGCGGCCCGGTGAGGTGCTGATTCTCGACATGGGCGAGCCGGTGTCGATTCTCGAGGTGGCCAAGCGCATGATCGCGATGTCGGGCAAGCACATCGAGATCATCTTCACCGGGCTGCGCAACGGCGAGAAGCTGCACGAAGAGCTCGTCGGTGACCGTGAGAACCTCGCACGCCCCTTCCACCCGCAGGTGTCGCACACGCGCGCCGACCCGATCAGCCCCGAGCGTCTGGACAAGGCGGGGTGGCACGCACGTATGGCGACAGAGCCGCGCAACAACGACACCTCGGTGATCGAGCCCCTCAACCTGGACAAGGCTTCATCGAATGGCTGAACGCATCTACATGTCGTCTCCCGACATCACCGATCTCGAAGAGCAGGCGGTCGTCGCCGCCATGCGCTCGGGCTGGATCGCCCCGCTCGGCCCCGACGTCGACGCCTTCGAGCGCGAGGTCGCCGAGCGTGTCGGCGTCGCGCACGGCGTCGCCCTCAGCTCGGGAACAGCGGCGCTGCACCTCGGCCTGCTGACGCTCGGCGTGGGGCCTGGAGACGTCGTCATCACCTCGACGATGACCTTCGCTGCAACAGCCAACGCCATCGTTTACACCGGTGCAGAGCCGTACTTCGTGGATGCTGAGCTCGCCACCGGCAACATGGATCCCGACCTGCTGCGGCAGGCGCTCACCACGCTTCGCGACACGGGAGAGAAGGTCGCGGCGATCGTGCCCGTCGATCTACTGGGCAAGGCCGTCGACTACACCCGCATTCTCGCGATCGCCGACGAGTTCGGCGTGCCAGTGCTCGCCGATGCCGCCGAGTCACTCGGCGCCACGCATAAGGGGAAAGCCGCCGGCAGCTTCGGTCGCGCGTCGATCGTGTCGTTCAACGGCAACAAGATCATGACCACGTCGGGCGGCGGGATGCTGCTGACCGACGACGAAGACTTCGCGAAGCATGTGCGCTACCTGGCCACCCAGGCCCGGCAGCCCGTGGTGCACTACGAGCACACGGATGTCGGTTACAACTACCGCATGAGCAACCTGCTCGCGGCCCTCGGGCGCGCGCAGCTTTCGCGGCTTGACGAGATGATCGCGCGTCGCCGCGAGATGCGTGAGCTGTACAAGCAGCTGTTCGCCGACGTGGACGGCGTCGAGGTGTTCGGCGCCGCGGGCGACGAGAACGACAACGTGTGGTTGACGTCGATACTCGTGGATTCGGCGGTCACCGGCTGGGAACCGGCAGAGTTGTCTGCCGCACTCACCGCAGAAAACATCGAGAGCCGCCCGCTGTGGAAGCCGATGCATTGCCAGCCGGTGTTTAAGACACGCCGAGGTCTGACAAACGGGGCGTCCGAGCAGCTCTTCCGTCGCGGTTTGACGCTGCCGAGTGGTTCTGCGCTAACAGCGGAGCAGCGCGCGCATGTGATTGCTGCCGTCGTGGAGTTCTTGCAGGGATGACCGGACCATGCTCGTACGATGCGATCAAGCGTGGACTTGACATCATTGCCTCTGCTGCGGGTTTGGTCATCCTTTCGCCAGTGATCGCAGCTACTGCACTGCTTGTCGCGGCGAAGCTCGGCAGGCCGGTGATCTTCGCTCAGGAACGGCCCGGCAAGGACGGGCGCATCTTCACGCTTTACAAGTTTCGCTCCATGCGCGCCATCGATGAGTCACTTGGTTGGATGACGGATGCTGATCGACTCACGCCGTTCGGTATTCGCCTTCGCTCGACAAGCCTCGACGAGCTGCCGAGCTTGTGGAACGTGCTGCGCGGTGACATGAGCGTAGTGGGGCCCCGGCCCCTGCTGGTCGAGTATCTCGCACGGTACACACCCGAGCAGGCGCGCCGCCACGAGGTCCGGCCCGGTATCACCGGTCTCGCACAGGTGACCGGTCGCAACGCCATCTCCTGGGAGAACAAGTTTGAGCAGGACGTGCGCTACGTTGACCGGCGCAGTTTGGCTCTCGACCTGCGCATCGTGGCAGCCACTGTGCGATCCGTGATCAAACGAGAGGGCATCTCCGCGAAAGGGCATGTGACGGCGAAGAAGTTCGGAGATCATGATGACTGAGCAGATCGTCGTGATCGGGGCCGGCGGCTTCGGACGCGAAACGCTCGACGTAATCGAGGCTTCGCGCGCGGCGGGAGCGAACATCGTGCTAAGTGGCGTTGTAGATGCCAGCCCTCGAGCCGTCGATCTGCAACGCCTCGCCGACCGCAACGTGCGCTTTATCGGCGATGAAGAGGCGTTGCTCAATGAGGCTTCGAACGAGACACGTTTCGTGGTCGCGATCGGCAGACCTGCACTTCGCAGGGCAGTAACAGCGCGGTTGCTTGCTGCAGGGCTGCAAACAGCGACTGTCATCCACCCGAAAGCGGTCGTCGGCTGGGGTGGATCGATCGGGCTGGGAGTCGTCGTGGCCTCGGGGGTTCAGATCTCGACGAATGTGACGATCGGCGATCATGTGCATCTCAACCCGGGAAGCATCATCGGGCACGATGCGGAGCTACGCGACTACGTGTCGGTCAACCCGGGTGCCGTTGTGTCGGGCAACGTCGTCGTTCGGCGCGAGACAATGCTCGGGGCAGCTTCCGTGGTCCTTCAGGGAATCGTCGTAGGAGCGGAAGCGACCGTGGGAGCAGGGGCGTGTGTGACCAAGGACGTACCGGCCGGTGCCACAGTAGTCGGGATCCCCGCGCGCCCAATGGGAGCGTCATCATGAGCGAAAACTTGAGAGTGCTCCTCGCGGTCCAGCCCTCGGTCAGCCACTACCGTGCACCGTTCGTGCGTGCGCTTCTCGCTCAAACCGAAATCGACTTCGAGCTCGTCGGACGGGTGAATCATTCTGCCTCTGCGACGGCTGATCCCGTCGCAGCATCGGACGCGGTGCTCGAGCACGTGCAGGAACTGCGGAGAGTTCCAGTGCTTCGCGCACTATATTGGGATCGCGGATTGGTGGGAGCGGTATGCCGGACATCCGCACGGGCGATCGTCATCGAGGGGAATGTTTACGGGCTGTCGAACTGGGTCGCAATCGCAATCGCCCGCATCCGTCGTCGCAGGGTGGTGTTCTGGGGCCACGCTTGGAAGCGCCCGGAGTCTGGCGTGAAGCTCGCATTGCGCAAGTTCTTCTATAGGTGTGCAGATGCGCATCTCACCTATGGAAACTGGGCTGTCGCATATGCGGCCTCCGTGGGGCTCGAGTCAAACAGATTTATTCCGGTCTACAACAGCATCTATCCTGGAGACGTTATTGCGGCCCAGAAGGTTCGTGATTCGCGGCGCACGCAAAGTAACACTCTTCGGCTGATGTACTCTGGTCGCCTGACTCCTCGCCACTGTGTTGACCGTCTGATTGTTGCTGTCCGCGCCCTTTCCGCAGAAGGATACGGTGTTCATCTCGACATCGTCGGCGATGGGCCTGAAGCCACGCGATTGCAGGAGCTCTCGAATGGCTCTATGTGCATTACCTTCCACGGCGCTGTGTACGATCCGTATAAACTGCAGAAGTTGTACGGCGACGTAGAGTTTGCCGTTTCGCCCGGGGCTTCTGGGCTCAACGTGATTCAGGCACTCGGTTTCGGTGTGCCGGTTGTCGCGGCGGAGGGCGATCCACAGAGTGGGCCGGAGCTTGAGGCAGTGCGACATCGTGAGACCGGCATTTTGTACTCGGCCTCGCAAGGCGTGAATGGGCTCAAGCGAGCGCTGGTTGTTGCCAGCCGGACTGACAGCTTGACATACCGGCGGCTCTCGGAGAACGGGATTCGCGTAGTGAAATCTCGCTATTCCGCCGATATTCACGCGCGAGCGGTCGTGGCTGCCCTCGTTTCGATGCTCGATGAGTGAGTCGGAGGATCCGGTCTCGGTGGAAGGACAGCGCAGTTGCGCAGCTCGCGCCGACGAGGAAATAAACCGCTACTTGGGCCTTGCGCGAGGATCTTATTCACTGCCGGACCCTGATAATGAACATGTGTGTAGCCGAGCGTCACGACTCCTGCGAACGGGCGTCGCCCATGGAGGAGGCGTAGGCCAGATGACTGACGTTGCTCAACGACAGGGTGGACTATCCTCAACGGTCGGCATTTCAGCCTTCCTTCTAGTGCGTCTACTCCTAGTGTTTTTAGGCTCTACATGCCTCATTCTGTTCATGGTCGGGTGTCGCGACTATGTGGTGCCGCCTTATGACTATTTCAACTTCGGGAGGCTGGGCTTCTCTGTCGAATACACTAAAATCGCTGTCCTATCGATAATTCCGATGGTGCTTGCCCCTGAGTAGAGTGGACGAGGGTAATGACGAATCTATACCTAGCTATTTTTGGACGATCCTCCAGCTGCAATGTCGATGCATCTTATTCGTGGCTGGCTGGCGGAATCCGCCCAGCTATCATTCACGCGGAGGCGTGCCCATGAGCTTCTCTTCGCTGATCCGCCGGTTGATTGCGGCGCTTCCCGCGCCAGCGGCGCGCCGGTTGCTGTATCTCCACCGGTTTCATCGATTTCCGAACACGCGGTTCCCGCGGACTTTTCAAGAAAAACTGAATGTCCGCATTCTTCGCGACCGCAGAATGCTTCTGGTGGAGGCTTCGTCCAAGGTTCTGTCGAAGGAATACGCCTCATCGAAGAATATTCCTGGTTTACGGATCCCGCGTACCTACTGGCATGGCCGCAATATCGGGGACATGCATGGCCGTGAACTCGATTTCAATTGGGTCTTGAAGCCCAGTCATCGCAGTGGCGGCGTCGAGCTGGGTCTGCGAGGCAAGTTCGATGTCTCGGCGTTGCGCTACGCGCCAGAAAAGCTGCTGAGAGAGAGAGAGTATCGCACGTCGAAGCTTTGGGCGTATCGGGAAGCTCCTCGGGAGCTGCTCCTTGAGGAGAGGATTGGAGGCCCCGAAGAGTCTCTTTCCGACTACAAGTTCTTCGTGTTCGATGGCCGAGTCCAGATGATACAGCTCGATTCAGGAAGATTCGGGTCGCACACGCGAGTGCTGTATACACGAGAATGGGTTCCTCGTCCAGAGGCTTTTGGTGTGCCTCGGGGTACTCCGCAAGCGCCTCCACCTATTCTGACGAAGTTGTTGGATATTGCGGAGGCGCTGGGTGAAGACTTCGACTTTGTTCGCGTCGATCTCTACGTCTGGGAGGGGGAGGTTTACTTCGGCGAATTGACGGTCTATCCCGGCGGTGGATTGTCGCCGTGGCCTGAAAAGCTCGATGCGGAGATGGGGTCTCACTGGATTCTGCCGCAGTCGTTGACAAGCTCGCCAGAGAGGTGATGGATCGTGCGGAGATTGGTGGCGTCCGTGGCGACCATCCGGGTCATCTCGTCGTTGATTCAAGCGGTCACTTTACTTGCACTTACTCGCGTTCTAGGTGCTCAAGAATTTGGGCAGTTCGCCGCGGTGAGCGCGAGCGGCGCTATGGTTGCGGTGCTTGGCGGATTGGGGTTGAGTTCACTCGCATTGCGAATCTCCGCTTTTGAAAATCCGCGCGGGGTTGCCGCCTCTATCGCACTGTTGCGTTGGCCGATCGTGTTCAGCAGTGCCACTTGTACGGGGTTGGTGGCGTATGTACTTCTTGGACATACAGCGCTCCTCGCCATCACGGCTGCTGTCCTGTACGCGGCCTCAGAGTCGATCGGTGAAGCGGTCGAGTCTCTGCTGTACGGTTCATCTCGTGCTGCACGAGCGCAGGTCGCCATGGTCGCGCGGCGTCTGATCATGCTCCTTGGTGTAACCTGTGGTTTTCTCATGAACGAGACACTGGTGGGGGTAGTCGTGGCCGCCTCCACCATCTGCGTCATAGCCGGCGTGTTCTTGAAGGGCACACTAGCGAGTCCTGTCCCATTTCGCCTTATAGCGCGCGCGTCAGTTCCGTTGTGGTCTGCAACTGTGTTGGCAAAGCTCCAAACGTTGGATGTCGTTGTGGCGTCGATGGCCCTGAGTCCCGCGCAGGCCGGTATCTACTCGGCGGCGGCAAGAGTGTCGAGTCCTCTCAATACGTTCGCAGTAGCGGCGTTGTCGGTGCTCACGCCGCGGCTCGCAGATCGTCACGCCGTCGACGCGCGGGAAGGACTATTCCGGCAGTCGCGCCGGTCCATGTGTATTCTCGCTATGCTCTTGGGTGCGCTCAGTCCGGTAGTTGGGTTTACCGCCGAGTTCGTGCTGGGCCCCGACTACATCGGCGCTGCATGGGTGGCGACAGTCCTCACCATCTCCACCGCTGTCGCAGCAATCACACAAGTGTACGTTTCTCACTTTTTCGCTGCCGGCGACGGCTTCACCGTCGCGAAAATCAGAGCTATCCTGATGCCGAGCGCTCTCGCAGTCGGATTCATTGCTGGCGCTGTTGTCGGGCCGCTTGGGCTGGCCGTCTCCATGCTAGGTGCTCAACTCTTGCTCTGGCTGATGCTCGCGTCGGCTCATCGACGGACTCAAGGCGGCACCCGAGAACGGTAGATCGCTCTGCTCATCGCCTGCTCACGGGGAGGGTGATCGCTCTGCTCCTGACTACGTTCGTCAGCATCATCGAAGAATAAGAGTCAGACGAGCACGCGGTCGCCAGTACGATGATCGGGTGACGCGAACCACTGATTCCATCGGGGATCGACCCGTGAAGACTCAGCGACATCGATTGCCGAAGGACGAGCGAACCCGCGTCTCCCTTGCGCCCTACTTCCTGCTAGGGCTGGTGCTGCCGATCGACACGGTCACGGGTGTCCCGCCTATCCTGTTCGACCTGCTCCGCTACGGATTGGCTATCGTGATTGTGCTGTCCGCCCGATCACGCCCCCGCGGGCGCAACTTGAACACCCTGCTGAGCTTCGTGACCCTGCTGCTGATGACCTCGGGCGCGCTCGCGATCGTCAAGAGCATCGTTTTCGACAGCGATTTGTTCACAGGTGCCGTGGCTTTCGTTTCGCCGCTCGCGGCGTTCCTCGTGGTCAGAAAGATGTATCACCACCGTTGGATCATGCTGGGATTCGTGGCCGGTTGCGCGCTGAGCGCCATCGATATCATCCTTCAGGTCAATGGGCTCCCGTACTTGGGCGTCCCAAGTGACTGGGGCTTCCGGTACTCAGGGTTCAGCTTTAGTAGCACGAAGGTCGCGCCCTTCCTCGCGGTCGCCCTTTGCGTCGTCATCACGCGCTGGGCGTGGGCCGAGCAGCGAGCTGTGCTGCGGGTGCTGTTGGCGACGCCGCTTCTCGTGGCCTTGTTCTTCTCTCAGGGCCGGGTCGGTGTCGCGGGCCTCCTTGCGGCGCTGACGGTGTTTGGGTTAACGATCCTGGCTCGCCGACCTCTGGCCGGACTCGGACTTCTGCTTGTCGGAATCCCCGCCCTCCATTTCAGCGGCGTGTTTTCCGCACTGCTCGACTACGTCTTACGATCTGACGTGCCAGGGGTGACCGATTTGTCATCCGGGCGCGGCATCCGCAACTCAGCAGCCTGGGATGCCTTCTCGGCCGGCGGGCTTCTTGGCGTCGACCCAGCGACAAGGCAGTACCTCAACCCACACATCGCGCCATTGACGTCAGGAGTGGACGTCGGCCCATTCGGCTTCTTCGCCACCAGCGTCGTGTGCCTCTTCCTCGCCTACATGATGTTCTTCGCTTCGAAGCGAATCCCCATGGTTTTCCGAATGATCGCCGCCGTCGCTCTGGCTACGGCTTTCATCGAACCGAACGGCTTCTTCGTAGGCTTCAGCGGCACTCTCCTCGTCGCTCTGTGCTTCGCACAGTTTGCGCACATGGGCGAAACTAGCAACGGGTGGGCCGGGCCAGCGGGGACTGCTGCACGAATAGGTGACATCTGATCTGGCTTGCCCGTGGGGGTGGGCCTGGGAGGATGTTGCTGTGCCCAAGCCCTACCCGAGCGAGCTCCGTGACGACGTGGTTCGCGTTGCCCGGGGTCGCGAGCCTGGCGTGACCATCGAGCAGATCGCGAAGGACTTCGGTGTCCACCCGATGACGCTGCAAAAATGGCTGCGCCGCGCCGACGTCGACGAGGGCGCCAAGCCCGGTCAGACCCGCCCCGAGGCTGCCGAGATCCGTGAGCTGCGGAAGCGGAACCGGCTGCTCGAGCAGGAGAACGAGGTGCTCCTGACTCGCCCCGGCATGTCCGGAGAGTGTTTTGCTGGTGTCAGCCGGCTCTCGTGACCGGTTCGTTGCGAGCGTAGTCGAGTTGCTCGACCTCGAGGGGTGTGAGGTCGTCGATGGAGCCGTGGGTGCGTTCAGTGTTGAACCAAAGCGCCCAGGACGCGGTCGCCGCCTCGACCTGATCGACGTCCCGCCAGGGACCCTCGTGGTGGATGAGTTCGGACTTGTAGAGCCCGATCTGCGACTCCGCGAGCGAGTTATCGTAGGCGTCACCGACGGACCGGACCGAGGGGTCGATGCCTTCGTCGACGAGCCGATCGGTGAAAGCTATTGACGTGTAGACGCTGCCCGCATCGGTGACGGCGCTCGCTGAAGTTCCTCAGTTTTGCTCGGCGGGTTCCAGGGATCGTCGCTACACCTGAGGTAAATGGGTGGGTATGAGATCTGGTTCAACGCGTCGTCCAGGACGGCAGCCGATGGTGGACAAGCAGCGGTCGTTCACGAAGTTGCTTCAGCAGGGAGTGTCGATCTCGGAGGCGTGCCGGCGTCTCGGGATCGACCGCAAGACTGGGCACTGGAGGAAGAACGGCGGCGCAATCGTCACCTCCAAAGGCACGCGGATCGTCGAGCCGGTCATCGGGCGGTTCCAGGGCAAGGCCGAGTCCGACCGGTATCTGAGTGAAGCCGAGCGAGTCGTCATCGCCGACGGCCACCGGGCGGGGAAGTCGGCGCGCGCGATCGCGACGGAGCTGGGGCGAGCGGTCTCGACCGTCGCTCGGGAGCTGACGCGCAACCGTGCCAGCGATGGTGTCTATCACCCGATCGCGGCGCACGCGCTCATGCGAACTCGCCGCCCGCGTCCGAAGCCTCGAAGGCTGGAGATGGACGCCGCGCTTCGGGGCTGGTGCAGAAGCATCTCGACGAGCATTGGAGTCCTGAGCAGATCGCGCACGAGCTCGCGACGCAGCATGGATCGCCGATCGCGGTGGAGACGATCTATCAAGCGCTTTACGCGCCGACCCGCGTGATCGCGCGGGATCCGCGGACCGTGCTGCGCACCGGGCGCCCGCATCGACGTCCTCGCCGCCGCGGTGATCAGCGCCGGCCACGGTTCATCGTGCCAATCACCCCGATCGACCAGAGACCAGCCGAAGTGTTGGAACGGGTCGAGCCTGGCCAGTGGGAAGGCGACTGCATCGTCGGCGCGTACAACCGGTCCGCGATCGGCACCCTCGTCGAGCGCACTTCCCGGTACACGATCCTGCTCCACCTCGACGGCGAATCCCGATCGGGCGCCGTCCGGGACCAGCTCATCGCAACGTTCAGCGCGCTCCCGCCGCAGATGCGGCGGTCGCTGACGTGGGATCAGGGCAGCGAGATGAGCCACCACCACACCGTCGCGGAAACGGTCGGCATGCCGGTCTACTTCTGCGACCCCGGCAAGCCCTGGCAAAGGCCCTCGAACGAGAACACCAACGGGCTCCTACGCGACTACTTCCCGAAGGGCACGAATCTCCGCGTCCACACGGCCGAGGACCTCCAGCAGGTCAGCGGTGAGCTCAACCGGCGACCCCGCAAGACGCTCGGCTGGAAGACACCACACGCACTCTTCGCTAGCCGTCAGCAGAGAGCCGTGTAGCGACGACCGCTGGAACCCGCCGAGCAAAACTGAGGAACTTCAGCGAGCGCCGACAACTCGAGGATGAAGTCCCGACTGGCCGTCCAAGCGCTCGAGAACGCGGTCGCGATGCGCGGTGATGTCGCCGGTTGCGTGGTTCATTCGGACCGAGGATCTCAGTTCCGAAGCCGAAAATTCCGGCGCGCGCTCACCCGTCATCACATGGTCGGAAGTATGGGCAGAGTCGGGTCGAGCGGAGACAACGCCGCCATGGAAAGCTTCTTCGCGCTGCTGCAGAAGAACGTCCTCAACCGCCGCTCCTGGACCACTCGCCGAGCAACTGCGCATCGCCATCGTCACCTGGATCGAACGGACCTACCACCGCCGCCGACGCCAGCCCCGCCTGGGCCGTTTGACGCCCATCGAGTTCGAGACCATCACGAACACGACCGTCGCACTGGCGGCGTGACTACAACCTGTCGCCTATTCGTGCAGCAGTCCCTAGTGATAGTCGTGCGCAGTAGGAGCGGTCCTACCCGGTGAGTCGGTTATCGCGTGACGAGCTCACGCTCTCCAAAACATCAGCAAGGCGAGCGGCCAGGTCGTCCCTTGAGAATTGGCTCTTGGCAAGCGCCAATGCTTGCTGGCCGGCCTCGAGGAGACGTGAGGAGTCCTCAACGAACTCGACTAGCTGTCGTGCCGCCGCCGAATAGTCATGCCTGTCGAGAACAAGGCCGACGCCCCGCTCCTGGATCAGCTCCGCCTGCCAGCCTCCATGGTTAATAGCAATGGAGCGCCCGGCAGCGAGAGAGTCAAAGAACTTATTAGCGCTGTTCGCGTTCATTGCTGCATTGTCTGTGACGACTGATGTGGTGATGTCCGCGGCAGAGAAGAATGCCGGGATCTCGTTCTTGGGCACGGGCCGCATAAGCCGCACAGTAGTGTTGAGGAGACCCTTACGGGCCGCAAGGTCGCGAATGTTCTCCTCCCGGGCACCGGTCCCCATGATCGCGAAGACTACTTGCGGGTTCAGGGATCGCGCCTCGGCCGCGACGTTGACCAGGTACTCGACCTCGTTCGCGGCACCTAGCGTCCCGGCGTAAACCACCAGTGGGACGTCACGAGCAATTTCGTGGGAATCACGCCAAGCAACACCGGCCGACTGATCGACATCGAAAAGGCCGACATCGGCGGCGTTGGGGATGACCGTCACGCGATCGGGCCGAGCTCCGTGAAGACAAGCCTCTTCTTTCATGCCGGGGGAAAGGGCGATGATGTGGGCCGAGCGGCGGTAAGCCTTGCGTTCCAAACACCGCGCCAGGAACTGAGCGACGGGATTGCGGAGGTAACCCAGAGCTATTGGGACACTTGGCCAGGAGTCGCGGATCTCAAATACTAGGGGAGTTCGACGAAAAGCGACCGCATACCACGCGGGCACGAAAATCGTCAGAGGTGTGCTTGTCGCGAAGACGACGTCTCCTCGTAAGCGTCGGGCTTGACCTGCAGCCGCCATCGCGAACGTCGCGAAGGCCTTCAATCGACTCGCGGCGCTCATGTCGTTGCTGTAGGGCACATGTCGCCAATGCACAGTGAAGCCCTCCACCGCGGTCGTGGACCATTTACCCGACGTACGTTCGCCGCGCTCGGATGTGACGATGTGAACATCGTGCCCACGCGCGGCCAGCCGTCGCGCGAACTCGTATGAACGCGTGCTTCCGTGCTGCTCGGGCGTGTTGAAGTACTGGTGCAGGTAGACGATCCGCATAGAACCTCCTCTATTGCGGAAAGATCAGAGACGTGTCACACGATCGCCCGCGGCGACGTTGCGGGTGTCGAGAACCGGGGTGGTCGTTCCGGAGATCACCGACAGATCGAAGTCGTCATGGTCGGTGACCAGGACAGCGACATCCGCTGAGTTCAGTATGTCCTGACTGAGGTCGACCCGCTCGACGTCCATCGGCCAACGGTGTTCCACGACGTGCGGGTCAGCCGCGATCAGGGTTGCGCCGCGCTGCTGCAACAACGGGAGAAGCCGAAGACCCGGCGCCTCTCGCACGTCTCCGGTGTTCTTCTTGTAAGACAGTCCGATGATCAGGACCCGAGCACCGTTGAGAGCCTTCTTGTCGTCGTTCAACATGTTCGTGAGACGTTCGACAACGTAGTTGGGCATATGCTCGTTCACGTCGTTGGCTAACTCAACGAACCGGAACGACTGTCCAAGCTGCTGACGCACTTGCCAGGAGAGGTAGCTGGGATCTACAGGAAGGCAGTGGCCGCCCACGCCGGGGCCCGGGGTGAATTTCATGAATCCGAACGGCTTCGTGGCGGCGGCGTCGATCGACTCCCACACGTTGACGCCGAGCTGATTCGCGAACACCGCCAGCTCGTTGACGAGGGCAATGTTGACGTGACGGAACGTGTTCTCAAGCAGTTTCGTCAATTCTGCCTCGCGGGTTCCCGAAACCGGCACAGTCTGATCGATGATGCGGTCGAAAAACCCCTTAACCCGCTCGAGGGACTTCTCGTCGATTCCCGATACAACCTTCGGCGTAGTCTTCAGATTCCAGCGCTGGTTGCCGGGGTCGATCCGCTCCGGAGAGTAGCCAACATGGAAGTCGCGACCAGCGGTGAGCCCGCTACCTTGCTCGAGGATCGGAATCAACAGCTCTTCGGTGGTCCCCGGATATGTCGTAGATTCGAGGATCACTGTCGCGCCCGGCGTCAGGTGGTTCGCGAGCGAGCGGCCTGCCTCCTCGATGAAGGAGAGATCGGGGAGCGTCTCGCGCAGCGGGGTCGGCACGCTGATGACGGCCACATCAAAGCTGGCCGCGTCCTCGTAGCTTGTAGATGCGAGGTAGCGGCCGGTGGACAGGGCCGCAGACAGCTCTTCGTTGCTAATGTCTTCGACAAAGGAAACCCCGGCTGCCAGCGCAGTGACGCGTCGCTCATCGATATCCAGGCCTACGACGTTAAAACCCGCGTCGACGGCTCGCATGGCGACGGGAAGGCCCACATATCCTTGACCAATGACGACGACCTTCTGAGGCTCGGACATGAACACCTTTCGGTAGGAGCGTGCGCTGCAGCGTGCGGGACAGCATACGCCAGCATATAGAAGCGGAAGAGTCGCTCGTGCACGTCGGCGCAGAAGGTGCGAAACCGCCGATGTCGCTCGCAGCGGCCGTGACCGTTGCAGTTCGGCGCAGTTGCTGCTCGGCACGTCATTGCCGGAGAAACTGCTTAGACAGAACCAGTTCTCACTGCGCTACACCTCCACTGGAAGTCTGGTCCGACGCGGGTGGTACGACTTCGCTCGATGAGGTCGCGGTCTGCGTCGCTCCTGTCAACGCCATGACCAGATGACTGTGCCGCAATTTCGTCCAATGCACCATTCCGGCGGAAGAGCCGGCGACTGGACTTCGGTTGCTGGCTGGCTGGCTGGCTGGCCGGCTGCGCGATGCTATCGCTGCTTACTTCCGTTGTTTCGTCCTCGTGAGATCAGCGCCTCCGGCCATGCGCTAGAGCCTCGAGCGGGGCTACTCTCGATCGGTGCGCACGCCGTAACAGGGCTCGGCGCGGGTCGAGTTCGGCGGCGTCGAAGGTGACCGCCGATCCGTACGCGATCGGGGGCCCGCAACGTGACTTATCGGCTTGATTAAGCGGACCTCCGGGGCATTCGCCCGGCTCCTTGTCGGACTCGCTACTCGCTCGACTCGGAGGCGTGTGCGAGGAGCGGTGTGGGCGCGCTGCCTCAACGCCGACGGAACACTTTCGCCTGAATCGTGACCAACAGCCCTCCGACGGCGGTACCCGCGGTGTTCGCGATGACATCCGAGATGGCGGGGAACCGCGAGGGCAGCATCGTCTGCACTGATTCGATCGTCACCGTCATGGCGAGGCCCACTAGGGTGATCATCCACCACGGCACCCGCGGCCAGCCCCAGCGCAGCAGCACGCCCAGCGGCACGAACAGCGCGACGTTGGCGAGGAACTCCAGGAGGGCATAAGACTGAAGCTGCGGCACTCGCGCATCGATCCAGCTGGCGAGCGCGTCGACGACGCCCGTGACTTTGCCTGCCTGTGAGGCAGGCAGCAGGGTGATCAAGAAGACGCTCAGCGCATAGGGCCCGAGCAGCAGGTTCGGCAGCACGCGCATCACCGGAGGGCGGCGTCGTGCCGGGGGTGCCCACGCGTAGACCCGTGCGCGCTGGCGCTCGGGCGTTCGGGTGGGGGCGGTCATACCGTCGAGCGTAGCGACGGTGCCTGAGCGTTGTCGCCGCGCCCCGGCATCCGTCGCCCTGCCGCCGATACGATGTACCGCGTGACCGCCATCGATCCGACGCTGCCGCTGTCTCCGTATCGCGAGATCGACCGCGCCGATTGGGCGCGCCTCGCCGCGGGGATCGATCAGCCACTCACCGAGACCGAGGTGGTCGGCATCCGGGGTATCGGCGACCGCCTCGACATCACCGAGGTGCGCGAGGTCTACCTGCCGCTGAGCCGCCTGCTCAGCTTGTACGCCAGCTCGACACGTGAGCTCGGCGCGGCGACCAGCGCGTTTCTGCAGGAGAGCGACACGACGACCCCGTTCGTCGTCGGCGTGGCAGGCTCCGTCGCCGTCGGCAAGTCGACCATCGCCCGACTGCTGCGCGAGCTGATGAGCCGGTGGCCGGGCACCCCGCGCGTCGAGCTGGTGACGACCGACGGCTTCCTCTACCCGAACGCCGAGCTCGAGCGGCGCGGGCTGATGGATCGCAAAGGCTTTCCTGAGTCGTACGACCGTCGATCGCTCATCTCGTTCCTCACCGAGGTGAAGAGCGGCGCGGCCGAGGTGCGCGCTCCGTTCTACTCGCACATGCGCTACGACATCGTGCCCGACGCGCACGTCGTGGTGCGCCGCCCCGACGTGGTGATCGTCGAAGGGCTGAACGTGCTGCAGCCGCCGCCCGCCCCCAACGACGTCGCGGTCAGCGACCTGTTCGACTTCTCGATCTTCGTCGACGCCGACGTCGCGCACATCGAGCGCTGGTACATCGACCGCTTCCTGGCCCTTCGGCAGAGCGCGTTCAGCAACCCGTCGTCGTACTTCAACGTGTTCGCGCATCTCAACGACGACGAGGCGGTCGCGACCGCGCTGGGGTTCTGGAACGAGATCAACATGCCCAACCTCGTCGAGAACGTGATGCCCACCAAGCACCGCGCGACGCTCGTGCTGCGCAAGGGCGCCGAGCACGCCGTCGAAAGTGTGCAGCTGCGCAAGGTGTGACGCACCCGCCTCGGGCTGCGCACGGCCCTCTGGCCCCCAGCTGATCATCTGAGTCTCGGGCGACTCAGCCCCAGGATCATCGCCCCCACCAGAGGGCCGTATCGCACCAATCACGCTATTCGCCAATGAGCGCCGGCGGGAGCACCCTGACGAAGTCCTCATGATTTCTCGCGCTGATCTTGCGCTGATCTTGAGGAACGGCACTTCGTCCGTTGCATCTGCCCGGTCTGCCTCGCGACGTCATCCATAAACGGGTGATTTGCGGGGTGAATTCCTCCGCCGTGCCCCGATCCGCTGCGCGCTGTCGTCCACCCTTGCTGTGACCCCGAGCGCCCTGCGTCAGCACCCGACGCCATGGCGGTCGCCTGCGCTGGGGGTCTTTCCAGCGCGCCCACGCGCGTGACACCAGGGGAGGCAAACTTGAGATCTCGTGCTGCCTATGCACACCACCAGCCGGACCACGGCTCGCTGAGACCGCACCAGCGTTGGCGGGCGCGGATGAAGAAAATCGTCAGCGGAGTGGCGAGCACTACCCTCGTCGCCTCGTCGTTCATCTTCGCCAGCACTGTCGCCGCCCCTCCGGCGGCGGCGGCCTCGCCCTTCGTGTGCGAGGCAGGCTCGGTGTACGTGCAGAGCGACTCCGAGGTGCGCGAGTTCCGGGTGAATCCCGCAGGGGGCGGGCGCCTCGACACCACCGGCATCGGCACCGGCCACTCCGACAACGGTCTGGGCATCTCGTCCGGTGGGCGTTACGCCTATACCGTCACGAACTCGGCGCGTAACAAGACCCTGGCCAAGCACGACACGGTGCAGAACGAGACGTTCCCGACACGGTTCACACTCGATTCCGCTGTGTTGCGCGGTGCGGTCAACCCCATCACCCAGGTCTACTACTTCGCCAGCAGCACCAGCGATGGCGCGATCAAGCTGTTCGCCTGGAACGAGCAGGTCACGCCGGCCGCAGTCGTGCAGGTCGGCACGCTGCGCCCGTCTGCCGGCAGCGCGGCGTTCGGCCGCAACGGCGACATGGCGTTCAGCGCATCCGGGCAGCTGGTGCTCGTCGCCGACCAGTACATCTACTCCGCCGACGTCCCGCGCACGCTCACCTCGAGCACCGCGAGGATCGACGCCAAGCAGGTGCACGACATGGGTAAGGGCGTCGAGGGCAACGGCATCGCCTTCGGCAATCTCGGCCGCATCTTCGTCTCGGTGCAGTTCACCTCGACCAGCGGTCGCATCATCGAGGTCGACTTGCCTCGCGGCCGCGAGGTGAGCAAGACCGACATCGCCTTCGGCCCGACCGATATGGCCAGCTGCACCTTCCCCAACACGCTGACTCTGAAGAAGGATCTGCCCGGTGGGCGCCAGGCAGCGACCGACCAGTTCGGCCTGCGCATCGACTCCCCGGCCGGCTACCTGGTGCCCCGCACCACGGCCACCACCCGTGGAAACACGAGCGGGCTGCAGCCCGACTACGCCGGCCCCGTCTTCGTCAACCAGGGCGACACCTTCACCCTCACCGAATCGGCGGTCGGCACCACCGACCTCGACCGGTACGATGCCTCGCTGACCTGCGAACAGGTGAGCGACCGGGGCACCGTCCGAATCCCCGTCAGCGGCAACACCGTCACCCAGCCGTCCGGTCCGCTCGGCACCGACGTCGTCTGCACCTACACCAACGCCAAGCTCACCCCCGACCTCGCCCTGCGCAAGAGCGCAGACCCGGCGTCCGGCACCGCCGTCGTCGCGGGGCAGACGATCACGTACACCGTCGAGGCCGAGAACACCGGCAACACCGTGCTCGACCCGGTGCGTGTCACCGACGACCTCGCGGGCGTGCTCGCGAACGCCGAGTACCAGAACGACATCGTCACCACGATCGACGGCACCGCCGTCAGCACCGGCGAGGCTGCCGTCACCGGCGACACGCTCTCCTGGACGGGATCGCTCGAGCCCGGACAGATCGTCGCCATCACCTACTCGGTCGTCGTGAACGACGACGTCGAGGGTGAGACCATCGCCAACCGGGTGACCGCGTCGGGAACCCCGCCCGGGCCTTTCGCCCCCATCGAACCGCCGGCCGTGACCACCGAGCACCCGGTCGCCGGCTTCGAACTCACCAAGACCGCCGACCCGGCATCCGGCTCGGTCGTCCAGCCGGGTCAGACGATCCGCTACACCGTGACCGGCACCAACACCGGTGCCACCGCGCTCGCACCCGCACGCATCACCGACGACCTCAGCGACGTGCTCGCGCATGCCACCTACAACGACGACATCGCCACCACGATCAACGGCGCTCCGGTGACCGAGGGCGCGGCGACCATCTCCGGCCCGGCGCTGAACTGGGACGGCACGCTGCCGGCCGGCGCGACGGTCACGATCACCTACTCGGCGACCGTCGCCGACGACGCCTCAGGCGAGGTGCTGCGCAACACCGCCTCCGGCACCGCTGTGCCCAGCACGCCCGACCCGGCCGACCCCGACGGGCCGCCGCTCACCGGCGAGCCCATCGAACCACCGGCGGTCACCACCGAGCACCCGGTGATCGGATCGGGCTTCACGATCAGCAAGAGCGCCGACCCGGCGTCCGGCACCGCAGTCGAAGCCGGCGACACCATCACCTACACGATCACGGGCACGAACACGGGCGACACCGTGCTCAAGCCGGCCGAGATCGTCGATGACCTCTCGAAGGTGCTCGACAACGCCACTTACAACGACGACGTCACCGCCAGCGCGGGCGACGTCGAGGTGGCGGGCGACACCCTCACCTGGAGCGGGTCGCTCGCGCCGGGCGCATCGGTCAGCATCCGCTACACCGTCACGGTGAACAGCGGCGTCGACAGCGCCCTGCTGAAGAACACCGCGACCGGTTCGGCCACCCCGCGGATCCCCACCGACCCGTCCGACCCGAACAGCCCCACCACACCGGGCACGCCGATCACCCCGCCGCGGGCGCAGACCGTGCATCCGGTGGTCGACACCGGGCTCACCGTCGCCAAGACCGCCGACCCGGCATCGGGCACGGCCGTGCAGGCCGGCGACAGCATCCGCTACACAGTGACCGCGGTGAACACCGGCAACACCGTGCTCGACCCGGTGTCGATCATCGACGACCTCTCGACAGTGCTCACCAGCGCCGACTACAACGGCGACGTCGCGGCCACGCGCGGCACCGCAGCTGTGAACGGCAGCGTGCTCGATTGGACCGGCGCGCTCGCCCCAGGTCAGCGCGTCAGCATCACCTACTCGGTCACCGTGCACGACGGCGCCACCGGCGTGCTGCTGCGCAACACGGTGACCGGCGAGGGCACGCCGCTGATCCCGGAGGACCCGACCGACCCGGACAGCCCCACCACCCCCGGTGAGCCGGTCGGCCCGCCGCCCGCCACCACCGAGCACCCCGTGGTCAACCCCGGCTTCACCGTGACCAAGACCGCCGACCCGGCCTCGGGCACGCGGATCGACCCGGGAAGTGTCATCACGTACACCGTCACCGCCACCAACACGGGCGACACGGTGCTCGACCCGGCGAGTCTCACCGACGACCTCTCCGAGGTCACGGCGCACGCCGCGTACAACGGCGACGCCACCGCGTCGATCGGCAAGGTCGCGGTCGCCGGCGACGCACTCACCTGGACGGGCGTGCTGGCTCCGGGTGCGCAGTCGGTCATCACCTACTCGGTGACCGTGGACGGCGCTGCCGGCGGCGAGATCGTCCGCAACGCGGTCGACGGCACAGCGACCCCGCTGCTGCCGACCGACCCGACCGACCCGAACAGCCCGGTCGCCCCTGGCACACCGCTGAAGCCCCCGACGGTCGTGACGGAGCATCCGGTCAACGAGCCCGGATTCACCTTCGCCAAGACGGTCGACCCTGCCTCGGGCACCGCGGTCGACCCCGGCCAGGTGCTGACCTACACCCTCACCGGCGTGAACACCGGCGAGACGGTGCTGAACCCGGTGCGGATCGCCGATGACCTGTCGAAGGTGCTCGCAACCGCCGTCTACAACGACGACGCGGTCGCGACCATCGACGGCGACCCGGCCCCGGCAGCAGCCTTCGACGGCAGCGAGCTGAGCTGGGCGGATGCGCTCGAGCCCGGGCAGACCGTCACCGTGGTCTACTCGGTGACCGTCGGCGCGGATGCGATCGGCGAGGTGCTGCAGAACACCGCCACGGGCACGGCCACACCGCCCGGCGGCAACGAGCTCACCCCGCCGCCCAGCACCACGCTCACCCCGGTGAACGTGCCCGGCTTCTCGGTGTCGAAGAGCGCCGACCCCGCCAGCGGCGCCCGCGTCGACCCGGGCAGCACCATCACCTACACGGTGACCGGAGTGAACACCGGTGAGACCGCGCTCGACCCGGTCGAGATCGTCGACGACCTGTCGGCCGTGCTGACGCACGCCCGGTACAACGGCGACGCCTCGGCGTCGATCTCCGGTGGCGCGAGCACAGCGCTCGACCTCGTAGGCGACACGCTCATCTGGCGTGGCGCGCTCGCGGTGGGAGAGAGCGTCACGATCACCTACTCGGTCACCGTGAACGCGGATGCCGGAGGAGAGCTGATCGAGAACACCGCGACCGGCACCGCGACCCCGCCCGGTGGGGTTCCGCCGATCGAGACGCCGCCGGCGACCACCGTGCATCCGGTCAACGAGCCCGGATTCACCGTGGCGAAGAGCGCCGATCCCGCGACCGGGACGCGCGTCGACCCGGGCAGCGTCATCACCTACACGGTGACGGGCGTGAACACCGGTGAGACCGTTCTCGAACCGGTGACCCTGACCGACGACCTCAGCGGAGTTCTCGTCGGTGCCACCTACAACGACGACGCGATCGCTCGCATCGACGGCGCGGATGCCACGGCTCCGACGGTCGTCGACGGCACGCTCACCTGGCAGGGAGCCCTCGGAATCGGGGAGCGGGTGACGATCACGTACTCGGTGACAGTGCAGGGCGACGCCGGCGGCAAGACGCTCGGCAACACCGTCACCGGTGTGGCCGAGCCGCCGGGTGGTGCTGAGCTCACCCCGCCGCCGGCGGTGACCGAGCACCCCGTGGGCATGCCCGGCTTCACCTTCGCGAAGACAGCTGATCCCGCATCCGGCACGGCGATCGCGACCGGCAGCACCGTCAGGTACACCCTCACCGGGGTGAACACCGGCGAGACCGGCCTCGACGAGGTCGTCATCACCGACGACATGTCGGATGTGCTGCGCCACGCTGCGCTGCGCGGCGAGGTGAGAGCCGTCGTCGGCGATCGCCTCGTGGCAGCTCCCGTGGTCGAGGGCAACGTGCTCACCTGGCGAGGAGCACTCGGCCTGGGCGAGACCGTCAGCATCACCTACGCAGTGACGGTGCACGACTCGGCAGCGGGCAAGACGCTGAAGAACGTCGCCGCGGCGGAAGCGACGCCTCCCGGTGGAGACACCATCAGCCCGCCCGAGAGCGGCACCGAGCACCCCGTGCTCACGCCGCTCGCGCTCACCGGTATGCAGCTGACGCCGTGGGCCATCGGCCTCGCGATCCTGCTGCTGCTCGGCGGGGGAGTGCTGCTGGTGATGCGTCGCCGCGCAACTCACGCCTGACCCGAACCCGAATCGGCCCCGGACTGCAATGCAGACCGGGGCCGATTCGGCTGTCGGCGGCCGAGCGGCTGCGGTCACATACGGCCGGCCGGCCGACTCGAGCTCAGATGAGGCCGCGCGTGTGGGCTAGGGCCAGCAGCTCGGTCCGACTGCTCGCGTCGAGCTTGCGGTACAGGCTCGACACCTGCGTCTTGACCGTGTTCTCCGAGACGAAGAGCTTCTCGGCGATTTCTCGGCGGCTGATCCCCGCGGCCAGATGCTCGAGCACCTCGAGCTCTCGCGGCGTCAGCACAAGGGCGACGCTCTCTGTCATAACTGCCTCCTCGCCGCGAAGCAGGGCATCGATCTGCGTGCGCACGGCATGGCCGACCACCGTCGTCGTCACCGTCCCCAGCTTGTCGGCGAGGCGCAACGCCTGGTCTCGCACAGCGACGGCGGCGGCGTCTTCACCCTTCGCGCGATGGACGAGCAGCAAGACGGACAGGCGCCACAGCTCCAGCTGGCGCAGACCGACGGTGCCGTCCCCGGTCTGCACGGCGAGCGCGCCTGCCCGTGCCGGGGAGCCGCCGTCGAGAGCGAGACCGGCATTCGCCAGACGCACCAGCACCATCTCATGGTCGGCGGCGGCAAGCGCGGTCCGCGCGGCGGAGATGTGTCCTGCGTGCGCCGCGTGTGCGGCGCGCACCAGCGCGAACACGCTGCCGGTCAGGCCCTCGCCCTTGCTCGCACCGGGAAGATTCGACGACTCGAGCGCGTCGAGCAGCTCCGTCGCTCCGGGCGCGCCGGCACACACGGCGGTACCGAGCGCCATCACGAAGAACGGCCACATCTCGCCGATGCTCTGGCGTGGGAGCGCGGCGAGCTCGGCCGGCGCCTCCGGACGGTGCGCGCCGTCGAGCGCGACCTGAGCCAACCGGACCGTGGTGTCGACGAGCGGCTCGGCCCAGCTGGCGGTGCGGGCGATGCTCTCGGCCTCAGCGAGCTCTCGCCGCGCCAGATCAGGGTCGCCGACCAGCGCGTGGATCAGCGCTGCCTTCGCGTGTGCATCGCGCACGAAGAATCGCAGCGCGCTCGGCGGGCTCGTCCATTTGACGCGCTCGAACGCGCCGAGCGCGGCGGCGAAATCACCGGCCAGCATGCGAGTGATGCCGGCCTGCGTGAACAGGAAGGAGGCGTTGCCACGCGAGCCGTCGAGCAGTGCGTTACCCGGCGCCTCCAGCGCGATCTGATCCGACAGCTCGATGGCGGTGCGCAGCTCGCCGTGCAGGCGCGCCTCGAGCACCGCCATCGCGAGCATCGTGGTGTGCACCACGGGGTCGGACGCCTTCAACCCGCCCTCACGCGCGTCACCGAGCAGCGGCACGCTCTCACCCCGCAGCAGCGCCCTGATGTACGCGAAGACCGGATGCGCCTGCGCGTGCTCATCGGGCGCTGCATCGAGCACCGTCTTCAGCTCTGCGGGCGGCAGCGTGAACCACGCCTCGATGTAGTGCTCTTCGAAGCATGCGGCGATGCGGTCTCGGGGCCCTCGGTCGCGCAGGTCGCGCAGTGCAGCCGAGACGTCGTCAGGTGCGAGGGAGTCGGCCTCCCAGGTCGCCTCGTCGGTGTCCGGGATGCCCGGATACCGGACGTCGAGATCAGGCGTCGTCGAGGGTGCTTCTGCCGCAAGGTCTCGTCTTTCGTGCGCAGTCATGTCCGGTTCCCCTTTCATCACGCCCTCACGCTATCGGAGGTGATTGCCCCTCGTGCGAGCCGGGCGGTGGCGGAGCGCGGGGGAGCCATAGGATTAGAGTGACCTGTCGAGCAGCGGGTCGATGAGCGTTGTCTCAGTGCTGACGAGGGGAACAGATGCGCAAGAGCGGGGTACGGGGCGTCATCGCCACGCTGGGCGTCGTCGGTGCTCTCGTCCTGACAGGATGCGGTCCGGCGCCGTGGACGGTCGGTGACGCGGAGGCGACGCCCTCGGCATCCGCCACCGTCGCCCCGCCCGTGCCGAACGACCTCTCGTCGGGCAGCACGCAGCGCGAACTGGTCGCCGGCGCGGTCACGGCGAAGGTCGACTACTGGTCGACCCTGTCGATGGACCGGTGGACGGCGGGAGCGGTGAAACCGCTCAGCATCTCGCTGGTCACCAACGTCACGCCCGACGACGGACAGAAGGTGTATCTGCAGAAGGCCACCGTGACGGCGGTCGGCGCCGCAGGTGACCGCGCTCTCGCTCCGCTCGAACCGCAGGCCGACGCGGCGACCGTCGCGCCGGGCTACCTTGTGCTCGCGCCGTACAGCTACTCGCAGACCTTCAACGTCGGACCGGTCGATCAGAAGGCCACCTCAGTGTCGCTGCAGATCACGTTCGACTTCCTCGTGCAGACCACACCCACGTCGGCCGAATACGCCAAGCAGACCGCGACCGACACGCTCACGGTCGCCATCGCGCAGCCCGAATCCGACGACTGAGCGACGAACCTCAAGATCAACGCAAGATCAGCGCAACGGCATCCGAAGCCGCCCGAAACGGCTCTGCGGCACGGCTAACGTACCGACGGGCGTGCCTTCCGGCAGCAGCCCAGGAGGGCGTTTCATGACTTACCGACCGACCCGCGCCACGATGCGCGCTGCGGCCGCGATCGCTGCGATCGCCGCGATCGCCGGGCTCACGGGCTGCAGCCAGCTCATCGACACGCTCAATGGGGCGCAGAAGGTCGAGGCGGTGCTGCCCACCCCGCAGGCCACGGTGAACGACGACCTCGACGACGGCAGCGGCTTCGAATCGCAGTTCACCCGCGACGGGTCTGTCTCGCTGTCGAGCGACGTGGCCGACGGGCTCGAGGTGCGCCTCGACGTGTGGGCGTATGAGCCGAAGCGCACGATGCAATGGCATCCCGACGGCGAGAAGAGCCTCGGCTTCGCCGTCAACGTGTACGACCACCGGGTCGACGAGAAGGCGGTGCTCACGCAGAAGCGCCGGGTGTACCTGTCGCAGATCGCCATCACCTCGCAGACCGCGCAGGCATCGAACCAGACGTCGTCCCCGTTCCAGTTCACCGCCGACCCGCGAACGCTCGTACCCACCGACACGCTGCGCTCCGACCGCGGCCTGCTGCTGAACAGCTTCCAGGGCGGTCTGCTCGTGCCCGAGACGACGATCCATCAGCTGCCCCCCGATACTCAGGGCATCACGCTGCAGTTCGCGCTCACGATCGCCGTCGAGGGGGCCGCGAACGATGATGCCAGCTTCCAGCAGCAGACGGTGTATCAGGTGCTGCCCATCCGCATCCATCCGGTCGAGAACTGACCACAGCAGATCCTTCAGCCGATCTTGAGCAAAATCGATGCCCGCCTGGCGCGATTCCCGCGATTGATCGACCAGGATCGTTCTGTCGGATAGCGTATCCAGCGCACCGCAGACCGAGGGGGCCCGTTGTGACGACCGAGTATGTGCACTCGCCGCAGGACTTCGACCGCAGCGCAGTTGGCCACAGCGCCGAGCTGACGCCGGTCGAGCACGCACCGGGCTTCGCCGACGACTTCGATGACGTGCTGGAGAGCGCGTCCGGACACCGTTCGACGATCGGATGCATCATTCCGGCGTACAACGAAGAGGACTCGATCGCGGGGGTGCTCACCTCTCTGCTCGCGCAGACGCGCGTGCCCGACGTGATCCACGTCGTGGTGAACAACAGCACCGACAAAACGGTGAAGATCGCCTCGCAGTTCGCCGGCCCGCACGAGATCACGACCGACCTCGGCGAGCAATTCACCGAAGTGTTCGTGCACGACATCGGCAAGAACCCCGACAAGAAGGTCGGCGCCCTCAACTACGGCTACTCGCTGGTCGAGGGGTACGACTACCTGCTCGGCGTCGACGGCGACACCATCGGCGAGGAACGGGCGGTGGAGTACCTCGAGACCGAGGCTGTCTCCGACTCGCGCATCGGCGGCATCTCGGCCATCTACTCGATCGACACCGCCCCCATCAAAGGCGTCATCGCGAAGTTCCTCATCACCGGTCAGCGCACCCAGTTCGCCGCGTTCAACCTGCAGAACCTGCTGCGCGGGCGCAACATGGCCGTGCTGGGCGGGCAGTTCTCGATCTTCTCGACCACGGCCCTCCGCGACGTCATGAAGGCCAACCACCAGCGCACGCCGTGGGTGCGCGACAGTGAGGTCGAGGACTCGCTGCTGTCGCTGCAGATCAAGAGCGCCGGCTACCTCACCAAGATCAGCCCGTATGCGCGAGCGGATGTCGGTGGCATGACCACCATCCGCGCCTACGACGCCCAGCAGGTGAAGTGGACCTTCGGCGCCATCGAGCTGATGTGGCCAGGCCAGCGCGGCGACACGAAGGGTCAGCCATTCCACCCCAACCTGCGCCTGCGGTGGTTCGAGAACTTCGGCATGCTCACCAACCTGCTTGTTCGCATCGGCTTCGTCACCCTGCTCGCGGCGTCGCTCTCGATCGGCGCGTTCGTCTTCTCGCCGTGGTGGCTGCTGCCGCCACTGGCAGCGGTGCTGCTGAACGTGCGCATCGCGATGACGATGAAAGACCGCGACTCGCGCGACATCCTGTTCGCCGCACTGGTGTTCCCAGCCGAGATCTTCATGTGGATCAGGCTCAGTCACTTCGTGCGCTCGTGGTCGCGGTTCCTCTCACGGAAGAAGGTCGACAACTGGGCCATGCAAGCTCAGGCCGAGCGCGGCAGCGGCAGCGCGCACTGGATGCCGCTCGTGCTGCTGATCGTCGTTCTCATCGGTCTCGCGGTGGCGTGGAATCTGCTCACCCCGGCGATTCAGTCGGCCATCCTCTGGATCGGCTGGCCGGTGCTCGGCGTCGTCACGGTCACGCAGACCGTGCTGATGGTGTTCAAGCTGCTGCGCCGTTACCAGGGGTACAAGGTCTGAGCGGACTGGCCGGAGTGGTCAGCTGGTCACTTCGGTCGTGAGCCGGTAGCCGACTCCGCGCACCGTCTCGATGTATCGAGGCTGCACGGGGTTGTCGCCGAGCTTGCGGCGCAGGTTGGTCATGTGCGCCTCGATCGCACGCTTGTCGGCCTCGCCCACGAAGTAGCTCGTCACGTACGACTCGCCGCGCAGCACCAGCGTCAGGTCGGCCTTGCTGCGCACCCGCCGCTTCGACTCCATCAGGGCACAGAGCAGATCGAATTCGGTGCGGGTGAGCTCGACGTTCTTGTGCTGGATGAGCACGGTGCGGGTGTCGGCGTTGAGGCGCAGGTCGCGATGCGCGACCCAGGTGCCCTCTTCGAGCTCGGCATGCAGCACGTGCGGCACGACCGCGCTACCCGGCTGCGCCGGAGGGGCCGGGTGCGCCGAATCGGTGACCGATGTGAACCGGCCGTTCTCGTCGTAGTGCAGCACCACGTCTTCGTGCGGCGTCGCCGTCGTCGGCGCCGACTGCTGCGGTGATGCACCCGGCCACCCTGCGCGAGACGCGGCGGGAGAGCCGGTCTGGCCCTCCCGCTGCCCGTGGGCGCTCGCGCCCGTGGGCGCGAAGCCCTGCTCGCCACCGCGGGAGGGGAATGAGCGCCCGGACTGCTCCTGGCGCGGGGAGACGGCCGGCGCCTGTCGCGGTCGACGCAGCATCGCCTCGATGCGGGCTCGCAGCTCGCGCGGACGGAACGGCTTGTGCAGGTACTCGTCCGCGCCCGCTCCGAGGCCCATCACCACGTCTGCCTCTTCGCCGAGTGCGGTGAGCATGATGATGTAGGTGTCGCTCTGCGCGCGGATGCGTCGAGCGGCCTCGATGCCGTCGATGCCGGGCATGTTGACATCGAGCGTCGTGATCAGTGGCTGATAGGTGAGCACGGCGCGCACGCCGTCGATTCCATTTCCGACCGAGACGGTCGAGAAGCCGGCCGCCTCGAGCACCTCGGCGAGCAGGTGTCGCACGTCGGGATCGTCTTCGACGATCACCGCTGTCTTCGGAGTAAGGCCGTCATCCAGCATGCAGCACTCTCACATTCCAGGGAGGGGGAACCGGCATATTGGAATTCATGCTAGCGCGCACGCGCTCGAAGGCTACCCGTGTCACCTGGCATCCCTGGTCAGCTCCTCGGCAGCCTGCGGCCACCACACGCCTGCGTTCGGGCCGCCCTGACACGGGCCGTCGCTCTCGCCCGGCGGCTTGATCCACAGATTGGTGTCGATCACCTCGTCGCCGTACGTGCCGCCCGCATCCCCGACGCGCTGGCCCGGGGGATTGCACCACTCCGACCCCGCGCTCGCCGCGCCGTTGCGGGAGGTGTCGACGATCGCATGCATGCCGTCGAGTTCTGCCGCTACGGAGCGGGCGTAGGCGAATTCGTCGTAGGTCGACTGATAATTCGACACGTTCGTGGCGAACCCGCGCACCTTCCCGGCCACGTCGACGCGGGCGATCAGGCCCGCCATCTCCGATGGGTTCAGCCACGAGCTGTGACCGCCGTCGAGGTAGATCCAGGTGCGGGCGACCTGCAGGCGCCCGACCGCGTCACGCAGCTGCGTGACGCGCTGGTCGATGTTGTCGCACTGTGGAGCAAGCGCGAGGCTGTCGGGCTCGAGCACGACGATCTTCTGCACGTCAGGTGCGGCCGCCAGCGCGGTGGAGATCTCGTCGATCCATCGGCGGTACTCTCCCTCGCTCAGACCGCCCGCCGAGTGGTTGCCGCAGTCGCGGCCAGGCAGACCGTAGATGACGAGAGCGAGCGAGACGTCCTGGTCGCGCGCAGCAGAGGTCAGCGCCGACACGGTGCGCCCGGCGCGCCCGAGCGGATCCTGTTCGGGCGTGAGCCAGTACGCCGTCGGCTGCTCGGCGAGATACTGCGTGGCGTCGCGCTGCTCGGCATCCATCCCAGAGCCGTCGAGCGCAAGACGCGCTTTCGACAGCGGGGGCGCGAGCACCACCGTCCCCACACCGGGAGAAGCGGCCGTCGCCGAGAAAACCCATCGCTGCACCGTACTCACCGCCACCACGAGACCGACGATGAGCGCGATCACCGTCGCGATCAGCAGAACCAGCAGGAGGCGGCGGGGTCGCCGTCGCGGAGGACGGATGCCCGGCGTGCCGCGCTCCGATCCCGCCGTGTCGCGGGTGCGCTCGGAGCGGCGTGTCATGATGCTCAGCTTATCGACGCCCTCGCCCCGGGGTCGGCGTGCGGCTTTCGTACGGCATCCTCGCAAATCCCGCCGCTTATCCTGGCCTTTATGTGTGGAATCGTCGGATACGTGGGCCCGCGGCCCAGCCAGGACATCCTTCTCGCGGGCCTCGCCCGTCTCGAGTACCGCGGCTACGACTCTGCCGGCATCGCCGTCATCGACGAGCAGGGCGACCTGGGCATGCGCAAAAAGGCCGGCAAGCTCGCCGTGCTGCGCGACTCGCTCGCCGAGCATCCCCTCAACGACGGCACCACCGGCATCGGGCACACCCGCTGGGCGACCCACGGCGGCCCGACCGATGTGAACGCCCACCCGCACCTCGCTGACGACGACAAGCTCGCCGTCATCCACAACGGCATCATCGAGAACTTCAGCGCCCTGCGCGACGAACTCATCGCCGAGGGCGTCACCTTCCGCAGCGAGACAGACACCGAGGTCGCCGCGGCTCTGCTGGGGCGCGAGTACCGGGCAGCCGGCGATCTGGCATCCGCCTTCCGCGCCGTCGTCAACCGCCTCGAGGGCGCGTTCACGCTGCTCGCCATGCACCAGGACCAGCCCGGCGTCGTCGTCGGCGCTCGCCGCAACTCTCCGCTGGTGATCGGCCTCGGCGAGGGCGAGAACTTCCTCGGCTCCGACGTCGCCGCGTTCGTCGAGCACACCCGCAAGGCGCTCGCGATCGGGCAGGACCAGATGGTCTCGATCACCCCCTCGTCGGTCGAGGTCACCGACTTCGACGGCAACCCCGTCGAGGCGCAGCCGTTCGACGTCTCGTGGGACGCCGCTGCCGCCGAGAAGGGCGGCTGGGCGTCGTTCATGGCCAAGGAGGTCGCCGAGCAGCCCGACGCCGTCGCCAACACCATCCGCGGGCGCGTGCAGGGCGACCAGGTCGTCATCCCCGAGCTCGACGGCCTCGACGAGCTGTTCGTCGGCATCGATCGCGTGATCATCACCGCCTGCGGCACCGCATCGTACGCGGCGCTGGTCGGCAAGTACGCGATCGAGCAGTGGGCGCGCGTGCCCGTCGACGTCGAGCTCGCGCACGAGTTCCGCTACCGCGACCCGGTGATCGGCGACAAGACGCTGGTCATCTCGATCAGTCAGTCGGGCGAGACGATGGACACCCTGATGGCGGTGAAGTACGCCCGCGAGCGCGGCGCGCGCACCCTGTCGGTCTGCAACACGCAGGGCGCGACGATTCCTCGCGAGTCGGATGCCGTCGTCTACACCCACGCCGGCCCCGAGGTCGCCGTCGCATCGACGAAGGCGTTCTCGGCGCAGATCACCGCGCTGCTGCTGCTCGGCCTGCACATGGGTCGGGTGCGGGGCACCCTCTCTGCTTCTGCCGCTGAGGATGTGGCCGAGCTGCAGGCGCTGCCCGAGAAGATCGCCCAGGTGCTCGCCGAAGAGCAGGAGCACGTCTCGCAGCTGGCGCACTGGATGGCGGACACCCGCTCGGTGCTGTTCCTGGGCCGCCACGTGGGCTACCCGATCGCCCTCGAGGGCGCGCTCAAGCTCAAGGAGATCTCGTACATCCACGCCGAGGGCTTCGCCGCCGGCGAGCTCAAGCACGGCCCGATCGCGCTGATCGAGCCCGGTCAGCCCGTGTTCGTGATCGTGCCGTCGCCGCGGCACTCGGCACTGGTGCATTCGAAGGTCGTCTCGAACATCCAGGAGATCCGCGCCCGCGGCGCTCGCGTGATCGTCATCGCGGAAGAAGGGGATGCCGCCGTGCTGCCCTTCGCCGACGAGGTCATCCGCATTCCGCTCGCCGGGGCGATGTTCGAGCCCGTGCTCGCGGTCGTGCCGCTGCAGATCTTCGCGATGGCGCTCGCCACCGCGAAGGGCCTCGACGTCGACCAGCCGCGCAACCTGGCGAAGTCCGTCACCGTGGAGTGAGCCCGGCGCGCCGGAATCCCGCCGTCCCGCACCCTGCCACTCCGCCACCCCGCCACTGCCACTCCGCCACCCCGCGCGGATGTCGGCAGGATTCACGGATGTCGGCAGAAATGGGCGGATGCTGCTGGCATCCGGTCATTCTGCCGACATATGTGCGCGGGGCGAGGCGCGCGGACGGATGTCGGCAGGATTCACCGACATGTGTGCGCGGGGCGAGGCGCGGAAAGCCGACCTTCGGGCCGAGGTGGGCGTCAGTCGCCGATCCGGCCGATCGCGGCGATGATCGCCGGCACGACCTGGTCCCAGTGGTGTACTACGAGCGAGTAGTCGAAGCGCAGTGTCTCGTACCCGAGGGCGGATGATGCCGCGTCACGAACGAGGTCGCTGTGGCGCCTCTCGGCGCTGTGATGGTTCTCGCGGCCGTCGACTTCGAGGATGAGGCGGCCCCCGGCCACGAAGTCCACCCGCCCGACCTGCCCGATCTGCACCTGGCACTCCAGCCGGATGCCGAGCAGGTGCAGCCGGAATCGGAGCAGCGACTCCAGCCCGCTCTGCGCATCTGACCGGGCGAAGCGCAGCATCCACTGGGCAGCCTGCGGCAACTCGGTGGCGATTCGACGCCGATCGGATGCCGTGAGAAGCCGGCGGTTCCAGGCCGACTCGTAGGCGGCGAAGAACTCCTCTGCCGGGAGACAACGGTAGGCGTGAATCAGCGCCGTCGCGACCGAGGCGTATCCGACGCCGGAGGTGCCAGGGGAGTGGTGCACCACGCAGGCGCACCTGTCGTGCGGATGCCGTCGGCCGGCGCGGCCCAGCCACACGTGCACCACGTCGTCGGGGTCCGACAGCACCCATACGCGGTTCGCGCGGAGGGCATCCGCGCAGGTCAACTCCCCGCCGTGCGCTGCCGCCGTGACGACCTTCCGGTCGGTGGTGGGCAGCGCGAAGACGCCGGGGCGGACGCGCCGGATGGTGCCGCGGGCGGCAGCATCCGCGAGCACGCGCCGGCTGCACCCGTACTGCTGCAGCAGAACTCCGCGCGCGACTCCGCCGAAGCGGGCGAGAAGTTCTGCGGGTGCCAACATCATTCGAGCATGTTCGGATGCCGGGTCGCGCGGGCCCCATTCCGGCTGATTGTGGATGGGCCGGCCGAATCAGGCACCTGTGGAGGAAGAATGCGCGTCGTGTCGACCGCACGGATGTCGGCGCGATGGACGGATGTCGGTGCGGATGAGGGTTTTCCGGCCGACATCCGTGTTCTACGCCGACATCTGTGCGGGAAGGGTGGTGACCGGGGATGGATGGCATGCCGGCGACAGGATGAGCGCGGATGCCGCCGAGTAGGCTGAGGGGGTGATCCTCGGAACCGGCATCGACCTCGTCGACATCGCACGGTTCGAGCGCTCGGTGGCGCGCACGCCGAAGCTGCTGCCCCGCCTGTTCACCGACTCCGAGCAGCGGCTCAGGCTGCACTCGCTCGCCGCGCGGTTCGCCGCGAAAGAGGCGCTCATCAAGGCGCTCGGCGGCAGCGACGGGGTGCACTGGACCGAGATCGAGATCGGCGCCGAGCCCTCGGGCAAGCCGCTGTTCCTGCTGAGCGGGTCGACCGCGGCGGTCGTCGCCGAGCGCGGCATCACCGCGCTGCACCTGAGCATGACGCACGACGCCGGCCTCGCCATCGCCTATGTCATCGCCGAGGGGACGGACGCATGACCTCCCCTCACTTCTCTACCGCCGACACCCCCACTTCCTCGCGACACCCCCAGGTGCGAACGTCCGCGGGCAGGGGTGTGGGCGCGAAGTGGGGGTCTCGGCGAGAGAGGGCAGGCGCGAGCAGCAGAGGAGTGCGCAGATGAGCGTTCCGTTCCGTGAGGCATCCATCGACCTGAGCGCGATCGCGCACAACGTCGCGCGGCTGCGCTCGATCACCGGCGTCCAGGTGATCGGCGTCGTCAAGGCGAACGGGTACGGCCACGGCGCCGCCGAGGTGGCCACCGCGGCGCTCGCCGGCGGAGCGACCCGGCTCGGCACGGCCACCATCGAAGAGTCGCTCACCCTGCGCCGGGCGGGCATCACCGCGCCGCTGATGGCCTGGCTGCACGCCCCCGACCGACGCTTCGACGACGCCGTCGAGGCCGGGATCGAGATCGGCATCTCGTCGTACCGGCAGCTGCTCGCGGCATCCGAGGCGGCGAAGCCACCGGCATCCATCCACCTCAAGGTCGACACCGGGCTCTCCCGCAACGGGCTCGCACCGGCCGAGCTCGACCGCGTCTTCGCCGAGGCCGCACGCCTCGAGCGGCTCGGACGCGTCCGCGTGCTCAGCATCTTCAGCCACCTCTCGGGCGCGAGCGGCGACGACGATCGGGCGCAGCTGGCCAGGTACGAGCAGATCGTCGCGCAGGCCCAGGCCCACGGCATCCGCCCCGAGTTCCGCCACCTCGCCGCGACCGCCGGTGCGATCGACATCCCCGAGGCGCGGCTCGACGCGGTGCGCATCGGGATCGGGATGTACGGGCTCTCGCCGTTCGCCGACCGCACCTCCGCCGACCTGGGCCTGCGCCCCGCGATGACCCTGCGTGCATCGGTCGCGGCGGTGCGCCGCGTGACCGCGGGCACGGGAGTCTCGTACGACTACGCGTACCGGTGCGAGAACGACACGACCCTCGCACTCGTGCCGCTCGGATATGCCGATGGGGTGCCGCGGCAGGCATCCGGAGCCGGTCCGGTGATGATCGGCGACCGCCGCTTCACCGTCTCGGGGCGCGTCGCCATGGATCAGTTCGTCGTCGACGTCGGCGACGCGCCGGTGCGCGAAGGCGACGAGGTGGTGCTGTTCGGCGACCCGGCGGCGGGTCTGCTGAGTGCGACCGAGTGGGCGGATGCCGCGGGCACGATCAACTACGAGATCGTCACGCGCATCGGCGACCGGGTGCCACGGAGGTGGCACTCATGAGCCTCGATCCCACCCTGCTCGGTCGCCGCGAGATCCGCACATCGGATGCCATGGAGAGCCTCGGCGTGCGGATCGGCGAGCAGCTGCAGCCGGGCGACCTGCTGATTCTCACCGGTCCGCTCGGCGCCGGCAAGACGACGTTCACCCGCGGACTCGCTGAAGGCCTCGGCGTGCGCGGACCGGTGCAGAGCCCCACGTTCGTGATCGCCCGCACCCATCCGTCACTGGTCGGGGGAGCACCGCTCGTGCACGTCGACGCCTACCGGCTGGGGTCTGCCGCCGAGCTCGACGACCTCGACATCGACTTCGCGCGGTCGGTCGTGGTGATCGAGTGGGGCCGGCCGATGGCATCCGCCGTGGCCGACGCATGGTGGGACATCGAGATCGAGCGGCCCGTCGGGGGCGACGGCGAACTGAGCGACGAAGACCTCGACGCCGACGCGCCGCGGTTCGTGACGGTCACGCGCGTGGAGCGCTGACGCGAGATTTTCTCGCGCTCTCGCTCGGGCCTCTCTCGGCTCGGCTCGGCTCTCGCTCGGGCCTCTTTCTCTCGCGGGTGGGCCCATAGGGCCGCCTCGTGCGCGCGGATGCGGCCATGTGGGACCAGCGGGCGTGCGTGGTCGCGCACCCGCAGGGCCCCGCGCACATGCGCGACTACCCCCGCGCGCGGCGCCCCCGCGCCTACGAGCGCTCGGCGGCGCGCTTGAGGCGCAGCGCCCCCACGAAGCCGAGCACGAGGAACACCGTGGCCACAAGCAGAGCACCTCGCGTGGCGTCGGCGAACCCGCCGGTCAGCGCGTCGATCACGGTGGGCGTCTGCTCTCCGTATGCGGAACCCGCGCCCTGCGCGCGCAGTTGGGCGATCGTCGTCCCCGCCGAGAGCCGCGTGGATTCGGCGAGTCGATCGGCCGCCGCACCGGTGATCCCCGCGCCGTCGAGCGCGGCGGGCAGCGAGACAGCGAGCCACACCGACAGTGCGGTGCCGGCCATTGCGGTTCCCAGCGCCGAGCCCACCTGGCGAACCGTGCTCTGGGTGGCCGAGCCCTGCCCCGAGACGGCCACCGGGATGTCCTGCAGGACCGTGCCGGTCAGCTGCGCCGACGCGAGCCCGAGGCCGAGTCCGTAGATGACCAGCGGCAGGGCGACGAGCCAGCCGGCGCTGTCGGCGCGCAGCAGCAGCGCCAGTGCCAGCGTGCCGACGATCTCGAGCCCGAGGCCGAGCAGCACCGTGCCGGGTGCGCCGAAGCGCGCGGCGAGGTGACGTGCCGAGGCGCCCGAGAAGAACGCTCCGATCGCCATGGCGGCGAGCACGAGGCCAGCGCCCATCACATCCAGGCCCAGCCCGTTGATGAGGAACAGCGGGAGCACGAAGATGATCGCGAACTCGCCGATGGCGACCATCGCGGCGGTCAGGTTGCCCCACGAGAACGTCGAGAACGTGAACAGCCCGAGATCCAGCAGCGCCTCGCGCTGCACCTTCTCGCGGTGCCGCTCCCACACGACGAACAGCACGAGAGCGATGATCGCGACCGCCAGAGCCACCGGGACGGCCGAGATCGGGGCATCCTGCGACCACGTCCAGCCGAACAGGGTCAGCTCGCTCTTCGGCGTCCACCATCCGAGGTCGGGCCCCTCGACGACGGCGAAGACGAGGGCGCCGAAGCCGATCGCGCTGAGCAGTGCGCCGTCGACGTCGACGCCGGGGCGGGTCTTGCGCCCGCGCGTCTCGGGCACGACGATCGCCGCGGCGACGAGAAGCAGCAGGCCGACGGGCAGGTTGACGAGGAAGATCCAGTGCCACGACGCCCACTGCGTCAGCGCCCCGCCGGCGAGCGGACCGATTGCGGCAGCGCCCGAGATCACCGCGCCCCAGACTCCGAACGCGGCCGCCCGGTACCTGCCGCGGAAGACGGCGTTCACCGTCGACAGCGTCGAGGGCATGATGAGCGCCGCGCCGACCGCCTGCACGGCGCGAGCGCCGATGAGAGCGCCCGCGCTCGCGGAGACGGCGGCCAGCAGACTGCCGCCCATGAACACCACGAGGCCCGCCAGGAACAGGCGCTTGCGCCCCCAACGATCGGCCAGACTGCCCGTCGACAGCAGCAGCGCCGCGAGCACCACCGCGTACAGGCTGTTGACCCACTGGGCGTCGGTGAGGTCGAGATCCAGGTCGCGGATGATGGCGGGCAGCGCGACGCCGACGATCGTTCCGTCGAGCACGATGAGCCCGAGCCCGACCGAGAGCACCGCCAGGGCGATCCACTCCCGACGGGTGGGCGCGGCAGGCTCAGCCGCGGCAGGCTCAGCCGCGCCGAGCTCGGCCGCGGCGGCATCTCTGTGGTGCGGTCTGCTCATGGCGGATTCCTCTTCACGATTCGGGCGGGTCACAGCAGACCCACCTGCTGGGCGACGTGGATAGCGCGGGAGCGGCTGTCGACGTCGAGTTTGGTGAAGATGTGGGCGATGTGGCTCTTCACGGTCGCCTCGGTGACGAAGAGCGCCTTGGCGATCTCGCGGTTGCCGGCGCCGGTGGCCAGCAGCCGCAGCACCTCGACCTCGCGGTCGGTGAGCTTGGGCAGCGGGTTGCGCATGCCCTGCAGCACCCGGGCCGCGAGTTCGGGGGAGAGGATCGTCTCGCCCGCATGCGCACGACGGATGCCGTCGATGATCACCTCGGGCGCGACATCCTTGAGCAGATATCCGGCGGCGCCCGCCTCGATCGCGCCGAGGATCTCGGCGTCGCGATCGAAGGTCGTGAGGATCAGCACGGCGGGTGCGGGGTCGAGGCGGCGCAGCGCCGCCGTGGTGCGGATGCCGTCGATGCCGGCTCCGAGGCGCAGATCGCACAGCACGACGTCGGGTCGCAGATGACCGGCCAAGGCGATGGCCTCTTCGCCCGTCGCCGCCTCGCCGACCACACGGACGGTGTCGGTGTCGAGCACGCTGCGAAGACCGCTGCGCACGACAGGGTGGTCGTCGACGAGCAGGACGGTGGTGGTCACGGGATCTCCTTCGTCTCGGGGGACTCAGCGGGTGCGGGCGCTGTGGAGGGCGCGGGCGCGGGTCGCTCGGATGCGGGTGCGGCGGCCTGAGCGGATGCCGGTGACACCCGCTCGGGGTGGATGGGCACCGACACCGAGATCGCGGTGCCCTCGCCCGGTGCGCTCTCGATGTCGAGGCCGCCGCCGAGCTCGCGCAGCCGGGCGCGGATGAAGCGCAGCCCGTAGCTCGAAGAGCCAGACTCGACGTCGCGCTCCCAGCCCGGCAGGTCGAATCCCACACCGTCGTCGATGATGTCGAGCCGCACCGATCCGTCATCGTCGATCAGACTGACCACGACCCGGGATGCCCTGGCGTGCAGGCGCACGTTGGCCAGCGCCGACTGCGCGGTGCGCAGCAGCGCGACCTCGACGGGCGTCGGCAGCGCGGGCAGTGACTCATCGACGTGCAGCTCGGTGCGCAGCGGCGACTGCTGCCCCGCCTCCTGCTCGGCGCGCTCGAGCATCCGCTCCAGTGCTTCCGCGAGCCCGTTGCCCTCCAGCTCGGCGGGCGCGAGCGCGGCGACGATGCGCCGTACATCGCCGAGACTGGCGCCCGCGAGGTCCTCCAGCTGCGTGAGGGTGCGCGCCGCTTCTGCGTCGGTGCTGCGTGCCGCGCCGGCGTGCGCGAGCAGCCGGATCGATGAGAGCCCTTGCGCCACTGTGTCGTGGATGTCGCGCGAGATGCGCGTGCGCTCGGCGATCGCACCGGCCTCGCGCTGGGCGAGAGCGAGCTCGTCCTGCAAGTCGGCCATCTCGTGCTGTGCTCGGGTGAGCGAGTCGAGCAGACGCTCGCGCTCGGCCGCATCGCGCAGCAGCTGCAGGTAGCCGCGCGAGATGCCGAAGGCGAAGATGCCGCCGATGAGCGGCCCGAAGATGTTGGCGTAGCTGGTGGTGCCGTGATGCAGGACCGGCCCGACGGCCACGACCCCGAACACCACGCCCGAGAACACCAGCCCCCATCGCAGCGGCAGCAGGTGACCGGCGAGCAGCCAGAGCAGGAAGGCCACCCAGACGAACTCGGACGACACGGCGACCGCGGCGATCCACACGGCGGCGAAGCCGGTGAGCCACCAGACGGCCGCGCTGTGCGCACGAGCGCGCAGGGGCAGCAGTGCTCCAGCGGTGTGCCAGGCGAGGATCGCCACGCCCGCGATGACGGCCGCCGCCGCGGGCGTGCCGGCAGCGATGGCGCGGATCACGCCGATCGCGGCGAGCCCTGCGGCGATGACGTGCTGGCCGATCTCCATCGCGCGCACCGTCGGAGCGGTGGACGCCGGGCCCATCCGGCCCCCGTGCCCGCGCTCGCGGCGGCCGTGGCCGGGCCTGCGGCCGCCGCCGGGCTCGTCACCCGCGCCGCCCCCGTGACCGGGCATCCGGCCGCCGTGCTCCGGCTCGTCACCGGATCGGCGGCCGTGGCCGGGCCTCCGGCCGCCGTGCTCCGGCTCGTCACCGGATGACAGCGGCATGCTCACGAGGCTCATGGGTCGATTCTTCCTCCGAACCGCTCTCGCGCGAAGAGCTCGGGCGGCTCGGCCACCAGATGCGATCACCGACGAGGGCGAAGATCGCGGGAACGATCACGGTGCGAACGACCAGCGTGTCGACGATCACGCCGACACCGACGATCAGCCCGAGCTGTCCGAGCGTGACCAGGGGCAGCACTCCCAGCGCGGCGAAGACGGCTGCCAGCACGATGCCCGCGCTGGTGATCACACCGCCGGTGTGGGTGACCGCCTCGACGACGCCGGTGCGCGTGCCGTGCTTCGCCGCCTCGCCCCGGGCGCGGTGCACGAGGAAGATCGTGTAGTCGATGCCCAGTGCGACGAGGAACAGGAAGGCCAGCAGCGGCACCTGCAGGTCGAGTGCGTGCTGGCCGAGCAGCACCCGGCTGAGCCACGCTCCGGCGCCGATCGCGGCGAGCGCGCTGGCGAGGTTGACCAGAAGCAGCAGCACCGGCGCCACGACCGATCGCAGCAGCACGAGCAGCACGATGAAGCTGACCGCCAGCACGAGAGGTGCGATCAGCAGCAGGTCCTGCTGGTTGCCGGTGCGGGCGTCGAGATCCGTCGCGACGGCGCCGCCGACCAGGGCATCCGCGCCGGGCACGGCGTGCACGGCGTCGCGCAGCTCGGCGATCTGATCGAGGCTGTCCGTGGTGCTCGGGGCGTACTCGCTCGTGACCATCAGCTTCGTCAGCGAGCCGTCGGCCGTCTCGCCGGCCGGATGCGCCCGCACCACGCCCTCGACGTCGTCGATCGCGGTGAGCACGTCGTCGGCGTGGTCGCTGTCGGCGACGATGAGGATCGGCTGCGCCTCACCGGCGGGGAAGTGCTGCGAGAGCACCTCGAGGCCGGTGGCCGACTCGGACTGCACGCGGAACTTCTCGATCTGGTCGAGTCCGACAGAGGTGCCGATGAGGCCGGTGGCCATGACTGCCAGCAGTGCCACGCCGCCGATCAGGCTCAGGGCGGGCCGGCGCACGACCCGGCTGGCCAGTGCGCGCCAGGCGCGACCCTGCGTGCGGGTCTGGCCCGGTCGCGGCACGAACGGCCAGAAGACGCCGCGGCCGCAGACCGCCAGCAGCGGCGGCAGCAGGAACAGCACGGCGGTCAGGGCGATCAGCAGGCCGATCGCGCTCGAGACGCCCAGGCCGTGCGTGCCGGGGATGACGGCGAGCACGAGGGTGAGCAGCGCGAGCACCACGGTGACGTTCGACGCGAGGATGGCGGGTGCCGTCCGCCGCCAGGCGATGCTCAGGGCGTGCCGGTGGTTCTCGTTCTCGAGCAGCTCCTCGCGGTAGCGCGAGATGAGCAGCAGGGCGTAGTTCGTGCCGGCTCCGAAGACCAGCACGCTGATGATCCCGGCATCGAACTGCAGGTTCCAGGCCGCACCCGCGGCCGCGGTCATGCGCCCCGCGAGGCCGTCGGCGAGTGCGACGACGACGAGCGGGATCAGCCAGAGCACGGGGGAGCGGTAGGTGATGATCAGCAGCACGGCGACGATGAGGATCGTCACGAGCAGCAGCGTGAAGTCCGCGCCCTCGAAGGCGGATGCCACGTCGGCGCCGAACGCCGGTCCGCCGGTGACCTGCGAGCTGAGCCCGTCGATCGGGTTGTCCGCCAGATCCGCTCGGATGTCGCCGACCACCTCGGCGGTGGCGGTGTTCGTCTCGCCGACGGTGATCGGGGCGACGAGCAGAGCGGCCTTGCCGTCCTCGCTCACCAGAGGGCCGGTGGCATCGGCATCCGTCCGCTCGTCGAGCACGGGCAGCAGCTCCGTCAGACCGGCGAGGTCGGCGTCGGTGAGTGCCGCGCCGTCGTCGCGCGTGGTGACGACGAGCACCGACTGTCGATCGGCGTTCGGGAACTCGTCGAGCAGGGCGCTCGTGCGCGCCGATTCGGAGTCGCTGGGGGCTGAGGCATTGCCCTCGGGCGCCTTGGCCGAGCCGAACGCGCCGAACAGCAGCACCATCACGAGCAGGACGAGACCGAGCGAGACCCACGCGCCTCGGCGCGAGGTCAGCCGGTCGGAGAAGGAGGGGCGAACCGCAGAATCTGGCATGACATCCACTCCACCAGCGCGGCGCGCGCGGCACATCGCGAGCAAGGGTGAAGTGCATGTCAGCCGAAAGGATGAGACGGCGGACTCCCTGACGCGGAGGTCGTGCGCCGTGTGTCGGACGAAGCGTCCATCCGCGTCGACACCGACGTGCCGCGGTGTTCGGTAACCGCGGCACGTCGGTGTCAGGAGTGACGACCGGTGCCGCGAGCCCCGTCCCCGGCGCGAAAGTGGCCATCGCAGCAGTCGCCGGTGGTTTCCGTGCCTCCTGAGCCTGTAGTGTCATCACTGCCGACGCGAGCGGATCAGAACCCGAGTCCAGCTCGACGCCACGACCATTCGGTCGCCCCTGTGCGGGCGACGGATCGCGTCGGTGACGCCGGGGGGTTCGTGCAGCGGCGGAAGCCGCTCGACGCTGGGAGCTGGCTGCTGTGACTGATTCAGAGTCGAATACAACGATCGTCGGCGGCGCCCCAGAGCTCGCTCGACTACTCGTTCAGGCCAGTCGGGATCTGGGATTCACGCCCGTCCAGCTGCCGCCGACCGAGGAGTCGGTCGCCCTCATCCATCAGAGCACTCCCGATCTCGTCGTGGTCGTCGGAGACGAACCGGGCGCTGACGTACTCGAGATGACCCGTCGCATCCGAGCAGTGAGCACCGCGCCTCTCGTCATCCTCTCCGTTCTGATCGATCCAGCCGACGTGCTGCGCGGCTTCGATGCCGGCGCGGACGACTACATCACGCTGCCGATCGGATCGGGTGAGCTGAACGCCCGCTTCGCTGCGCTGGTGCGCAGGTCGGCGCTGCGACCGTCTGGAACACGCGCCGCACCGGCTGGCGCGGCTGCGACAGCGGAGCTTCAACGCGACTCGCGTGAGCCGGTTCGCGACCCATCGGCGGTTCTCGGCGGAACAATCTCGACGAGCGGAGAACGGTGGCTGCGGCACGACGGACTCGCACTGAACCTCGACAGTCGCGCAGTGCTCGTCGAGCAGCGGGAGGTCGAGCTCACGGGGTCGGAATTCGCTCTGCTGGCCACTCTGCTGCAGTCGAGGCGACGCGTGCGCAACAGGTCGGATCTCGCCCTCGTGCTGCGGGGCGACCCCCGGGAACAGTGGTACGAGGTGAGCGACGCCGAAAAGGGTCACGTCGATCGGTGCATCGGTGAGTTGAGACGAAAACTCGGAGACGCACCAGACGGATCGCGGTACATCGAGGGCAGCGCCGAAACCGGATACCGGCTCGCGGGAGACGAGGGCCGGGCGGCGGCACCCGATGCGTCTTCCGGTCGTTGACGCGGGTAACCTATCGACAGACTGATCAAGGGGAGACACCACACATGCGACGCAGTCTGTCGATCCTGCGCTGGCAGCTGGTCTGCACGAGCTGCATGGTCAGCGTCGCTCTTCTCGTCGCTCTGCTGAAGCCGTCGGCTTTCGCCCATCCGCTGTTTCTCATCGGGGTCGGCCTGACCGTGCTCGCGGCCATCGGCGTTCTTCTCGTGCCGTGGTCTCGTGTGCCGAAACGCGCGGCGATGGTCGTTCCCTTCGTCGACATCCTCGCCATCGGATTCGCCTCCGCCGTGCAGGACTTGCGCGTGGGCTTCCTCTGGGTGATCCCGATCGCATGGCTCGCCACCTACTATTCCGCAGGCGCCATCGCCGGTGCGGTGGCCTTCGTCTGCGTCAGCCTGATCATCGTCGCGGCCCAGCAGGGCACACCCTCGGACACGGCCGTGCGAGTCATGATCACGGTGCTCGCCCTGAGCTTTCTCGGGACGAGCATTCGCGTCGGAGCGAAGCGGAGCCGAGCCATCCGGCGTCTGCTGCGACGCCAGTCCGACCAGATCAACCGCGCCGCAGAGCGGGCCGCCGGTCATCAGCGTCGCGTGACCGACATCATCGATGCGCTCGACACCGCGCTCGTGGTCGTCTCGAGCGAGGGCGACATCCTGAAGATGAACGAGGCGTACCGGGCCCTCTACGGCAGGGACCGGTACGGCGCGCAGCTTCCCGCGCAGGCGGTCGAGTACGACGATCATCGAGGCGAACCACTGCGGCGCGGACGCACCGTGCTCGCCCGCGCCGCGCGAGGCGAGCAGCTGCACGGCGAGCGGGTATGGCTCTACGACACGTCCGGCCGGTGGCGCGCCCTGAACGCGACCACGCACCGCACCGCCCGTCTCGGAGACGGTGCCGAGAGCACGCTGCTCGTGCTCGACGACATCACGGATCAGCTCGAGGCGAGCGAAGAGAGGCGGAGGATGGTCGCGATCGTCTCGCACGAGCTCCGCAATCCCCTCACCGCACTCATCGGCCACGTCGACCTGCTCCTCGACCGGGACGATCTCCCAGCGCGCGTGCACGATCAGCTCGAGGTGATGGCCCACGCGGGTGAGCGTATGCAGCGCTTGGCCAAGATGGCCCTCGACACTGGTCGATCCGCGTTCATCGAACCCGAACCGGTCGATCTGCGAGTGCTCGCCGACGCCGCCGTCGAGCTCTTCCTGCCTACGGCGGTGGGCAAGGGGCTGAACCTCTCGGTGGTCGGGCTCGAGACACTGATGACATCGGGGGACGCCTTCCGGCTTCGGCAGGCCATCGACAACGTGCTCAGCAACGCCGTGAAGTACACGCCGCGTGGCGGAAGCGTCTTCATCCGCCTCGGTGTCTCGCGCGACGAGCGTGCCCAGGTGACCGTGTCGGACACCGGTCCCGGCATCGCGCCGGAAGACCTGGAGCGCCTGTTCGAACCGTACTTCCGCGCAGCTGACGCCGTGCACAGCGGCATCCCCGGCACGGGGCTCGGCATGGGGATCGTGCGAGCGATCGTCGACGAGCATCACGGCGAGCTCACCATCACCAGCAGGCCAGGCGAGGGCACCCACGTCGAGATGCGGTTCCCCCGAGGCGCGCGACTCGGCGGCTCGCCCGCGCTCAGCGCACCCCGTACCGAGATCGCGATTTAGGAGAACCGATGAACGAGAACGTTCAGGCGATCGCCGGACTGCAGGCCGGTCTACCGCAGGCACTCGTGGCCGTGGTCACGATCTGCGCCGCGACTGTCATCGGTCTCGTCGCGCTTCACCGTCCTGACCGTGCCGCGATCGCATGGGCCGCCGCCTTCGGGCTCGGTCTGCTCGGGACCTACGCGTGGGTGGCAGCCGTCGAGCTGGAGCTGCCGGCGATGCGTTCGCTGGCCTCCGGTCTGATGCTGTGCGCCGAGCCGCTGATCTGGCTGGGTGTGCGCCTTTACGCCGGCCGCCGATCGACATGGCAGGCTGCGGTCATGTTCGTCGCCCTCGTGCCGATCACGCTCGCGCTGACCGCCGAGAGCGAGGTCTTCCCGGTGTTCTTCCGCATCTGCTTCGCCGGTGCCGGAGTCTTCGCCGCCCTGATCACCTTCGAGCTGCTGCGTCTGAAGGGCGTGCCCCGCGATGTCCTGCTGCCGCTCATGCTCGCTTCTGGTGCCTTCGCTCTCACCGCTGCGCTGACCGTGATCTGGAGCTTCGCCGCTCCGAAACTCGACGGCGACGCGCAGATCGCCGTTCTGCGTGACTTCAACGTGATCGGCACGCTGGTCACGAGCGTCGCGGCGATGGTCACCATCCTGCTGCTGGCGCGCATGCAGTCTCCGAACCGGGTGGGATCGTCCGCCTCACCCGACGCGGTGATCCGCGGGCGGATAGAGCGAGTGCGCGCACACCAGGAGGCGGCATGGTCGCTGCTCGACGTGCGGTTGGACGGCATAGTGGATCTGCGCGAATCGACCGCACCGTCCGACTTCGCCCGGATGCTCAAGCGGTTCACCACCAGGGTCGTGGCGGCCCTTCCCCCGTCCGCCGATGTGGCTCCGATCGACGACGGGCGTCTGCTGGCGCTGGTGCCCGGCAGCGAAGAGGCCGTCACGCATCATCTGCGCAATCTGCTCGGGCGGGTGTCGGCGATGGACGAGCGCGATGACTCGAGCGCCATCAGGATCTCGGCCAGCGTGGGCTGGGCGACGATCCTGGAGGCGAGGTTCGACTACGACAAGCTGCTCGCACTCGCCGATGAACGAGCACAGCGCGCCGTCGGGCTCGGCGGCGACCGATGGGAGCGCAGCGGCAGCATCGCAGCCGCGACGGACGACCCGACTACTCTGAGAGGGTGATCCTCGCCGTCGACACCTCGCTCGGAACGACCGTCGCCGTCAACGACTCCGACGGCCGCACCGTCGCTGAGGCGAGCACGCCCGATCCACTCGGTCACGCCGAGGTGATCGGCGATCTGCTCGTCCAGGTGGCGCGTCCCGGGATCACGCACGTCGTCGCGGGCATGGGGCCCGGCCCCTTCACCGGGCTGCGCATCGGCATCGCCGCCGCGCGCGCGTTCGCGCTCGGCCGGGGCATCCCGCTCGTCCCGATCCCCAGTCACTTCGCCATCGCGCTCGACGCGGAGGCCGCAGGCCCGTTCGCCGTCGTCACCGACGCCCGTCGGCGCGAGATCGCGGTGAGCGTCTTCGACGGGCTGGATGCCGACGGCATCCCGAACCTGATCCGGCCGACCCGTCTCGAGAAGCGCGGCGTCGAGATCGACGGACCGGCCCTCGAAGCGACCGAGTTGTCGGCGGCGGCGCTCGCCAGGGTCGGTGCGCGGGCGCTCGCGGCCGGCCGCACCCTGGCGGACGCCGAGCCGCTCTATCTGCGTTCGCCTGATGTCGTGCAGCCGGGTGCACCGAAGCGGGTCGGCTCATGACGCTGCGCACCGCGACCCTCGACGACCTCGCCGCCATCATGGACCTCGAGCGGCGCGGGTTCCCTGCCGACGCGTGGAGCGAGCAGACGATGGGCACCGAGATCGCCAGCCTGCACAACGTCTATCTCGTCGATGTCGAAGCCGGGCGAGTGGTCGGCTACGGCGGTGTGCGCGCCCTGCAGGGGTCGGCGGACTCCGACATCCAGACCATCGCGCTGGACCCGTCGATGCGCGGTCGTGGCAGGGGTCGGGCGCTGCTGCGCGCGCTGATCGGGATCGCCGTCGAGCGCGGGGCGCGCGAGCTGTTCCTCGATGTGCGCGACGACAATGCGGTGGCGCGGGCGCTGTACTCGTCGGAGGGCTTCGTCGAGCTGGGGCGGCGGCCGGGGTATTACCAGCCCGGCAACGTGGATGCCGTCGTGATGCGCCTCGACCTGCGGTCGTGGGCGCCCGCCGCCGAACCGGATGCCGCCCGACCGGATGCCGCAGAGGAGGCGAGCGCATGACCGGCCCCCTGGTGCTCGGGATCGAGACGAGCTGCGACGAGACGGGCATCGGCATCGTGCGTGGTCGCCGGCTGCTGTCGAACACGATCGCGTCGAGCATGGACGAGCACGCCCGCTACGGCGGCGTCGTGCCCGAGGTCGCCGCTCGCGCGCACCTCGAGGCGCTGCAGCCGTCGATCGATCGCGCGCTCGCCGAGGCGCAGGTCACTTTCGACGAGCTCGACGCCATCGCCGTGACCAGCGGTCCCGGCCTCGCCGGAGCCCTCATGGTCGGCGTCGGCGCCGCCAAGGGCCTCGCCGTCTCGCTGAGCAAGCCGCTGTACGCGGTGAACCATCTCGTGGGGCACATCGCCGCCGACATCCTCACCGCCGACGATCGCGCGACCGCGCCGCTGGAGTATCCCACGATCGCCCTGCTGGTCTCGGGCGGGCACACGTCGCTGCTACACGTGCGTGACCTGACGACCGACGTCGAGCTGCTCGGCGAGACCGTCGACGACGCGGCCGGCGAGGCCTTCGACAAGGTCGCCAGGCTGCTCGGTCTGCCGTATCCGGGCGGACCGCAGATCGACAAGGCGGCGGCCGCCGGCGACCCGAGGGCGATCCGCTTCCCGCGCGGGCTGTCGAAGGCATCCGACATGGCGAAGCACCGGTACGACTTCTCGTTCTCCGGTCTGAAGACGGCCGTCGCGCGCTGGGTCGAGCGCGCCGAGGCGGCGGGTGAGCAGGTGCCGGTGGCCGATGTCGCGGCGAGCTTCCGCGAGGCCGTCGTCGACGTGCTCGTAACCAAGGCACTCGCGGCGTGCGAAGACCGCGGCGTGCCGCGTCTGCTGCTGGGCGGCGGCGTGATCGCCAACCGGCGGCTTCGCGAGGTCGCCCTCGAGCGTGCCGCGGCCGCAGGGGTGGCCGTGCGCATCCCGCCGCTGTCGCTGTGCACCGACAACGGGGCGATGATCGCGGGTCTCGCGGCCGAGCTCATCGCGAGCGGCCGCGGGCCGTCGACACTCGGCTTCGGCGCTGACTCGACCCTGCCGGTGACCGAGATCCAGGTGAGTCCGGCATGAGCGATCCGAGCACCGAGCAGCCCACCCCTGAGGTCGAGAGGCCCGACGGCGGTGCGGCGGTGCCCGGTGCGTCGAAGGGCTACGGCAGGCTGCCGACCGCCCCCGTGCCCGTCGAGCGCACCGAGGCCGCCCATCCGGATGCCGAGCAGACGTCGAGCGTGGAATGGGAGCCGACCACCGGATCGGCACCCGTCGACGACGCGCGCCTCGCGCCGTGGGCGCTGGTGGCGGCGATCGTCGCCCTCGCCGCGTCGATGTTCGTGGGCTGGGGCATCCCGGTCGCGATCATCGCGGTGATCGCGGCGACCATGTCGCTGCGCCGCCCGATCGAGAACCGCGCGGTCGCCATCTGGGCACTGGTGCTGGGATCGTGTGCCACGCTGTTCAGCGCGGGGTGGCTGCTGTGGGCGGCGATGCAGCTCGAGAATCTGGGGTGAGGAATGCTGAACCAGGCGGAGAGCTCACGACGACGTGAGCTGCAGCGCCGGGCGTTCGCCGCGGGCGGGGGAGCGACCGACGCCGAGCTGGCAGAGCTGAGGCATCTGGATGCCAGGGCCGCCGCGCACCGGGGGGTCGAACCGCCCCTGATTCCTGCGACCGGCGACGTCGCTTCGACGCCGGCGGGGGCCGGGCAGCGCGCGAACGAGAACGCTGCGTCCGCCTCGCCGGTGGCAGACGCGGACGGGCACGCGGCGTCAGCGTCGCCGGTGGCAAGAGAGAACGGGCCCGCGGCATGGCGTGACGCGGGCGACGGTGGGACGTTGCAGGAGCCGGCGCAGAGGGGGCACGAGGGGCCCGCGTCATCCGCGCCGGTCGCCGCCGGAGAGACGCCGACGGGCCGGCGCACCGGCGTCTCGCCGACCAGCCGGCCAACCGAAGAGACGCCGATGAGCCGGCGCACCAGGCGAACACCGACGAGTCGGCGGCCGAGCATCCCGGTGCTGGTCCTCTCGGCACTGATCGCCCTGCTGCTCGGCTTCGGCGGGGCGTGGCTGGTGCTGGGCCGCGACAGCACGCCGGCCATGACGGCGGAGCAGGCGAAGGCCATGGCCGAGATCGAGAAGACCGCCCGCTTCGACCCCGGCTCGGTCGTCTACCTCGGCGAGAAGTACGACGCATCCGTGTGGCGCGCCACGTCAGAGGGCGGCGAGCGGATCTGCCTCGCGATCCAGGTCGGCGACCGCAATCAGTATCAGTGCACACCGCCGCCCGACGACGACACCGCGTTCGCCGAGCCGGTCGGGGTGTCGGTGAGTCACGCCGACGATGAGGGCGACTGGTCGTACTGGGCGACCCTGCTGAACGACATCTCCGGACGTCAGGCGGTGATCATCCAGCGCCACGACATGTCGGCGGCCTACGGCTGGGAGTCGCAGTACACCGACGAGGAGCTGCGGCAGATCCGGATGCTCGAAGCAGAGGGCATCCTGCCGAACTACCTGCAGATCATCGGCTACGACGGCGATGTGCCGGTCTTCATCTCGCAGGACGGGCGCACCTGCATCCATGTCGTCGATCCGGCGTCGAACGCCGTCGTGCAGTCATGCGAGCCGTCGGACGACGGCGTCTACACGCTGCGGGTGAACGGCGCCACGTATGAGGTGCGCGAGTCGAGCATGCGTGGTCCGGTGCTGACCGTGGTGCGAAACGGCGGGTGATCGCGTGCGCGAAGCCGCTGACGACGCCCGGCGACGCGAGTTGCAGCGACTCGCGTTCGCGCCCGGCGGTCGATTGACGGATGCCGAGGCAGCCGAGCTGCGCGACCTCACCGCGCCATCGGCGTCGGCGCCGGCGTCGGCGTCGGCGCCGGAGACGGCGGCGCCTTCGTCGACCGCATCCGACCATTCGTGCATCTCGTCATCGGCGGCATCCGCAGCGCCGGCGTCAGCATCGCGTCGGTCCGCGTCCGCGTCAGACGCACCGGCCTCCGCAACCGCTGCGCTGGGTCCGCCAGCCGTACCGCCGGCAGCAGCCGCACCGCCGGTGTCACCCTCCGCAGCACCGGCCTCTGAGTCCCCGACGGGGCGAGAGCGCGCACGCCGGCTCCAGCGCATCCCGGTCGTCATCCTGGCAGCTGTCGTCTCGGTGCTGCTGGGGGTAGGGGCCGGATGGCTGCTGTTCGGTCGCGCCGACGGCGGGCCGGCCCTGACCGATGCGCAGCGCAGCACGATGGTGCAGCTCGATGCGTCCGAGGAGTTCGATCCGGGATCGATCCTGCTGGTCGGAGCGAGAGACGGCGCCGAGGCCTGGTACGCGACCAAGGATGCCGACGACAGCGAATGCCTGGTGCTCATCGCCGGCGACGAGCGAACGACGGCGTGCCAGCGCACCGGCCGGGCGAACAGCTTCGGGCTGCAGGCGAACGTGAACGCGACGATCGACGACGAGCAGGTCATCGTCTGGGCCGTGCTGCTGGAAGGCGCCGATGGTGAGATGGTCGCGGTGATCCAACGCGAGCAGAACGTGGTCGAGTACGACTGGCGATCGCAGTACAGCGGGCGCGATCTCGAGATCGCCGAGTTCATCGACGCGAGGGGATACTCCGGCGACAGCCTGCAGGTGGTGGGATACGACGACGCGCTGCCCGTGTGGATGACGTTCTCGGGTGCGGAGTTCTGCATGATCGTCGCCGAACCTACCGCCCTGCTCGCCGACGCGTGCTCGTCGTTCGACCCGGCCGGGGGAGGCCGGATGGACCTGCGCACCGATCGGGCGACGTACCAGCTGAACCTGTCGAGCAGTGCCGAGCCGACGCTGACGATCATCCGCACCCCCGACTCGATCGTCTGCGACGTCGACTCGGGCTACTGCGGTGTCGACGACAAGACGGGCGAGCCGTCGGGCTGATCAGACCCGGTCGGCGAGGATCGCCACGCGCCCGGCCGCCGTCCTGGTGAGGATCAGGGTCGCAGCGTTCGAGCCCTTCAGGCTCAGCTTCTTCCGGAACGCGGCGGGGTCGATGTCCATGCCGCGCTTCTTGATCTCGAGGCGCCCGATGTCGTGCGCGCGCAACACCTGGCTGATCGTCTTCACGTGCGCCGGCATGGTCTCGCGCACGCGGAACGACTGCACGAAAGGGGAGGTGAGCGCCGCGTCGCCGGTGAGGTACGCGATCTGCTCGTCGATCATTCCGGCATCGAGCATCCGGGCCGCTTCGCCGATCAGCCGCGCGCGGATCACCGCTCCGTCCGGCTCGTGCAGGTACGCGCCCAGGGCGCGCACCGGCTCGTCGGCGGCGTCGGCCGGCGCGGTGATCTCGTGCGCCTGCCCGGCCTGCATCACCAGGGCCGAGCGACGGATGCCCTCGCGGGCCAGCTCGCCGCTCCACAGCACGAGCTCGACGACGCTTCCGTCGGCGCTCACCCACTGCGCCTCGACGTCGTCGGGGATCAGGTCGCGGTCGAGGCCAGGGCCGAGCTTGATGCCGGTGGGATGCCGCCGCGCGACGTCGAAGCACCAGTCGAGCGACGGCGACCAGTCGGCGGCGGACGTGCGAGTCGTCTCGCTGTGCCCCGCGGTGCGCCGGGCGGGATCGAGCCAGACAGCACCCTGCTCGGGAACGCTGTCCTCGGCGGCCCCCTGGCGCACGCTGGCTCCGGGGAAGGGCGCCAGGTTGTAGGCGGCGATCGCCGAGGTCACCTCATCGGCATCCACCGCGTCGACTTCGAGGCCGGCCCCGGCGAACGCGAGGCTGTCGCCGCCGATGCCGCAGCCGAGGTCCGCGACGCGGGTGATCCCAGCGCGCCGCAGCCGCACGGCGTGCATGGTCGCGACGCTCAGGCGCGTCGCCTGCTCGAGCCCCGCCCGGGTGAACAGCATCCGGTCGGCGAACTCGCCGAACTTCGCCCTGGCCTTGACCCGCAGGTGCGCCTGGCCGACCACAGCCGAGACCAGGTCGGGGGAGTGGCCGGCGGCGCGCAGCCGCGACACCGACCGGGCGACGTCAGCCGACGTCTCGACGGCACCGATCTCATCGAGCAGTGCGAGGCCCTCACGCGTGAGCAGCGCAGTCAGCTCGGACATCTCCACCTGTCCAGCCTACGGCGCGTGCCCGTCGCGCCGGTGTCGTCGCCCGGACCCAGCGCGCAGCGCCTGCCGGAGGGCTGGCACTCGCATTGCATGAGTGCCAGCGCTCGGCATACACTGGAGTTAGCACCCTCACCTCGAGAGTGCTAATGATCTTCTGAACTCAGTCACGAAAGAAGAGGTACACCGTGTCGGTTTCCATCAAGCCGCTCGAGGACCGCATCGTCATCCAGCAGGTCGAGGCAGAGCAGACCACCGCAAGCGGTCTGGTCATCCCCGACACCGCCAAGGAGAAGCCCCAGGAGGGCCAGGTCGTGGCAGTGGGCCCCGGCCGCATCGACGACAACGGCAACCGCGTTCCGCTCGACGTCGCCGTGGGCGACCGCGTGCTCTACAGCAAGTACGGCGGCACCGAGGTCAAGTTCGGCGCCGACGAGTACCTCGTGCTCTCGGCTCGCGACGTGCTCGCAGTCGTCGTCCGCTGACGCGGTTCGACACCAGCTCCCAGAGGGCCCGGATGCATGGCATCCGGGCCCTCTGTCATGCCCCGGCTTCTCAACCCCTATCGATCCCCGAGCCGAACCCGCGGATGCCCCCGATGAGCCCCTACAGGCCTCGGGGCGGCCCCCGATGCCGCCGACGAGGGCTGGCCGCACACTCGTAACACGCGCCACCTGGCGCATACACGATGAAGGGGTAATCGATCATGGCTCTCGACGGCAACGCCAACACATCCGGAGCCCAGTGGAACCTGGGTATCGCCAACTCCGGAAACACCGACGACAACTCGGACAACTCGGTCACGGACAACAGCGACAGCTCCGACAACTCGGTCACTGACGACAACTCGGACAACTCGGTCACGGACAACAGCGACAACTCGGTCACGGACAACAGCGACAACTCGGTCACGGACAACTCCGACAACTCGGACAACAGCGACAACTCCGACAACTCCGACAACTCGGTCACGGACAACTCGGACAACTCGGACAACTCGGACAACTCCGACAACTCGGACAACTCCGACAACTCGGACAACTCCGACAACTCGGTCACGGACAACTCCGACAACTCGGACAACAGCGACAACTCCGACAACTCGGTGACCGACAACTCCGACAACAGCGACAACTCGGACAACTCGACCAACGACTCGTACAACGACAACTCCGACAACTCCGACCACTCGTGGCGGGACAACTCGGATCACTCGGTGACCGACTCGTACAACACGCTCTACGACAACTCCGTCACCTCGGGGGTGCGGCAGTTCAACACGGGCTTCGGCGACGTCAGCATCGGCGCCGGCGGCGGTGGGCTGGGAGCGATGGCGGGAACGGGATCGCTCAGCATCGACGGACGGACCACGCTCAACGACCAGTCGGTCAACCAGAGCATCTCGGCGGGCGGCGACGTCGGTCAGCACTTCGGACAGAGCAGCATCATCGCATCCGGAGACGGCTCGGCAGCGGCAGGCGGTGACGCGACGGTCATGAACGTCAGCACCGACATCAGCATGGGCGACGTCTGGACGGGCAACACCTGGAACACCGATTCGTTCAACGAGGACTACTCGCAGGACTGGTCGTTCACCGACTCGTTCAACGACAACTCCGACAACTCCGACAACTCGGACAACAGCGACAACTCCGACAATTCGGACAACTCGGTGACCGACAACTCGATGACGGACAACTCGATGACCGACAACTCGCAGGACTGGTCGTTCACCGACTCGTTCAACGACGAGTCGATGGTCGACAACTCCCACACCTGGACGGCCGACGACTCGTTCAACGACAACTCGACGGTCACGAACGACATGGACATGACGCTGAACGACTCCAACGTCGACAGCCCCTTCGGGGACGCGTCCGACGTCGCCTTCTGACAGATCGAGCGGGCGCACGACCTGCCTGGCCGTCCCTCTGGTGGGCGGCCAGGCACACCACTAAGCTCCTGAGCACTCGAGGGGAGTGAGAGCAATGTCTGACGAACCGGATGTCACCCCGTCGGACGACGGCGCGCCCTGGGGAGACGCGGATCTTCTCGATCCGTTCGGCGCCGACGCCTTCACTCAGGAGATCGCGAACATCTCGGAATCCGATTGGGACCTGAACGCCGACGAGATATGGGGAGATCTCGACGGCGGCCAGGGCGACGGGACAGACCTGCCCGGGCCCGAGCTGTTCGCCTGATCCGCATCGGACACGACAGAAGGGGGCGCACGTGCCGGGAGAGCATGCAGCTGGGGAAGCGAAGATCGTCGACGTCATCCACGACGTCGGCGATCTCGCCGCGTCTTCGGGGAGGAACGACCTCGCCGCTCGACTGGCCAGCACCAAGCAGCGGCTGGACGACCCGGCGGTGCGCGTCATCGTGGTCGGCGAGTTCAAGCAGGGCAAGAGCAAGCTGATCAACGCGCTCGTCAATGCTCCGGCCTGTCCGGTCGACGACGACGTCGCCACCAGCGTTCCGACCACGGTCGGCTACGCCGAGCAGCCGTCGGCGTGGGTGATCGAGCGACCCGCCAGCGGGGCGGGTGAGCCGCAGCGCCGCCAGATACCCCTCGAAGACCTGGCACAGTACGTCTCCGAGCGCGGCAATCCCGCGAACGAACGCGGCATCCTCTCCGCCGAGGTGCTGCTGCCCCGCGAGATCCTGCGCGGGGGCCTCACGCTCGTCGACTCGCCGGGTGTGGGCGGTCTCGAATCGTCGAACTCGCTGGCCACCCTCGCCGCGCTCTCGTCGGCGCACGCAGTGCTGCTCGTGTCGGACGCCTCTCAGGAGTACACCGAGCCCGAGGTGCAGTTCCTCCGGCACGCCATGCGCATCTCGCCGAACGTCGCCGCGGTCCTTGCCAAGACCGACCTGTACCCGGAATGGCGACGCATCGAGGAGATCGACCGCGCGCACCTCAGCGGCGATCAGGACATTCCGATCTTCTCGGTCTCGAGCGATCTGCGGCTGCTGGCCGCCGAACTGCAGGACCGCACCATGAACGACGAGTCGGGCTTTCCCGCTCTCGTCGCGCATCTGCGTCGGGAGGTGCTCGGCCGCGCCGAGACCATCCACACGCGCGGCGCCGTGCACGATCTCATCTCGGTCGTCGAGCAGCTGGAGATGTCGCTGCGCGCCGAGCTGAACGCGCTGCTGAACCCCGAGGACACGCCCCGCATGATCGCAGAGCTCGAGGCGGCGAAGGCGAAGGCGGACGACTTCCGCGGGCGCTCCGCGCGCTGGCAGGTGCTGCTGACCGACGGCATCGCCGACCTCGTGGCCGACATGGAGCACGACGTGCGGGATCGACTTCGCAAGGTGCAGCGAGAGGCGGAGCGCGCCATCGACGAGGGCGACCCCGGCCCGATCTGGGACCAGATCCGCGAGTGGCTGGATCAGCGCGTCACCGCCGCGGTGTCGGAGACCTTCGTGTGGACCGACGAGCGCTCCCGGTGGCTCTCGGAGGAGGTCGCCGAGCTGTTCAGCCAGGACCAGGCCGACATCCCGGTCAGCGATGTGTCCGACATCCGCGGCGTCCTCGACCCGGTCGAAGACATCGCCGGCCTCGAAGCGGGCCAGCTCAGCGCGGGGGAGAAGATCTACATCGGGGTGCGCGGCTCGTACGGCGGCGTCCTGATGGTCGGCCTGGTGACCGGGCTCGTCGGCATGGCCCTGATCAACCCCCTCTCGCTTCTCGCGGGCGTGCTCGTGGGCCGTCGGGCGTACCGGGAGGACATGGGCAACAGGCTGAGTCGTCGCCAGCAGGAGGCCAAGATCATCGTCAGGCGCTACATCGACGAGGTCACGTTCCAGGTGGGCAAGCAGCTCAAAGACCGTCTGCGCCTCGTGCAGCGCACCGCGCGGGATCACTTCGGCGCGCTCGCGGAAGAGCTGCACAGCTCTTTGTCGGATGCCCTGCAGCGAGCCCGTCAGGCGGCATCCGGCTTCACGTCCAGTCGAGACCAGCGTGTCATGCTGCTCAAGAAGCGTCTGGCGGAGCTCGAGCGGGTACGCCGGAGCATCCCCGCCCTCCCGCCGGCTCCGGCGGCGATCGGTCAGCCGCAGCGCGCCGCCGTCGGCGAGAGGGCGCGAGACTGATGCCCGCCGACGTCATCGCCGACACCGAGCAGCTGCTGCGCACCGCGCGGTCGGTGTACGCCGGCGACCGCGACGCGACCGCACTGGTCGACGACCTCGAGGTGCGGCTGCACGAGCCGCTGCGCCTGGCCATCGCGGGGATGGTGAAAGCGGGCAAGTCCACGCTGCTCAACGCGCTGCTGGGCGAGCGCATCGCCGCGACGGACACGGCCGAATGCACCCGGGTCGTCACCTGGTACCGCCACTCGCCCACGCCCAGACTCACCATGCACCTGCGCGACGGGACGGTCGCCCGGATGCCCGTTCGCCGCGAGCGCGGCCTGCTCGCCTTCGATCTGGGCGGGCGCGCCGCCGAAGACATCGAGTGGATCGACGTGGGCTGGCCGCTCGAGGGACTCACCTCCCTCATCCTCATCGACACGCCGGGCATCGCCTCCCTCTCCACCGAGACATCGGCCCGCACCGCGCGCTTCCTGACCCCGGACGACGCGCCGTCGGCGGCCGACGCCGTCGTCTACCTGATGCGCCATCTGCACGGCTCGGATGTGCGCTTTCTCGAGGCCTTCCGCGACACCGCGGCAGGGGCGGGAGCGAGCGTCTGCGCCCTGGCCGTCCTGTCGCGCTCGGACGAGGTGGGCTCCGGCCGCATCGACTCGCTGCTCTCGGCTCGACGGGTCGCACGCCGGTATGAGCGCGACGGCGCCCTCGGTGCCCTCGCTCTCGGCGTCGTGCCGGTCGCCGGCCTGCTCGCCGAAGGGGCGCGCACCCTGCGCGAGAGCGAGTTCATCGCTCTGCGAGAGCTCGCCGGCCTGGAGAGAAGAGAGCGCGAGAGCCTGCTCGTCTCGGCAGACCGCTTCGTCCGAGAGAGCGCGGCCACCGGCCTCAGCGTCGCTGTGCGCGAGGAGCTTCTCGGCAGGTTCGGCATCTTCGGGGTGCGGCTCGCCACTGCCATCATCCGCGGCGGCGTGACGACCTCCTCCGAGCTGTCGGACGCCCTGATCCAGCAGAGCGGGCTCATCGAGCTGCAGGAGGTCGTGCAACGGCACTTCCGGCCCCGCGCCGATGTGCTGAAGGCCCGCAGCGTCGTGCTGCAGCTGCAGGCGCTGGTGCGGCGGACGCCGAAGCCCGGATGCGAGGCGGTTCTGGCGGGGATAGAGCGCTTCACCGCATCCGCCCACACACTGCGCGAACTCGCGCTGCTCGCCGAGGCGAGAGCCCACGGCCTGCCGCTGCCCGCGCCGCAGGCGCGGGAGGCCGAACTCATCCTGGGCGCCGCCGGTGTCACAGCATCCGCTCGCCTGGGTCTTCCCGATGACGCATCGCCCGATGAGATCTCCCGGCGCGTGCTCGAGCAGATCGACCACTGGCGCGGGCTGGGGGCCGATCCGGGCGCGGATCGGGTCAGACGCGACGTGATCAGCGCCGTGCTGCGCAGTCTCGCCGAGATGGCGTCAGAGTCCGGCGCTGTCCGAGCCCTCCGGCCCGCGTCGCACGTCGACCCGTCGGGCCGACCAGGCGATGCCCTTGGGCAGGATGCTGCTGAGCAGGGCGAGCAGCACGAGGGCCGCCTGCCCCGCAAGAAGAGGCTGCAGTGGCTCTCCCTGGGCGCCCAGCGCCACCCACTCCGGTGAGAGCACGACGAGAAGGCCGAGCACGGCGAAGGTGAGCAGCTGCCACCAGCGCATGTGAGGGCGCCGGCCCATGAACGACACCAGCAGCGTGATCTGCACGAGCAGCACGGCGATCAGCGCGCCGAACACCACCCAGAACACGATGTCCGCTGCGGTCTCGTACGTCTGCTCGCTGCGACCGGCTGTCACGGTCTTCGCCGACTCGGTGATCAGCGGCAGCAGATCCTTGCGGATCACGAAGAGGTACACGGCCGTGAAGCCCCCGAGGGCGAAGCTGGCGATCCACAGGAACTGACTGAACCGGATCGAGAACGGCGGAGTGGCCTTCACCATCACCGGCGCCGCGTTGGGGTTCGTCAGCGGGGGACGCGCCGGCAGCTCGCGGGAGCCGTACGGCGCGAACGCCCCCGCTGCGGCATCCCGTGGACGGGGGGCCGCAGCGGGATCCGAGCGCCGCGCCGCGTCAGTCATCCTCGACCGGGATCTCGACAGGCTGGTCGTCGATCGCGGCGCTCGCCGCGTCGGAATCGTACGTGTCCGCTCCGCCCGCGGTCATGTCGCCCTCCAGCAGATCGGCCGGTTCGGGGACGTCGGCGGGAGCCGGCGCCGGCTGCGCGGCGACCGGTGCCGGCTGGCCACCGGTCTGCGCTGCCGTGTCGACGGCCGCGCCCGCAGCCGCGGTCGCAGCGTCAGCAAGGTCGGAGCCGCCGTCGGCGGCGTCGTCGGGCTGTGCAGCATCCGGGGTCTCGCCGGATGCGCCGGCGTCGTCGCCTGCGGGCACATCGTCGGGCGTCTCGCCTTGCGTGCCGGTCTGATTGAAGCTTCCGTCGTTCGTCTCGTTCCCGATCGACACATCACCCATGGTCACGTCGACGTCCGAGTCGACCACGGTCGCGTCGCCGCCTGCGGCGACGGCGTTGTCGCCGGAGGCGACCACGGCATCCTGATCGAACACCTGGGTGACGTCACCGCCCTCCGTCCAGATGTTCTGATTGACCGACTGGTCGAGGATGGTCGAGCGCGCGTCGATGTTGGTCGTGTACTGCTGGATCATCCGCACGATCTCGCGCACGGCGACGTCGCCGGAGTGCTCGGCGGGCGACGGCGGGGGCGGCGGGCTCGTCTGATTGATGACGTGCGGGTGATCGATGATGACCGGCCTGACCGCGGCGACGTCCGCCATGCACACGTCCTCCAGCCCGTTCCGCGCCAGCGCGGCTTCTGGCGAGGCCACGAAGCCCTCGGCAGCGTCGGGATCGCGCAGCAGGCTCAGGATGAACGCGACGAGCGCATCCGCGATGGTCTCCACTGGCGATGTCATCTGCAGCACCCTTCGGCTTCAGTCGGATCAGCGTCACCGCGCCCGACGACAAGGACCCCGAGCAGTCGGGAACGATCGGTGAATGGCATGCTATGCGGGGCCGAACCCGCACGGCATCGGGGGTTTGCCCGATACCCGGATAGGGGTTCACGGGGGTTCGGTCGTGTGCCCCGCCCGAGCGTCGTTCTCACCGAGCAGGACGCGCAGCCGCGCGAGCATCTCGGAGCGCGAGGTGGCGCCGAGCCGTCGGCGGATATGGGCGATGTGGTGCTCGGCGGTGCGCGGCGAGATGAAGATCGATTCGCCGATCTCGGCGTAGGTCTTGCCCTGGAGCACGAGCCGCGCGACCTCGATCTCCCGGTCGCTGAGCACCTCCTCGGCTGCGGTGCGATCGACGGCCTCCGCGTCGCCGCCGGCGGTCGGCTCGGGGCGTCTCGTGCCGTCGGTGGGATGCAGTTCGCGCGCGCATGCCAGCAGCTGGGCGGCGATCCTGCGGTCGGGCGTTCGGGCGGCGCCATGACCCGCGAGGCGCGCCGCGTCCCACATCAGACCGACCGCTGCCAGCCCCTCGGCGGCGGCCATCACCGCATCCGCCGCCACCGAGCCTGCGAGCACATCCGTCCAGACGCGGCCGGCCTTGGCCATCCCCGCCGCCACGCGACTGTGCGGCGCGGCGGCGACGAGCGCCTTCGCATGCGGCGTCAGCCGATCGGGTCGGCTGAGCAGGATGCCCTGCTGGATGACCGCCCAGTGCAGGTGCGCGGTCCACAGCGGGGGACTGCCCAGCGCTTCGACCATCTGCAGCGCCGTGCGCACCTGCGGCTCGACGCGATCCGCGTCGCCGGCTCTGGTGCCGGCGGTGATCAGCTCTGCGACCGGATGCAGCAGGTACAGGTCGATGTCGGCGCGAAGCAGCACCGCTCTCGCACGCTGCCAGGCGGCATCCAGCCCCGACGCGTCTTCGTACCTGCGGGCGATGGCGACGCGAACCGCCTGGAGCAGCAGTGCATCGCGGGTCGAGAGGCGGGCGATGCCGGTCGTCTCGACACGCCGCAGCAGCTCTCGCGCCTCGGCCGGATGCGCGCGCTGCACGGCGACCCAGGCGCTCCACAGCAGCAGGCGCGTCTGCGCCCACGGGCCCCCGTGGCCGCCCTCGACAGCCTCATCGAGCACCGACTGCGCCGTGACCAGACGGCCGAGGTTCAGCGCCACGACCGCCGCGACCACCGCGGGCAGCTCGCACAGCGCATCGCTGCGCCCGGTTCTGGTGTACATCTCGGCTGAGCGCACCAGATCTGCAAGCGACGACTCCATGGCATCCGGAGCTGTCGTGGCCCGCAGGCCGCGGCGCAGCATCGTCGCCGAGACGGCGATGGCCGTCGGCAGCGGGGCCGGCGTCGAGGAGGAGGACGGATCCGCTTCGCCGACGCCCAGGGCGGCGACCGCCGCATTCGCCAGCGTCACCTGATCTGCGGGCGGGATCGCCTGATGCACGCGGTGCGCTTCGCGCATCATCGCCCGCGCCGACCACGTCGCCGCGGCGACCGCGCTGACCTCGGCCGGCACGTCGTCCGCAGAGCAGGCGATCGCGTCCTCCACGGCGGTCGACGCCTCGTCGAGGTCGCCGTTCGACCAGGCGGCCGCGGCGCGCCGCGCAGCCAGAGGGAGCTCCGGAGCACCGCACCGCAGCGCGGCGGTGTACAGCGCGGAGGCCCGGCGAGGATCCGTCCGCAGCATCCGGTCCGCGGTCGAGACGAGGGCCTCCGCCACTCGCGCGTCGCGCAGGGCGGGCAGCCCGTCGGGGTCTCGTAGGGATTCCGGGTGACGGATGCACAGGTCGATCAGTCGCCGCGTCGGCATTGCCCGGCGCACGGCGGTGCGCACGATGGGGGCGGCTTCGCCGCTGCGCACCAGCAGGCCGTGCGCGTATCCCCGCAGGGCCCAGTCGTCCGGCTCGCCGTCGGCGGAGTGCACGGTGCCGGGGGCGGCGATGCACACCTCCTCGATCCGCTCGCGCAGCCGCTCGTCGATCATGTCGAGGCGATGGATGATCAGTTCCGCGACCGAGTCGTCGAGGCTCTCGTGGTTGCGATCGTGAGCGCAGTCGCGGGAGTCGTGGTGCTGCACAGCGGCGGCCGCGAGCCAGGCCACGCCGCGCGTCGTCTGCACGATGTGCTCGATGCAGGTCTCGGGCAGGCGCCGGCCCCGCGCGTCGAGATGATCGATGATGTCGGCTCGGGTGACATGCCCGAGCACGATCGCCGGCGCATGCTGCTCGAGTCGTGCGGTGATCGCGCGAAGTGCGGGTCGCGCGGGCCACGGACGCTGCGCGATGATGAGCGAGGCCTCCGGATCCCGCGCGCGTTCGCCGAGATGCTGCAGCTGCGCGTCGGAGAGCAGGTGGGCGTCGTCGACAAGAAGGATCTGCTGCGCCGGCGCATCGGCGACCGTCGTCGGGTCGTCGTGCAGCATCCGCGCGTCTCGGGACTGCGACCTGAACAGCTCGTACAGCCGCTGCAGGCCACTCGATTTGCCTGCACCCGCTGTGCCGACCAGCACGACGCGCGGGGCGGTCTGGCCGATCGCACCGCGGACCGCCCCCATCTGGCGCTCCCAGCTGATGGGCGAGACGACCGGATCCGCATCGTCGAGCATGGCGATGGGCCGGGACATGGCAGCGGGCGGGGTCATGATCGGATGCCGGTCTCGGTTCAGAGGACCGCGTTCTCGGCTGAGGGATCGGATGCCGTCTGCGCCGGCTGCACGGGTGACTCAGCGGGCGCGGGGCCGGCACTCGTGTCTGCGGCTGCTGTCGCGACGGGCGCGGCGGCGGGCTCGGGTGCGGCCGGCTCGGGTGCGGGTTCAGTCCCGCTTCCCGGGGCGGGTTCGGGGGCGGGGTCCGGCGCGGGTTCCGGTGCCGGCTCTGGTGTCGGGTCGGATGTCGGCTCGGGGTCCGGTGCTGGGTCCGGCTGCGGCGCCGGCTCGGGCGCCGGCTCCGGTGCGGGAGCCGGTTCGTCGGGCTGGGTGGCCGGCGTGCCGGACGACGGCGGAGGCGCAGCCGTTCCGCCGCGCGGTGCCGACGGGGTGCTCGACGAGACCGGACGGGTCGAACCGCTGGCGTAGTCGGTCGTCGGCGGTTCGACGGTGCGTCCGCCGCTGCGTGGCGACGGCGCTGCCTCCTCGTCCCGGGACTCGCCGTCGGAGGAGTCGTCCGGGTCTGCCGGCGTGCCCGCGCCGTCTCGAGCACCCGACTCGGCGGCGGCTCCCGCGGCGGCTGCGACGGAGTATCCGGATGCCGGTCGCTGCACCGACGGCGATCCGCTGCCCGCCGGCTCGTCGGAGGAGGCTCCCTGGGCTCGGTCCGAGCCGCTGCCGAGCGGGGTCGTCGCGGCGAAGACCATGCCGGCGGCGACGATCACGGCGCCGGCGGCCAGGGTCGCAGCCGCACCGTACGGGATGCGCACGCGCACCGGGCGGCGTCTGACCGTCTGCGGCACCGGCGCCGGCTCGGGCACGAGGGGTGCGGCGAGCTCCCGCTCGGTCTGCAACGCGTGCCAGACGCGACTCGCGGCGGCCGACGCGGCGGCCAGCCCCGGATCGTCCGGCACGGTGAGTGGCACATCCAGCCGCGCTGACAGCATCTCCGCGACGAGCGGGATGCGGGCGCAGCCGCCGATCAGGATGACCTCGTCGAGATCCGCGACCGACAGGTGCTCGCCCTCCAGAGCCTGCTCCACCTCTTCCACGGTCCGCGCGATGGGCGCGGCTGCCAGGCTCTCGAGCTCAGACCGGGTGACGCGCACCGAGGTGCCCTGCCCGCCGAACGAGACCGGCACCGAGACGTCGGAGCTGTGCGACAGTCTCTCCTTCGCGGCGACCACGGCGTGACGAGCCGCGAGCATCTCGGGGCGCGTGCCGTCGACCACGGCGGATGCCGGAAGCATCGAGAGAATGTGCTGCAGCAGGGCGGAATCGATGTCGACCCCGCCGATGTCGCTCACCCGCGGCGCGCCGAGCATTCGACCGCCGCGCAGCAGCGAGGCCTCGAACGACGTGCCGCCGAGGTCGTATACGCAGACGGTGTGCGACCTGGAGTCGGCGCTCGCGTGCTGCTGCACCACCACCGGGGCTGCAGGCACGAGCATCGCGTCGAGGTCGAGTTCGCGCAGGCACCCGCGCACGGCATCGGCTCGGTGGCCGCACCACGACGTCGGGTGCACCAGGACGATGCTCGCGGGACGCGCGCCCTGCTGCGCCGCCACGGTGCCGACGATCCACAGCACCATTCGGGCGAGAAGCTCTTCGGATCCGATGGCGAAGCCACCCACCACGAGCGGCACCGCATCGCCGATGCCGCGGGTGAACCCGTGCACGGCGCGCTCAGGCCGCTCGCGTTCACGCTGCTCGGCCTCTGCGCCGAAGACCGCATCACCGTCCGCGGTGATGAAGGCGAGCAGGGGTATGTCGACCCGCTCGCCTCCCACAGCGAAGGGTGCCACCTGCAATTCGTCGTGCGCAGCGCCGCCGGCGATGACCGTTCTCACTCCGGTCGTGCCCACGTCGAGCGCGAGTACGTACTCGCCCATCAGATCCGCCGATTTCCCCAGTATCCATCCTTGGATGCCGCTCACCATACGCCGATCCTCGACCGAGTGGAAGGGCGATCTACTCGGATGGGCGGATCCCGCCCGCGCGCAGCGGAGCGCCGGATCGCGTCGTCGGCGTCGACGCGGAATAGGGTTCTCAGGTGACCTCCGATCTCCCCACCCGCACTGCCGCTCTCGCGAACGCGGCACGCGGCGGGATCGCCTACACGGTCGGCGCCTATCTGCTCTGGGGAGCCCTCCCGCTGTACTTCCTGGCGCTGGTGCCGACCGGTCCGTGGGAGGTCGTGGCCTGGCGGGTGCTGCTCTCGTTCGTCTTCTGCTGCATCCTGCTCACGGTCATGCGCGGATGGCCGGCCCTCATCGCCGTCGTGCGTCAGCCGCGACTGCTGTGGTGGACAGCACTGGCCGGGGTGCTCATCTACGTCAACTGGCAGACATTCCTCATCGGCACGCTCACGGGCCACGTCATCGAGACCAGTCTCGGCTACTTCATCAACCCGATCTTCACTGTGCTGCTGGGCGTCTTCGTGCTGCGCGAGCGGGTGCGTCCGCTGCAGTGGATCGCGATCGGCGTTGCCGCGCTCGCCGTGATCGTTATCGTCGTCGCGTACGGGTCGTTCCCGTGGATCGCGCTGACGCTCACCGCCTCATTCGGCATCTACGGGCTCGTGAAGAAGCAGATCGGCGCGGCGGTGGATGCCACGAGCGGGCTCACGCTCGAATCGTTCTGGCTCATCCCGATCGCCGTCGTGACGCTCGTCATCGTCGGCCAGACCGACGGCATCACCTTCGGTCAGGTCTCACCGCTGCACACCCTGCTCGTCGCCGGCGCCGGCATCGCCACCGCAGTGCCGCTGCTGCTGTTCGCCGCCGGCACGCGGCGGATCGACCTGAGCCTGGTCGGGATGCTGCAGTTCATCACCCCGATCATGCAGTTCGTCGTCGGCTGGGCGCTGCTGGGCGAGCCCATGCCGCTCGAGCGATGGATCGGCTTCATCATCGTGTGGATCGCAATCGCCGTGTTCGTCGCCGACCTGCTGCTGCACGGTCGTCGCACACGCGCGGTGGCAGTCGCTGACACCGTCTGAGCGGGGTCCGCCACGCCCGGGACGATCGTTAGGCGACCGAGACAGAACGCGCGCATGCGAACCAATAGGGTGAGATCACCCGAAGTGGAAATCCACGTTCAGTTACGCAAGGGAGCAACATGAACGCAATGAAGGGCTCGCGTCCCGCGAGGATCTTCGCGGCGGCCGCGATGGTCAGCGCCTCCGCACTCATCATCGCCGGCTGCAGCAGCACGCCCTCGGACAACTCCTCCGACGACGGTGGCAAGAAGCCGTCCGCCGACCTCACCCTGAAGCTCGGATCCCTGCTGCCGCAGACCGGCTCGCTCGCCTTCCTCGGCCCGCCGATGTCGTCCGGCGTGGGCCTGGCGGTCAAGGAGATCAACGAGGCGAACGCCGGCATCAAGGTCGAGCTCACCGCCGAAGACGAGGGCGACACCGACACCAAGGCGTACGAGACCTCGATCACCAAGCTGCAGGGAGCGGGCGTCACCGCGATGGTCGGTGCCGCGGCATCCGGTGTCTCGCGACTGATCCTCGACGGCAACGTCAACGCGGGCATCCTGCAGATCTCGGCGTCGAACACCGGCCCCGACTTCACCGACTGGGACGACAACGGACTCTACTTCCGCACCGCGCCCAGCGACCTGCTGCAGGGCGAGGTGCTCGGCAACCTCATCGCCGAGGACAACCGCAAGACGCTCGGCATCATCTACCAGAACGACGCCTACGGCACCGGTCTCGACGCTGCCATCAAGGAGACGTTCGAGAACGCCGGCGGCAAGGTCGTCGCCGAGGCCTCGTACAACGTCGGCGACGCGCAGTTCGACGCTCAGGTCGAGACGATCAAGGCGCAGAACCCCGACGCCGTGGCGATCGTGTCGTTCGACCAGTTCAAGACGATCGGTCCGCTGCTGGTGAACGCCGGCATCACGGCCGACAAGTTCTACATGGTCGACGGAAACCTGTCGGACTACGGCGACGAGATGCCGGTGTCGCTCGAGGGCGCGCAGGGCACCAAGGCCGGCCCTGTACTCGAAGACGATTTCGTCGAGCGCCTGCAGACGTACTGGACGGGCGAGGGCAACCCCGAGGTGAAGGACTTCACCTACGCCGGTGAGGCCTACGACGCAGCCGTCCTGGTCGCGCTCGCGTCGCTCGCCGCGGGCTCGACCGAGGGCGCCGACATCGCCGCCAAGATGCAGGAGATCTCGGGCGGCTCGGGCGACGGTGAGAAGTGCACCTCGTTCGCCGAGTGCGCCAAGATCATCAACGACGGAGGCACCGCCGACTACGACGGCTACTCCGGTGAGGTGACCTTCGACGAGGCGGGCGACCCGCAGGGCGCCACGATCGGCATCTACAAGTACAAGGCCGACAACACCATCGAGCGCACCAACTGACATCGCTCACGAAGAAGGCCCCGGGTGCTCGCATCCGGGGCCTTCTTCACGCCCGAAGCGTCGGGCGGGCATGGATGAGGGGGTGGATGCCCGGGCATCCACCCCCTCATCGGTCGTGTCAGGCGGCGTCCTGGCCCAGGGTTCCGAGATACAGGCCGATCACCTTCGGGTCGTTCAGCAGGTCGCGGCCGGTGCCCTCGTAGGCGTCGCGGCCCTGGTCGAGCACGTATCCGCGGTCGCAGATCTGCAGGCAGCGACGCGCGTTCTGCTCGACCATGATCGTCGTCACGCCGGCCTTGTTGATGTCGGAGACGCGGATGAACGCATCGTCCTGGCGGACGGGGGAGAGGCCGGCCGAGGGCTCGTCGAGCAGCAGCACCGACGGGTCCATCATCAGCGCGCGCGACATCGCCACCATCTGGCGCTCGCCGCCCGACAGCGAGCCGGCTCGCTGGTTCAGGCGCTTGCCCAGCTCGGCGAAGATGCTGCTGACGAACTCGAGCCGCTCGGCGTAGATCTTCGAGTTCTGGTACAGGCCCATCTGCAGGTTCTCGGCGATCGTCAGCGAGGGGAAGACGTTGTTCGTCTGCGGCACGAAGGCCACTCCGCGCGCCACGAGCTTGTCGGCCTTGAGGCCGACGATGCTCTCCCCGTTGACGGTGATGTCGCCCTGACGCACGTTGACCATGCCGAAGATCGCCTTCAGCAGCGTCGATTTGCCCGCGCCGTTCGGACCGATGATGCCGATGAGCTCACCCTGGCGTGCGACGAGATTGGCGCCGTTGAGGATGTTCACCCCCGGCAGATATCCGGCGTGCACGTCCTTCAGCTCGACGACGACGGAGGCGTCGGTTGAGGCATCCATCACTTGTCCTCCTCTTCGGCTTCCAGCTCGGCCTCGGTCTCGATCTTCTCCCGGATGCGGGTGGCGGCGGCGGTGTCGCCTGGCATCACCGGGATGCGGCCGGTGACCACACCCAGATCGACGTCCTGATGAGCGCCCAGGTAGGCGTCGACGACAGCGGGGTCGTCCATGACGGTCTCGGGCGGGCCCTCGGCGACGACGCGGCCCTCGGCCATGACGATCACCCAATCCGCGATGTGGCGCACCATGTGCATGTCGTGCTCGACGAAGAGCACGGTCATGCCCTGCTCCTTCAGATCGAGGATGTGATCGAGCAGCGACTGCGTCAGCGCGGGGTTGACGCCCGCCATCGGCTCGTCGAGCATGACCAGCTGCGGGTCGCTCATGAGGGCACGTGCCATCTCGAGCAGTTTGCGCTGTCCGCCCGAGAGCGAGGCCGCGAAGTCCTTCTCCTTGGCGTCGAGCTTGAAGCGGCGCAGCAGCTCGCGGGCGCGCTCCTCGATCTGAGCCTCCTGGCGGCGCCAGAGAGCCGGAATCAGGCTCGCCCAGAAGCCCTCGCCCTTCTGCTTGGTGGCGCCGAGCTTCATGTTCTCGAGCACGGTCAGCAGCGACAGCGACTTCGTGAGCTGGAAGGTGCGCACCTGGCCCATCCTGGCCACCTTGAAGGAGGGGATGCCAGACAGGTTCTTCCCGTCGAAGCTCCACGTGCCGCTGTTCGGCTTGTCGAAGCCGCACAGCAGGTTGAACAGGGTCGTCTTGCCGGCACCGTTCGGGCCGATCAGTGCCGTGATGGCGTTTCGAGGCACCTCGACGTGCTCGACATTGACTGCGGTCAGCCCGCCGAAGTGCCGCTCGACGGCGTCGACGACGAGGATCGGGTCGACCTTCGCCACGCCGGGAGCCGCGGGGCCCTTCGCCAGTCCGGTCGTCTTCGGACGCCGGACGCTGCCGGTCACCGGCGCCGCATCGGCGCCGGGAACCTGCTCGGGGGTGTTCTCACTTGACAAAGGTCATCTCCCTCTTGTCTCCGAGGATGCCCTGCGGGCGGAAGATCACGAGCAGCATCAGCGCCACGCCCACGAAGATGAACACGAGGGTCGAGGCCTGGCTCGACGACATCGGAAGGATGCCGGTGCGGGCCATGCTCGGCAGCAGGTTGGCGAGGAACGCGAAGACGACCCAGAAGAGGATCGCACCGAGCGTCGGGCCGAAGACGGTCGCGGCGCCGCCGAGCAGCAGGATCGTCCACAGGAAGAAGGTCAGCGACGTCGTGTAGCTGCCCGGCACGACGGCTGAGGGGAGCACGAAGACGATCCCGCCCGCGGCACCGATCACGCCGCCGACCACGAGCGCCTGCATCTTGTAGGCGAACACGTTCTTGCCGAGCGAGCGGACGGCGTCCTCGTCTTCGCGGATGCCCTTGAGCACGCGGCCCCAGGGGCTGCGCATGAGCGCCCAGACGAGCAGCACGGCGACGCCCAGCAGCACCACGCCGAACACGCGGTTCCACAGGTCGTTCGCCGTGTACGTCCACGGGCCGAACCCATACGTGCCGTCGGGGAAGGGGTTCGCGTCGCGGAACCCGCCGTTGTACTGCGCGAGCCCGTCGGCGGAGTTCGTCCACTCGTCGAACAGCTGCGTGGTGAACAGCAGCCGCACGATCTCGCCGGCGGCGATGGTGGCGATGGCGAGGTAGTCGGCGCGCAGGCGCAGAGTCGGGATGCCGAGCAGCACGGCGAACAGTGCGCCGCCCAGCAGCCCGATCAGCATGCCCACCCACCAGGGCAGGCCGAAGCTGAGCACCGAGATCGCGTACCCGTAGCCGCCGACCGCCATGAACGCCGCCATGCCGAAGTTCAGCAGACCCGCGTAGCCGAAGTGCACGGCCAGTCCGGTCGCGGCCAGCGCGTACGCGATGGTGACGGGGCTGAACAGGTAGACGGCCGTGTTGGAGAAGATGCTTCCGAAGTCCATGTCAGCCCAGCCTTTCCTTGCGTCCGAGCAGACCCTGCGGCCTGACCAGCAGGATCACGATCAGCACGACGAGAGCGCTCGCGTACTTCAGGTCCGACGGGATCCACAGCGTCGAGACCTCGACCGCGATGCCGACGATGAGTGAGCCGACCAGCGCCCCGAACGCGGTGCCGAGACCTCCGAGGGTGATCGCGGCGAAGATGAGCAGCAGCATCTGCATGCCCATGTCCCACTTCACACCCGGGCGGAAGTACGCCCACAGGATGCCCGAGATGGCCGCCAGCAGACCGGACAGGATCCACACGTAGCGGATCACCCGGTCGACGTCGATGCCCGAGGCGGCCGCGAGCTGCGGATTGTCGGAGATGGCCCTGGTCGCCTTGCCGATGCGAGTGCGGGTGAGGAACCACGCCACAGCCAGGATCACGACGATGCTCACGCTCATGGCGATGATGTCGATGTACGACAGCGAGATCGGGCCGAACTGGATCGGCGCGGGGCTCGCGCCGGGCAGCTGACGGGTGCCGCCGCCGATGAAGTACTGGAAGAGGTAGCGCAGCGCGAGCGAGAGGCCGATGCTCACGATCATGAGCTGCACCACGCCGAGGCCCCGGCGGCGCAGGGGACGCCACAGCGCGGCATCCATGCCCCAGCCCAGCAGACCGCCGGCGATCACTGCGGCGATGATGCCGATCCAGAAGGGCAGCTGCCACACGGTCGTCGTGACCAGCGCGACCAGGCCGCCCCAGGTGACCATCTCGGCGTGCGCGAAGTTCGACAGCCGCGTCGTGCCGTAGATGAGCGCCGCGCCCATCGAGGCGAGCGCGAGCAGCAGCCCGAAGTTCAGGCCGCCGACCAGTCGCGAGAGCAGCTGATCGAGAAGCGAGATCGTGATGCGCTCGCCCTCGCCGAGGAAGAGGTTGACGATCTTCGTGCCGGTCAGGCCGAACTCCGCCTCGAACTCGCCGCTCGTCCCGGCGACGGGCTCCACGCCGTCGGGCAGGTTCTCCGCGTCGACGATCACGCCCTCGGGAAGGGTGTCCTCGTCGACTGCGATCGTGTACTTGTCCTTCTCGGGCACGTACAGGCGCCACTTGCCCTCGGCGTCGGTCTTGGTCTTGCCCTCGAAGCCGCCGCCCTTCACCGACAGACCGACGCCCTCGATCGGCTCGTCGTCGTAGGTGATGTTCCCGGCGAAGTAGAAGTCGGTGACCTCCTGGCCGTCAGGCGTCGTCTCGGCGTGCGCGGCACCGGCCGGCGATCCGAAGACGAGGAAGGCGGCGAGCAGCGTCGCGAGCAGCGCGAGCACACCGTTCCGGGGGCGCTGAAGCGCCACAGTTCTGAGTCCCACGCATCCTCCACATCGAGTGCATCGAGCGACTTCGGGTCGTCGCTCCGCTTGGACGTCGCACTGAGCGTATCCCGTCGTCGGCGCGTATCGCACCAACCGTGTCCTGATCGGAATGTCGGGAGTGTCCGACGCGGCGTTCTCGGCGTTCTCGGAATAACGCGGCCCCCGACGCGCTTAGAATCTATACACCGCGGGTCACGCCTCCTCCGGTCGCCGACGCCCCCGCGCATCCGCCATTCGATCGCGCCTCCGGCGCAGAGGAGCACGCTTCCATGCAGCAGCACGACCCGTTCGGTTTCGTCGGACTCACCTACGATGACGTGCTCCTGCTTCCCGGGCACACCGACGTCATCCCCAGTGAGGCCGACACCTCCTCGCGGATCACACGGCGCATCTCGGTGGCCACCCCGCTGCTCTCCAGCGCGATGGACACCGTCACCGAGGCCCGCATGGCGATCGCGATGGCCCGCGAGGGCGGCATCGGCATCCTGCACCGCAACCTCTCGATCGCCGACCAGGCATCGCAGGTCGACCGGGTCAAGCGCAGCGAGTCGGGCATGATCACCGACCCGATCACGACGACCGCCGATGCGACCGTCGAAGAGGTCGACAACCTGTGCGCCCGCTACCGCATCTCCGGCCTGCCCGTCGTCGACGACGAGGGCCATCTCGTGGGCATCGTCACCAACCGCGACATGCGGTTCGTGTCGGGCTTCGAGCGTCAGACCACTCTGGTCAAGGACGTCATGACGAGCGAGAACCTCGTCACCGCTCCGGTCGGCGTCGCCGCGGGCGAGGTCATCGCCCTGTTCGCGAAGCACCGCGTCGAGAAGCTGCCGCTCATCGACAGCGACGGCAAGCTCGCCGGGCTGATCACGATCAAGGACTTCGACAAGAGCGAGAAGTACCCGCTCGCCACCAAGGACGACCAGGGCCGGCTGCGTGTCGGCGCCGCCATCGGCTTCTTCGGCGACGCGTGGGAGCGTGCCGAGGCGCTGCGGGATGCCGGTGTCGACATCCTCGTCGTCGACACCGCGAACGGCCAGTCGCAGGGCGTCATCGAGCTCGTCAAGCGGCTCAAGGCCGACCCGACCTTCGAGCACATCGACATCGTCGGCGGCAACGTCGCGACCCGCGAGGGCGCTCAGGCTCTGGTGGATGCCGGCGTCGACGCCGTCAAGGTCGGCGTGGGCCCGGGCTCGATCTGCACCACGCGCGTGGTCGCCGGCGTGGGCGTGCCACAGGTGACGGCGGTCTACGAGGCATCCCTCGCCGCCGGCCCCGCCGGTGTGCCGGTGATCGCCGACGGCGGTCTGCAGTACTCCGGCGACATCGCCAAGGCGCTGGTCGCCGGCGCTGACGCCGTCATGCTGGGCTCGCTGCTGGCCGGCACCGACGAGTCGCCGGGAGAGATCGTCTTCCAGTCGGGCAAGCAGTTCAAGCAGTACCGGGGCATGGGCTCGCTGGGCGCGATGCAGACGCGCGGCAAGCAGACCTCGTACTCCAAGGACCGGTACTTCCAGGCCGACGTCCCCAGCGACGACAAGCTCATCCCCGAGGGCATCGAGGGCCAGGTGCCTTACCGCGGCCCGCTCTCGGCCGTGGCGTACCAGCTGATGGGCGGTCTGCGTCAGTCGATGTTCTACGTCGGCGCACGCACCATCGACGAGCTCAAGGCGCGCGGACGCTTCGTGCGCATCACGGCCGCGGGGCTCAAGGAGTCGCACCCGCACGACGTGCAGATCGTCGTCGAGGCGCCCAACTACAAGAAGTGAGCCGACCTCGGGTCGGCTCGGGTCGCGCGGACCGGCATCCGCTTTCCGGTCCTGCGCTCGCGTGTTCCCTGCACCGGATGACGGCGCTTCGGCGCCCGACGCGAGACGCGCAGCCCCGCCACTAGAGTGAGCCGCATGCGCTCAGCGTCGACAACGCTCACTCGCGGCCGGATCACCCGCTACGCCATCGGCTCGCTCGGCACCGGCGGCTTCGCCACGCTGCCCGGCCTGGTGCTCGTCTACTACCTGACCGACTCCCTGGGCGTGACGGCGCTCGCCGCCGGTGCGATCGTCACGGGAGCCAAGGTGTGGGACGTGCTGATCGACCCGGTGATCGGCGGGCTGAGCGACACCGCGCTCGCGCGATCGGGATCGCGGCGCGGGCTCATGCTGATCGGCTCGATCGGTCTGCCGATCGCGTTCGTGCTGACCTTCGCCGTTCCCGCGGGACTCGGACCGGTGGCATCCGGCTTCTGGGTGCTCATCGCGTTCATGCTCGCAGCGACATGCTTCAGCCTCTTCCAGGTGCCGTACATCGCGCTGCCCGCCGAGCTGACCGACGACTACCGTGAGCGCACTCGCCTGCTCACCTGGCGCGTGGTCATGCTGACCGTGGCGATCCTGCTCTTCGGCGCGGGCGGACCCGAGATCCGCGGGATGTTCGGCGACCCGCTCCTCGGCTACCTCGTGATGGCGGCCGTGGCAGCCGTGCTGCTCGGCGCCGGGCTGTTCGTCGCCTCGACCGTCGCGCCGACCCGCCCGATGCTGCCCGTGCGACCCGGTGCGTCGATCGCGACGCACTACCGTGACGGACTCGACGCGCTGCGCGAGAGCCAGCCGTTCCGTGTGCTGCTGGGCGCGTTCATGCTGCAGGGGCTGGCGACCGGGCTCATGCTCGCCGCCGCGCAGTTCGTGGCGCGCTGGGTGCTGGGCGACGAGGGTGCGGTGACGCCGCTGTTCGTCGCGCTGATTGCTCCCGCCCTGCTGATGGCCCCGGTGTGGAAGCTCGTCGCCGACCGCATCGGCAAAGAGCGCGGCTTCCGCATCGCCAGCACGGCGTTCCTCGCCGCGACGGTGGTGCTCGGCCTGATGGTGTGGATGCCTGGATGGTGGATCCTCGCACCGGTCGCCCTCGCCGGCGCGGCGTACGCCGGCATGCAGACCCTGCCGATGGCGATGCTGCCCGACGTCATCGCGCACGACCGCACGGTGGCCGGCCATGACAATCGCTCCGGTGTGTTCAGCGGCGTGTGGACGGCCGGTGAGACGACGGGCATGGCGCTGGGTGCGACCGTGCTCTCGATCGTGCTCGCGGTGACCGGCTACATCGAGACGACGGCTGCGGTCGAGGTCGCCCAGCCGGATGCCGCGGTAACGGGGATCGCGGTGGCGTTCAGCCTGCTGCCGGCGGCGCTCATGCTGCTGAGCCTCGTCGCGCTGGCTCGGTACCGGCTGCGCGAGCGCGACATCATCGGGACGTCGGCGTGAGCGACATCCTCGATCGCCTGCGTCGGATGCGCGCCGCCGACGCGCCGACGCACGGCGGACACGTGCTGTCATATGTCTACGACTCGGGCCTCGGCGAACTGGACGAGCTGGCTGACGCCGCCGCCCGTCTCGCGCGGCCGCTGAACGGACTCGACCCGACGGTGTTCCCGTCGATCGCGGCGATGGAGCGGGATGTGATCGGCTTCACCCGCCGGATGCTGCACGGCAGGCGCTCCGTCGTCGGCACCGTCACCAGCGGAGGAACCGAGAGCTGCCTGCTGGCCGTGAAGACGGCGCGCGATCTGTGGCGGCTGTCGCACGGCGGGTCGGCCGGGCGTCCCCGGCTGCTGGCCCCGGCCACCGCGCACGCGGCGTTCATCAAGGCCGCGCAGCTGTTCGACCTCGAGTTCGACGCGGTGCCGTGCTCGCCGGACGGTGTGCTCGCGGCGTCCGATCTGATCGACCGGCTCGACGACGACGTCGCCCTCGTCGTCGTGTCGGCGCCGTCGTACCCCACCGGCACGCTCGATCCGATCGCGGAGGTCGCGGCCGCGGCATCGGCTCGCGGGATCTCCTGCCATGTCGACTCCTGCTTCGGCGGGTTTGTGCTGCCGTGGTGGCCCGGCCTGCCGGCCTGGGACTTCCGCGTGCACGGGGTGACGAGCATCTCGGCCGACCTGCACAAGTACGGCTACGCGCCGAAGGGAGTGTCTGTGCTGCTGCAGCGCGGACGGCGTCGCCATCGCGCGCAGTTCTTCGCTACGACCGGGTGGGCGGGCTATCCCGTGGTGAACCCGACCCTGCTCGGCTCACGCTCGGCATCGCCGCTCGCCGCGGCGTGGGCGATCACCCAGCATCTCGGCGACGACGGGTATCGGCGGCTCACGGACTCGATCGGACGGGTAGCGCTGGCCGTCAGTGCGGCGGTCGACGGCATCCCGGGGCTGCGCGTGATCGGTGACCCGGTCGGGCCGGCGATCGCGCTCGGCTCGGACGACAGCGTGCCCGTGGCTGAGCGCGTCGACCCTCACCGCCTCGCCGATGCGCTGGTGTTGCACGGCTGGAAAATCCAGCCGCAGCCCGGGCTCGTGCAGCAGGACGGGGTGCGCATCGCGCACAGCGCGCACCTCACCCTGACCCCCGTGCTCGAATCGCAGGTCGAGGAGTTCGCGCGCGCGCTGGCGGAGGCGGCCGACGAGGTGCGCGGCCGGCCCGCCGCCGACCCGAAGATGATGCTGGCGGCGCTGCGAATGCTGGGTTACGGCGAGGGCGGGCGTGTTCCCGGTCCCGCCGCGGCGTGGCGGCTGCTGCGGCTCGCCGGCGCGGGATCGGTGTCGGCGGATCAGCCGATGGCCATGCTCATGGCGTTGATCGAGCGGGCTCCGCGGCCGGTGGCCGAGGCGCTGCTGACCGAGCTGCTCGCGCGCATGTCCGAGCCGTGACGCCCGCGCCCTCCTGGGCCTGGGTCGAGCACGCTGAGAACAGGCCCGTTGCCGAGAGCATCCCGTATGCCCGAGCATCCGTCCTGATCTGAAGAACCAGCCTGTTCTCGAACCGAGCGCTCTGATCACCGTCGCCGCGCGAGGTGCAGCCCCTGAGCCACGGCGTTGACGATGGTCTGCTGCACATAGCCGGGGTCGAACATGACCTGCTGGTAGTCGAAGCGGAGCACCGTGTAGCCCAGCAGGGTGAGACGGGCATCCTGGCGGAGATCTCGCCGCCGATCCTTCGCACTGCTGTGGAATTCGAAGCCGTCGAGCTGCACCACCAGCCGGTCGCCGATGAGCGCATCGACCCGATGCCCGTCGATGATCACCTGCTGACGCACCTCGAGGCCGCAGGAGCGGCAGATGCGGATGAAGGCCGTCTCGACCCCGGAATCCGACAGCGCTCCGACCATCTCGAGCACGATGTCCACAGCCGTGCTGTGCCATGCGGTGCGGCGCAATTGCGGGAGGGTCACGAGCGTCCTGCGCAGAGCCGACTCCCAGACCGCCGACGCGTCCGGCGGTTCCAAGCAGCGCCCGACGTGGTAGAGCACGTTCAGGATGGGGTCTTCGACGGCGAAACGTGCGACCGGCGCGGGGCCTGCGGACCAGTGCAGCACTCGGCCGGGCGCGCTGATGCGGGAGGAGGACGACGGTACGGCGACGTGCATCCTTTCGTCGGCCACCGACCACAGCCCCAGGTGCTTGGCGGCGGTCACGCATGTCACTCGCCCGCTCACCTCGGCGGCAGCCCTTCGTTCGGCCGAGCACTGCGCCGACACCAGCCACGAGCGTCTGACCCGCTCGAGCAGTCCTGCATCCACGGCCTGTCGCATCTCGTGATTCGTGTACCCCGCTGCGCGCAGCTCACTGGTGTGCGCGATGCCGGCGCGCTGTCGCATCCACGTCATGATCGGAGCCCTCATCCTTCGACGATGGCCGGGGCAGGTGAAGATCAGACTCTCGTTCCGCGCGAACCGTGGACAGGTAGCCCAGGAGCGAGGATGTGCAGGAGAACTGGCGGCAATCGAGTACAGGTTGGCTGCCGATGACAGGACAGATGGACGGAATTCGACCTGTTCTCGGTGTTGGGCCTGTTCTCGGTGTCTGAGCGGGTAGCGCTGGCGGGCAGCGGCGAGCGCGGCAGGCGGGTTCCGGCCCGGCGGCGACGCCGACGCCGAGCGGGGCCATCGGGCCACCACGGGTAGGCTGGAGGGGTGAGCATGGACATCGAGATCGGCCGAGGCAAGCGCGCGCGCCGCGCGTACACGTTCGACGACATCGCGGTGGTCCCATCGCGACGCACCCGCAACCCCGCCGACGTCTCGACCGCATGGACGATCGATGCGTTCTCGTTCGACATCCCCGTGCTCGGCGCCCCGATGGACTCCGTCGTCAGCCCCGCCACCGCCATCGCGCTCGGCAGGCTCGGCGGGCTGGGCGTGCTGGACCTCGAGGGCCTGTGGACGCGCTACGACGACCCGCAGCCTCTGCTCGACGAGATCGCCGCGCTGCCCGCCGAGAACGCGACCGTGCGGATGCAGCAGCTGTACTCCGAGCCGATCAAGCCAGAGCTCGTGAAGCAGCGCCTCGCCGAGATCCGCGAGGCGGGCGTCACGGTCGCCGGCTCGCTGACGCCCCAGCGCACCCAGGAGCTGTACGAGACCGTCGTCGCCGCCGGCGTCGACCTGTTCGTCATCCGCGGCACGACGGTGTCGGCCGAGCACGTCTCCAGCGCCCTCGAGCCGCTGAACCTGAAGAAGTTCATCTACGACCTCGACGTGCCCGTCATCGTCGGCGGCGCCTCCACCTACACCGCCGCCCTGCACCTCATGCGCACGGGAGCGGCGGGCGTGCTCGTCGGCTTCGGCGGGGGAGCGGCGTCGACCACGCGCGTGACCCTTGGCATCCACGCCCCGATGGCGACCGCCGTGTCGGATGTCGCCGCGGCCCGCCGCGACTACCTCGACGAGTCGGGCGGCCGCTACGTGCACGTCATCGCCGACGGCGGCGTAGGCACGTCCGGCGACATGGTGAAGGCCCTCGCGATGGGTGCGGATGCCGTGATGCTGGGTGTCGCGCTGTCGCGCGCGACGGATGCCCCCGGCCAGGGCTTCCACTGGGGCGCCGAGGCGCACCACCCCGAGCTTCCCCGCGGCCGCCGCGTCGAGGTCGACCGCGTCGCCGACCTGGAGCGGATCCTGTTCGGGCCCGCCCCCGTCGCCGACGGGACTGCCAACCTCATCGGCGCCCTGCGCAAGTCGATGGCGACCACGGGATACTCCGACCTGAAGGAGTTCCAGCGGGTCGAGGTCGTCCTCGCGCCATACGAGCTGGGATGACCGAGCAGCAGCCCGCCGCCGCGCAGGAGTTCCCGCCGACGCTGCGCGAGGTGATGCTGCGGGGGCGCTGGATCGGCGTGCTCCTGCTCTGCCTCGTGATCGCCGGCATCTTCGCGTGGCTCGGTCAGTGGCAGCTGGCACGCGCCATCGACACCGACCCGCCGCCGCCCGGCGCCACCGAGCAGGTGCGCCCGCTCACCGACGTGATCGAGCCGGGTCAGTACCTGCCTGAGCCGCTCGGCGGGCAGAAGGTCACGACGAGCGGCGAGTGGGTGGCCGAGGACTTCATCGTGATCTCGTCCCGGTTCAACGGCGGCGCCGACGAGGGGTACTGGGTCACCGGCCAGCTGCGAGTGGCCGATCGCACGTCGCTCGCCGTCGCGCTCGGCTGGGCGCCGACGCGCGAGCAGGCGGATGCCGCGGCCGCGGCCCTCGCCGAACAGGATGTATCCCGGGCCCAGCTCACCGGGCGGCTGATCGACGATGAAGGTGTCGAGCTGCCACCTGCCGACGACATCTACGCTCTGACGCGGATGTCGCCCGCGGCGCTCCTCGGCCAATGGCACGACGTCGATCAGCTCGACGTGTACCGCCCGTATCTGGCATCCCTCACCGCCCCGGCCGGACTCGTCGACATCGACTCCCCGGCGCCCGAGGAGAAATCGCCCGTCAATTGGCTGAACATCTTCTACGCGGCCGAGTGGGCGATCTTCGCCGGCTTCGCGTTCTACCTCTGGTACCGCCTGGCGAAGGATGCCTGGGAGCGCGAGGTCGAGGAGTTCGAGGACGCGCGCGGCTGAGACGACGTGCCGGTGACCATCCGGTGACCGGCGCGCGAATCCTCTTGCCCGATGTCGGACGTGCGGCCTATGGTCGCTTTCATGCGCGAGCGCGTGCTCGAGCGTCTGACGGTGGATCCACGAGATCCCCGGCCAACCCAGAATGAGGAGACGGCATTCATGATGCACACCCCTGCCGACCGGAACGCGCCTGTTCCGGTCGCCCATCAGAGGAGGCGGGGGCGCATCGCGACGCTCGCGCTGACCACGGCGTTCACGATGAGCATGGGTTCGCTCATCGCCGCGCCGGCCTTCGCGAACGTCGACGGCATCGGCGTCGTGATCAACGAGGCCTACCTGTCGGGCGGCAGCGCCGGCGCCGCGTTCAAGAACAAGTTCATCGAGCTGTACAACCCGACCGACAAGGACGTCGTGCTCGACGGGATGTCGCTGCAGTACCGCGCGGCGGGAAGCTCCGGTGCATCGCACGGGGTCGTCGCGCTCACCGGCACCATCAAGGCCGGCGGCTACTTCCTCGTTCAGGCGAGCAGCAACGGCGCGGCGGGTGCCGCCCTGCCCGCACCTGACCAGACCAGCACCCTCGCCCCCAGCGGCACCACCGGCACGATCGCCCTCGTGCAGGGCGCCAAGGCGGTCACCCTGCCGGTCGGCAACGCCGCCGGAGCGGACGGCATCGTCGATCTGCTCGGCTACGGCGGCTCCAACACGTTCGAGGGCACGGTCGCCTCCGCCCCGGCCGGCAACACCGACGTGAAGTCGCTGAACCGCGCAGACGGCAAGGACACCGACGACAACGGGGCCGACTTCGCGCTCTCCGCGACGATCACCCCCACCGCCTCCGGCAGCACGGAGCCCGAGCCCGACCCGGACCCCGAGCCGGAGCCTGGTGAGAAGGTCAGCATCGCCGACGTGCAGGGCACCGGCGACGTCTCGCCGTACAAGGGCAAGACCGTCACCGTCGAGGGCGTCATCACCGCCGACCATCGCACGGGCGGTTACAAGGGAATCGTCATCCAGACCGCCGGATCCGGCGGAGCCGACGACATGACGCCGAACGCGTCCGACGGCATCTTCGTCTTCGTCGACGGGAAGACCGTTCCCGGCGCGATCGGAGACCTCGTCTCGGTCACGGGCGTCGTCGACGAGTACTTCGGCCAGACGCAGATCGCTCCGTCAGCGACATCCGGCGTCTCGGTCGTCACCGCGGGAGTCGGCGTGCCCGCCCTCACCCCGCTGCCGACGAGCGTCGTCGGCACGGCGCGCGAGGCGTACGAGAACATGCTCGTGCTGCCCACCGGCGACTACCTCGTCGCCTCCAGCCACCAGCTGTTCAACTACGGCACGCTGTGGCTGAACCCCGGCGAGCTCAACGTCAAGGGCACCGAGCTGAAGCGGCCCGGCGCCGAGGCGGATGCCATCGCCGCGGCGAACCGCGCAGACCGCATCCTGCTCGACGACGGCTACAACATCCAGGTGAGCAACAAGGACCACCTGAACGACCAGCCCTACTTCACCAAGGACGCGGTCGTGCGAAACGGCGACGCAGTCGACTTCGGCGGAAAGGGACTCGTGCTGCAGTACGGCTTCGACGACTGGCGCCTGCAGCCGGTGAAGCCGCTCGACAGCGCGTCGCCGGATGCCGAGAAGTTCGGCTTCACGTCGAAGAATCCGCGCCCCGAGGTGCCCTCGGTGGGCGGCGATGTGAAGATCGCCTCGTTCAACGTCTACAACTACTTCACGACGCTGACCAGCCAGAACCCCGATGCCCGCGGGGCGAAGACCGCGGCGGAGTTCGCCATCCAGAAGTCGAAGATCGTCTCGGCGATCAACACACTGGATGCCGACGTCGTCTCGCTCATGGAGATCGAGAACTCGGTGAAGCTGGGCGAGCCCGCCGACACCGCGCTCGCCGACCTCGTCGACGGGCTGAACGCCGAAGCCGGCAACGACGTGTGGGCGTACGTGCCCACGCCGAAGTCGCTGCAGAATGCGGCGACCACCGACTTCATCACGAACGCGATCATCTACAAGGCCAAGGAGGTGAAGCCCGTCGGCGACGCGCAGACCATCGACGACGAGACGGTGTGGGGCAACGCCCGCGAGCCGATCGCCCAGGCCTTCGACGCCGACGGCCGCACGGTCACGGTGATCGCCAACCACTTCAAGTCGAAGTCGGGCAGCGGCACGCAGCCGGCCGACGGGCAGGGCTTCTTCAACGCCGACCGGGTGAAGCAGGCGCAGTCGCTGCTGTCGTTCACCGACCGGCTGAAGAAGACCAACGGCGACGACATGCTGCTGATCGGCGACTTCAACGCCTACGGCCATGAGGACCCGATCGACGTGTTCACGTCGAAGGGCTGGGTCGACACGGTGCCCGCGCACTCGCCGGGCAGCTACACCTACACGTTCGACGGCGAGCTGGGCTCGCTCGACCACGTGATCGCCTCGCCGTCACTGGCCAGGTCGATCACCGGGGCCGACGCGTGGACCATCAACTCGCCCGAGTGGAGCGACCGCGGCTACGCCTACGGCGCCACCGAGACGGGCACCCCCTACCGCTCGAGCGACCACGACCCGATCCTCGTCGGCGTCTCGGCGACCGAGCCGCCGGTGAGCATCGACATCGCCACGATCAACGACTTCCACGGTCGCATCGAGGCCGATGGCAAGGCAGCCGGTGCAGCAGTGCTGGCCGGTGCGGTGAAGTCGGTGCGCGAAGCCAACCCGAACACGATCTTCGCCGCGGCCGGCGACCTGATCGGCGCGTCGACGTTCACCTCGTTCATCCAGGACGACAACCCGGCGATCGACGCCCTCAACGCCGCCGGCCTCGAGGTCAGCGCCGCCGGCAACCACGAGTTCGACCAGGGCTGGGCCGACCTGCGCGACCGCGTGCAGGAGCGGGCCGACTGGGAGTACATCTCGTCGAACGTGTTCCTCAAGGGCGCCGACCAGACCGCCCTCGCCCCGTCGTGGGTGAAGGAGGTCGACGGGGTGCGCGTCGGCTTCGTCGGCGCGGTGACCGAAGAGCTCGACTCGCTCGTGTCTCCGGCCGGCATCGCCGATCTCGAGGTGCGCGACATCGTCGACTCGGTGAACGAGGCGGCGGCGAACCTCCGCGACGGCGACGACGCCAACGGCGAAGCCGACGTGATCATCCTGCTGGTGCACGAGGGAGCGACCACGGTCTCGGTCGACAGCATCACCCCCGAGTCGGCGCTGGGTCAGATCGTCTACGGCGTCGACGACGACGTGAACGCGATCGTCTCGGCCCACACCCACCTCGCCTACAACCACGTCATCGACGGCCGCCCGGTCGTGTCGGCGGGTCAGTACGGCGAGAACATGGGCGTGATGAACCTGCAGGTCGACCCGAAGAAGAACGAGCTGATCTCGATCACCAACCAGATCCGTCCGCTGGCTGGCAACTACCAGCCGGTCGCCGAGGTGCAGGCCATCGTCGACGCCGCCAAGAAGGAGGCCGACGTGCTCGGCGCCGTCAAGGTCGGCGACATCACGGCCGACTTCAACCGCGCTCGACAGGCCGACGGCACCGAGAACCGCGGAGGCGAGTCGACCATCGGCAACTTCGTCGCCGACGTGCAGAAGTGGGCCACCGGCGCCGACGTGGCGCTGATGAACCCGGGCGGCATCCGCGCCAACCTCACCTACGCCTCGTCGAACGCGAACGATCCCGACGGCAACGTGACGTACCGCGAGGCGGCGACGGTGCAGCCGTTCGCCAACACGCTGGTCACCACGCAGCTCACCGGCGCGCAGCTGAAGGCAGTGCTTGAAGAGCAATGGCAGCCGGCGGGCGCGAGTCGTCCGTTCCTCAAGCTCGGGGTGTCGGAGGGGCTGTCGTACACCTACGATCCCACCGCAGCCCAGGGCGAGCGCATCACGTCCATCACGCTGAACGGAGCGGCGCTCGACCCGGCCGCCTCGTACACGATCGCCGCGAACTCGTTCCTGGCGGCGGGTGGAGACAACTTCTTCACCCTGGCGAAGGGCACGAGCGCGAAGGACACCGGCAAGATCGACCTGCAGTCGATGGTCGACTGGTTCGACGCCAACAAGACGGCGAGCCCCGACCTCGACCAGCGTGCCGTGGGCGCCTCGATCACGCCGGCGCCCGGCGCTGACGGCTACCAGGCGGGCGACGTGGTGACCGTGTCGCTGTCGTCTCTCGCGTTCAGCGCGGGCGAGCAGGTGCCGACCACGGTCGATCTGTCGCTCGGCGGCGTCTCGGTGGGCTCGGCCGCGGTCGATGCGTCCATCGTCAGCACCACCGACGAGATCGGTCGGGCGAGAATCCAGTTCACCGTGCCGGCCGGATCGGCAGGTGCCCCGCTCGTCGCGACGCCGAACGTGGGCGCCCCGGTGACGCTGCCGTTCACGGTGGCCGCCGACGAGCCAGAACCCGGACCGTTCGAGGGCACCATCCAGACGGGTTCGTCGAAGGTCAGCGCCGGCGGCACCCTCGCGGTGACGGGCGAGCGCTTCACCCCTGGTGAGACCGTGACCGTCGAGCTGCGACCCAAGAAGGGGCAGGCCGTGCAGGTCGGCACCGTGCAGGTCGCAGACGACGGGACGTTCTCGACGACCGTGCGGGTGCCGAAGAGCACCCAGCCGGGCAAGTACACGCTGGCCGTGATGCAGGCAGACGGCGACGCGGCCACCGCCACGGTGCACGTCAACCGCGCCGGCGGTCTGGGCGGCATCATCCAGCAGATCTTCGACTGGATCTGGGACCTGCTCACCCGCTGGTGATCACGACCCTGTCAGCGAGGGCCGCCGGGCATGCGTCCGGCGGCCTTCGCCGTATCACCGCGGCGGCTAGAATGGAGGGCATGCCCGAGCCCAGAGTCGCCAGCTTCCCGGCGATCCGCGGAGCGCTGAAGTTCTACCAGATCGCCTCGATCATCACCGGCGTCATGCTGCTGCTGCTCGTGACCGAGATGGTGCTGAAGTACACGCCGATCCACCTCGAACTCTTCCTCGGCGGCTCCGGCGGTCCGCTCTGGTTCGCCGAGGTCGTCGAGACCGCCGACGGCCTCGAATCGACCGGCGACGGATTCAACGTGTCGCAGGGCATCCTGGTCGCACACGGCTGGTTCTACGTCGTCTACCTCTTCGCCTGCTTCCGGATGTGGAGCATGATGCGCTGGCCGTTCGTCCGCTTCATCCTGCTCGCCCTCGGCGGCGTCGTCCCGCTGCTGTCCTTCTTCATGGAGACGCGCGTCGCGCGGGACGTGAAGGCCTATCTCGCCCAGCGCGAGGCCGCGGCGTCAGCCGCGTCGCCTGCGCCCACCACCACGGAAGGTGCCCGTTGACCGAGCAGACCGAGACCCAGCAGCGCCCCGCGCTGGTCGTCGACTTCGGAGCGCAGTACGCGCAGCTGATCGCCCGTCGCGTCCGCGAAGCCGGCGTGTACAGCGAGATCGTGCCGCACACGGCCACCGCCGAGGAGATCGCGGCGAAGAACCCCGTCGCCCTGATCCTGTCGGGCGGGCCGTCCTCGGTGTACGAAGACGGCGCTCCGCAGCTCGACCCGGCCGTGTTCGACCTCGGCGTGCCGACGCTGGGCATCTGCTACGGGTTCCAGTACATGGCGCAGACCCTCGGCGGTGAGGTCGCGCACACCGGTCTGCGTGAGTACGGCGCGACCGACGCGCACATCCCCGCCACCGAGAGCACCCTGCTCGCCGGTCAGCCGGCCGAGCAGAACGTGTGGATGAGCCACGGCGACCAGGTGTCGCGCGCGCCCGAGGGCTTCGACGTGCTCGCCACCACCGAGGCGACGAAGGTCGCCGCCTTCGCCAACGAAGAGCGCAAGCTCTACGGCGTGCAGTGGCACCCCGAGGTCAAGCACTCCGACCACGGCCAGGCGATCATCGAGAACTTCCTGCACCGCGGTGCCGGTCTTCCCGCCGAATGGAACAGCGACAACGTGATCGCCGAGCAGATCGAGCGCATCCGCGAGCAGGTCGGTGACGCGCGCGTCATCTCGGCTCTCTCCGGCGGCGTCGACTCCGCCGTGTCGACGGCTCTCGTGCACAAGGCCATCGGCGACCAGCTGACCGCCGTCTTCGTCGACCACGGACTGCTGCGCAAGGGTGAGCGCGAGCAGGTCGAGAAGGATTACGTCGAGTCGACGGGCGTGCGCCTGATCACCGTCGACGCCGTCGACACGTTCCTCGGTCACCTCGAGGGCGTCACCGACCCCGAGACCAAGCGCAAGATCATCGGCCGCGAGTTCATCCGGGCGTTCGAGCAGGTGCAGCGCGACCTCGTCGAAGAGGCCAAGGCGACCGGTGGCGCGCCCGTGAAGTTCCTCGTGCAGGGCACCCTGTACCCCGACGTCGTCGAGTCGGGTGGGGGAGCGGGCACCGCGAACATCAAGTCGCACCACAACGTCGGCGGCCTGCCCGAAGACCTCGATTTCGAGCTCGTCGAACCGCTGCGCGCACTGTTCAAGGACGAGGTCCGCGCAATCGGACGCGAACTCGGCATCCCCGAGGCCATCGTCGGCCGCCAGCCGTTCCCCGGCCCCGGTCTGGGCATCCGGATCATCGGCGAGGTGACCCGCGAGCGTCTCGAGATCCTGCGCGACGCCGACGCCATCGCCCGCGAGGAGCTCAGCAGGGCGGGTCTCGACCAGACGATCTGGCAGTGCCCCGTCGTGCTGCTCGCCGACGTGCGCTCGGTGGGCGTGCAGGGCGACGGCCGCACCTACGGACACCCCATCGTGCTGCGCCCGGTCTCCAGTGAAGACGCCATGACCGCCGACTGGACGCGCCTGCCCTACGACGTGCTCGCCAAGATCTCGAACCGCATCACCAACGAGGTGCGTGAGGTCAATCGGGTCGTGCTCGACGTCACCTCGAAGCCACCGGCGACGATCGAGTGGGAGTGAGAGAAGGGGCCGCGAGAGCGGCCCCTTCTTCGTTTCGCCTTCGGCAGGATCCGGTGTCCTCTCTGCGAGGCCGGCTCGCACCCGTACGCACGAATACGGCCACTGCCCGAGGGCAGCGGCCGTATTCGCTGATACCGGCGTCAGGCGCGGCGACGGTCGCCGCGGCCGACGATGAGGCCGTAGATCAGCAGCACGATGATCGAGCCGCCGATCGCCAGCAGCCAGGTCTGCAGGCTCCAGAACTCCTCGAGGGGAGCATTGAACAGGACGCTGCCGAGCCAGCCGCCGAGCAGTGCGCCGACGACACCGAGCAGAAGGGTGACGATCCAGCCGCCGCCCTGCTTGCCAGGGAGGATCAGCTTCGCGATCGCACCGGCGATGAGTCCGAGGAGGAGAAAGGCGAGGAAGCCCATGATTGTCTCCGATCTGTGAGTGATACCGGGGGTTTCCGGATGCATCAACCCTGCCCGATCGCTACGAATGTATGGCATACCCTTGTGCACGTCCCTCAGATGCGGTAACAGCGGTCGGACATGCGGAACGGGCCGCCCTCCGAAGAGGGCGGCCCGTTCGCGAAACAGCGGCTGATCAGTCGTTGCCGCGCAGGATGGCGAGGATGCGCAGGATCTCGACGTACAGCCAGACGACGGTCACCATGATGCCGAAGGCACCGAGCCAGCCGTACTTGCGGGGAGCGCCGTTGCGCACGCCCTGCTGGATCTGGTCGAAATCCATCACCAGCGAGTAGGCGGCCATGAACACGACGAGGACGCCGATGATGAGGCCGAGCGGGATGCCGAAGACCTCGGCGCTGTAGAGGCCGAAAGCCTGGCCTGCGGGCAGGACGCCCGTCCACATCAGGACGAGGTTGAGCACCGAGAACACCAGATAACCCAGCATCGCGATCATGACGATCTTGGTCATCTTCGCGCTGGCGCGCACCTTGCCGCTGGCGAAGAGCGCGAGAGTGACGCCGACGACGGCGATGGTCGCGAGGGTCGCCTGCATCACGACGCCCGGCCAGATGATCTCGAAGTAGGCCGAGATGGCGCCGACGAACAGACCCTCGAACGCCGCGTACGCCCAGATGAGCGCGGGGCGCACCTTCTTGCGCGAGGTGAACGTGACGACCATGGCGAGCACGAAGCCGCCCAGGGCGCCGACGAGCCACGGGGTCATGTCGGCGTTGCCGCCGGAGTTGACGAAGCTCGTCGCGGTCCACACCCAGCCGACGACGGCGGTGACGAGCAGGATGGCGAAGAGACCGGCGGTCTTCCAGACCGTGTCCTCGACCGTCATCCGGTCGGTCTCGAGTGCGCCTGCGGACGGCGAGGTGTACATGCCCTCCAGCTGCGCGTTGGCGGCGGCATCCATTCCCGCGTGCTGGAACGACGCGGTGCCGGCGGCTGCGCCCGGCGCGGGCGGCGGCGCGTAGGTGCCCTGAGACGAACCGGGATAGGACGCGACATTTCGCGGATCCTGCTGCTGGAACGCCGGGTTGTTGAATGCGAAATTGCTCATGGTGGCCTCTGCTCCCGAGGGATCGGTCATCTCTTTCCTCAAAGATACTCGCGGCAACCTATGGAATGGGTGCTTTACGCTGTGAGCGTGCCCAGGAGAAGACCGCTGATCATCGGGCATCGGGGTGCCCCCGGCTACCGCCCCGAGCACAGCCGATCATCGTACGAACTCGCTCTGGCGATGGGGGTGGATGCCGTCGAACCCGACGTCGTCGCGACCAAGGACGGCGTTCTCGTGCTGCGGCACGAGAACGAGATCTCCGGAACCACCGACGTGGCGGATCATCCGGAGTTCGCCGGGCGCCGCACGACCAAGCGCATCGACGGAGTCTCGCTCACCGGCTGGTTCACCGAGGACTTCACCTGGGCCGAGCTGTCGACCCTGCGCACCCGCGAGCGGCTGCCGAAGATCCGACGCTCCAGCGCCACATTCGATGACGGGCAGCCCATCCTGCGCCTCCCCGACCTGCTCGACCTCGTGCGCGCCGGGTCGGAGGAGCACGGACGTGAGATCGGCATCGTGCTCGAGATCAAGCACGCGACCTACTTCGACAGCATCGGACTCGACCTCGCGCCCCTCATCGAGCGCGACCTGCGTGCCGGTGGCTGGGCCGACGGCGATCTTCCGCTGATCGTCGAGTCGTTCGAGTCGACGATCCTGCACCGGCTTCAGAAGACCGGCATCGCGGCATCCTTCATCTATCTCATCGAATCGGCCGGCAGACCGTTCGACCTCGTCAGCTCCCAGGGCCGGAATGCGCCTGACTACGCTTCCGCGGTCACGCCCGCGGGGCTCGACGAGCTCGCCGGCACGGTCGACGGCATCAGCGTCAGCAAGAAGATGCTGCTGACGCCGGAGAACACGATCGTCGCCGACGCGCACGCGCGCGGTCTGCGGGTGTTCACCTGGACGTGCCGCCCCGAGAACATCTTCCTCGACCCGCGGTTCCGCGCCCAGGGCGGCAAGGCGGCGTTCGGCGACTACGAGGCGGAGTGGCGCGAGATCGCCGACACGGGTGTCGACGGCGTGTTCGTCGACCACCCCGATCTGGGAGTTGCGTTCTTCGCCGAATCCGCGCTCAGCTCCTGAACGCCCCGCCCCGGCTGGGCACGATCTCCTTGCCGAGCGGCATGAGCGAGACGGGCACGAGCTTGAAGTCGGCGATCCCCATCGGGATGCCGATGATCGTGATGCACAGCGCGATACCGGAGAGGATGTGGCCGAGGGCGAGCCACCAGCCCGCCAGGATCACCCACACGATGTTGCCGAGGATCGATCCGAGCCCCGCCTTGGAGTGATCGACCACCTGACGTCCGAACGGCCACAGCGAGTATCCGGCGATGCGGAACGACGCGATCGCCCACGGAATGGTGATGATCGGAATGCACAGCACGATGCCGGCCAGGATGTACCCCAGCCACAGCCAGAAACCGGCGAAGATGACCCAGATGATGTTGAGGATCGTGCGCATGGCCTGATTCTGTCACCTCTGCCCAAGGTGCGGGCGATGGCGGGCAGATCCTGCCGGCTCTGCCCTAGGCTCGGGGCATGGTGGCCTGATGCTGCCGGCTCTGCCCTAGGCTCGGGGCATGGACGGAGTGGTCGCGCAGGGGGTCAAGCGGTCGTTCGGGGCGGTGGATGCTGTGGTCGATGCCACCTTCCGCGCTCTGCCCGGCCGCGTCACGGGGCTGGTCGGTCCGAACGGAGCGGGCAAGACGACGCTGCTGCTCATGCTCGCGTCGCTGCTGGCGCCGGATGCCGGTCGCATCACCATCGACGGCGTCGACCCGGTCGACGACCCGGCCGCGGTGCGGCGAATGCTGGGTTGGATGCCCGACACGCTCGGCGCGTGGCCGTCGCTGACGGCACGGGAGAGCATCGTGACGACAGCGCGGCTGCACGACATGCCGGCGGCGGACGCCCGATCGCGCGCCGACGAGCTGCTCTCCCTCGTGGGTCTCGCCGAACACGCCGCCTCGCCCGCGCGGGTGCTGTCGCGCGGGCAGAAGCAGAAGCTCGGGCTCGCACGCGCTCTCGTGCATCGCCCGCGCGTGCTGCTGCTCGACGAGCCGGCATCCGGCCTCGACCCCGAGGCGCGGGTGCAGCTGCGCGTGCTGCTGCGCGACCTCGCGGCACAGGGGACGACAATCCTCATCTCCAGCCACGTGCTCTCAGAGCTCGAAGAGGTCGTGGACGACACGGTGTTCCTCGTCGCGGGGTCGGTGGTGGCCGCCGCTCCCGCACCCGCCGCGCGCACCTATCGGGTGCGGCTCGCCGTCGGCGACGCACCGACTGCTGTGGCGCACGCGCTCGGCGTGCGTCGCGATCAGGTGGGCGCCGACCGAGGTGACGCCCTGCTCCTCGTCTCCGATGACACCGCTGCGGTCGAGGCGCTGCGCACCCTCGTCTCTGCCGGTGTGCCGGTTCTGGAGTACGGTCCGGCGCAGAGTGCGCTGGAGGCGTCTTTCCTCGCCCTGCGGCATCCGGGATCGGCTGCACCGGCCCCGCCGACTGCACCGGCGCCGCAGGCTGCACCGCCACCGCCGGCTGCACCGGCGTCGCCGGATGCACCACCACCGCCGGCTGCACCGCGGTCGACGGCTGCACCGCAGCCGCCGGCCAGCCCGCAGGAAGGAGCCGCGTCGTGAGCGGATCCCGCATCCTCACCATCGCCCGGCTCGAGCTGACGCAGCGGCTGCGCAGCGTGGGCTGGTACGTGCTGCTGGGCATCTTCGTCGTGCTGCTGCTGGGCATCACGGCGCTGTCGTTCCTGATCTTCTCGAACAACGAGCTGCCGGGCGCCGGCGTCTTCTCGATCATCGTCAACTTCGTGCTGCTGCTCGTGGTGCTCGTGTCGCCGACGCTCAGCGGCAACGCGATCAACGGCGACCGAGACGCGGCGACGCTCGCCCCGATCCAGGTGACCGCCGCGACGACCGGCGACATCATGCTGGGCAAGCTGCTGGCCGCGGTCGCGACCGGGTGCGCATTCCTGCTCATCGCCGTGCCCTTCCTCGCGGCGGGCATGCTCGGCGGCGGCGTCACACCGGGAATGTTCTTCGTCTCGCTGCTCGTGCTGCTGGCCGAGACCATCGTGGTGGCCGCGATGGGCGTGGGACTGAGCGGGCTCATCGCGCGCCCCCTGTTCTCGATCGCCGCCACCTACCTCGTGGTCGCGGCACTGGTCATCGGCACGCTCATCGCCTTCGGTCTCGGGGGAGCGGCGCTGCGCACCGAGTTCACGCAGCAGGAGCGCATGTGGGACGAATCGGGCGAGCCGATCTGCGACGAGTGGCAGGAGTACACCTACGAGCAGCCGCGATTCGATCTGGTCTGGGGCTTCCTCGCGGCGAACCCGTTCGTCGTGCTGGCCGACGCCACGCCCACCCCGTTCGTCGACGGCTACCCGCAGGACCTGTTCGGGCAGGTGAAGTACGGCGTTCGCATGACGCAGGTGCGGCCCGATCCGCAGCGCTGGGATCCGTGCGAGGACGGCGGCCCTCAGACATCGCCCACGCCCGAAGAGCAGATGCGCGGCACCGCACCGAGCTGGTTCGTCGGGCTCGGCATCCAGCTGGTGATCGCGGGCGGTCTCTTCGCCGGCGCCTGGTCGCGCACGCGCACGCCCGCGCGGCGACTTCCTCCCGGCACGCGCATCGCGTGAGGGTCATCGCGCCGCCCCGATCAGAGGAGCCGAGCGACCGGCTCAGCGGGCGCGACGCACCCGTCGGCCGGAGATCGAGCTCGGCGTGAACCGCAGCGGCAGCGACCTGTCGCCCTCTGCCCAGGGGCTGCGCCGCGAGGCGCCCGGCACGGCCGCCAGCTCTTCGTCGGTCATCTCCGAGATCGCGCCGCCGAGCAGAACGCTCCAGCCGGAGCCTGCGAGGTCATCATGATGATCCACCTCGAAGGCCACCTGGAGGGTACTCTGCGTCAACGCGCTGAGCAGGCCGGACGGCGCGGTTCGGATGACCACGTCATCGCCGTCGACGAGATAGTTCACCGGAATGATCTGCACCCGGGCATCCGCCACGAATCCGACCCTCCCCACGGTCGTCGCCCTGAGCAGCTCCCGGCACTCCTGCTCGCTCAACTCGGTCATCATCTCGGCACCGTCCTCTCCGCTCGCTCCGAGCGTACCCCGGTGTCGGACGCCCCGAATAGACTCAAAGTGCCATGACCGACGCCCCTCTCATCGTCCCCGCATCCTCCGGCCCCCACCCCTCCGACGGCCGCGACGAGCTGCTCGCCGGGCTCAATCCGCAGCAGCTCGAGGCGGTGACCCACCGCGGCAGCGCGCTGCTGATCGTCGCCGGTGCCGGATCGGGGAAGACGAGCGTGCTCACCCGCCGGATCGCCCTGCTGCTGCGCCAGCGTGAGGCGTGGCCGAGCCAGATCCTGGCGATCACGTTCACCAACAAGGCGGCGGCCGAGATGCGCGAGCGCGTCTCGGGTCTCGTGGGCGACGTGGCTCGCGGCATGTGGATCTCGACGTTCCACTCCGCCTGCGTGCGGATCCTGAGGCGTGAGGCCGAGCAGTTCGGCTTCACCAAGTCGTTCACGATCTACGACTCGGGCGACTCGCGTGCGCTGCTGAAGAGGCTCGTCAAAGAACACGATGCCGATGCGTTCGGCCTCACGCCCGGCGCGGTGCAGTCGCGCATCTCGAAGCTGAAGAACGAGCTGACGGATGCTGAGGGCTTCGCCCGCCAGGCGAACCTGAGCGACCCGGCCGAGCGCAAGTTCGCCGACATCTTCGCCGACTACCAGCGCGCGCTGCAGAAGGCCAACGCATTCGACTTCGACGACCTCATCGGCCAGACCGTCTATCTGTTCCGCGCCTTCCCCCACGTCGCCGACGTGTACCGCCGTCGTTTCCGGCACATCCTCGTCGACGAGTACCAGGACACGAACCACGCGCAGTACGCGCTGATCCACGAGCTGACCCGCCCGGTCTCCGGAGCGAGCGCCGAGGCGGATGCCTTCGAGATGAACGGCATGATGATTTTCGAGCCGGACCCTTCGACACGCTCAGGGGCCCAGAGTGCCGCTGATGCCGAGGGGGCGTCGCTCACGGTGGTCGGCGATTCCGATCAGTCCATCTACGCCTTCCGCGGCGCCGACATCCGCAACATCAGCGAATTCGAGCGCGACTTCCCCGGCGCCAAGGTCGTGCTGCTCGAGCAGAACTACCGGTCGACGCAGAACATCCTGTCGGCGGCGAACGCCGTGATCGGCAACAACTTCGATCGCAAGGCGAAGAACCTGTGGAGCGATCGCGGCCCCGGCGAGAAGATCGTGGGCTTCACCGGTTACTCGCAGCACGATGAGGCCCAGTTCGTCGCCGACGAGGTCGAGGCGCTGCGCCGCGAGGGCATCCCGTACTCCGAGATGGCCGTCTTCTACCGGACCAACTCGCAGTCGCGCGCGCTGGAGGAGATCTTCATCCGCTCGGCCGTGCCCTACAAGATCATGGGCGGCACCAAGTTCTACGAGCGCGCCGAGATCAAAGACGCCCTCGCGTACCTCGTCGCCGTGGCGAACCCGGCCGACGAGATGGCGGTGCGCCGCATCCTGAACAAACCACGGCGTGGCATCGGCGACGTCACCGAGACCGCGATCGCGCGCTTCGCTGACGAGAACGGGCTCAGCTTCCGCGATGCGCTGCGCAACGCCCCGCTGCTGGGCGTGGGACCGAACATCCAGGCGGCGATCACGCAGCTCGACGCGGTGCTGAACGAGGCAGCCGAGATCCTCACCCCGTCGTCCGGCGAGGTGCCGCCCGCGACCTCGGTCGCCGAGGGGCTCACGGTGCTGCTCAACGGCAGCGGCTACTTCGAGATGCTGCGCGTCAGCCGCGACCCGCAAGACGAGGCGCGGCTCGAGAACCTCGACGAGTTCGTGGCCGTCGCGCGCGACTTCGCCCGCAACAACCCCGACGGCGCGATCGCCGACTTCCTCACCGAGGTGGCTCTCGTATCCGACGCCGACGATCTCGACGACGAGTCCGGCTCGGTGTCGATGATGACGATGCACACCGCCAAGGGGCTGGAGTATGACGCGGTCTTCGTGACCGGTGTCGAGGAGGACCTCATCCCGCATCGCATCTCTGCGGGTGAGCCCGGCGGGCCGCAGGAGGAGCGCCGCCTGTTCTACGTCGGCATCACCCGAGCCCGCAAGCGCCTGCACCTGTCTCTGGCGATGACGCGCGCGCAGTTCGGCGAGGTCTCGGTGGCGATGCCCAGCAGGTTCCTGCAGGAGATCCCGGGCGATCTCATCGACTGGCGCCAGTCGCCCGGAGACGTGAACTCCCGCGGCGGGATGCAGTCTCGTGCGTTGAACGCGCGGCGCCCAGGTGGCTTCGGCGGCGGAAGCGGGTTCTCGAGGCTGTCCGACGGCGGGCCGAAGCCGCTGCCCAAGGGCGGCGGTCTGAAGCCGCTGTCGACGGCGATGGACCGCTTCCCGAACAAGGTCACCGGCAAGGTGCGCGACAACGGCGATCTCGAGCTGGCGGCGGGCGACCGGATCCGCCACGACGACTTCGGCGAGGGGCGCATCGAGGCCGTGACCGGCGAGGGCGCCAAGCGCATCGCGCACGTGCGCTTCGACTCGGCGGGACAGAAGAAGCTGCTCATCAAGATCGCTCCCATCAGCAAGCTCTGACGCCCGCGATGCGGCGCGACGCCCGTCGACTCCCGCGGACGCCGTGCGGTTAGGCTGACTGATATGGCCCTCTTCTCCCGCCGCAAGAAGTCCGACGACCAGCCGACCGCCCCGGCTGCCCCCGCCGCCGAGGCCGAAAGCGTCGAAGAACCCGCGACCGACGTGCCCGCGGAGCCGGTGCCGGATGTCAGCATCTCGGTGCAGGCGTTCCGCGGTGTCGGCGCCGACGCCGGTCCCGAGGTGAGCCTGCCCACGGAAGACGCGTCGCAGAGCGCACCGCCGCGCACCGCACCCGCGCGGTCCTCATCGCCGTCGGCGCAGGGTCTGCCCGGCGAGCAGCAGCCCGCTTCACCCGCCGAGCAGACGGTGCCGCGGCTTCCGCTCGCGCCTGCCCTGCCCCCCGAGCAGACCAATACGGTCGACGGGCTCAACGACAACGTCCTGCTGCGCGAGGCCCTCGCCGAGCTGCAGGAGGGTGCCACCAACGAGCAGCTGATCGGTGTGATGCGCCAGTCGCTGCAGGGGCACCTCTACCTGCGGGTGAACGGCGACGCCCGCGAGCAGATCAGCTCTGGCAAGCCCCTCTCGGTGGGTGTGATCCGCGACGGCGACCGATCGTTCATGCTCGCCTACAGCTCTGGCCGCGCCCTGCAGCAGTCGATCGAGGGAGCTGAAGACGCGGCGGCGACCTCAGCCATCGCCCAGCCGACGACAGCGGTCTACCAGCAGGTGATCGCAGGCGGCTTCACCGGCATCATCATCGACAACTCCTCGGCACCGCATCGGGCGGTGTTCCCCACCGAGCTGCTGCAGAAGGCGCTCGAGCAGGGTGATGAGAACATGGCGATCAAGACCGCGCTGGCCGCTCCGCGCGACGAGCAGAGCGCCGTTCGCGTGGCTGAGGCGCTGGCCGGCACCCGCTGCTGGGTGGCCGTGAATGACGGCTCGAACGGGCAGCCCGTCGGCATCGCCGAAGCGCACGCCACTGACGGACGCCGGTTCCTGCAGGTGTTCTCGCACCCTCTCGAGGTCGTGGCGCTGGGCCGGAAGGACCGGCCCCTGCCGTTCCAGCCCGAGCAGCTGGCGAAGATCCTCAGCGAGCACTCCGGCATCGCCGGCGTGCTCGTCGACATCGCCGGGCCGTCGATCGCCGTCGAGCGCGACGCGCTCAGCGCCGTTCTCGTGCTCGGGATCGACATCGACGACGAGTGACCGACCCGGGGCCGGCCGGTCGCGGTTCTCGGACAGAGTGTGGAACGGGCGTGTGCTCCGGCGACGCGCCGTCGGAGCACGTCGGGTCCGAGGGCACTGGCCGCGGCGGCCGCAAGCCCCTGTGACCGGCGCGCTGAGCGCCCTAGTCTCGGGGCATGGCCTCTGAACGAGTGAAGCTGACCGTGCAGGACCCCGACGGCGAGCGTGTGGTCGATCTGTCGAGTCCGAACAAGGTGGTCTGGCCGACAGACGACGGCGGCGGCATCACCAAGGCCGAGTACGCCGACTACGTGCAGCAGGTGGCGGATGCTTTCCTGACCTCGACCGGCCACCGGCCGGTGTCGCTCGAACGGTTCCGTGACGGCATCCGCGGCGAGCAGTTCTTCTCCAAGAATCCACCCAAGGGCACGCCCGACTACGTCGAGTCGGTGGTGTGCACCTACAACAGCGGACGCCGGCATCCGCAGCTCGTGCTCACCAGACCGAGCGCGATCGTGTGGGCGGTGCAGATGAACACGGTCGTCTTCCACCCGTGGGCATCTCTGGCGTCGAACACCGACAACCCGGTCGAGCTGCGCATCGACCTCGACCCGCAGCCGGGCACCGGCATCGAGCAGGCGATCCCGGCCGCGATCGAACTGCGCGAGGTGCTGCGCGAAGCCGGGCTCGATCCGTTCATCAAGACCAGCGGCAACCGCGGACTGCACGTGTTCAGCCCGATCGTGCCCGAGTGGGAGTTCCTCACCGTGCGCCACGCGGTGATCGCCGCAGGGCGCGAGCTCGAACGCCGGATGCCCGATCGGGTCACGACGAACTGGTGGAAGGAGGAACGCGGAGAGCGGATCTTCGTCGACTTCAACCAGGCCAACCGCGACCGCACCATCGCCGGTGCCTACAGCCCGCGGGCCAGGCCCAACGCACCCGTGTCGACCCCGATCCACTGGGAGGAGCTCGACGACCTCGACCCCGCGCGGTTCACGGTGCGCACGGTGCCCGCCCGGCTCGCCGAGGTCGGAGACCCGTGGTCCGGCATGCAGGATTCGCCCGGCCGGATCGACACGCTGCTCGCCTGGTGGGAGCGCGACGTCGAGAACGGGCTCGGCGAGCTGCCGTTCCCACCGGAGTTCCCCAAGATGCCCGGTGAGCCGCCGCGCGTGCAGCCCAGCAAGAAGGTCGCCGAGAACTGGGACGAGAACGGCGAGCGGGTCGACGACTGAGGGCGGTCGCCGCCGCCGCGCAGAGCCGTCGTCCGGGCTACTCGAGCACGTCGGCCAGGTCGTATCCGGCGACCGTCTCGAGCTGGTCGTACGTGCACGAACGGGCGTCGCGGTCGGGACGCCAGCGGTCGAACTGTACGGTGTGCCGGAAACGGTCGCCCTCGAGCTGGTCGTAGCGCACCTCGAGCACGAGCTCCGGGCGCAAGCGCACGAACGTCATGTCCTTCGCGCCGGTGAACCGCGACCTCTCGCTCTCGCCCGTCACCGCGTCGCCCGCCTCGTCACGGACGACCAGCGGCGCGAGCTCATCGACGAGCGCCCGGCGCATGGCATCCGTCCAGGCGGCGACGCCCCCGACCTGCCGCAGCGCACCCGCATCGTCGTACAGTCCGACGAGCAGCGACCCGACCCCCGTCCCGCTCTTGTGCACGCGATAGCCGAGCGCGACGACATCGGCGCTGCGAGCGTGCTTGATCTTGATCAGCGCGCGCTTGCCTGGCGCGTACGGGTCGTCGAGCGGCTTCGCGACGACGCCGTCCAACCCCGCGCCCTCGAACTCCGCCAGCCAGCGGCGGGCGAGCTCCGGGTCTTCCGTCGCACGGGTCAGGTGCAGCGGATGCGGGGCATCCGCCAGCATCCGCTCGAGTCGCGTCCGTCGCTCTCGGAACGGATGCTGCTGCAGATCCTCCTCGCCCTCGGCGAGCAGGTCGAAGGCGATGAACATCGCCGGGGTCTCGGCGGCCAGCTTCGCGACGCGCGACGCGGCCGGGTGGATGCGCTGGCTGAGCGCCTCCCAGTCGAGACGCTGCGCACCGGCGGGCCCGGTCGCGACCACGATCTCGCCGTCGAGCAGGCATGGACCGGGCAGGATGCCGGCGAGCTGCTCGACCAGCTCGGGGAAGTAGCGCGTCAGCGGCTTGGCCCCGCGCGAGCCGATCTCGAGCGTCTCGCCGTCCCACGCGACGAGCCCGCGGAAGCCGTCCCACTTCGGTTCGTACAGCATCGGCCTCTTCACCGGGTCGGGGACGGATGCCGCGGCCTTGGCCAGCATCGGGGCGGGAATGTCGTACATGCGCCGGTCCTTCCGGGTCGGATCAGAAGAGTCTGGCACGGACGCTCGACGCCACAGGGGGCCTTGCGGGTGAGAGAATGAGTGTGATGAACGAAGTACAGGGCCCGACCCCCGCAGGAACCTCTCGTCCGTACCGATCTCTCGCGGAGGCGCTGCGCGCGCACCGGATCCCCATCGAGAATCACGAGTTCATCGCCGCGGTGACGGACACCGTCGGCATCAGCAGCTACATCGACCGCGGCAGGTACATCGAGGCGATCCGCCGCACCCCGCAGGCGCCCCTGCACATCGGCCGCACCTACATCAACGGCTTCTCCGAAGACGAGCAGGTGAGCGTCGGCGGCCGGGTGCTGCCGCTGCTTCCCAGCGAGGGACGCGCACCGTACTTCTACGTGCACCAGCCCAGTGGGCTGCCGACCGTGTCGGCGTCGAAGCGCTCGGCGTCCGCCGGACGCGCCCCCGCCGCGACACGCCCCGCCCCTCAGCCGCGTGCCCCGAAGGCCACGAACCTCGCGGAGCGCGATTACGGCGTGTGCGACGTGTGCTTCATGGTGAAGAACGCCTCGGGCAAGTGCGGCTGCGACGAGTGACGTCGGCGTGGGGTCAGGACAGCTGAGCCTGCACTCGACGTGAGATCTCGGCCACCGGCATCGACCGGGGGAACACGGCGACCACGACATCGTCGTCTGCCGGGGTGACCGCCTCGGGCAGCACCCCGTAGCGTCGGCGGACGTCGTCGAGCGCGTCGCGCAGCACGCTCAGCGGCACGCGGCTGCCGCGCAGCAGCTGGCGCAGCACATGGTTGTGCACGGCGGTGATCAGTGCCGAGAACCCGACCGCGTCGATGGGCGCGATCCCGGGCAGGGAGTCGCGCAGGTGCTCGTCGAACAGCCGCTCGTACCGGAACACCGTGACGATCTCGCGATCACGCAGCACCGGCACCTCGCGGACGATCTCGTACCGCCGCCTGGCGAGTTCGGGGTCGCGGGCGAAGTGCGTGAACACGCGCTCCGATGCCTCGCAGACCGCCGCCCACGGGTCGTCGTGCGGCTCGGCCAGGAAGTGCCGCAGCTCATCGAGCAGGGCCTCGTGATCGATGAACACGACGTCCTCCTTGCCGCCGAACTGGCGGAAGAAGGTCGATCGCGAGACACCCGCGGCCTTCGCGATCTGCTCGACGGACGTCTGATCGAAGCCCTGAGCGCTGAAGAGTTCGAGGGCCGCGGCGACGACGCCGGTGCTCAGATCTGCGGATTCGTGCATGGCGAAAGCCTAGACCGCGGTGGGCCGGCTCGCCGGTCGGTGTCCGCGGGCGGCGGCGGACCGCCCAGATCGCGGTAGTAGGCTGGGGGATTGGTCGATGTCTCGACATCGAGAGCATCACCAGACCAGACAGCAGCCCAGTGAAGGAACCACAGTGGATCTGTACGAGTACCAGGCACGAGACGTTTTCGAGAAGTACGGAGTGCCGGTCCTCGCCGGCATCGTCGCCGACACCCCCGAGGAGGTGAGGGCGGCCGCCGAGAAGATCGGCGGTGTCGTGGTCGTCAAGGCGCAGGTCAAGACCGGTGGCCGCGGCAAGGCCGGCGGTGTCAAGGTCGCCAAGACCCCCGACGAGGCGTACGAGGCCGCGAAGAGCATCCTCGGTCTCGACATCAAGGGCCACGTCGTCAAGCGAGTGATGGTGGCGCAGGGCGCGCGCATCGCGGAGGAGTTCTACTTCTCGGTGCTGCTCGACCGCGCGAACCGCTCGTACCTGTCGCTGTGCAGCGTCGAGGGCGGCATGGAGATCGAGCAGCTCGCCGTCGAGAAGCCCGAGGCCCTCGCTCGCGTCGAGGTCAACCCGCTGACGGGCATCGATAAGGCGAAGGCCGTCGAGATCGCGCAGGCGGCGAACTTCCCCGAAGACCTGGTCGAGAAGGTCGCCGACGTGTTCGTCAAGCTCTACGACGTTTACAAGGGCGAGGACGCCACGCTCGTCGAGGTCAACCCGCTGGTGCGCACCGAAGACGGCGACATCATCGCCCTCGACGGCAAGGTGACCCTCGACGACAACGCGTCCGAGATCCGTCACCCCGAGCACGAGGCCCTCGCCGACAAGGACTCCGAGAACCCCCTCGAGGCGAAGGCGAAGGCATCCGGTCTGAACTACGTCAAGCTCGACGGACAGGTCGGCATCATCGGCAACGGCGCCGGTCTGGTCATGTCGACCCTCGACGTCGTCGCCTACGCCGGCGAGAAGCACGGCGGCGTCAAGCCGGCGAACTTCCTCGACATCGGTGGCGGCGCATCCGCCACGGTCATGGCCGCAGGCCTCGACGTCATCCTCGGCGACGAGCAGGTCAAGAGCGTGTTCGTGAACGTCTTCGGCGGCATCACCTCGTGCGTGGCGGTCGCGGAGGGCATCGTGAAGGCCCTCGAGATCCTCGGTGACGCGGCCACCAAGCCGCTCGTCGTGCGCCTCGACGGCAACCAGGTCGAAGAGGGTCGCGAGATCCTCGCCGCCGCCAACCACCCGCTGGTCACCCTCGCCGCCACCATGGACGAGGGCGCCGACAAGGCCGCCGAGCTGGCGAACGCCTGACCCTTCGACGGGCTCGGATTTAAGGAACAGACATGTCGATCTTCATCAACAAGGACTCCAAGGTCATCGTCCAGGGCATCACCGGCGGCGAGGGCACCAAGCACACCGCACTGATGCTCAAGGCGGGCACGAACATCGTGGGCGGCGTGAACGCCCGCAAGGCCGGCACCACCGTCGCGCACACCGATAAGGACGGCAACGCCGTCGAGCTCCCCGTCTTCGGCTCTGTCGCCGAGGCGATGGAGAAGACCGGCGCCGACGTCTCGATCGCCTTCGTGCCAGGCGCCTTCACCAAGGACGCCATGGTCGAGGCCATCGACGCCGAGATCCCGCTGCTCGTCGTCATCACCGAGGGCGTGCCCGTCGGCGACAGCGCAGAGGCCTGGGCGTACGCGACCGAGAAGGGCAACAAGACCCGCATCATCGGCCCGAACTGCCCCGGTATCATCACTCCCGACGAGGCGCTGGTCGGCATCACCCCGGCGAACATCACCGGCAAGGGCCCGATCGGCCTGGTGTCGAAGTCGGGCACGCTGACGTACCAGATGATGTTCGAGCTGCGCGACCTGGGCTTCTCGACCGCGATCGGCATCGGCGGCGACCCGGTCATCGGCACCACGCACATCGACGCGCTCGCCGCGTTCGAGGCCGACCCCGAGACCAAGGCCATCGTCATGATCGGCGAGATCGGCGGCGACGCCGAGGAGCGCGCGGCCGACTACATCAAGGCCAACGTCACCAAGCCCGTCGTGGGCTACGTCGCCGGCTTCACCGCTCCCGAGGGCAAGACCATGGGCCACGCCGGCGCCATCGTCTCGGGCTCGGCCGGAACCGCGCAGGCCAAGAAGGAGGCCCTCGAGGCTGCCGGCGTCAAGGTGGGCAAGACGCCCTCCGAGACCGCCGATCTGATGCGCGCCATCGTCGAGGCGCTCTAGTCGCGAAGCGACGCCGACCGGTTGCTGAGCGAGGAGCGCAGCGACCAGTCGACGCACGATGGCCCCGGGATCCATTCCCGGGGCCATCCGCGTCTCCGGGTGGGGAAGCCACGCCACGGCATGGCAGGATTGAGACATGCGCTCCTCGAGGCTCCCGCAGCTGCTGCGCGGGACGTCGTCGGCGCTGGTGGCCACCTTCGTCGCGCTGCTCGCGCACGTCTCCGCCGGGGGAGCGCTGCCCGGCCTCATCGGACTCGTCGTGCCGCTGGTGCTGTCGAGCATGATCAGCGTGCTCCTCGCAGGCCGGCGGCTCTCACCGGCACGGCTGCTCCTCGCCGTCTCGGCCAGCCAGTTCCTCTTCCACGAGCTGTTCATCCTGGGTGCGTTCACGCCGGCCGGCGGGCTGAGCGTGCATCAGCACGGTGCGCCGCCGGTGCTGTCGGGCGCTGAGACCGTCATCGCAGACCCGACCGCGGGGATGTGGCTCGGTCACGCCCTCGCGGTGCTCATCACCACCGCTGCACTGCACCGCGGCGAGATGCTGCTGGTCGGCCTCGTCCGTCTCGCCGGCCGGCTGACGACATGGCTCGTCGCCCTGCTCTGCGATCGCCTGCCCGCCGCGCCGCCCCGCCCCGGGCTGCGCGCCCCGTCGCGCCCCGCGCACACCGACGCCGTCGACACCGGCATCCGCGTCGTCCGGCGGCAGCCGCACCGGGGCCCGCCGCTGGTCTTCAGCATCTGAGAGGCGCCGTCCATCCGGATGGCGCCGTCCGCGCCTGCGCGGACCGCGCACCCGCCACGAGGCGGGCGTGCTTCGTCGTGCATGCGCACGGCGAGAGAACAGATCCTGAAAGGCACAACCATGCACACCGACGCTCGCCGTCTCACCCGACCCGCCCTCGCTCTCGCAGCCGCGCTGCTGCTTCTCACCGGCTGCGCTCCCACCACAGCTCAGCCCGACCCGCACGGCTCCGCCTCGCACGCCCCGTCGCCCGCCGGTGAGGCGGTGACCATCGACGACGCGTGGGTCAAGTCGGCCGCTGAGGGCATGACAGCCGGCTTCGGCATCCTGTCGAACCCGACCGACGACGAGATCACCATCGTCTCCGCGCGCACTGAAGCCGCCGCACGCGTCGAACTGCACGAGACCGTCTCCGACTCCGCCAGCGGCGGAACCACCATGCGCGAGGTGCGGGGCGGATTGGTCATCCCCGCCGGGGGCACGCTCGAACTCGCGCCGGGAGGGGAGCACCTCATGCTCATGGGGCTGACCGCACCCGTCGAGGCAGGCCAGGAGGTGCAGTTCACGCTGACGTTCTCGGACGAGTCGACGATGTCGTTCACCGCGGCGGTGAAGGACTTCACCGGCGCTCAGGAGCACTACGAGTCCGAACACGACGAGCACTCCGGCCACTCCGAGCACGATTCCGACCAGGGGCACTGATGAACGCGCGCAGCGATCACGCCGCGCGCGGAACCGAGTCGATGTCCCGCCCCACCCGGCGGCAGCTCCTCTTCGGAGGGGCTGCCGCCGGTGCCGGGGCGCTCGTCGCGCTCGGCGCAGAGCGGCTCTCCACCCCGGCACCTGCACCAGCGGCCGGGCCCGTGCTGCACGGTCGCGCCGTCGTGCCCTTCCACGGCCCGCATCAGGCGGGTATCGCCACCGACGCGACCGCCCACGTCACGCTCGTCGCGCTCAGCCTGCACCCGCAGACCGACCGTGAGCGGATGCGGCGCATGATGCGCCTGCTCAGCGACGACGCCGCTCGCCTCACCGCGGGCGAGCCTGCTCTCGCCGACACCGAACCCGAGCTCGCTCGCGACCCGGCGCGGCTGACGGTCACCTTCGGATTCGGGCCGGAGTTCGTCTCCCGGGCCGGCGGTGACTCGCCGCCGTGGCTCGCTCCGCTGCCGGAGTTCGCGATCGATCGGCTGCAGCCGGAGTTCACCGGCGGTGATCTGATCATCCAGGTCGCCGCCGACGACCCGATGACGGTCGCGCACACGACCCGCATGCTGCTGAAGGACGCCCGCAGCTTCATGCGCGTGCACTGGGTGCAGCACGGGTTCCGGCAGGCGCACGGCACCGTGGCTCCCGGCACGACCATGCGCAACCTGTTCGGTCAGGTCGACGGCACCGCCAACCCCCGCCCCGGCGACGACGACTTCGACGACGTGGTGTGGAGCGTCGGCGGATGGCTGTCCGGCGGAACCGGAATGGTGGTGCGGCGCATCCGGATGAATCTCGACACCTGGGACGAAGTCGATCGCGGGGCACGGGAGTTCGCCGTCGGGCGCAGGCTCGACACCGGCGCGCCGCTGACCGGAGAGCGCGAGCACGACGAGCCCGACTTCGCGGCGAAGGACAGGCTGGGCTTTCCGGTGATCCACGATCTCGCGCACATCCGGCGTGCGCGCTCAGCCGATCCGGGGGAGCGGATCTTCCGCCGCGGGTACAACTACGACGTCCCCTCCTCCGACCCCGGATCGGTGTCGGAGTCGGGTCTGGTGTTCATCTCGTTCCAGGCCGACGTGTCCCGCCAGTTCACGCCGATGCAGGAGCGGCTCGCGAAGGCGGATCTGCTGAACATCTGGACCACGCCCGTCGGCAGCGCCGTCTTCGCCGTGCCTCCCGGCTGCGCGCCGGACGGGTACATCGGCGAGACCCTGCTCGAGGCATGAGCGCGGCCGCACGATTCCCGCGCTAGACTGATGCATGAAGGCCCCGGGCTCCACCCCGGGGCCTTCGTCATGCGCGGCGCGGTGCCGCGACCAGGCGGTGTCGCGCTCGGTTCAGCGCGCCAGCGAGCCGCCGCCGACGGGCAGCGTGACGCCGTGCTTGCTCGCACCGCACGGCGACAGCTGGGAGGTGGACTGCAGCCCGGCGATCGAGGCGATGCTCGCGATCGCTGCGTGGCCCCGGGCGGTCATCTGCGAGAGCTCCGCCGCCTCGCCCAGGGAGCACGAGGACCGACGCTCAGCTGAGCAGCATCTCCACCGGACCGCGGGCGAAGTAGATCACGAAGCCGGCAGCCACGACCCACAGCAGCGGGCTGATCTCCTTCGCCTTGCCCGAGAACGCCCGCGCCGCGACCCAGCCGATGAAGCCCGCGCCGATTCCGTTCGCGATCGAGTAGGTCATCGGCATCACCGACACGGTGAGGAAGACACCGAACAGGGCCGAGAAGTCGGTCAGGTCGATGAAGCGGATCTGGCTCATCATGAGCGCGCCGACGATCACCAGCGCCGCGGCCGCGACCTCGGTGGGCACGATCGACACCAGCGGCGTGAAGAACATCGCGATCAGGAAGAGCCCGCCGGTGACGAGGTTCGCGAAGCCGGTGCGCGCGCCCTCGCTGATGCCCGCGCCCGACTCGACGAACACCGTGTTCGACGACGAGGAGGTCGCGCCACCGACCACGGCGCCGACACCCTCGACGATCAGCGCAGACTTCAGGCGCGGGAAGTTACCGCGCTGATCGGCGATCTCAGCCTCCTTCGCGAGACCCGTCATGGTGCCCATCGCATCGAAGAAGTTCGTGAAGACGAGGGTGAAGACGAGCATGAGAGCGGCCAGAGCGCCGATGCGGCCGAATCCGCCGAACAGGTCGAACTGGCCGACGAGCGACAGGTCGGGAAGGCTGACCAGCTGCGCGGGCAGGGCCGGCACCGACAGGCCCCAGCCGCCGGGGTTGTCGTCGCCCTTGGCGCCGATGTGCCAGATCGCCTCGACGATCACTGCCAGCACGGTGCCCGAGACGAGTCCGATGAGGATGCCGCCCTTCACCCGGCGGGCCACGAGCACGCCGGTGAGCAGCAGGGTCAGCACGAACAGCAGCGTGGGCACGGTGGCGACCGAGCCGCCGACGCCGAGCGCGACTGGCGGCGACGCGGCTGCGGTGACGAAACCGGCGTTGACGAAGCCGATGAACGCGATGAACAGGCCGATGCCCACGGTGATGGCGATCTTCAGCTGCATGGGGACGGCGTCGAAGATCATGCGGCGCAGGCCCGTGGCGCTGAGCAGAACGATGATCAGGCCGTTGATCACCACCAGGCCCATCGCCTCGGGCCAGGTCACCTCGCCCACGACCGAGAACGCGAGGAACGCGTTGATGCCGAGTCCGGCGGCGAATCCGAAGGGCAGGCGCGCGACGAGACCGAACAGGATCGTCATGACCGCGGCGGTCAGGCCGGTCACCGCGCTCAGCTGAACGAAGTCGAGCTGGGAGCCGTCGATGTCGGTTCCGCTGGAGAGGATGATCGGGTTCAGGATGACGATGTACGCCATCGTCACGAAGGTGACCACACCTCCGCGGATCTCGGCGGCGAAGGTCGATCCTCGCCGGGTGATCTCGAAGAATCGGTCGATAGCGTTGCGCGGTTCGGTGTCAGGGCGCACAGGGGCATCAGTCATCGGGTGGACCTCCGAAGAGAATCTACCGGGTTCGGCGCACCGCGCGTGGCCGAGGCATACCGGGCGGATGCACGACGTAGGCTCGATCCGTCATGCAACAACGCCTCATCGTCGCGCTGCTCGCCGCCCTCGACGCCGCCATCGCGGCCGCGGTCGGGCTGGCCGTCGTGCTCGCGCCGTTCACCCTGCTCTGGGTTCTGGCGTTCGGGCTCGATGCCGACTGGGGTGCGCTATGGCCGGTGAGCGGCACGCTCTGGCAGTTCGGCCACGGGGTGCCCCTCGAGGTGGTGCTTCCGGATGCCGTGCTCTCGAGCCTCGCCATCCCGAAGGATGCCGCCCGGTTCGCGCTGTCGGTGCCGCCGCTGGCGCTGCTGCTGTTCACCGGGCTGCTCGCCGCGCGCTCGGGCCGTCGCGCCGCAGTGGCCGGCCGGTGGATCTCGGGTGTCTGCGGGGGAGTGCTGGCCTTCACCGCGATCTGCACCGCAGTCGCGCTGACCGGCCGCTCTGATGTGCTGCGCGCCCCGCTGTGGGCGGCGATAGTGATCCCCGCCGCGGTCTACGCCGTCGGTGCGCTCGCCGGTGGGCTGCGTCATGCGTGGGCCGAGGGCGACGACGGTCCGATCGACCGGCTCCGTGATGTCGTCGACTCGTGGGGCGACTGGGCGGCTGTGCCAGGCGAGGCGGTCAGGGGCGCCGCGATCGCGGGCGTCGCGCTGACCGGCGCCTCCGCCGTGGGCTTCGCCGTGATGACTCTGCTGCGCGGGGGCGAGGTCGTCGCCCTGTTCGAGGCGGCGCACGTCGACGCGCTCGGCGCCGCCATGCTCACCATCGGTCACCTGGCCTACCTGCCCACCCTGCTCGTGTGGTCTGCGAGCTGGCTCGCCGGCCCCGGCTTCGCCCTCGGCGCGGGCACCGCGGTCTCGCCCGCCGGCACCGAGCTGGGCGTCGTCCCCGGCATCCCCGTGCTCGGCCTCGTGCCCGAGAATTCGTCGATCTGGATGCTGGTGAGCGTGCTCGTTCCGATCGCCTGCGGCGCCGTGGCCGGCTGGATGGTGCGCTCGCGCCTGGTCTGGGAGCACACAGCAGGCGGGTATGGCCCCAGGGCCGCCATCGCCGGCGGCATCACGATCCTGACCGCGGGAACCGCCGCGCTCGCCGCGGCGCTGGCGTCCGGGTCGATCGGCCCCGGCCGACTCGCCCAAGCAGGCCCTGCGCCGGGGCCGTTCGCGCTGGCGATCGGCATCGAAGTGCTCATCGGCGCCGGCATCCTGCTGCTCGCACCGCGGCACCGCGACGAGCTCGCCGAAGAGCGCATCGACCGCTGGCATGAAGAGATGGCCGGGCTCAGCGCCCCGGTAGACTGACCGGGTGCTGACGCTCGCCGTACTCATCTCCGGTACCGGCTCGAACCTTCGAGCCCTGCTCGAGGCGGCGAGTCACCCCGATTTCCCGGCCAGGGTCATCGCCGTCGGCGCCGACCGCGACGCCGCAGGTCTCGCGCACGCCGAGGAGTTCGGCATCCCGACCTTCACCGTGCCCTACACCGCATACGACAGTCGCGAGGAATGGGGGCAAGAGCTGGCCGCGCAGCTGGATGCCTGGCAGCCCGACCTCATCGTGCTCAGCGGACTGATGCGCCTGCTGCCTCACGCTGTCGTCGAGCGCTACGCGCCGAACATCATCAACACGCATCCCGCATACCTGCCCGAGTTCCCGGGCGCGCACGGTGTACGCGACGCGCTCGCCGCCGGCGTCAGTGAGACCGGGGCGAGCATCATCGTCATCGACGACGGCATCGACAGCGGGCCGATCCTGGCTCAAGAGCGCGTTTCGGTGCTGCCCGGCGACGACGAAGCCACCCTGCACGACCGCATCAAGCCCGTCGAGCGACGCCTGCTGATCGATGCGGTGCAGCGCATCGCCACGGGCGAGCTGACGCTCTCCCGCTGACATCTCGCCGCTACCCACCCGCCGACACGCAAACGATCTCGCCCGAACGAAGGAGCACCCTCATGGCCGGCCCCAGCCTCGACCCCTCGCTGTACCGTGATCGCGACCTCGTGCGGGTCAAGCGCGCCCTGGTCTCGGTGAGCGACAAGTCCGGCCTGGTCGAGCTCGCCGAGGCTCTGACCGAGGCGGGCATCGAGATCGTCTCGACGGGGTCGACCGCGCAGACCATCCGCGACGCCGGCCATGAGGTCACCGACGTGGCATCCGTGACCGGCGTCGCCGAGATGCTCGACGGGCGCGTCAAGACGCTGCACCCGAAGGTGCACGGCGGTCTGCTGGCCGACCTTCGCCTGGAAGACCACGAGCGGCAGCTGGCCGACCTCGGCATCGAGCCGTTCGAGCTCGTCGTGGTCAACCTCTACCCGTTCGTCGAGACCGTGGCATCCGGCGCCGACCCCGACGCCATCGTCGAGCAGATCGACATCGGCGGGCCGGCCATGGTGCGCGCCGCCGCGAAGAACCACGCGAACGTCGCGATCGTCGTATCGCCCGAGTCGTACCCCGCCATCATCGAGGCGATCGCCGAAGGCGGCACCACGCTCGTGCACCGTCGGGAGCTCGCCGCGCGCGCTTTCGCGCACACGGCCAGCTACGACTCGGCCGTCGCACAGTGGTTCTCGGAGGGCACCCTCGCCGAGGGCGGAGACCTGCCGGCGCACCTCACGGTGAAGGCCGAGCGCCTGGCCACCCTGCGCTACGGCGAGAACTCGCACCAGCGCGGCGCGATCTACACCCGTGCCGGCGGGCACGGCATCGCCCAGGCGACCCAGCTGCAGGGCAAGGAGATGTCGTACAACAACTACGTCGACGCCGACGCCGCGCTGCGCGCCGCCTACGACATGGTGCAGCCGGCCGTGGCGATCATCAAGCACGCGAACCCGTGCGGCATCGCGACGACTGCCCGCAACGCCCTCGACCCGATCGCCAGCGCCCATCTGCGCGCTCACGAGTGCGACCCGGTGTCGGCGTACGGGGGAGTGATCGCCGCCAACGGCACCGTGACGCTGAAGATGGCCGAGAACCTGAAGGACATCTTCACCGAGGTCATCGTGGCGCCGGACTTCGAGCCGGCCGCCCTCGAGGTGTTTAAGGCGAAGAAGAACCTGCGTCTGCTGCAGCTGCCCGCCGACTGGCGACAGGAGCGGATGGATGTGCGGCTCGTCTCGGGCGGACTGCTGCTGCAGGATGCCGACCGCTTCCCCGACGACATCGTCTCGGTCGCGACGAACTGGGAGCTCGTCTCGGGCGAGCGTCCCGATGACGTCGAGATGGAGAACCTCATCTTCGCGTGGAAGGCCTGCCGCGCGGTGAAGTCGAACGCGATCGTGCTCGCGAAGGACAACGCGACGGTGGGCGTCGGCATGGGGCAGGTCAACCGGGTCGACTCGTGCCGCCTCGCCGTCGAGCGGGCGGGAGGACGAGCCGCAGGGTCGGCCGCGGCATCCGATGCGTTCTTCCCCTTCGCCGACGGGGCGCAGGTGCTCATCGACGCGGGGGTCACCGCGATCGTGCAGCCCGGCGGCTCGGTGCGCGATGAAGAGGTCGTCGACGCCGCCCGCAAGGCCGGCGTGACGATGTTCTTCACCGGGGAGCGCCACTTCTTCCACTGACGCGGAGCGTTCCGGGCGGGAGCCACATGTCCTTTCTCCCGCGCTTATGACCGACACGTGGCTCCCGGCACGCGTGCGCCGCGGTGGGCTCGCGTGCGGACTGCCGTGTCCGATTTCCGCCAGCCCAGTACGCGTGAGCGTGACAGCATGAAGACATGGAAGGCGTCGGCAGCACTGCAGAGCACGACGAGCGCTACCGTGCGATCACCGCGAAGGACACGCGCTTCGACGGGCAGTTCGTCACGGCCGTGCGCTCAACCCGCATCTACTGCCGCCCGAGCTGCCCCGCCCGCACACCGAAGCCCGAGAACGTCACCTTCTACGCCACGAGCGCAGCGGCGCACGAGGCCGGATACCGCGCCTGCAAGCGCTGCCTGCCGGAGGCTGCGCCGGGCTCGCCCGCGTGGAACCTCCGCGGCGACGCCGCCGCCCGCGCGATGCGCCTGATCGCCGCCGGCGTCGTCGAGCAGGAGGGCGTGCCGGGACTCGCCCGCCGTCTGGGCTACTCGCCCCGGCACCTCACGCGCATGCTGACCACCGAGCTGGGCGCCGGCCCGCTGGCGCTGGCCAGGGCGCACCGCGCGCATACCGCGCGCATGCTGCTCGTTGGCACCGACATGCCGATCTCGGAGGTCGCGTTCTCGGCCGGATTCTCGAGCATCCGGCAGTGCAACGAGACTATCCGGGAGGTCTTCGAGATGACCCCGGGGGAGCTCCGCGCGAAGCGGCCCGCGCTCGCCCGGGGGACGCACGTGACGACCGACGACGGCGACACTCTCACCCAGGGCGCCATAGACCTGCTGCTGCCGCACCGCGACCCGATCGACACGGCGGGCCTGTTCGCCTGGATGGCCGCACGCGCCTTGCCCGGAGTCGAATCGGCGACGGCCACCTCGTTCTCTCGTCACCTGCGGATGTCGGGTGGCCCCGCGCACGTCGAGATCCGGCAGACCCCGTCGGGGCAGCTGCGGCTGCGCGCGAAGGTCACCCGCCTCGCCGATCTGACGCCCCTCGTCGCCACCGCTCGACGGCTGTTCGATCTCGATGCCGATCCGCGGGCGGTCGACGACGCGCTCTCGGCGCATCCGGAACTCGCTCCGTTCGTGGCCGCCGTCCCCGGCATCCGGGTGCCGGGTACGGCGGATCCGCACGAGATGCTCATCCGCGCCATGGTGGGGCAGCAGATTACCGTCGCCGCGGCGCGCACCGCCCTCACCGCACTCGCCGAGCAGTTGGGCGAGCGCACCGCGGACGGCGGGCTGCTGTTCCCGACGATGACCGCGATCGCCGAGCACGGCGCCGAGGTGCTGCGCGGGCCCGCGGCGCGCACCCGGGCCATCACCGGCGCGGCCGCCGCACTCGCCGACGGGTCGCTCACCCTGACCGTCGGCGATGACGCCGCGGCGCAGCGCGCGGCTCTGCTCGCGATGCCGGGCATCGGCCCGTGGACCGCCGACTACGTGCGCATGCGCGTGATCGGCGACCCCGATGTCTTCCTGCCCGGTGACGTCGCCGTGCGCGCAGGGGCCGCGGCGTCGGGGCTTCCCGCCGACCCGGCATCCCTCACGGCCTGGGCGGCCCGCACGGCGCCCTGGCGCAGCTACCTCACCGCGCATCTGTGGCGAGCGGTGCCTGCCCGGCCGCCGCGCCGCTCTGCGCGCCCAGCCCCCAAGGAGAAGCCATGACCGCGCTCGTCCAGACGATTCAGACGCCAGACGGCCCCCTCACGATCCTCGTCGACGACGCGCAGCGCGTGCTCGCGTCGGGCTGGACCGACGATCAGGCGGCGATCATCGAGCGCGTGCACCCCGCTCTGCGGCCCGCCGCCGTCGCGGAGGGCGAGACGGATGCCGCGCACGCGGCCGGCGCGTACTACGCCGGCGACCTGCACGCCATCGACGCGGTGAGCGTGCGCCAGCGCGGCACTGCCCTGCAGGCGGCCGGATGGGAGGCGCTGCGGCGCATCGAACCGGGTCGTCCGCTCAGCTACAGCGAGTTCGCCGCCGAGCTCGGCAGCCCGCAGGCCGTGCGCGCCGCCGCGTCGATCTGCGCGCGCAACGCGCCGGCGCTGTTCGTGCCGTGCCACCGCGTGCTGCGCGCGGACGGATCCCTCGGCGGCTTCGCATGGGGACTGCCGGTCAAGCAGAGTCTGCTCGCCCGCGAGCGCGGCGAGATCTGATCCGCGGCGCCTAGCGCGCAACTCGCTCTTGCGCGCTGCGCGCCCGCGGCCATAGGCTCGAAGGCTGTCGCGCCGACCCGGGCGACGAAGCCGAGCCAGGAGGACACCATGATCACGACGACTGTCACGCCCCTCCTCGCCTCGCGCGCACTCCGCCTGCGCGACTGAGCTCGCCACGCGCGACGCCCGCGTCGCCCGCGTCGCCCTCGCACCGGATGCCCTGCATTCGCACCTTCTTCGTCACCCACACGTCACGCAACCGAGAGTCATGTCTGCCAGCTCGTCCTCGTCGTCCCTGTCCACATTCGCCGCGCTCTGGCGGCTGAAGCCCTTCGTGCAGCCGATCCTCGGCCGCCTCATCGGCGGTGCGCTCAGCGCGCTCGCCGCCGCCGTGATCGCGCTGATGATCCCGATCGTGCTCGAGCAGGTCGTGAAGAACTTCGATCAGGGGGCAGGCGTCGACGGATCCATCGGGTTCGTCCTCGTCGGAGCGTTCGGCGTGCTGGCGCTCTCGCTCGGTGAAGCGATCATGGTGTGGCTGCGGCGCTGGTTCGTGCTGACCCCGGCCACCGAGGTCGAGTACCAGATGCGCTCCCAGCTGTACTCGCGGCTGCAGGGCCTTCCCGTCGCCTTCCACGACCGCTGGCAGTCGGGACAGCTGCTCAGCCGCATGATGCAGGACATCAACATCATCCGCCGCTGGCTCGCGTTCGGGCTGATCCTGCTCGTGGTCAACATCCTCACCATCGCGATCGGCGCCGCGCTGCTGTTCCGCTGGCACTGGCTGCTCGGCGCGATCTTCCTCATCACCGGCATCCCGATGTGGATCCAGGGGTACCTCTTCGAGAAGCGCTACGGCGCGCTCGCCCGGCGCAGCCAGGACCAGGCGGGCGATCTGGCCACCAGCGTCGAGGAGAGCGTGCACGGCATCCGTGTGCTGAAGGCGTTCGGCCGCGGCAAGCACGCGCTGGTGCGGTTCAGCCGCCAGGCCGAGACGCTGCGCGAGACCGAGCTGCGCAAGGGGCGCGCGGTCGCCGAGATCTGGTTCTGGCTCGACCTCATGCCGCAGATCGCCTTCGGGCTCAGCCTCATCGCGGGAATCTGGCTGATCGTTCAGGGACAGATCGACGTGCCGCAGCTGTTCGCCTTCTTCGCGATGGCCGCGGTGCTGCGCTGGCCCATCGAGTCGATCGGTTTCCTGTTCTCGTTCATGCTCGACGCGCGCACCGCGACCGATCGCGTGTTCGAGATCTATGAGGAGACGAACACCATCACCGACCCCGCGCAGCCGGTGCGGCTGGCCGAGGCCCGAGGTGAGCTGGCGTTCGAGGGCGCGCACTTCCGCTACCAGGACGCCGGCGCGCACGAACGCGACCTGCTCGACGGGATCGACCTCGTGCTGCGCCCGGGCGAGACCATGGCGCTGGTCGGGCTCACCGGCTCCGGCAAGACCACCCTCACCACCCTGCCCGCTCGTCTGTACGACGTGACGGCCGGCCGGGTCACGCTCGACGGCGTCGACGTGCGCGACCTCGGGCTGTCGGAGCTGCGTCGGCACGTGGCGATGGCGTTCGAGGACGCGACGCTGTTCTCGGCATCCGTGCGAGAGAACGTGCTGCTGGGCCGGGCCGACCTCGACATCCACGGCGACGAGGCGGAGCGCGTGCTGCGTGGGGCACTCGACGTCGCCCAGGCCGGGTTCGTCGACACCCTGCCCGAGGGGGTCGAGACGGTCATCGGCGAGGAGGGGCTGAGCCTGTCGGGCGGGCAGCGTCAGCGACTCGCGCTCGCCAGGGCCGTAGCCGCTGACCCGAAGGTGCTCGTGCTCGACGACCCGCTCTCGGCTCTCGACGTCGACACCGAGGCGCTGGTCGAGGAGGCGCTGCGGCACGTGCTCGCCGAGACGACCGCGCTGATCGTCGCGCACCGTCCGTCGACCGTCGCCCTCGCCGACCGGGTCGCGCTGCTCGAGCGGGGGCGCATCACTGCGGTGGGCACCCACTCCGAGCTGCTGCGCACCAGCTCGCACTACCGGCATGTCATCTCGAGCCTCGAGGCGGAGGAGGCGGCGCGCACGGGCGCGATCGACATCATCACCGACGCTTCGGCAGGCTCAGCGACCCGCGTGGACGACGGCTCAGCGACCCACATGGACGACGAGGAGGTGCAGGCGTGAGCATCGCAGGCACGCAGGGCGAAGACCGCTCCGACTACACCAGGGCCGAGAGCCGCGAGATCCGGCAGCGCTCGCTGCGCCTGCTCGGCTCGCTCATCGCGCCGCTGCGGCTGCGCATCGTCATCGCCGCGCTCGTCCTCGTCGTCTCGACGGCGCTGCAGGTCGCCGGCCCCATCCTCATCGGCATCGCGCTCGACCGCGCGCTGCCGCAGCTGCTGCAGACGGCCGACTGGATGCCCGCGATCACCGTCACCGTCGTCTACCTCGTCGCCGGCATCCTGGGCTCGGCGCTGATCGGGCTGTACGTCGTGCTCGCGGCCCGCATCACACAGGCGGTGCTGCTCGATCTGCGCAAGCGGATCTTCCTGCACACCCAGCGCCTCAGCCTGGAGTTCCACGAGTCGTACACCTCGGGCCGGATCATCTCGCGTCAGACGAGCGATCTCGACTCCATCCGCGAGCTGCTCGACGGCGGCTTGAACAACCTCGTCTCCGGCATGCTGTTCGGGCTGTTCACCTTCATCGCTCTGGCGATCGCGGACTGGCAGTCCGGCGTGATCCTGCTGCTCGCCGGGGTCCCGCTGGTCGCGCTGATGCGCTGGTTCTACAGCCGCTCCCAGGTGGTCTATCGCGAGTCGCGGGTGATCAGCGCCAAGGTGATCGTGCAGTTCGTCGAGACGATGACAGGCATCCGCGCCGTCAAGTCGTTCCGCAAGGAGCCGCGCAACGACGCCTCCTTCCGCGAAGTGGCGGGCGACTACCGCGACGTCAACCGGCGCTCGATGGTGCTGTTCGGCACGTTCGAGCCCGGGCTGATGGGCATCGCGGCGCTCACCCTCGCCGCCGTCGTGCTGTGGGGCGGCCTGCGCGTCGCCGACGGAGCACTGGGTGTCGGGGTTCTGCTCGCGACTGTGCTGTACGTGCGCAACTTCTTCGCGCCGATGCAGGAGATCGCGATGTTCCTGAACTCGTACCAGTCCGCCACCGCGGCGCTCGAGAAGGTGTCCGGTGTGCTCGAGGAGCAGCCGACCGTGCCCGACCCGGAGAAGCCGGTGGACCTGTGGGAGTCGCGCGGCGCGATCCGCTTCGACGACGTCACCTTCGCGTACAACGCCGACAAGACGATCCTGCCCGACTTCTCGCTCGACATCCCGGCGGGCCAGACGATCGCCCTCGTCGGCACCACGGGCGCGGGCAAGTCGACCCTCGCCAAGCTGGTCTCGCGCTTCTACGACCCGACCGAGGGGCGCGTGACCCTCGACGGCGTCGATCTGAGGATGCTGCACCCGAAGGACCTCCGTCGCGCGATCGTGATGGTGACCCAGGAGGCGTACCTGTTCAGCGGTACCGTCGCCGACAACATCGCACTCGGCCGCCCCGACGCGACGCTCGAGGAGATCCGCGCCGCCGCGCGTGCGGTCGGTGCCGACGAGTTCATCTCGTCTCTGCCGGACGGATACAGCACCGATGTCAACAAACGCGGCGGCCGCGTATCCGCCGGGCAGCGGCAGCTGATCTCCTTCGCGCGCGCGTTCCTCGCCGACCCGGCGGTGCTGATCCTCGACGAGGCGACGGCGTCGCTCGACATCCCGTCCGAGAGGCTGATCCAGGAGGCACTGCAGACGCTGCTCGCCGACCGCACGGCCATCATCATCGCCCACCGCCTGTCGACCGTCGCGATCGCCGATCGCGTGCTGGTGATGGAGCACGGCCGGATCATCGAGGACGACACCCCCGCCACCCTGATAGGCGGCGCCGGGAAGTTCGCGCAGCTGCACGCGGCCTGGCAGGAGACGCTGGTCTGACGCCGTGTCACAGTCTGTGCCCACAGACGCCGGTCTGAGATTAGGTTAGGGGAGTGGACCCGATCCTGCTCCTGACCGCCGAGTTGTGGTGGGTCGCTCCGGCCGCCGCCGGAGCGGGAGCGACCGGGTACGCGATCGTGCGAAGGCGGGGGACGGTGAACGGCAGACGACTCGGGTACGACGCAGCACGGCTCGAGCTTCGGCGCGCGCAGCTCGACGCACGGGCTGCGGCTGACGCCGCGCGCATCGCCAGGGCTGACCTCGCGAGGGTCGCCGCCGACAAGGCCGCGGCCCGGGCGGATGCCCCGGCTGTGGCATCCGCCCGCCGTGCGCTGCGCGACGCGCAGCTGGCCGCACGCGCCGCCGCAGCCAGGGTCAAGGCGAGCCGGGTGCGCGTCTCGACTGAACGCTCGTCGATGTCGGCCGGCGGTCTGCTGCCGCTGGAGCGGCTGCGCGGGCGCCACGACGCGCTGCTCGCGCGCTGGATGGAATACGAGACCGATCCGGCTCGCGCGATCGCGTTCCCCCAGATGAGCGACGGACGCCATCCGGCCACGGCGGCTTTCCTCGTCGCGCTGCAGCGCGCGCGCGACGCGCGACCGAGTCCCGAATCGCGCACGAGTGCTGAGGAGTTCGCTGCGTACCGCTCAGCCGTCGAGGACCTCGAGCGCGCTTTCGACATCGCCGAGCGCGCGGCCCGCGGTGAGCGGGTGGAGGCGGAGCTGCCGGATGCCCTGTGGGACGCCGCCCGCACCCTGGCGATCCGGACATCCGACTCGGTGATCGCGTGGACGACGAAGAGGCGCCGTCAGCCCTGAGCGGTGCCGAGAGGCGTCAGCCGTCGACGCGGATCTGCGCGATGACCTCGGAGAACTCGGTCTCGCCGACGGGTTCGAAGCCCACGCGGCGGAAGAACGCCTCCGGGCCCTCTTCACCGGCTTCGTAGATGACGTTCACGTGGTCGACACCGCGGGCGCGGGCCTCGTCGATCAGCGCCTGCACGGCGAAGCTTCCCACGCCGCGGCGCTGTTCGTCGGCGTCGACGTTGATCCGCCAGAGCACGCTGCGGAAGTGCTCATCGGGGGTGTCCGCATCGAAGCTGGCGCTCACGAACCCGACGACCTCGTCGCCGTCCAGCACCACGCGCTGCCATGACGTCTGCGGGTTCACGACCGTCGCGGCGATGCCGTACGACACCGGAGCGAGGAACTGCTCCTGCCCCGGACGCAACGACAGATTGTTCACGGCGACGATCGTCGCAGCGGAGAGTTCTTCTACGCGCAGTTCCGACATGACCCCAGGCTAGCGCGTCACTCGGGATCGGTGGGAGAGCGCGGCCTCCGAGCGTAACCGGGGACCGCGCGGGAGACTCGGGTATCTTGGTATCGAGATAAATCTGCCACGCGAACGGAGATCCCCGGTGACCGACGACGCCATCATCTACACCTACACAGACGAGGCGCCGGCTCTTGCCACCGCGTCGTTCCTGCCCATCATCAAGGCCTTCACCGGTCAGGCGGGCATCGAGGTGGAGACCCGTGACATCTCCCTGGCGGGTCGCATCCTCGCCGCCTTCCCCCAGAAGCTCACCCCCGAGCAGCAGGTCGGCGACGCGCTGGCCGAGCTCGGCGGGCTCGCCACGCTGCCCGAGGCGAACATCATCAAGCTGCCGAACATCTCGGCATCCATCCCTCAGCTCAAGGCCGCCATCGCCGAGCTGCAGGAGAAGGGCTTCGAGGTCCCGGACTACCCCGACGAGCCGCAGTCGCTCGAGGAGAAGGACGTCCGCGCCCGCTACGACAAGATCAAGGGCTCGGCCGTGAACCCGGTGCTGCGCGAGGGCAACAGCGACCGTCGTGCGCCGCTCGCGGTGAAGAACTACGCCAAGAAGCACCCGCACCGCAACAAGCCCTTCGCCGAGGGCTCGAAGACCCGGGTCGCCACGATGGGACACGACGACTTCAAGAGCAACGAGCGGTCGTGGGTCGCAGCCCACGACGACGTGCTGAGCTTCCAGCATGTCGCCGCCGACGGCACGATCACCGTGCTGAAGGAGGGCCTCAAAGTGCTGCCGCGCGAGATCATCGACGCGACGTTCCTGTCAGCCGCCGAGCTCGACGCCTTCCTGGCCGAGACCCTCGAGCAGGCGAAGGCCGACGACGTGCTCTACTCGGTGCACCTCAAGGCGACCATGATGAAGGTCAGCGACCCGATCATCTTCGGCCACGTCGTGAAGGCCTTCTTCCGAGACGTCTTCGCGCAGTACGGCGACCAGCTCGCCGCCGCCGGCCTCAGCGCCAACGACGGCCTTGGCTCGATCCTCGCGGGTCTGTCGACCGTGGCCGGCGGCGAGGAGATCGCCGCGGCGTTCGAGCGGGCGATCGAGAGCGGACCGCGCCTGTCGTACGTCAACTCCGACAAGGGCATCACCAACCTGCACGTGCCCAGCGACGTGATCGTCGACGCCTCGATGCCCGCACTGGTGCGCAACGGCGGAAAGCTGTGGGGCAAGGACGGCGGCGAGGCCGACACCATCGCGGTCATCCCCGACTCGTCGTACGCCGGGGTCTACCAGGCCGTGATCGACGACGTCATCGCGAACGGTCCGCTCGACCCGGCGACGATCGGCACCGTGCCGAACGTCGGCCTCATGGCTCAGGCCGCCGAGGAATACGGCAGCCACGACAAGACGTTCGAGATCGCATCCGACGGCATCGTGCAGGTGCTCGACAGCGAGGGAACCGTGCTCATCGAGCACACCGTCAGCACGGGCGACATCTGGCGTGCGACGCAGACCAAGCACATCCCGGTCATGGACTGGGTCAAGCTGGCCGTGACCCGCGCCCGCGCGACCGGCGCTCCGGCCGTGTTCTGGCTCGACGCGAACCGCTCGCACGACGCGCAGATCATCGCCAAGGTGCACCAGGGGCTCGCGACGCTCGACACCACGGGCTTGACGATCACGATCCTCGCTCCCGAGGAGGCGACCCGCTACACGCTGGCCCGCATGCGTCACGGCCTCGACACCATCTCCGTGACGGGCAACGTGCTGCGCGACTACCTGACCGACCTGTTCCCGATCCTCGAGGTCGGCACCAGCGCCAAGATGCTCAGCATCGTGCCGCTGCTGGCCGGCGGCGGTCTGTTCGAGACCGGCGCGGGCGGCTCGGCGCCCAAGCACGTGCAGCAGCTGGTCGGTGAGAACTACCTGCGCTGGGACTCGCTGGGCGAGTTCTTCGCGCTGGCGGCATCGCTCGAGCACTTCGCCGACCGCACCGGCAACGAGAAGGCGCGCATCCTCGCCGAGACGCTGGATGCCGCGACCGGCACCTTCCTCGAGGAGGACCGGTCACCCGGGCGTGCGCTGGGCACCATCGACAACCGCGGCAGCCACTTCTACCTCGGCCTGTACTGGGCGCAGGAGCTGGCGAAGCAGACGAAGGACGCCGAGCTGGCGGCCGCGTTCGCGCCGATCGCCGAGACGCTGGCCGCGAACGAGCAGACGATCGTCGACGAGCTGAACGCCGTGCAGGGTCAGCCGGTCGACATCGGCGGCTACTACCGCCCTGACGCTCAGAAGGTGGAGGCCGCGATGCGTCCGTCCGCTACGCTGAACGGCGTGATCGACGCGCTCTGACGCGGAACGCAGAAGAGGCCGGATGCTGAGCATCCGGCCTCTTCTGCATTCGCGCGCCCGACGGGCGCCGGCGGGTCAGTCGTGCACCCAGACTTCGGTGCCCTTGGTGGCGAACTCCCACACGTAGCGCGCCGCGTCGATGCTCATGTTCACGCAGCCGTGACTCATCGGCGTGCCGAAGTTGGAGTGCCAGTAGGTGCCGTGCAGCGCCTCATCACCGTTGTAGTAGGTGATGTACGGCACGCCCTTGGTGACGTACTTGCTGCCGTCTGCGTTGCTGCCGCGCATGTCCTGCGTGCGCAGCTGAGCGTACACGCGGAAGCGGCCCTTGTCGGTGGGCGTGCCGTTCGTGCCGGTGGAGACCGCCCACGACTTCACGAGTTTCTCGTTCTCGTACAGGTAGGTGCGCTGTTCGCTGAGGTCGACCTCGACGCGGCGGAACAGGCTGGTCGATTCGAACGGGGTCGCCGTGACGGGGAGGGCAAAGGTCGCGTCGCCGCCTCCCAGCTCCTTGGCGAAGTCGGCCGCGGTCGTCGAGGTGTCGCCGAGCACGCGTCCTTCCAGGCCCTCGGTGAGCGCCTTGAGGACCTTGCCGTCGGAGTCGACGATGTTGGTGGCGTTCACGGTGTCGCGGTTCACCTGTGCGGGCAGGGCATCCACGGCAGGTTGGATCTTTGCGGCATCCGCCGAGATCTGCAGCTCGCCGTCGACGGGTTCGACGGTGAGCCACGACGCGACGACGTCGGGCGCCACCGGCACCGTGCGCTCCTCGCCCACGTAGAAGCCGGCCGCGGCCAGCATCGCGTTCAGCTGCTCGACCGTCTCGGCGGCCTTGGCGTCGGTGATCAGCGGCGGCACGGCGGCGGGGTCGGCGGTGTAGTCGAACGAGGTCCTGCCCGCGGTGACGGCGTCGGTGAACGCCGTGGTCAGATCGTCGACCGACACGCCCGTGCCCGGTTCGGCTGCAGTCGCGGTGTACGCCTGGGCCGCCGGATCGAAGACGACCGTCGCGTCGGTGGCGGGGGTGTAGCTGGACGGCACCGCGGCGCGCAGAGCACTGTCGGCCGTCTCGGCGTCGAGGGTCACGTCGGCAGTGATCGGCTCACCCATCCACGCGCCGAGGTTCCACATCGGGCGCTCGGCGAAGGCCTGATCGGTCAGCCCGGCCGCATCGATGCTGGCGCCCAGGTCGGCGCCGGCGAGGCGCTCTCCGGCTCCGGCCCCGGTCAGCTGCACCTCGGTCGACGCCAGGCGCGTGCTGACCGCCTCCGCAGCCATCCCCGGGGTCATGAAGCCGACCGACACGCCCGCCACTGTGGTGCCGGGCGCGATCAGCATCAGCGATGCGGCGCCCGCTGCCAGGGCGAGCACACCGGCGCCGAGACCGATCCAGAGACCGATCCGGCGCTTCTTCGGAGCCGGCTCCATGGGCGCCCATTCCATGGCGGGGGTGCCGGCCGACGGCGGCTGAGCCATCATCTCGGCGTCCGATGAGACGGCGTTCGACTGGCCTGTGCCGGGGCCGGAGATCAGGTCGGTCACGGACTCACCCCCCAAGATGCTGCGTGACATGTCTTTTCATGGTACGGGACGGGTGGTAACGGGGAGGCAACGTCCGCGGGGGAGTGCGCGGCCGACGGTAACGTTTCGGTAAAGCGATGGCGCGATGACGCGTCGCTCTTGCGCAGGGCTGGTTCGGAAGTTGTACTAACAAATGTGAACTCCTCCATTGATCGCCGATCGGCGGCGACGGCGCCTGCCATCGTCAGCGGTTCGTTCGGCGGTGCTCGCGGACTGCGGGCGACAGGCAAGGTGCTGCCCGAGCAGGCGAGGTCGCACAACCGCTCGCTCGTGCTGCAGACGCTCTACCACCGCGGCGAGATGAGCCGCGCCGATCTCTCCCGCGAGACGGGTCTGACGCGCGTCACCATCTCCGACCTGGTGGGGGAGTGCATCGCCGACGGCATCGTCCGCGAGATCGGCGTGCGCGAGGCGGCGGGCCCCGGCAAGCCGCCGATCGTCATCGACATCGATCGCGACGGTCATCAGATCATCGGCGTCGACCTCTCGGGGACCGATTCGTTCCAGGGCGCCGTGCTGAACCTCGACGGCGAGATGCTGCACCGTCGCACCGTATCGCTTCCGGTCGACGTCGGCGCCGAGCAGGCGTACGCGGGAGTGGTGCGGCTCGTGCGTGAGCTCATCGCGGACGCGGATCGACCGGTGCTCGGCATAGGCGTGGGCAGCCCCGGCATCGTGCGCACGGACGGCACGGTGCTCAGCGCGCCGAACCTCAGCTGGAGCGATCTCCCGCTCGAGCAGCGCATGCACGAGGAGTTCGCGCTGCCGGTGCTGGTGCGCAACGACGCGAATGCGGCCGTGCTCGCCGAGTACACCTTCGGCGCCGCTCGATCCGACCTGATGCTCATCAGGATCGGGCGAGGCGTCGGCGCGGGACTCATCGCCGGAGGCCAGGCCATCATCGGCGGCCGCTTCGCCGCCGGTGAGATCGGCCACGTCGTCACCGGCACCGACGAGGGCCCGCTGTGCGCCTGCGGCAACCGCGGATGCCTCGAAGCCTGGGTCAGCATCCCGCACCTGCAGGGCATGATCGACGCCGAGCCCGCGCGTCGCGCGGAGATCCTCGCGCAGGCCGGCGCACGGCTGGGCATCGCACTGGCGCCGATCGTCGCAGCGCTCGACCTGTCGCAGGTGGTGCTCGCCGGACCTCGCGACCTGCTCGCTGGCGACTTCGTCGAGGCCGCGACGCGCATGCTGCACGCGCGCACGCTCGACGGCGTCTTCGCCGACGTCGACATCCGGCTCACCGAGCAGGCGGACATCGTGCTCAGGGGGGCTGCGGTGATGGTCCTCTCGGCGCAGCTGGGCGTCTCGTGATCGGCGTGGCTCAGAGCGGCGTGCGCATCGGCCTCGACGTGGGCGGCACGAAGATCGCGGGGTCGCGCCAGCGATGACGGCACGCGGCTCAGCGGCATCCGCCGGCGGACGGGCTGGGGCGACGCGGCCGTGCTGGACGGCGCGGTGGCGGCGGCGACCGAGCTGATCGACCAGCTCGGAGCGCCCCTGCAGAGCATCCGCTCGATCGGCATCCGCGCGTGGCTGCGGCGTGACGCCGCCGAGTCACCGTTTCTGCAGACGCTGCGCCTCGATGAGAGAATCGAGCTGCTGCCCGCCGATTCCCCGGTCGCGGCGATCGGCGCCGCGCTGCTGAGCTCTGCGCTCGCCGAGATCGACCCCTTCGAGAAGGAGATGCCCGTTCATGGCTGAAGTCGTGATCCTCGAGAGCAAGGCCGCCGCCGGCGCCCTCGTCGCGGACGAGATCGTCCGGCTCATCGACGAGGTGAAGAGCCCCGTGCTCGGCCTCGCGACGGGATCGACGCCGCTGCCGGTCTACGAGGCGCTGCGCGATCGCCTGGCAGGTCACGACGTGTCGCACGTGCGCGGCTTCGCCCTCGACGAGTACGTCGGGCTCGACGTCGCGCATCCCGAGAGCTACCGCTCGGTCATCACCCGCGAGGTCATCGAGCCGCTCGGGCTCGACCCCGAGCTGATCCGCGTGCCGAACGGAGATCTCGAGACCATCCGGCATGCGGGTGACGACTACGAGCGCGACATCATCGAGGCCGGCGGCGTCGATCTGCAGCTGCTCGGGATCGGCACCGACGGGCACATCGGCTTCAACGAGCCCGGCTCGTCGTTCGCCTCGACCACGCGCCTGAAGACGCTCACCGAGCAGACCCGGGAGGACAACGCGCGCTTCTTCGACTCGATCGACGAGGTTCCGCGCCACTGCATCACCCAGGGGCTCGGCACGATCCTGCGCGCGCGCCACCTGGTGCTGCTCGCCTTCGGCGAGGCGAAGGCCGACGCCGTCGCGGCCGCACTCGAGGGCCCGGTCAGCGCGATGATGCCCGCGTCGGCCGTGCAGCTGCACGCGCACGTCACGGTCGTGCTCGACGAAGCCGCCGCCTCGAAGCTCGCGCTGGCCGATTACTACCGCTACAGCTACGACAACAAGCCGGCCTGGCAGGGCATCTGACGTACTCCGCCGCCGGTCGCCCGGATCAGGACCGCCGTGATCAGGACCAGGCGATCGGCAGCAGGTGCTCGGTGCTCAGCGGCGCGAGCGGAACGCTCGTCCAGTCGCCCGGCTCGAGCCAGCGCAGCTCTGCGAGCTCGGCCTGCACGATCACATCGTCCGCCCGCGCGCGCAGCGCGAATGCATCCGCGATCACCCGGTGATCGGGCTCGTTAGCCGCCGCCGACACGAAGGTCCCCAGCGGGGTGAGGTCGGCCTCGCTGACGCGCAGCGACAGCTCCTCCTCCAGCTCGCGGATGAGAGTGCCGGCGGGGCTCTCGCCGGCCTCGGGTTTGCCGCCTGGCTGCATGAACCTCGTGGTGCCCTGCTTGCGCACCACGAGTGCACGGCCTCGATCGTCGACGATCACCGCGGCGCTGACGCGGATGTCAGGCATCGGCGTACACCTTGCCGGGGTTCAGGATCCCCTGCGGGTCGAACACGGCGAGTATCTGCCGCTGGATCTCCCACTGGTCTTCGCCGAGCTCGTCAGCCAGCCATCGGCTCTTGAGCACACCGACCCCGTGCTCACCGGTGAGCGTGCCGCCGAGACGGATCGCCGCGCGGAACAGCTCGTCGGCCGCCGCCCAGATGCGCTGCGGGACGATCTCTCCCTCGAAGATGAAATTCGGATGCAGGTTGCCGTCGCCGGCATGCGCGACGGTCGGGATGCTGACGTCGAACTCGCGCTCGATGCGGGTGATCTCGTCGAACATCGCGGCCATCGCGCTGCGGGGCACCGCGACGTCCTCGATCAGGGTCGTGCCGAGCGCAGCCATCGCCGGATGCATCGAGCGGCGCACCGCGAGGAGCCGTTCACCCTCGAGCGGGTCGTCGGAGAGCACGACCGTGCCGCCTGCCTCACGCAGCACGGTCGCGATGCGCTCCGCCTCGGCCCTGGCGGCAGGACCGTCGGTCTGGATGGTCAGCTGTGCGGCGCCGGACGCGGGTGCGGGCAGCCGCAGCAGCGCGTGCACGGCGGCGAGGGATGCGGCATCCATCAGCTCCATGATCGCGGGCTGCACGCCTGCGGCGGTGACGGCAGCCGAGCCCGCGGCCCCGTCGCGCACGGTGGGGAACGATGCGGCGATCGTGCAGGTCGTGCCCTGCACGATCCGGCGCAGCTTGAGCGTGGCGCCGACGATGACGCCGAGGCGGCCCTCCGAGCCGATCACGAGCGAGGTCAGATCCAGGCCGGTGACGCCCTTCACGGTGCGATGGCCCAGCCGCAGCAGCCGACCGTCGGCGAGGACGATGTCGACGCCAAGTACCGCATCGCGGACGACGCCGTACTTCGCGCAGAGCAGTCCCCCCGCGCCGGTCGCGATGTTGCCGCCGACCGTCGATATCTCACGGCTGGCCGGGTCCGGTGGCCACCACAGGTCGTGGGCGGCCAGTTGGGCGTTCAGCTCGGCGTTCAGGATGCCCGGCTCGACGACGGCGAGCAGATCATCCGGCCGCACCTCGAGGATGCGGTCCATCCGCACGGTCGAGAGCACGATCTCGCCCGGGCCGGCATTCGCGGCACCGGCCAGTCCCGTGCCGGCGCCGCGCACCACCACGGGAGTGGCCGTGGCGGAGGCGATGCGCATCACGCGCTGCACGTCGTCGACCGATCTGGCGTGCACGACGGCGATCGGCGCACCGGCGGAGCGGTGTCCGCTGCGGTCTGCACGGGCGTCGTCGAGGGCGGACGCGGAGGTGTCGACGATGTCACCGAGTTCGCGGGTGAGGCGTTCGAGGACGGTCGTGCTCGTGCTCGGCTGCACGACGGATCAGCCCAGCGCTCGTCGTCCGGCGATGACTCCGGACGTGACGGCGACCACGGCGAACGCGATCCCGGCCCAGGCCTGCCCCATCGACCACCAGGCCAGGGTGACTCCGACGTAGATGAGCACCTCGACCAGTGCGCGCAGGTAGGGGTGCAGGCGCAGCACGGGGCGGGGGGAGAGGAACAGCGCCCAGATGAGCAGCGTGGCGACAGGTGCTCCGATGCCGACGACGATGTTCCAGGGCATGGGCCACTCGCCGAAGCCCCATAGGGCGAGCGAGGCGAGAGCGGCGATCAGCACCAGAACGCGGACGATGTCGAGGGGGGTGATCGCCGGACGCTGGACGCCAGGTTCGGCGGCGGTGTTCTGGGACATGATCCCAGTCTATTCGGCGGTCTTCTGCGGCGGATTCCCGTCGGCGGGCGCTCCCTCATCACGGGGGATGATCGGGTCACCCTCGTGGACGGTCCCGTCATCGGGCGCCGTCCCGCCACCCGGTTTCGTCTCATCGCCCGTCATCGAGCCGTCACCCGTCGCAGAGCCGTCACCGGGTGTTGGCGTCGGGTCCGGAGACGGAGTCGGATCCGGCGTGGGGGTGGGCTCGGGCGAAGGGGGTGGCGCGGCGCCGGGATCGGGCTGGGGCGACGGCGATGCAGACGGCGCCGGCGCGATCGGCTCGGTCGCCGGGACCGGCGCCGGGATGACGGGGCGGGGCGCCTTCGGAGCGTGGGGGACCGGAGCCGGCGGGATGCGCGGCGCAGGTCGGGTCCGGCCGTCTTCGACGCGGATCACCATCGGCCGATCGGTGTTCATCGATTCGTCGGGCTCGACCTCGGACGCGATCGGTGACGAGCCCGGATCCGCCGCGTTCGGGCGCGATGTCGACGGGGCCCCTGAGATCAGAGTCGGCACCACCGCTGCGGCCGCGACGACTCCCGCGACCAGGAGGGCGACCGATCCCGCTCCGACGACCGCCCCGATGCCGAGGATCGATCCGGTTCTTCCATCGGGCGCCGCGGCTGACGCCGCGCTGCCGCCGGACGCCGTCTCGGCGGTGGTGCCGATGACGCCGCTCACGACGCTGCTCGGCATCGCGGTCGGCTGCGATGCCGCCGCGCCCGCGGGGTCGGAACCGGCGTCGATGGAGGAGAGGTACGCTCCGCCGGCGCTCGCGCCGAGCACGAGCGGCAGCAGCACGACGGGCAGATGCTCGACCACGTCGTCGGCCTCGGTCGCCACGATCGTGCACCGTGGGCACGTCTCGAGGTGGTCGTCGACGCGTCGCTGGGCACGGGCGCTGAGGTTGCCGCGCCCATGCGCGCCGAGATTCTCGATCGTCCAGTGGCAGTCGGAGCCTCGTCCTACGCTGCGCAGATGTGCCTGGAACCAGGCCTCGCGCAGGCCGTCGCGGGCGCGGAAGCTCAGCTGCGAAAGGGCGCCGGCGCTCATCCCGAGCAGCGGTGCGATCTCGGACGGCTTCATCCGCTCGATCTCGGTGTACCAGAGCACCTCCTGCCAGCGCGATGGCAGCGAGCGGAACGCCTGTGCGATCAGTCCGCGGTCGAGCGCCTCGTCGGCTGATCCGGTTTCGATCTCGTCCGCAGCCGAGCCGTCGGCTCCGCGCCCCGAGGCTGCAGCGTTGCGGATGCTCGCGAACAGATAGGCGCGGAATGAGCCGTTGGGCCCGCCGCCCTTGAGGATCGCCTGATGGATGCGGGTGTACGCCTCCCGCACGAGGTCGTCGGGGGCGGTCGAAGAGGTCAGCGCCCTGGCCACAGCCATGCCGGAGGCGTGATGGCGACCCCACAGCTCGCCGAAGGCCTCGGCATCCCCCGATCTGGTGCGCAGCACGAGCTCGACATCGGCCACCGCCGGACTGCTCGCGTCGCGCAATGCCATGGCCTGTCCTCCCCCCACCCCGGGAACGCTCTCATGAGAAGAGACGCGTGAGCGATCACACGTCCTCGTTCATTCTCACCCGAAACGCGTCTGCGGGCCACACCCTGTGGAGAACGTGCAAGAGCGCTCCCACGATTTCGCGGAGACGATTGTCGGGACCGCGCAACGGTCAGAGCCCGGCGCGCGGCCGCGGGAT